>DATKPO010000017.1:0-10269 GCA_035524055.1 Solirubrobacteraceae bacterium
TGAGCGAGTCGCCGTTCCGCGCCGAGACGCTCGCCCAGCACATCGCCGAGCTGGTCCGCGAGCGCCAGGCGGCCGCTCGCGCCGAGGTCGCGATCGCGGCGCGCTACCCGGAGCACAAGCCCGCACCCGTGTCGGGCATCCAGACCCAGGAGATCTACACGCTCTACGGCCGCGCCGTGGCAACCGAGAGCGCCACCCGGCATCTCGTCGGCGTCTCCGCCACCGGCATGACGGCCTGCCCCTGCGCCCAGGAGCTCATCGCCGGACGAGCGCGGGGGCGCCTCGCCGAGGAGGAGGGCTTCTCGGCGGAGCAGATCGAGCGCATCCTCGCCGTCGTGCCCGTCGCGACCCACAACCAGCGCGGCCTCGGCACCCTGCACATCGGCTGCCCACCCGGCGGCGAGGCGGAGATCGACGGCAAGACCCTGCTCGGCATCGTCGAGGGAGCCATGTCCTCGGAGATCTACGAGCTCATGAAGCGCAGCGACGAGGCCTCGGTCGTCGAGAAGGCCCACCGCCGCCCCCGCTTCGTCGAGGACTGCGTGCGCGAGATGCTCGCCGGCGTCGTCCGCGCCTTCCCCGAGCTCGACGGGGGAAGCTTCGTCTCGGCTCGCCAGGAGAACCTGGAGACGATCCACCGGCACAACGTCCTCGCCGAGCGTCACGGACTGCTGCGCGAGCTGCGCGACGAGGTTCAGTCGGGGGTGCCCGCCGCGCGGCACACCACGCTCGAGCAGTGGCTCGACGGCGCCGGCTCAGGGGCCTGACTGGCGTGGCGTGGCGCCGTGCGTCCGCTGCGCCATCCGCCGGCGCAGGCCGAAGATGAAGTCCAGGCCCGAGAGCACCGTGACGAGCACCGTCAGGTAGAGCAGCGCTGACACCCACGGCGGGTTGCCGTGGACCGCGATCACCGCCAGGATCGCCGCGATCTGCAGGCATGTCTTGAGCTTGCCGAAGTTGTTCGCCGGGATCACCACCCCGGCCTGGCTTGCCCCGAGACGCAGCACCGTGACGGTCAGCTCGCGGGCGATGATCACCATCGCAACCCACGCCGCCAGGCGGTGCAGCGAGACCAGCGACAGCAGGGCGGCCACGATCAGCAGCTTGTCCGCCAGGGGGTCCATGAGCTTGCCGAACGTCGTCACCGATTCCCGCGACCGCGCGAGATAGCCGTCGACGAAGTCCGTCAGCGAGGCCAGCGCGAAGACGACAGCGGCAAGGACGTCACCGGCCGGCGTGTTTCCCAGCAGCGCCGCCACCAGGACAGGCACGAGCATGATCCGCAGCACCGTCAGCACGTTGGGGAGGTTCAGGGGGAACACCTATGGGCATTATGTCCGCAACCGCAGCGACCGGATCTGGCAAGCCACGACGAAGGGATCGGATCGACATGAACAAGCGCACACTCGGCTCCGGCGGCCCCCAGGTCGCCGAGATCGGCCTCGGCTGCATGGGCATGTCCGCCTTCTACGGCGCCACCGACGAGGGCGAGGCGATCGCCACCATCCAGCGGGCCCTGGAGCTCGGCTGCGACCTGCTGGACACCTCCGACATGTACGGGCCGCACACCAACGAGGAACTCGTCGGCCGTGCCATCGAGGGCCGGCGCGAGCAGGTCTTCCTGGCGACGAAGTTCGGGATCAAGTGGGTCGGCACCGATGCCGGCGGCGCCCCCGTCCGCCGCATCGACGGCAGCCCGGCCTACGTCCGCGAGGCCTGCGAGGGCTCCCTGCGGCGCCTCGGCGTCGAGCACATCGACCTCTACTACCAGCACCGCGTCGATCCCAGGACGCCGATCGAGGAGACCGTCGGCGCCATGGCCGAGCTCGTCCGCGCCGGCAAGGTCCGCCACCTCGGGCTCTCCGAGGCCAGCGCCGAGACGATCCGCCGCGCCCACGCCGTGCACCCCATCGCCGCCGTCCAGACCGAGTACTCCCTGTGGACCCGCGACGTCGAGGACGAGGTCCTGCCGACCCTGCGGGAGCTCGGCATCGCGCTCGTCGCCTACTCGCCGCTCGGGCGGGGCTTCCTCGCCGGGCGCTTCAGCTCCGGCGAGGAGCTCGAAGAGGGCGACTTCCGCCGCCACGGGCCGCGCTTCACGGGTGAGAACCTGCAGCGCAACCAGGAGCTCGCCGCCCGGGTCCGCGAGCTGGCGCGGGAGAAGGACGTCACGCCGGGTCAGCTCGCGCTGGCCTGGGTGTTGGGGAGGGGGTCGGACATCGTGCCCATCCCGGGCACCAAGCGGCGCGCCTATCTCGAGGAGAACCTCGCCGCCGCCGACGTCGTCCTGACTGCGGAGGAGGCCGAGCGAATCGCGGCGGCCGTGCCGGTCGCCGCCGGGGCCCGCTACGACGAGCAGGGGATGCGGACTATCAATTTGTAGACACCCCGGGCTTACC
Source organism: Solirubrobacteraceae bacterium (assembly GCA_035524055.1). GTDB lineage: Bacteria > Actinomycetota > Thermoleophilia > Solirubrobacterales > Solirubrobacteraceae > Palsa-744. The sequence continues at coordinate 2,400 of DATKPO010000017.1, forward strand.
TAACGGTGGTTAGGTGGTTGGGAGGGTCGCCGTCAGGTGGTTGGCGAGGTGGCCCGACGGTACCTAACCAAGGTTAGGTTGAGGCACGGTGTACGAAAAGAAGATCCATGCGGTCCCCATCCGAGGGCGAAGCTTGCTATCTTGATATCCAGATAGCAAGCAACCGTGGCCAAAGCAACGCGGCTGATGGTCCCGCCGAACCGGCAGAAGCGAGGTGCAGACGAAACCATGTCCTCCCAGCCAAACCCCCACCAACCCATCGCCGGGCGTGGCTCCGCGGGCGTGGCTCCGGCGGGCGGGCCCGAATGAGCGGCGCCGGCGGCTCCGGCGGCCGTGGCGCGGAGGCCACGGCGGCACTGTTCGTGCGAATCCCGACCGAGCACGCCCGCCGACTCGACCGGGCGGCGTTCGAGCTGCAGGTTCCCAAGCAGAGCCTCGTCTCCGGGCTGGTCGAGCGCTACGTCGATCCCGACTCGCCGGCGTCTCTGCGGGCGCTGGCCGGAGCGCGGGCGGGGGCCGGGGGGCTGGCGGGGGCCGGAGCGCGGGCAGGGGCCGCAGGGCTGGTTGAGACCGGGGGAGGCCGGCGGGTGACCGTCGAGACGTTGGATCAGGGTGAGCTGACAGTCGGCCGCCACGCATTTCGTCCCGCCGCGGCATCCGAGGTGCTGACCGCCGAGGACGCCGCCGAACTGCTCCAGGTTTCACCGGAGGTCGTGCTCGGGCTCGCCCGTGCCGGCGAGCTGCCCGGCCGCGACCTCGGCGGCGAGTGGCGCTTCGCCCGGGCCGCGCTGCTCGGCTGGCTGGCGGCCGGCGAAGCGGGGTCCACCGACGGTGAGAGCGATGGCAGCGGCGCAGGCGGGGAAAATGGAGCGGCCGATGCCGCCGGCGGCGTCACCGACCACGAGCACGAAGCGACCGGCGCGGCCGGCGATGCCGCCGGCGACGTCAGCGGGTAGGGTGAGGTCATGCCACTTGTTCCCATGGTCGTCGAGCGCACCGCGCGCGGGGAGCGCGAATTCGACATCTACTCGCGTCTGCTCAACGAGCGCATCATCTTCCTCGGTACCCCCATCGACGACCAGGTGGCGAACCTCGTGGTCGCCCAGCTCCTGCACCTCGAGGCCGAGGACCCCGAGAAGGACATCTCGATCTACCTCAACTCGCCCGGCGGCTCGATCTACTCTGGCCTGGCCATCTACGACACCATGCGCTTCGTCAAGCCCGACATCCAGACGATGTGCGTCGGCGTCGCGATGTCGATGGGCTCGCTGCTGCTCGCCGGCGGCACCAAGGGCAAGCGGGCGGCGCTGCCCAACAGCCGCATCCTCATCCACCAGCCCTCGGCGGGCTTCGAAGGGCAGTCCACCGACATCGAGATCCACGCCCGCGAGATCCTCAACGTCCGCAAACGGATCGACGAGATCTACGCCGAATGCACCGGGCGATCCGAGGAGGAGGTCCGCCGCGACATGGAGCGCGACCGCTTCTTCACCGCCGAGCAGGCGCTCGAGTACGGGCTGATCGACCGCGTGCTCGACAGCCACTGAGCCCTAGCGCGATATAGTTTTCTATATCAAGCAGATTGGAGAGCTCATCGAGGGGCATCGGCGTCGGCTCGGCTTGAGCCAACGGGGACTCGCCCTGCGCGCCGGCACCACACAGGCCGCGGTCAGCCGGATCGAGAGCGGCAAGACCACGCCGACGTGGGACACCATCTGCGCCCTGCTGCTCGCCATGGGGCTCGAGCCCGAGCTCGGGGCGCGGCGTCTGCCGGGCCGCTGGGACCCCCTCCATCTCGCCGCCCTACGCGAGCGCACCCCAAGCGAACGCTTCAAGCTCGCGCTGGCGGCCAATCGCCTCGCCGACGCCATGCGCCGCGCCGGCAGCGAGGCAAGACGTGAGCGAGCCTGAACAGGCCTTCGACCCGGAGCGCATTCTCGATGCGCTCAATGCGCACGGAGTCGACTACGTGATCGTCGGCGGACTCGCGGTACAGACCCACGGTCACATGCGCACCACGATCGACATCGACGTCCTTCCGCGGCCAGACCCGATCAACCTCGCGCGGCTGGCCGACGCCCTCAACGCTCTGCAGGCTCGCGTCCTGAATGCCGGCGCCGAGAGGTTGGCGATCGACGCCGCCATGCTCCCCCGCGCGACGATGTGGCAGTTCGCCACCCCGCACGGTGCCATCGACGTCCTGCACGACGCACCCGGGGCCGCGTCCTATGACGATCTCCGGGGCCGCGCGCTGGAGATCCGGCTCGGCGACAAGCCAATCGCCGTGGCCGGACGCGACGATCTGATCAGCATGAAGCGCGCCAGTGCCCGCCCCGTCGATCTCGAAGACCTCGCGCTGCTCACGGAGTCCGGGGAGAGCTGAGCCCGAGGCTGGGCAAGCGCTGGCGAAGCTCACCTCAGGGCGCGCGCAGGGCTCGCAGGACGACCCCCGGATGGCGCGCCATGCGCGGCCCTATCGCGAGTGCGAAGACGGTCAGCCCAAGCCACGGGCGCAGGTGGGGGCGCACCCGGGCGATCCGTCCCTGCTCGTCGAGCTCGAAGACCATGGCGTCGGCGATCCGCGCGCCGGCGACACGCCCCTCGCCGATGGCCAGGCGCACGCGGCCACGCCCGATCGGCGGCCCCCAGCTCAGCCCCCGCAGACTGCCGTAGACGGCGCTCGCCAGGGCACGCAGGTCGCGCTCGCCGCGGAACACCATCCGCCCCGAGATGGGAGAGACCAGCTCGGCGCCGGGGGCCAGCGTCGTCAGCAGGGCATCGATGTCGTTCGCCGACGACGCCCTCAGGTAACAGGCGACCGCCTCGTCGCCGGCCGCCGCGGCCTCGGCGCTCAGGGTCGACGCGTCAGCCTCGGCGCTGGCCGTCGCGCCGACGGCGGGTGCCGTGCTGGAGAGGGTTGTCGCGCCCCCCTGCCCGGTCATCGCATCCGATGGGGGCGTCTGCGCCGAGGTGCGCAGCTCCGCCGGGTCGAGATCCGCGGGCGGCGGGGTCTCCTGCGGGGAGGCCCCGCTCGCTGCATCCCAGGAGACGAATGCCTCGCCGTCGCGGCCCCGGTGCTCGCCCTCGCCCCCAAACGCCAGCAGCACCAGGCGTCCCGGGCCGCGGTTGACCAGCTGCCTACGCAGGCCCGGCGCCACCCGGATCAGCTCGTCCTCGCCGAGATCGCTCTCCTCGCCCTCGATCACGAGTGTCAGGGTGCCCTCCAGGACCAGGTAGACCTCCTCCTGGCGCTCGTGGCGGTGGATCCGGCCGCGCTGGCCCGGCGCCATCGCGATCTGGTTGATACCGAACGAGCTCACCCCCAGCTGGCGGCGTAGGGGGAGAAAGCGCTCGTCGGTCTCGAGATCCAGGCGGGTCGTCGCGGTGCCCTGCGCCAGGGTCGGTGCTTGGTCGTCGGGCATCGCCTGGAACTTTAGAGAGTAGGTCGCAAAGCACGAGAGCGGGTCGCAAAGAATGAGATTGCAGTCAGAACTCAGATTGTGATTATAATTTGGTCTGGCCATGGACGAGATCCAAGAGCAGATTCGCTACTACCGCGCCCGCGCCGCCGAGTACGACGACTGGTGGTTTCGCCGCGGACGCTACGACCGTGGGACCGAGGCCAACGCGCGCTGGTTCGCCGACGCCGCCGTCGTCGAGGCGGCGCTCGACCGATTCGCGCCCGCCGGCGACGTCGTCGAGCTGGCCTGCGGCACCGGGCTCTGGACCCAGAGGCTGGTCGCGCACGCCGACCGGGTCACCGCCATCGACTCCTCACCCGAGGCGATCGAGCTTGCCCGCGAGCGCGTCCGGGAGGGATACGTCGAGTACGTCGAGGCCGATCTCTTCGCCTGGGAGCCATCGCGCGCCCACGACGTCTGCTTCTTTGGCTTCTGGCTCTCCCATGTCCCCGCCGAGCTGTTCGCCGCCTTCTGGGAGAAAGTCGCTCGCTCGCTCGCCCCCGGCGGCCGCGTCTTCTTCATCGACAGCGCCCCCTCCCAGCGCGCCTCCGCCGCCGACCACATCCCGGCGCCCGGCGAGCAGACCATGCTGCGCCGCCTTGCCGACGGGCGCGAGTTCCGCATCGTCAAGCACTGGTTTCAGCCCGCCGAGCTGCAGCCCCGCATCGCCGCGCTCGGCTGGCGGGTGGACGTCGCCAAGACCTCGGAGTTCTTCGTCTACGGGAGTGCCACGCCTGCCGGGTAGGGCGCGTCTCTCACCCGCCCAGCGGCGAGGGAGGAATTCGCGTCCGCCCCGTCACCTCGGGTATGCGCAGCAGGAGCTCGTCGACATAGCACCACGACCAGATCTCACCCGGCTCCAGCGAGCGGATGATCGGGTGCCCGCTGGCGTGGGCGTGAGCCGTCGCGTGCCGGTTGGGGGAGTCGTCGCAGCAGGCGACGTGGCCGCACTCCAGGCAGATCCGCAGGTGCAGCCACTTTCCTCCCATCGCCAGGCAGTCCTCGCAGCCGTCCACCGCCTCCGGCAGCTCGGTGACCTTGACGCTGTCGAGGTGGGAGCAGCCGTTCACGTTGGGCTCCCCTCGCCGATTTCGTTCTCGCAGAGCCCGTCGTCGCCGAGCGTGCCGTCGCCGGCGGCCGTAGACCGCTCACGGTCGCTCCGCCCACGGTCGTCCCGGCCGCGATTCTGAGTCAGAGGCAGTCGCACCCGAAACACTGTACGCCCCGGCTCGCTGTCCAGCGTCAACGAGCCGTCGTGGCGGTCGACGACGATCCGCCGCGCCGTCGCCAGGCCCAGGCCCGTGCCGGCGCCGACGTCCTTGGTCGTGAAGAACGGGTCGAAGATCCGCGCCGCCAGCTCCGCCGGGATCCCGGGTCCGTCGTCGGCGATCTCCACGACCGCGCAGTCGCCGTCGCGGCTTGTCGCGATCGCCAGCGTCCCCCGCTCGCCCAGCGCGTCGATCGCGTTGTCCAGCAGGTTCGTCCACACCTGGTTCAGCTCCGAGCCGTGCACCGTCAGCTTCGGCAGCGTCCGGTCGTAGTCGCGGCGCACCGCGATCTCGGTGTGCTTGAGCTTGTGGCCCAGCAGCGTCAGCGTCGTCTCGATGCCCTCGTGCAGATCCACCTCGACGAGATCGCCCCGGTCCATGTAGGCGTAGGACTTCACCGCCCCCACGAGCGCCGTCATCCGCTCCGTCGAGGAGCACAGCTCCGCCGACAGCCGTCCCGCCGTCACGCTCGCCGCCACCCAGCGCAGCGCGGCGCCCGTCGCCGGACCCGCCGCCTGCGCCACCCGCTCGAGCCAGCCCTCGTCCACCCCCGCCGCCGCCAGCGGCTCCGTCAGCCGCCACGGCTCCGGCACGTCGAGCTCTTCCAGGCGCTCCAGCAGCTCCTCCTCGGCGTCCGCCGCCGCCAGCGCGTCGAGCGCCTCCGCATCCGCCGCCCCCGCCGCGGCCTCCTGTTGCAGCGCCACCAGCTGCTCGGCCTCGGTCCGCTCGACCCCCGCCGCCACGAACGTCCGCAGCGCGCTGTCGATCGCCTCCAACGCCTCGACCAGCTGCGACGCCGCCCGCCGCGCGGCCGCCGCCGGGTTGTTCAGCTCGTGCGCCAGTCCCGCCGCCATCGTCCCCAGCGACGCCAGCCGCTCCCGGTTCTGTTCGATCGAGGCCATCCGGCTCGCGACGGGGCCGACGCTGCGCATCACGCGCGTGCTGACCTCCGGCCGCGCCTGGGCCAGCGCACGAAAGTCGGCGGCGGGGACGTCGGCGACGCGGCAGCGCGTCTCGGCCTGCATCCGCACCGCGCGCGGCCGCGCCGTGAGCACCGAGATCGCGCCCATCCAGGTCGGCGCGTGCTGGCGGCCGACGGGTTCGGCGCGCCCGCCCTCGATCATCAGCACCCGCGCCTCCCCGTCCAGCAGGAGCTGCATCGCGGTGGGCTCGCCGCCGTCGTCGGCGATCGTCTCCCCGGCGGCGACGGTGCGTACGCTTGCGACCGCCGCCAGCCGCTCCAGCTCCGCCTCGTCCAGGCCCTCGAAGAGGTCGATCGAGCGCAGCTCGGCGAGGGTCAGGGGCGCGCCGTCCGCGGGGGCGGCTCCGGCGCTCTCCACGGACCCCGCGGCATCCCTCCCGTCGCCGGCGCCGCCGGATGGGGATGCGCCGCTCATGCCTCCGCCAGGTACTCGTGGATCAGCGACACCGCCATCGAGCCCTCGCCGACCGCCGACGCCACCCGCTTGATCGACCGCGCCCGCACGTCGCCCGCCACGAACACCCCCGGCAGCGTCGTCTCCAGGATGTAGGGCTCGCGCGCCAGCGGCCAGCCGTCCGCCTGGGCGTCTCGGCCCGCCAGGATGAAGCCCCGGGCGTCGCGAGCGATGACGCCGTCGAGCCAGTCCGTCCGGGGGGCCGCCCCGATGAACACGAAACAGGCATCCGCCGCCAGCGTCGTCGGTCCGTCCGGCCCAACAACCCCCAGGCGCCGCAGGCGCCCCCCCTCCCCCTCAGCCGATACCGCCTCCGTGCTGGTGCGCACCTCGACGTTCGGCCGCGCCGCGATCTGCTCGATCAGGTAGTGCGACATCGACCTCTCCAGCGCCGGTCCACGCACGAGCATCGTCACCTGGGCCGCGTACCCGCTGAAGTAGACCGCCGCCTGGCCCGCCGAGTTGGCTCCGCCGATCACGACCACATTCTGGTCGGCGCAGGCCCGCGCCTCCGTCATGGCCGCCCCGTAGTAGATGCCGGCGCCGGTCAGCTCGGGGAAGCCCGGGGTGGCGAGCTGGCGGTAGGAGACCCCAGAGGCGACGATCACGCAGCTCGCGCTCAGCGCCCCCCCGCCGCTCAGCTCCACCAGCCGCGCCGCGCCCTCCGCCCGCAGCCCCACCGCCTCCTGCACCGTCAGCAGCTCCGCCCCCAGCCGCCGCGCCTGGTCCGTCGCCCGGCGCGCCAGGTCCGAGCCGCTGAGGCCCGCCGGGAAGCCCAGATAGTTCTCGATCCGGCTCGACTGCCCCGCCTGCCCGCCGGGCGCCTCCCGCTCCACCATCACCGTCTTCAGGCCCTCCGACGCCCCGTACACCGCCGCCGCCAGGCCAGCCGGGCCGCCGCCGACGACGACCAGGTCGTAGTGGTCCGCCGCCGGCACCCCCGCCACCCCGAGGCGCTCCGCCAGCTCCATGATCGTCGGGCGCTCCAGCACCGCGCCGTCCTCCAGCAGCGCCACCGGCAGTCGCCCCTCCTGCACGCCGGCCACCTTCAGCAGCTCCTGGGCCTCGGAGTCGCGCTCCACGTCGAGCCAGCGCGCCGGCACCCGATTGCGCACCAGGAAGTCGCGCAGGTCGTGGGACTCCTTGGAGAAGCGGTGGCCGATCAGGCGCACCCCGCCCGCTTCCAGCGCCGCCCCCGCCTCCCACGTCGTCAGCAGATCCTCCAGCACCGGGTACAGCTGCTCCTCCGGCGGGTCCCACGGCTTGAGCAGGTAATAGTCCAGCGCCACCTCGTTGATCGCCGCGATCGCCGCCTCCGTGTCCGCGTAGGCCGTCAGCAGCACCCGCTTGGCGTCGGGCACCAGCTCGCGGGCCTGCTTCAGGTACTGCGTGCCCGGCATCCCCGGCATCCGCTGGTCGGCGATCAGCAGCGCCACCGCGTCCCCCCGCGCCCGCAACTCCTGCAGCATCGCCAGCGCCTCCTCGCCCCCGCCCGACCGCAGCACCCGGAAGCGCTCGCCGAAGCCCCGCCGCAGGTCGCGGGCGATCGCCGCCAGGACCGCCGGCTCGTCGTCGACGGCGAGGATCGCCGGGCGCCGGCGGTGCGTTGGAGAGGGCGCCGGCGCGGAGTCCGGTCCAGGGTGGGCGGCCGTCTCCGTCGGCGCGGACGTCTCCGTCGGCGCGGCCACCGCCGTCGGCTGTGGCT
>DATKPO010000018.1:0-6894 GCA_035524055.1 Solirubrobacteraceae bacterium
GCGACCCCAGGCAGACCACGGCGGGGCCGACGATGACGTTGCGGTCTGCATATGGGGTGAGCAGCTCGTAGAGCCGGGCTGCGAGAGCACGCTCCCCCAGCAGCGCGCACGCCTCGGACAGGTAGGCCATGCTGGGCAGCCAGTTGGCGTCGCGGGGCATCGCCCCGACGTCGGCGGGCAGGCGGGCCAGCGCCTCGCGGGCCTGGCCGTGCCGGCCCATTTCGACATAGAGGAAGCCCAGCAGCCCCCACCAGCCGCGGACGGTGTCGTACTGCCTGGCGAGTTCGCCGATCGAGTGCTCCATCTCCTCGATACGGCCCTGCTCGCGGCGCAGGTAGAGCAACTGTACGCCCGCTCCCTGCACGATGTTGGGGTCGTTCATGCGCATGCCGATCTCCACGGCCGCGTGGATGTGGGCGCGACGGCCGGCGAGGTCCCAGTCGAGCAGCCTGCGCATGGCCCCGAATAGCTCCGCGTACCACAGGTAGACGGGCTGACGGATCGCGTCGGCCAGCGCGGCGAAACGCACCAGCTCGGAGTCCACGGCAGCGACGTCGCCGCTCTCGGCGTAGTCGACGATCGCCCAGAAATGGCCCTGCAGGCGCAGCTCGGGGTCGCCCAGTTCCTCGGCCAGGCGGCGGATCTCGCCGGTCGCGGCCAACCGCCGCCGCAGGTCGTCGGTCCCCCACAGCACGCCCCGCCCCGAGCTGAGCGTGACGGCCAGCGTGGCCATGTCGCCGATCCTCCTGGCCATCGCGTTGGCCTGCTCGCCCAGCGCGTCGCGGCGCCCCACGTCCTCGACGAAGTAGAGGGCGACGGCCAGCCGCGCCAGCACCCGCGCCCGCAGGGGACCGTCCTGATCGGGCAGCAGCGCCAAGGCCTCCTCCAGCAGCTCGACCAGCGGCCGGTCGGGCACGCCCCACTCCACGCCCACGCCGCTGCCGTGGCCGGAGCCGTAGCCGAGCGCGGCCAGCGCCAGGCACTCCGGATCGCCCAACCGGCGAGCCAGGCCGGCGGCATCGGCGAAGACGCGGCGCCCGCGCTCGTTCTCGCCGGCCTTGATGCAGGCTGCCCCGAGCGCCATCGCGACCTCCCAGCGCTCGCGCGGGCCGGCGGCGCAGCGGCTCAGGGCCTGCAGGGCGCGCTCGTAGTGCCTGGCGGCGCTCTCGTGGGCCAGGGCCGATTCGGCCAGGCGCCCGGCCGTACCGGCGAAGCGCGCAGCGGCGGCCGGGTCGCCCGCTTCGCCTGCGGCCAGATGGTGGTGGGCCACGCCACTGGCCCGGGCGTACCCGTCGAGGCCCTCCAGGCGCTCGAGCTGCCCCGCCAGCCGGGCGTGCAGGCGCCGGCGGCGGGCGTGACTGAGGCTCTCGTACAGCGCCTCGCGGATCAGCACGTGTGAGAAGGCGAGACCGTCGCCATCGCGGACCTCCACCAGCAGCCCCGCCCGCATGCCCTCCTCCAGGGCCGACAGGAACTCCTCCTCGCCCAGCGGGCAGAGCGGCTCGACCAGCCCCGGGCGGAACTCGGGGCCCGCCACGGCGGCGATCGGAAGGACGACCCGCAGCCCCTCGCCGAGTCGCGACAGCCGCCGCGCGATCACCTCCTTGACGCCCTCCGGTACGCCCATCCGCGACAGCTCGCCGACCTCCTCCGCACTCGCCGCGCCAGGGGCCGTCTGTGGGAGCTGGGAGAGCAGCTCGCCCAAGAAGAACGGGTTGCCGGCCGTCTTGCGGCGCAGCGCTCTGGCCAGCTTCCGGTCGGGGCGGCTGCCGGAGAGCGCCTGCACGAGCTGGGAGACCTCCTCCTCGCCCAACCCGTCCAGCTCCAGGCGGTGCAGGCGCCGCTGCGCTCCCAGCTCTCCCTGCAGCTCGAGCAGCGGGTGCCCGTCGGTCAGCTCGCCGGGCCGGTACGTGCCGAGGATCGCAAGGCGCGCCCGCCGCGCGAGGTGGGCGAGGAGCTGGACGGTGGAGCTGTCGGCCCAGTGCAGGTCGTCCAGCACCAGCAGGGCGGGGCGCTCGCCGCCCAGCAGCGTCAGCAGTCCGCCGACCGCCTCGAACAGCCTGTAGCGCTCGGTCTCCTGGCCGGGCGGTGCCGGCGGGATGTGAGGCAGGCGCTCGGCCAGCTCTGGCAGCACGCGCACGAGTAGCTCGGGCGCGTGCTCTGAGACCTGACGGCGCAGCGCCTCCAAGGGCGAATCCAGGACGTAGGGGCGCAGGGCCGCGACGAACGGCTCGAAAGGCAGCAGCGACTCCTCGTTGCAGGCGCCGTAGAGGACGACCGTCCCGCCCTCGCCGCTGCGCCGCGCGAAGCGGGCGGCGAGGCTCGTCTTGCCGACGCCCGGCTCGCCCGCGACGAAGACCAGCCCGCCCTCGACGGCCTCGTCGCCGGTCAGGCGCCCCGCGACGAACTCCAGCGCCTCGCCGCGCCCCACGAAGGGCCGGCTGGCGCCCTGCTCGAGCGCCTGGGGCAGCGCCGGCGGCAGCGGTCCCACGCCGCCCTCGGAGACCCGCAGCAGGCGCTGGTGCAGCGCCCGCGCCGCCCGGCCCGGCATCGTGCCGAGGTCCTCCAGCAGGCGCTGGCGCAGGCTGTCGTAGGCGATCAGGGCGTGGGCCACGTTGCCCTCGGCCGCCAGCGCCTCCATCAGCAGGACGTGGGCCGATTCCCGGTAGGGCTCGCCCGCCACCAGTTCGCGCAGCAGCGGCAGCGCCCGCGCCGCGCCCTCGCCGCCCGGCTGCAGCGCCGCCCTGGCGAGGGTCTCCACTGCGCTCAGGCGCAGTTCGCCGAGCGCCTCGCGCTGGCTTCGCAGCCAGGGCGCGTCCAGGCCCGCCATCAGCTCCCCCCGGGTCAGCTCGGCGACTCGCTCGGCCAGGCGGGCGGCCTCCTGCCAGCGTCCCGCCACGGCCGCCTCGGACAAACGCCTGCCCGCCCTGCGCGCCTCCTCGACGTCCACGAAGCGGTCCTCGGGCAGGGCCAGGCGCAGCTCCGAGCCGCCCTGCAACGTCCCCGGCGGCAGCGCCGAGCGCACCCGCGAGAGCAGCGTCCGCAGCGCGGCGCGGGGGTTCTCCGGGACGCCGTGCGGCCAGATCGCCTCGATCAGCTCGTCGCGGGGCGCCGCGCCGGTCGGGCTGAGCGCCAGGTAGGCGAACAGCAGCCTGGCCTGGGGGCCGGGCAGCTCGCCGCCTCCGGCCGCGAACGTGGCCTGGAACCGCCCGCACATCCGAATCGACGCCGCCCTGTCCAGCAAGTGTCCCTCCGTCGGGTCCTTGAAACGCTTCTGAAACGTCCCTGAAACTCTACGCCGCCACGGTCCTGAGTGACGCATGAACGACCATTCGCAAGCAGGGGGGATCCACCCCGATCGACCTCCGGCAGGGCCGCGCCGGCTCGCCGCGAGCACGGTCGGGCGGGTGCGCGGATGGTCGGCGGCCCTGCTGCTGTGCCTCGTCGGCCTGCTGGCGGGCGCTTCGGCCGCGGCCGCCTCCACCTTCGAACACGAAGGCACGGTCATCGGCTGCCACTCCAAGCTCGAAGCCGACACCTCGGGCCGCACGCTATCGGCGACGCTGTCGAGCTGCTCGGGCTCGCTGGACCCCGAAGCGGAAGTCGAAGGCTCCTGGAGCGGCGAAGAAGGCGTCGCGGAGACGTCCTTCGAACTCGGTTCGGCGACCCTCAGCGTGTTCGGGCAGAGCAAGTCGATGCACGTCGGCTACAGGTTCACGGCTCCCCTCAATTTCGATGAACTGGTCGAAACATACGAAGAAGTCAAGGAACTAGAGGAAGAAGGCAAACGCACCGCCAAACAGCTCAAAGAAGCCGAAGCGCCGGTGGAAGCGCAGCTCCAGAAGACGCTCGGCTCCTTCGAGCAGCAACTGGTCGTGTTCGCCGCCGAGACCGTGGCCAGCCAGCCCGGCTCGGGCGTCTCCAACGCGCTCGAACACTTCGAATCGATCGAGGAACAGCTCGACGAAGGCTGCGAAGAAGGCACAGACGGGCTCAACTTCGCCTGCTCCCCATACTTCAAAACCGAAAAATGCCCCTCCTCGGAATGCCCGACCGTGACAGGCCACGCCAACGTGGGCGACCTCGGCGAAGGCGAAGGGGAAAGCGACAGCCAGGGTGAGCAGGAAGCGCTGTGCCCGGTCTTCAACGCCATCCAGAGCCAGGCCGTGTTCGTGTGCGTGCCCTCCTATGTGGCGGGCAACCTCGAAGTGGGCGGAAAGCCGCTGGTGATCCTGGGCGGAGGGGCGCTGATGGCGATCCCCGGCCTCAGCGGGGAAGCCACGATCTCCAGCAAGACCTCGATCGTTCAGGTCGGCGGAGCGATCGTCGGCTACAACGTCAACCTCAAGGCGCCTCAGATCGCGATGGCGGGCGGCTTCTTGGACGCGCTCAAGAGCCTGGAACTGTCCGGCGAACAGATCTCCGTCGGGGCCATCGACGGGGCGGCCCTGCTCGGCTCGATCAAAGGGCTGCCGGCGGCGCTGGCGGCCAAAGCGCCCGAATCGCTGCTGCACAGCCAGATCGCGCTGCCCTTCGTCGTCGCCGCGCGCCACACGACCGTCAAGGCGACCAAGTCCTTCGCGTTGGCCTCCAACAGCACGATCAGCGGCGTAGGCCTGGGCGGCGCGGGCGGCGAATTCGAAAGCGGCGAAGACCCGACGGGGGAGAGCGACGGCTTCGGCGGCAGCCACGGCGGCCTCGGCGGCTACACCGCCACCGCGCTGGGCACCGAGGGCTACGAGGAGTGGTACACGATGGAGGGCCGCTCGCCGATCTCCGACAGCCCCTTCAAGCCGGTCCTGCCCGGCGACGGCGGCGGCGGAGAGGCCGGCAGCGCGCTCGGCCTCTCCGGCGGCGGCGTCGTCACGATCGAATCGCCCAAGGCCGAAGTCGACCTCGAAGGCAGGATCGACGTGTCGGGCTTCGGCACGGGCCTGGAAGACGCCACCTCCAACGGCGACCACGGCGGCGGCGGTGCGGGCGGCTCGGTCTACCTGACCGCCAAGAAGCTCGCCGGCTCGGGCACCATCGACGCCGACGGCGGCAGCCACTGCGACGAACGCACCGAACGAACATCGTGCGTCAACGGCGGCGGCGGCAGCGGCGGCGGCGGGCGCATCGCCACGATCTACGAAGAAGCGCCGTCATGGAAAGGCACGAGCGAAGCGCACGGCGGCTACGACCGCGACTACCTCGATGAAACCGACTACGAACAGTTCCTCGGCAGCGGCGGCGCCGGCACCGTCTTCGCCCGCACCGTCAAGTTCAAGTCCAACGGCGAAGTCCAGGAAGGCACCGGCGCCTACGGCGAAGGCATCCTGACGATCGACGGCGGGCGCTCACCCGGCGACTACCCGCCCCCCGACGGCACGCCGCTGGAAAATGCCTGGAGCGCGCCGCACCGCAAGCTCGTCATCACCGGCCAGGCCCGCGCCTACGGCGAAAAGCTCGACTACGCGGACATCGAACTGACCCACGGCGGGGTGCTGACGAGCGGCATCTCCTCGGCCCTCGCGCCGATCCCCCAGAAGCTCGAAGTGAAGGCGGAAACCCTCAGCGTCGACGCCTCCAGTCGCGTGACGATGACCGGCCGGGGCTACGCGGGCGGGAGCTTCGAAGCGACCGAAGGCAAAGCCGAAGCGGCGCCCGAGCAGAGCGCCTCCAACGATGGGCACGGCGGCTCGCACGGCGGCGCCGGCGGCAAGACGGGCGCGCACGAGAACCCCGGTCCCGTCTCCGGCTCGACCTACGACAGCGAAGCCGAACCGGCCCTGCCGGGCGGCGGCGGCGGGGGGGAGGAAGGCGACGCCGACGGGGCGCCCGGCGGCGGCGTGCTGGACGTCGAAGCCCAGACGCTCGACCTGAACGGCGTCCTCTCCGCCGACGGCGCGGCCACCGACGGTCCCACCGAAACCGAGCCCGCCCCCTACTCCTTCGGCGGCGGCGCCGGGGCCGGCGGGAGCCTGCTCGTGCACGCCACCACGATCGCCGGCTCGGGCAGGCTGACGGCTCTCGGCGGCGAGGCGTGCATCTCCGAAGAAGCGCCGCTGCTGCCGGGCACGACGGGCTGCAACGCCCCGGACGGGAGCGCCGGCGCGGGCGGCGGCGGGCGCGTGGCCCTCTACGCGGGCGCCGCCTGCGGCTGGACCGGCGCCCTCAGCGCCGGCGGGGGCGTGGACGGGCAGGCCGAACGCAAGGTCCGCGAAGAAGGCGAACCCGAAGACGCCGAAGCGATGCGGGGCGGGGCGGGGAGCGTCCACTACCCGGCTCCGGCGGGCAAATGCGAAGGCGGCGGCTCGGAAGGCAAAGGCTCCGAAGGCGGCGGCTCGGGCTCGGAAGACAAAGGCTCCGAAGGCGGCGGCTCGGGCTCGGAAGGCTCGGGCTCCGGCGGCGGCGGCCCGGGCGAACTCCCGCACCTGGTGCTCGCGCCCGGGCGCCTGGGCGTCGTCAACCCGCTGAAGTTCGTGGCGCCGGCCTCCAGCGTGCTCAGCCCCCTGTTCACGGCCGTCGCCAGCACCAGCAAGTCGGTGTCCGCAGCCGGCCTGGCCTGCGCCGGGGGCAAATGCACGTCGCTGGCGAAAACGCAGCTGAACACCTGCGAGCAGGCGATCGGCGGCAACCCCGACCTGGCGATCACGGGCGAATGCCTCAAGGAGACGCTGCTCGAACCTGGCTCCTCCGGCGTGACGGCAACATTCACCTCGACAGGGACGGTGTCGGTCGACGGCGTGAGCTTCGTGCCGGCCTCGGGGCAGACGCTGACGGTTACGGAGGGCACGGGCTCGACGGGCCTGGAGCAGTTCAGGGTATCCGGCGACACCTCCGAAGTGACCTTCGAGTCGGTCGTGCTGGACGCGGGCAGCACGACCTGGCAGTTCGATCAGGTCGTCCCCG
>DATKPO010000019.1:0-8728 GCA_035524055.1 Solirubrobacteraceae bacterium
AGATCGAGCGCCTACGCCGTCAGCTGCACGACGACCCAGCGCCACCCGCAACCAACGACGCCGAGGAGGTGATTGCCGCATAAGATCCACAGCCAGCGGAGCTACGCCTCGATGAATTCACCCGGGAAACGGGACGCGACCGCGGCGCGCTTCCAGGGGTTTGCCCGCGCGCTACACGCGCAGACTGCGGACGCCATCGCGCTTGGGGCACACGACGCCAACTACGCAGTGCTCCTGTACAGGAGCCTGACGAACAACACCGTGCTCGAACGGCACAACGCGCAGCCAAACTCGATCGCTGATGATTTCGGACGCTTCGGGCTCGACATCTGGGCTGAGGTGGATAGGGAGCGCAGCGGCAACGACGAGCGCCGCAAGAAGCTCTGGGCGCTCATCGCCTGGCGTAACGCGATCGCGCATGACGACATCGACGCCAAGCTCGAGAGGCGTGCTTTGGAACCCTCGACGATCAGTCTCGCCACGTGCCGCGGCTGGCGCAGCGCGCTCAACATCCTCGCTACATCGCTCGATAAGGTCGCGGCCGACCGCTGCCGCGCGCTTGGACTTCCCCGTCCCTGGTGATACGTTCAACCTCATGGCACACAATCGGGCATCCCATGCCGACTCGCTGAAGGTCGGCGATCACGTGACCTCCAGGCTCCCGGCCTTCAACTGGAAGGGTGTCATCGTCGAGGACCTCGGTCCTCTAGGTATCGACGGCAGCGAGATCTTCGTGGTCCGCGTAGGCGACGAGGACGATGGCCAGCGCTTCAACGCGCGTGCCGAACACCTCGAGCGCATAGCGGCGTAGACCAGCGTCCTCACCGACCCCCTGATGGGGCCATGGCTGGCGCGACACGCGGCCGTGTGACACCCCGGGTATGCTCGCTGCGCCCATGGCCGGCCTGACGCAAGCGCAGCGCGCCCTACTCGGGCTGATCGCGCTCCTCGGCCTCGGCATCGGCGGGTCGTTCCCGTCGTTGATGACGTTGGCCATGTCGGGCGCCACCCGCGAGGACGCCGGGTTGGCATCGGGCCTTGTCAACACCGCCGCCCAGGTCGGCGGGGCGCCCGACGACGGCAGCTTCATGAACACCAGCGGCTGCTCACGCCCGCTAATTGGGCTATTAAGAACATACCAGGTAGACTAGTTTTTTTGATACTTTTGGTATGTGCAGGACATACTTTCGGCTGGTGACCTCAATCCGTTCCACTTCTCCGGCCCGCTGCACGCGGAGGAGATGATCGACCGCGAGCGAGAGGGTGCCGAGTTGCTCGCCCTCGCCCAGGGTGGTCACTCGATTCGGCTCGTCGGTCCGCGCCGCTATGGCAAGACGACGCTGCTGCAGAAGGTCCTCGACGATGCCGAGGCTGCCGGCATGGCGACAGTGCTGGTCGATCTGGAGGACGTCCTGAGTCTCGGCGGTCTCGTCGCCCGCATCGAGCGGGCGTACGCCAGGCGCTTGCGCGGTTCCATGCGCGATCGCGTTGAGCGCATGTTCAGCACGTGGAACATCGGCCTCTCGCTCGGCGGCCCCGGCTTCGGCGCCACGCTGCAGCGCAGCCCCAACACCAACGTCGAAGTCGTGCTTTTGCGGCTGCTCGATCTCCCCCGCGAACTGCACGAGCGAACCGGCGTGCGCAGCCTGATCGTCTTCGACGAGATCCAGGACATCCTCGCCGTGGACGGCGCCGACGGACAGTTGCGCAGCGTGATCCAGCACCACCGCGACGCCGCCTCCTACGCCTTCGCCGGCTCCGCCCCCTCGATGATGGAGCGCCTGTTCGCCGATCCCCGGCGGCCGTTGCTCGAGCAGGCGGTGCCCAGGACCCTCGTCCCCCTCCCACTCGTCGAGGCCGGCGATTACGTGCGCGAGCGCTTCGCGCGCACCGGGCGCGACGCCGGCGACGCCCTGGCCGCGCTGCTGACGCTCGCGCGGGGGCATCCCCAGCGGACCATGATGCTCGCCCACTTCCTCTGGGAGGCCACGCCGCGCGGCGAGCTCGCCGACGAGCGACATTGGGTCACCGCACGCGAGGCCGCGCTCGAACACGCCTCCGGCTACCTCGCCGCGACCTGGCGCGGCTGGCCCACCAACCAGCGCCGCGTCGCGCTGGCGCTGGCGACCACGACCGCCGGCCCCTACACGTCCGCCGTGCGCGCGCAGGTCGGCATCAAGAAGGCCAGCGTCATGAGTGCGCTCGAGGCGCTTGCGGAGCGCGCCGAGATCATCGAGCCCGATGGCCGGCCGGTCCTCACCGACCCCCTGATGGAGCTCTGGCTGGCGCGACACGCGGCCGTGTGACACCCGGGGTATGCTCGCTGCGCCCATGGCCGGCCTGACGCAAGTCCAGCGCGCGCTGCTCGCGCTGATCGCGCTCCTCACGCTGCTCGCCGGCCTCGCCAACTACCAGCGGTGGGCCGCGGTGCCGCGCTTCGCGCTCGCCACCGTCGCACTCGCCGGCCTGGCCTGGGTCGTGTCCTTCGCCACCGAGCAGCTCGGGGAGCGCTTCGGGCCCGCCATCACCGGGATGCTGCAGTCCACGCTCGGCAACCTCCCCGAGCTCTTCGTCGTCATCTTCGCGCTGCAGAAGGGCGAGCTCGTCGTCGCCCAGACCGCCATCGTCGGGTCGATCTTCGCCAACGCCCTGCTCGTCCTCGGGCTCGTCATCGTCGTCGGCGCCCGCCGCGCCCCCGACCGGACGATGCGCTTCTCCCGACGGCTGCCCAGCGATACCGCGACGCTGCTGCTGGTGACGGTCTTCATCATCGTCCTGCTCGGGCTGTCGCTGGCCGCCCACGATCCCGCCAGCCACCACGTCAAGGCGATCTCCGTGATCGGGGCCGTCTGCCTGCTCGTCGTCTACATCTCGTGGGTCGTGCCCTACCTGCGCTCCGACGACGGGCCTCGCGCCGTCGAAACCGCGGGGCGCGCGGCTGGGTCCGGCGCGGCGGTCGGGTCTGGGACGGAGGCTGGGTCTGGGGCGGCGGCCGGGCCGCGGCTTTCGCTCGCCACGACCCTTGTCCTGTTGCTCACGGCGGGCGTCGCCTCGGCGTTCGTCTCGGACTGGTTCGTCAATGCCCTGGCGCCGGCCATCTCGATCCTCAACCTCTCCCAGGCGTTCGCCGGCCTCGTGATCGTCGCCATCGCGGGCAACGCCGTGGAGAACACCGCCGGCCTCGTGCTGGCCTGGAAGGGGCGCTCGGATCTCGCGATCTCGGTCGTCAAGAACTCGGTCGCCCAGATCGCGGCGTTCCTCTTCCCGCTGCTCGTGCTGATCTCGTTTGCCCTCGTCACCACCCTGACGTTCGCCCTGGAGCCGGTCTACATCGGCGCGCTCACCCTGACGGCGCTCTCCGTGTGGCAGGTCACCGGGGATGGCGAGGCGGCCGAGTTCGAGGGGTGGGCGCTGGTCGCGCTGTACGTAGTGCTGGCGACGCTCACGCTGTTCGAGTGACGACCAGCCGTCGGGCGGCGCGCGCCGCGGCGGCTCAGGGCGTCGGCAGCACCCGGTAGCCGAAAGAGCTTTCCGCTTCGCCGATCAACGCCCTCTCGATGGGACGGTCGTTGCCGGCGGGCCACGCCGATCCCGGGTCGGGAGCGCCCGCCTTCGCGAACACCGCGATGCCCACCAGGCGCTGCGCCGGATCGTGGCGCAGCAGGTGGCGAATGCCGTCGAAGCCCGCCCGCGCCGCGTCGGCGGCGAACGCATGGCTGGCGTCGTAGTGCTCGTTGGCGCCCACCGACGCCGTCACGCCGTACCTCAGGGCCCGTCTCGAGAGCAGGTCAGCCAGGCGCAGGTCGCGTCCAGCCGTCCCCGTCCACAGCGACCGCTCGCGCGGCTCGGCCTCGGCGAGGGTCATCTGCTTGCGGAAGACCTCGATCCACGCCCCCACGGGGCGCAGCGCCAGATAGCACGTCCCCAGCTCCGTCCCCACCGGATCGAAGCGGCCGCCGCCGCCGCCCGAGAACCACCACGGGCCGTTCGTCGTGCGGTGGATCCGGTAGAGCAGCCTGTCGCCGCGCAGCGTGCGCACCGGAAAGCCCTCCAGCTCCACCGTGCCCTCGCCTCACCGACGCGGTCTCATGCCGACAGGCGCGTCGCGTCCTGGAGCGCCACCCGGGCCAGGCGCTCGGCGTCTTGTCCGGTGCGCGCCCACAGCGCCGGCGAGCTGCCCTCCAGCGCCTCGTCGGGCGACACGCACCACGCCGCCGCCGTCCACTCGCTGACAGCCGCGCTCGCGACCGCCCAGTAGGCGTCCACCAGCGACTCCAGCGGACGGCCGTCGAGGAACTGGAAGGCCGGGAATCGGCGCCGTCCGCTGTCGTCGCGCAGGCCGATCAGGCGGCGCGTGCGCAGCAGCTCGTCCACGCGCTGGCGCGAGACGCCGCCAAGCAGCGTCCGCACCTGCGCGCTCGACAGCAGGGGGCCCAGCTCGCCCTCCCACGCCTGCGCCGCCGTCGCGAGCACCGCGGCCCGCTCCGCCGCCTGCACGCTCAGCCGGTGCCCGCCGAGCAGCTTCGCGGCCGTCCGCACGAACGCGACCACGGCCTCCCGCGGCACGTTGGCCGCGTCCGTGAGCTCCCCGAGATCGGCGCCCTCGGACCGTGTCTGCTCCAGCGCCGCCGCCCGCGCGCGCTCCAGCTCCGTGCTGGCCTGCCGGAGCTGCGCCTCCGCCTGATCGAAGGCCGCCACCAGCGCCGCCGTCGCGGTCTCCCCCGCCGGCGTCTCCACGGTCTCCTTGACATCCATGACACGTATCCTAGCGCCTGTTAGGCTTTGTGGCAAGGATGTCAAGGGGCGCTCCGAGCTGCTTGCCCTCGTCGAGCTCCACCAGAAACACATTTCCCTGATCGTTCAGCCACGCCAGTGCGTCGCCCACGCTCCGGCCCTCCAGCTTGCGCTTGGTCGCGCCTCGTGTCGTCGGATGGCGATTCGCCCCTCGGCCGCCGAAGCGCGCTAAACTTCCGGAGACCTCGCGCCAGGCGGGGTTTTTCTTCGCCTGGACGGGTCAACGACCAAACACGAAGCTCGGAAAGTGGAGCCAGATGGCCCGCGGAGACGTACGCATCGCCGTCACCCTCGCCTGCGAGGACTGCAAACGGCGTAACTACCAGACGAACAAGAGCAAGCGCAACAACCCGGATCGCATCAGCCTGCGCAAGTACTGCCGCTGGTGCCGCCGGCACACCAGCCACCGGGAGACCCGCTAGCGCCGGGGAGCGCAGCCGTGGCCCGTGACCGT
Organism: Solirubrobacteraceae bacterium; assembly: GCA_035524055.1. Classification (GTDB taxonomy): domain Bacteria; phylum Actinomycetota; class Thermoleophilia; order Solirubrobacterales; family Solirubrobacteraceae; genus Palsa-744. Next base: position 5,249 of record DATKPO010000019.1, read on the forward strand.
AAACGTGCGAAGCAACGCCAGCAGCAGCGCCGGACGCGCCAGGGGGTGCCCGCGGCGGCGCCGACAGAGCTGCACCGAGCCGATCTGCCCGGCGCGCTCGAGCACGCCTCCGGCGAGGTCGACGAGTTCGACGCCGCCCTCATCCGTGGCGCCGGCGGCGTCCCGGTCGAGTCAGAGCCAACCGAGGCAACGGCTCCCGAGCCGCGGGCCGAGGCCGTCGCGGCGCCGGCGCCAACCGAGCCCGTCGAGTCGCAGCGCAACGGCGGCAAGCAGGACTCTTCGACCGAGCTTGCTCCGGCGAGCGGCGGCGGCTCCGGTCGCCGTGGCGGCAACGGCAACGGCACCGCCGCCGAGGCCTTCGGCGAAGGCGCCGCGGCGCCGGCCCCGCGCGAACGTCGCCAGTCGCTGCCGCGCCGCGCCGTCGCCTTCCTGCGCGCCTCCTGGGCCGAGCTTCAGCGCGTCCAGTGGCCCGACCGCCGCCAGGTCTCCCAGGCGACCGCCGTCGTCATCGGCTTCGTCATCGTCGCCGGCGCCTACCTCGGCGCGGCCGACTGGGTGGCTCAGCGAATCGTCAACTTCATCCTCTGACGCCCGATGATCTGCGTATCTCGGCGTCCTCGCTCGCTCATGTGCCGAGCACATTTCGCTCGCTGCGTCCTTGATCTGCTTGATCCTCGGACGTCAGACACGCGGCATCTGTCCTACTCTGTCCACCCTGTTCCTCTCAGAGGCCCCCTAGGAGCCTGAATGTTCCGCTGGTACGTCGTCAACACCTACTCCGGTCACGAGAACAAGGTCAAGCACAACCTCGAGCACCGCGTGATCTCGCTCGGGCAGCAGCGCGCCGTGCGCCAGGTCGTGGTGCCCACGGAGTCCGTCGCCGAGATGAAGGACAACCAGAAGGTCACCGTCGAGAAGCGCACCATGCCGGGCTACGTGCTCGTCAACATGGAGCTCAACGAGGACTCCTGGGGCGTCGTCAAGGGCACCCCCGGCGTCACGGGCTTCGTCGGCGCCTCCCAGGAGCCGGTCCCGCTGACCCAGGGCGAGGTCGACCGGCTGCTGCACAAGGAGGTCGCCACGGCGCCGCGCACGCGCGCCCAGTTCGCCATCGGCGAGACCGTCAAGGTCGTCTCCGGGCCGCTCGCGGACTTCTCCGGCGAGATCTCCGAGATCAACGACGACGCCGCCAAGCTCAAGGTCCTGGTATCAATCTTCGGCCGCGAGACCCCCGTAGAGGTGGGCTTCGACCAAGTAAAAAAGCTCTGAGGCGGCCGATGACCGGCGCGAGACGGCGTCCTCCCTCCCTCGTGTGCAGAGCACACTTCGGTCGGTGCGTCCTTGTCTCGCTTGGTCCTCGACCACCTCAGTCGGCGAGCGCTCCACTAAGCTAGATCCCCTCAAACGGCAGGACGAGAACGAGCAAAATGGCAAAGAAGGTCCTCACAACGATCAAGCTGCAGGCCAACGCCGGGCAGGCGAGCCCCGCCCCGCCGGTCGGTCCCGCCCTGGGGCAGCACGGCATCAACATCATGGAGTTCTGCAAGGCCTTCAACGCCCAGACGCAGAGCGAAACCGGGACGATCATCCCCGTCGTCATCACCGTCTACGAGGACCGCTCGTTCACCTTCGTCACCAAGACCCCGCCCGCCGCGGTCCTCATCCGCCAGATGCTGCGCCTGGAAAAGGGCTCCGGGGAGCCCCACCGCAACAAGGTCGGCAAGCTCACCCGCGCCCAGCTGGAGGAGATCGCCACCCGCAAGCTCCCCGACCTCAACGCCCACGACGTCGAGCACGCCGCCCGCATCATCGCCGGCACCGCCCGCTCGATGGGAGTCGAGGTGGAGTCCTGATGCCGACCCATCACTCCAAGCGCCACGCCGATCTGCGCGCCAGGGTCGATCGCGAGCGCGAGTACGCCCCGCACGAGGCGATCTCGCTCGTCAAGGACCTCTCCAGCGCCAAGTTCGACGAGTCCGTCGAGGTCCACGTCCGCACCGGCCTGAACGTCCGCCACGCCGACGAGCAGCTGCGCGGCACCATCGCCCTGCCCAACGGCCTCGGCCGAGACGTCAAGATCGCGGTCTTCGCCCAGGGCGCCAAGGCCGCCGAGGCCGAACAGGCCGGCGCCGACGTCGTCGGCGGCGAGGACCTCGCCAAACAGATCGAGGGCGGCTTCGACGACTTCGACGTCGCCATCGCCACCCCTGACCTCATGTCCGTCGTCGGGCGCCTCGGGCGCATCCTCGGGCCGGCCGGCAAGATGCCGAACCCCAAAGTCGGCACCGTCACGATGGACGTCGCCAAGGCCGTGCAGGAGTCCAAGGCCGGCAAGGTCGAGTACCGCACCGACCGCACCGCCATCGTCCACCTCGTGATCGGCAAGACCAGCTTCGACGAGCGCCAGCTGCTCGAGAACTACGCCGCCGTCGTCGAGGAGCTGATCCGCGCCAAGCCCTCCGCCGCCAAAGGCCGCTACCTGCGCACCATCACGCTTGCATCCACCATGGGCCCCGGCGTCAAAGTCGACCCCGGCCGCACCCGCGACATCGTTGAGGAGGCGCCCGCGGCGGCAGCGGCCGCCTAGATCGAGCGCCCCCCATCGGCAACCGAAGACCCCCGGCTGTGCGACGATCGCCGATCGAGCGCGGAAGCCCGGGATAGGAGCCCCACATGAACCGAGACCAGAAGGCCGCCGTGATCGCCGAGATCGCGGCCAACATCGAGGAATCCCAGGCCGTCTTCGCGGTCGACTACCGCGGCATATCCGTGCCCCAGGTCGCCGAGCTGCGCGGCAAGCTGCGCGACGCCGACGCCAGCTTCCGCGTCGTCAAGAACTCGCTCACCGAACGCGCCGCCGATCAGACCGGCACCGAGCAGCTCAAGGACCTGCTCCAGGGCCCCACCGCGCTCACCTTCGTCCGCGGCGACGCCGCCCTCGCCGCCAAGGCGCTGGCCGACTATGCCCGCACCACCCAGCTCCTACCCTTCAAGGGCGGCCTCATGGACGGCGCCACGCTCGACGCCGAGCAGATCCGCACCATCTCCCGCCTGCCCTCGCGCGAGGTCCTCTACGGACAGCTCGTCGGGGTCGTCGCCTCGCCCGTCAGCGGGCTCGTGCGCACCCTGAACGCCCTGCTCGGCGGGCTCGCAGTCGCCCTCGGGCAGGTCCGCGAGAAGAAGGAGTCCGGCGAGATCCCCGCCGGCGAGCCGCCCGCGGCCGCCGAGGTCCCTGCCGCAGAGGAGCCACAGGTTGACGAGCCCTCTGCGGAGGGGTCGCGGGCCGAGGAGCCCGCGGCCGAGGAGCCCGCGGCCGAGGAGGCCCCGGCCGTCGAGGCGCAGCCGACGGACCCCGAGAACCAAGCTGAGCCGGCGCAGGAGCCGGCGGAAGACGACAACCAGGCTGAGGCCCCGGCAGAGACCGAGACCGCCGAGGCGAATCCGAAGGAGGATTGATCTACATGGCAACCAGCACCCAGG
>DATKPO010000020.1:0-30363 GCA_035524055.1 Solirubrobacteraceae bacterium
CGGCGACGACGGGCGAGCCGGCGAGCAGCTCGCCGACGCGCTGGGCTGTGCTCCAGTCGATGGCCTGCACACTCTGAGAGTAGCCTTGAATGGTGCGCCCGCAACTCGAAGCCCCCGCCGCCGAGCGCCCCGCGGGCGGCATCGGGCCGCTGATGCCGCCGGCGGGGGGCGACGCGGTGGCGCCCTTCCCGCGAGCGAGCCGGGCGGAGGTGCGCGACGTGATGGCCTGGCTGGCGCTCCTGACGGAACCGGGCGACGCGGCTGCGGCGGTGCGCGCCCTGGGTCGCCCGCCGGTCGAGCTGCGCCAGGTCGACCTCGCCCAGATCGTGCAGGTCGCGCGGCGGCGCAAGCTCGACGTGGTGGCGGCGCTGGACGTCGCGTGCGAGTCCTCGCAGCTGGCGCCGCAGGCGCGGGAGCGGATCGAGCGCTTCCGCGAGCTGCACGGCTGGGCTCGGGAGGCGCTCGCCCGGGAGCCGGTCGAGGTCTTCGTGGTGCGGCTCGCCGAGCGGCTCGGCCTGCGCCGGCGCGAGCTGTTCGCGCCGGCGGCGGAGGAGCCCGTCGCCGACGCCGCCGATGAGCCCCGGCGCCGGGAGGACGAGTCGTTGCGGGAGACGCTGGGGCTGCTGCGCGAGGAGGTGCTGGCCGACGTGGCGCGGATCGCGGGCCGCCTCGGCGAGCTGCGCCTGGACACCGATCTCGACGTCTCGCACGGCGTCGTGAGATATCTCGAGCTGATCAAGCTGGCGGCGCTGCTCGAGCGCCGCGAGGGGCTCGGCGTCGGGGAGGCGCTGCCGGACCTCAACGCGCGGCTGCTGGCGGCGGCGACGCCGCTGCAGCGCGAGATCTACGAGAGCTCGCCGCTGGACGAGCGCCTGACGGGCGTCTGCGGCGACGGGCGCGCCCGTCCGGCGCTCTCGGCGGAGCCCTCGCTGGCGGCGTTCCTGCCGCGCCGCGGCGAGGGCCTGATGCTGTCGGCCTCGGACGTGGAGACCTATCGGGGCTGCCCGCTGCGCTACAAGTACGGGCGGGTGCTGCGCATCCCGACCGAGCAGACGCTGAGCCAGCGCTTCGGGATCGTCGTGCATCAGGTGCTCGAGCGCTACCACGGGGCGCCGGAGCGCACGCTGGGCGTGATGATGGAGCTCCTGGAGGCCGCCTGGAGGCGGGCGGGACTGGGCGAGGAGCGCGAGGAGGAGCGGCGCCTGCACGTGCTCGCGCGGGCGGCGCTGGTGCGCTACCACGAGCGCCTGCGCCAGGAGGACTCGCGGCCGCGCTGGTTCGAGCGGTCGTTCGCGTTCGCGCTCGGGCCGCACCACATCCGCGGCCGGGTGGACCGCGTCGACGAGCTGCCCGACGGCGGCTGGGAGCTGATCGACTACAAGACGGGCCATGCCAGGACGGCGCGGGAGCTGGGCGAGGACGTGCAGCTCTCGCTGTACGCGATCGCGGCGCGCGAGGCGTGGCAGCTGGAGCCGACGCGCGAGGCCTACCACTATTTGCTCGACGACAGCCGGGTGCCGGTGCCGCAGGCGCCGGAGCGCCTGGAGCGGGTGCGGGAGACGGTGCTGCGCGTCGGCGAGGGGATCATGGCGCAGGACTTCGAGCCTACGCCCTCGCCGGCGGTGTGCGCGCTGTGCGACTACCGCATCGTCTGCCCGGCGGCCGAGCGCTGAGCTTCTGCCAGAATGGGCCTGGTGGCGACGCGCGAGCAGATCTCCCGGGCCCTGGAGGCCGTGATCGATCCCGAGCTGCGGCGCTCGATCGTCGAGCTGGAGATGGTGCGCTCGATCGAGGTCGGCGCCAGCGGGGTGGTCGACGTGACGGTGTCGCTGACGACCGCCGGCTGCCCGATCCGCGGACACTTCCAGAAGGCGGTGGCGCAAGCGGTCGGGGCGCTGGAGGGCGTGGAGCACGTCAACGTCTACTTCGACGTCCTCAGCGCCGCCGAGAAAGCGGCGCTGCAGCGCAGGCTCGGCCGCACAGGCCTGCCCGACGGCGCTCTGGCGCAGGTCGGGAGCGTGCTCTGCGTGGGCTCGGGCAAGGGCGGGGTGGGCAAGTCGACGCTGACGGCCAACCTCGCCGCGGCGCTCGCCGCCGAGGGCCGTCGGGTGGGCGTCCTGGACGCCGACGTCTGGGGCTATTCGATCCCGCGGATGTATGGCCTCGGCGCCACCCGCCCGCCCGTTTCCCCGCAGAAAAAGATCGTGCCGTTGCAGGCGCACGGGGTGAAGGTGATGTCGATCGGGTTCTTCGTGCAGGAGGACGCGGCGGTGGTGTGGCGGGGGCCGATGCTGCACAAGGCCCTGACGCAGTTCCTGCAGGATGTGGAATGGGGCGCGCTGGACAATCTCCTGATCGATCTGCCGCCTGGCACGGGGGACGTCTCGATGACGCTGGCCCAGCTGCTGCCGCAGGCGCGGTTCGCGATCGTGACGACGCCCCAGCCGACGGCGCAGAAGGTGGCGCGCCGCGCGGCGCAGATGGCCGAGAAGCTCTCGCTGCCGATCGCGGGCGTGATCGAGAACATGTCGGTCTTCGCGACTCCGACGGGGGAGCGCTACGCGATCTTCGGCGAGGGCGGCGGCCGCGAGCTCGCCGACGAGCTCGAGGTTCCGCTGCTGGGCACGGTGCCGCTCACGATGCCGCTGCGCGAACACGCCGACGGCGGCGTGCCGCTGGTCGTCGAGGACCCGGACGACCCCGCGGCGCAGGCGATCCGCCACGTCGCGCGCGGCCTGATCGCGCTCACCCCGCTGCGGCTGCCGGTGCTCGATGTCGCCCGGAGCGGCGCCGGCAACGGCGCCCCGGCGCCGGCGGCGCCCAGGCCGGCGGGCATGTCGCTGCCGATGGCCTGAGCGGTCGCCCGGGCCTCCGCGGCTGACGCGAGCGCCCCGCGCCAGGGGCAGGACGGGCGCGGTGTTTCCCTCCCGGGGCGCCTGCCCGCGCCGGCCGGGACGTCGAGAAAGCGCCGCGGTGCAGGGACTTCGCCGGTTCGATCGGGGTCGCGGGCGAGCCCGGCGCCCGCCCGGAGCGAGGGCGCTTGACGCGGCGACGGGGGCTGCCGAGCATATTCCTCATTCCAGAATCCGATGAGAGCCGCTCGTCGCGCCGGCGCCCACCGGGCGTGATGCCCGCGCTGGCCGGCGGCCTGGCGCTGCTGGCCCTTGCGATCGCGGCGACGCTGTCGCGGACGCCGCTGGTGGTGGCGGGCACGAACGCGGTGGCGCCCACGCGCGCGGTCGGCGCGACGCGGGGACCGATCGGTGCGTGCCAGGGCGGCGAAACGATCCCCGCCGGCACCTCGGCGGTGCGGATGTGGGTGACGAGCAACGTCAAACCGCGTGTCACGGTGGCGATCCGGGAGGGCGCTCGAACGGTCGCCGCCGGGGCGGCCGAAGGGGGCAGGCTCGGGAAAGTCGCGGCCGTGGGAATAGCGCCGCTGCCCCGCACGCTCCACGACGCCGAACTGTGCTTCGGGGTGGGACGGGGGGCGCAGCAGACGACCTTCTACGGGGGAGCCTCGCCGCATCCGCAACCGGGGGAAGAGCCGAGCAAGATGACCGTCGAATACCTGCGTCCGGGAGCGGCGACGTGGTGGTCGCTGGCGGGCACGGTCGCCAAGCGGCTCGGCATGGGACGGGCGCCGGCGGGGCGCTGGACGGGCCTGGTGCCGCTGAGCGCGATGGTCCTGGCGACGCTGCTCGCGGCGTGGACGGCGCTCACGCAGCTTCGCCCGGCGCGCCGAGGACGCCTGCAGCCGGCTCCTCCGATCGCCGGCGCGCAGGCGGTGGGGCAGCCCCGATCCGATCTCGCCGAGGCGGCGGCGGAGGCGATGCCCGCCAGGCGCAGGGGCGCAGACCCGCGCCGCCGGCGTGCGCGCCCTCGGCGGGTGCCGGCGGCGGCCTGCGCGTGCGCGGCGGTGGCGACGCTGAGCGCGGTCAGCTGGTCGTTCCTCACTCCCCCATTTCAGGCGCCGGACGAGCCCTCGCATTTCGCCTACACGCAGATTCTCGCCGAAACCGGCGCGCTCCCGCGCACGTCCACGTCGAGCTATTCCCCGGAGGAGAACGTGGTGCTCACCGACCTCGACCACCAGGCCGTGCGCTTCAACGTCGCGATCGGCACGATCTCGAGCGCGGCCCAGCAGCGCCGCCTGGAACACGACATGGGGCTGGCGCTCTCTCGCGTCGGCGAAGGCGCCGGCGTGGCGTCGCCGCAGCCGCCCCTCTACTACGCGCTGCAGACGATCCCCTACTTCGCGGGCTCGGGGGGGACGCTGCTCGACCGCCTCGCCCTGATGCGGCTGCTGAGCGCGCTCATGGCGGGTGTGACGGCGCTGTTCGTCTTCCTGTTCCTTCGCGAAGCGCTGCCGGCGGCGCCGTTCGCGTGGACGGTCGGCGGCCTGTGCGCGGCGCTGGCGCCGCTGCTCGGGTACGTCTCGGGCATCGTCAATCCCGACGCCCTGCTGTGCGCGGTGGCGGCGGCTCTTTTCTTCGGTCTGGCGCGCGGATTCCGCCGAGGACTCACACCGGGCCTGGCGATCGCGCTGGGCGCGCTGACGGCCGCGGGCTTCCTGAGCAAGCTCAACTTCCTCGGCCTGGCACCCGGCGTGCTGCTGGCGCTGCTGCTGATCGGGCGCCGGACGGCGCGCGGGACCGGCCGCCGGGGGTACCGGTGGGCGGCGTTGGCGGCGGGAATCGGCCTGGCGCCGCCGGCTGCGTACGCGCTCGTCAACGTGCTCTCGGGGCATCCCGCGTTCGGCCTTCTGTCGGCCGGGGTCTCGGGCACGACCGCCCACCACGGCAGCCCCCTGCAGGAGCTGGGCTACGTCTTCCAGCTCTACCTCTTCCGGCTGCCGGGAACGCCGGCCTACTTCCCGGGCCTCCTGCCGCTTCGCCTGTGGTTCGAAAAGCTGGTGGGGGCGTACGGCTGGCTGGACACCTACTTCGCGGAATGGGTATACGTGCTCGCGGCGGCTCTGGCGCTCCCGATCGTGGCGCTCTGCCTGCGCGAGGCGGTGCGCGCGAGAGGGGCGCTGCGGGCGCGCCTGGACGAGCTGGCCGCGTACGCCGCGATCGCCGTGGGGCTGCTGGCGCTGATCGGCGCGGACTCCTACCTGGAACTCCCGAAGTATGCGGGCTCCTACTCCGAACCCCGCTATCTGCTCCCGTTCGCCGCCCTCTTCGCGGCGGTGTTCGCGCTGGCCGCCCGCGGCGCCGGCCGGCGCTGGGGCCCGGCCGTGGGCACCCTGTTGATCGTGCTCGTCCTCGGGCACGACATCTTCAGCCAGCTGCTCGTCGTCAGCCGCTTCTATTTCTAGCGCCGGCGGCGACGCGAGCGAAGCCGGGTCCCCCGGCTTAAGTCAGCGGCTGTTGGCGAAGTACTCGGCGTTGATCTGGGAGTACTTCTGCCACTCCTCGGGCAGCTGGTCCTCGGCGAAGCAGGCGTCGACGGGACAGGCCTCCACGCAGGCGTCGCAGTCGATGCACTCCTCGGGGTCGATGTAGAGCATCTCGGCGGCGTCGTAGCCGGGCTCGTCGGGCGTCGGGTGGATGCAGTCCACGGGGCAGACCTCGACGCAGGAGTTGTCCTTGGTGCCGATGCACGGCTCGGCTATCACGTAGGCCATTCGCTTCCTTCGGTCGTTTTGCGGAGGGCGGAGGGGCATTTTACGAAGTCTCCGCTAGCTTGTCCGCCGATGCTGCTTTTGACCGGCGCCACGGGCCAGGTGGGCTCGGCGCTCCTGGAGCGCCTGCTGGCGGCGGGAACGCCGGTGCGCTGCCTGGTGCGCGACCCGCGCCGCCTGGGGGCGCGCCGGGTGAGGGTGCAGATCGCGCTCGGCGACCTCGCCGACCCGCCGTCGTTTCGCAACGCGATGCGCGGGGTGGACACGGTGGTGCACCTGGCGGCGTCGATCCGCGACCAGCCGCGGGGCTCGATCGAGGAGCTCAACGGGATCGCGACGTGGCGGATGGTGCGGGCCGCCGAACGGGCGGGCTGCAGGCGCTTCCTGTTCTTCTCGGCGCTGGACGCCTCGACCCATCACCGGGCGCGCTTCTTCCGCGCTAAGGCGCTCGCGGAGCAGGCGGTGCGGGAGTCGGGGATGCGCACGACGGTGTTCGCGCCGTCGATCGTCTACGCGCCGGGGGACCCGTGGCTGACGCTGCTGGAGCGCCTGGCCCTGCTGCCGGTGATGCCGGTGTCGGGACGCGGCGAGGCTCTCTATCAGCCGATCTGGACCGAGGACGCGGCGGCCTGCGTGATGGCTGCGCTGGAGCGCGCGGAGGGGACCGCGGAGCCCGGTTGTGCCACAGGGACCGCGGAGCCCGGTCGTGCCACGGGCACCGCCGAGCCGGGCCGCGCGAACGGCGCCGCCGGGGCGTCCGAGCGCTTCGAGCTGGCCGGCCCGCAGACGCTCAGTCACACGGACATCGTGCGCCTGGTGCTGCGTTCCCGCGGCCGCAACCGGCCGCTGGTGCACGTCCCGACGCCGCTGGTGTCGCGCGCGCTGCGCCTGCTGGAGAGCGTGGCGGGCACCCACGCCTTCGCGACGTGGGACGAGGCGGAGCTGATGGAGGCGCCGATGCTCTCCGAGCGCGGCACGGCCGACGCGCGCGCTCTGGGCGTGACGCCGCGGGCGATGAGCGCGATCCTCGCGCCCGCGTCTAGCGGCTGAGCTCCGGGCGCCGCTGCGCCCAGGGCCGGGCGATCTCGAGCTGGGCGCCGAGCGCCAGCAGGGTGGCCTCCTCGGCGGGGCGCCCGACGAGCTGCACGCCCAGCGGCAGGCCGTCCTCGCCGTGGAAGAGCGGCAGCGAGATGGCGGGCTGCCCGCTGGCGTTGAAGACGGGCGTGAACGGGGTGTAGAGGCCGGAGCGGACGAAGGCGTCCAGCGGGTTCGGGGCGTCGGTGGCGAGCGTGCCCAGCGGCAGCGGCCGCTCGGCGAGCGCCGGGGTGAGCAGGACGTCGTAGGGGGCGAGGAACTGGACGAGCTGGCGGGTGAAGGCCTCCAGGCGGTAGGTGGCGCCGAGCTCCTCGATGGCGCCGAGCTTGCGGATCATGCAGTATATGGCCCAGCTCATGGGCTCCATGTCGGCCTCTGAGATCCCACCCTCCCCGCGTCCGGCGACCATCCCGGAGAAGGCGATCTCGAGCGCGATGTGGGCGCAGAAGACGCCGCCGAAGAGCTCGCTGAGGCCCTCGACCTGCCACGGGGGGTCGACCTCCTGCACGTCGTGGCCGAGCTCGCGCAGCAGGCCGGCGGCCTGCTCGACGGCGCCGGCGCAGAGCGGGTCGACGGTCGCCTCGGGCAGGGGCGGCAGCGTCGTCGTGGCGATGCGCAGGCGGCCCGGCGATCGGGTGGGCGGGCTCCCGTGGAACGGGGCGGCGGCGGCGAAGGGCTCGGCCGGCGGCGGCGCCCAGCTGGCGTCGCCGACCTCGGGGCCGGCGAGGACGTCGAGGATGGCGGCGGTGTCGGCGACGGTGCGCGTGAGGACGCCGTCGACGACGAGCAGCGACTCGCCGAGCTCGGGTGCCGCCGAGATCCTGCCCCGCTGGGGCTTGAGCCCGACGAGGCCGCAGCAGGCGGCGGGGATGCGGATGGAGCCGCCGCCGTCGTTGCCGTGGGCGACGGGCACCATGCCGGCGGCGACGGCCGCGGCGGCTCCGCCGGAGGAGCCGCCGGGGGAGCGCTCCAGGTCCCAGGGGTTGCGGGTCGGCCCGAAGAGGCGGGCCTCGGTGGTCGGCAGGATGCCGTACTCGGGCAGGGTGGTGGAGCCGACGATGACGAAGCCGGCGTCACGCAGGCGCCGGGTGACGTTGTGGTCGAAGTCGGCGCGGAAGTCCTCCATCAGCGGGCAGCCGAGGGTGAGGCGCAGGCCATTGACGGGACGGTTGTTCTTGATCGCGATCGGGACCCCGGCGAACGGCCGCGGGTCGCCGGGTCCGATCTCGCCGGCGACGGCGAGGGCGCGCTCGGCGTCGACCTCGACGAAGGCGTTCAGGCGCGGGTTGAGCTCCTCGATGCGCCGAAGCGAGCTCTGGACGAGCTCGGTCGCGGATATCTCCCCTGCCCGCACCATCGCGGCTAGCTCGCTGGCCGGGCGGAACATCAGGTGATCGCTGCCGGACACGGTGGCCTCCTCCTCGGCGGATGAACTCCGCCATCATATGGACGCGGCCCACGCGGCAGCCAGACCTCGCCGGCGGCTCCGGGCGCAACCGGGCCGGCGAGCCCACAACTTCCTCAGTACGAAAGCGAGTGCCATGAGCGCGGTTTCACAGCAGACAGAGCCGGAGGTCCAGTCGGGCCTGGAGGGAGTCGTCGCCTTCGCCACCGAGATAGCCGAGCCCGACAAAGCGGGGGGCGCGCTGCGCTATCGCGGCGTGGACATCGAGGAGCTGGTCGGCAGCGTCCCCTACGAGCAGGTCTGGGGCCTGCTCGTCGACGGGCGCCTGAAGCCGGGCCTGCCGCCGGCGGAACCGCACGTGCTGACGGTCCGCTCGGGCGATCCGCGGGTGGACGTGCAGTCGGCGCTGGCGATGCTGGCGCCGGAGTGGGGCTTCGGCCAGCTGATCGACATCTCCGACGAGCAGGCGCGCGACAACCTGGCGCGGGCGTCGGTGATGGCGCTTTCGTTCGTGGCGCAGTCCGCGCGCGGGGCCGGCCAGCCGCCGGTCCCGCAGTCGGAGGTGGACCAGGGTCGGACGATCCCCGAGCGTTTCCTGATCCGCTGGCGCGGCGAGGCCAACCCGGACCACGTCAAGGCGATCGACGCCTACTGGGTGTCGGCGGCGGAGCACGGGATGAACGCCTCGACGTTCACGGCGCGCGTGGTGGCCTCGACCGGGGCGGACGTCGCGGCGGCGCTCTCGGCCGCGGTCGGCGCGCTCTCGGGGCCGTTGCACGGCGGGGCCCCGTCGCGCGTCTTGAAGATGCTCGACGAGGTGGAAGCGACGGGCGACGCCGAGGCGTGGGTCAGGGACGCGCTGGACCGCGGCGAGCGGCTGATGGGCTTCGGGCACCGCATCTACCGCGCCGAAGACCCGCGCGCGCGGGTGCTGCGGCGGACCTGCCGGGAACTGGGCTCGCCGCGCTTCGAGGTCGCCGAGGCACTGGAGGGGGCGGCGCTGGCCGAGCTGCAGGCGCGCAAGCCCGACCGGGTGCTGGCGACGAACGTCGAGTTCTGGTCGGCCGTGGTGCTCGACCTGGCGGAGGTGCCGGCGGAGCTGTTCACGCCGATGTTCACCTGCGCGCGCGTGGCGGGCTGGTCGGCGCACATCCTCGAGCAGAAGCGTGAGGGCAAGCTGATCCGGCCGACGGCGCGCTACGTGGGGGAGCCGGCGCGCCCGGTCTCGGCGGTCGCGTAGCGAGACGCGCTGGGCCGCGACGGTCGCCGGTTGGCGAGGTGGCGCGCAGACAACTGTACCAAAAGTCGGAAACATTGCAACATAGGGTCTGATCGTTCGGGCATCATGAATCCACAGGGTGTCTTCCCAGGGCACCCCCTCCAAGGGTTTGGGCCGGGAGTCGATCTCCGGGCCCGTCCAGGCGAGGGACCGGTGGACCTGCCCCCCCAGGGCGCGTACCAAAGAGGGCCCGGCGCAAGCCGGGCCCTCTCGGTGACCGGGCACAGCCGAAGCTGAGCCCCGCGGTCGGCGGCCGGACGCAGCCGAGGCGCCTCCGGCCGCAACGATGCGGCGTGGGCTACATCATCCCGCTCATGTCGGGCATCCCGCCGCCGCCGGCGCCGGCGGCTTCCTTCTCGGGCACCTCGGCGACGATCGCCTCGGTGGTGAGGATGTTCTTGGCGATCGACGCCGCGTTCTGCAGCGCCGAGCGGGTGACCATGGCGGGGTCGATGACGCCGGCGGCGACGAGATCGACGATCTCGTTGGTGGCGGCGTTCAGCCCGTGTCCTTTCTTGGCCTTGCGGACGTCGTTGACGACGACGGAGCCCTCCAGGCCGGCGTTCTCGGCGATCTGGCGCAGGGGCTCCTCGAGCGCGCGCAGGACGATCCGCGCACCGGTGCGCTCGTCGTCGGAGCCGTCGGCGGAGGCGCCGTTCTCCTCGAGCTTGACGGCGGCCGAGGCCTGCAGCAGGGCGACGCCGCCGCCCGGCACAATGCCCTCCTCCAGGGCCGCCCGGGTGGCCTGCAGGGCGTCCTCGACGCGGTGCTTCTTCTCCTTCATCTCCGTCTCGGTGGCCGCGCCGACCTTGACGACGGCGACGCCGCCGGAGAGCTTGGCGAGCCGTTCCTGGAGCTTTTCGCGATCGAAGTCGGAGTCGGTGTTCTCGATCTCGGCTTTGATCTGGTTGATGCGGCCCTTGATCGCCTCGGCGTCGCCGGCGCCGTCGACGATGGTGGTGTTGTCCTTGCCGACGACGACGCGGCGGGCGCGGCCGAGCTGGGAGACCTGGGTGTTCTCGAGCTTGAGCCCGAGCTCCTCGGTGATGACCTCGGCCTTGGTGAGGATGGCGATGTCCTCGAGCATGCGCTTGCGGCGGTCGCCGAAGCCCGGCGCCTTGACGGCGACGCCGGTGAAGGTGCCGCGCAGCTTGTTGACGACGAGCGTCGCCAGCGACTCGCCCTCGACGTCCTCGGCGATGATCAGCAGCGGCTTGCCGCTCTGGATGACGGCCTCGAGCACGGGCAGGACGTCGCGGACGGAGCCGATCTTCTGGTTGGCGATGAGGATGTAGGGGTCCTCGAGGGTGGCCTCCATGCGGTCCTGGTCGGTGACCATGTAGGGGCTGATGTAGCCCTTGTCGAACTGCATGCCCTCGGTGAACTCGAGGTCCATGCCGAAGGTCTGGCCCTCCTCGACGTTGACGACGCCGTCCTTGCCGACCTTGTCGATGGCGTCGGCGATGACGTCGCCGATCTCCTCATCGCCGGCGGAGATGGTCGCGACGCGCGCGATCTGCTCCTTGCCGGAGACCTCCTTGGACTGGGAGGCGATGTTCTTGACGACCTCGTCGACGGCCTTCTCGATGCCGCGCTTGAGCGCCAGCGGGTTGGCGCCGGCGGCGACGTTCTTCAGGCCCTGCTTGACGATCGCCTGGGCGAGCACCGTCGCGGTGGTGGTGCCGTCGCCGGCGACGTCGTTGGTCGCGGTGGCGACCTCGCGGACGAGCTGGGCGCCCTGGTTCTGGAAGACGTCCTCGACCTCTATCTCGCGCGCGATGGTGACGCCGTCGTTGGTGATCGTGGGGGCGCCGAACTTCTTGTCGAGCACCACGTAGCGGCCCTTGGGGCCGAGCGTGACCTTGACGGCGTCGGCGACGGCGTCGACGCCGGCCTCGAGGGCCTTGCGCGCTTCCGCGTCGTACTTGAGCTCCTTGTGTGCCATTTCTTTCAAATCTCCTTGTCGATCGGGCGGCGCCGTTAGGCGACCTTGGCGAGGACGTCTGACTCGCGCAGCACCAGCAGGTCCTCGCCGTCGACCTTGATCTCGGTGCCGCCGTACTTGCTGTAGAGGACCTCGTCGCCCTCCTTGACGTCGAGCGGGATGCGCTTGCCGGCATCGTCGAGCCGTCCGTCGCCGGCGGCGAGGACCTTGCCCTTCTGCGGCTTCTCCTTGGCTGTGTCGGGCAGGACGAGGCCGCTGGCGGTCGTCTCCTCCTCCTCGATGGCCCGTACGATCAGACGATCGCCCAGGGGCTTGAGCTTCATCTTGCAAGACCTCCACTATCGGGAATTTGACGCTTCGATTGGCACTCTACCAAGGAGAGTGCCAACGGGCGGCTGAGGGCGGCGAGGGGCGGGCGGCGCGGCGCCGGGGGCGGGCGGCGGATTCAGTTCTGGGCGCCGCCGAAGCCCTTCATGGCCTCGGTCATGCCGCTGGGCTTGTCGACGATCTGGGAGAAGCGCACGACGGTGACGGTGTCCTGGAGGGAGACCTCGCGGCCGTAGATCTGCTCGAGGAAGTGGATGAGCTCCTCGTGGCGGCGGAACTCGGGGTTGTCGTGCTTGATGTCCCGCGGGGAGAGGTCGCCGAGCTTGGTGACTTCGACCTGGTCGATGACGGCCTCGAAGATGCGCTCGCGGGGCGAGTGCTGGTAGCCGATGGTGACGAGGACGAGCTGGTTCTTGCGGTACTTGTCGGACTTGTCCCCGAGCCGGATGGTGGCCGTCTTGCGCCCGCGCTTGAGCTCGTCGGCGAAGATCGTGGAGTAGAAGTTGAGAACCTGCACGGCAGCTGGAGGCTATCGCGCCAGCGCGGCGAGCGCGCGACCGATCATCTCGCGTTCGCCGTCGTAGGTGAGCGCGAGACGGGCCTCCCCCAGCGCCATCCAGCGCGCCTGGAGCACCTCGTCGTCGTGATCGGCGGGGTCGCCCCCGGCGTAGCGGAAGAGGAAGAAGACGACCACCTTGGGGACGGCGCGCCCGTCGCGGGTGTACCAGTAGCGGACCTCGCCGAGCTCTCCGAGCAGCTCGACCTCGACGCCGGCCTCCTCGCGGACCTCGCGCACGGCGGCCGCGAGGGCGTCCTCGCCGGGGTCGATGTGGCCCTTGGGCAGCCCCAGCACGAAGGACCCGTCGGCGGCGCGGCGGGTCGGGACGATCACGAGGACGTCCTGCCCGCGCACGACGACGCCCCCGGCCGAGCGCTCCTGGGCCCTGTCGGGCCGCCTCTGGGCGGGGCGGGGCTCAGAAGACATAGGAGAGCAGCGCCTGGGGATCGTGGACGACGAGCCGGCCGCGCCCCTGGGAGATGACGCCGGCGCGCTCGAGCACGGCGAGGAAGCGGCTGGCCGACTCGCGCGAGCTGCCGGCGAGCTTGGCGAGGTCGGCCTGGGTGGCGGTGATGGCGACATCGCGGTCGGCCCCGGGCTGGGCCTGTTCGACGAGCTCGGCGAGAACCGAGGCGACGCGGCCCTGGACGCTCTGGAACGAGCGCCGGGCGAGCCGCTCGTTGGCCGCGCGCAGGCGCCGGCCGAGCGCGATGACGAGCCGGACGGCGATCTCGGGGTGTTCGGTCATCAGCCGGCGCATGTCGGGCCCGAGGACGGCGACGACGCCGGTGGGCTGGAGGGTCTCGACGGTCGCCGAGCGGCGCTCGTCCTCGAACAGGGCGAGCTCGCCGAAGATGTCGCCGGGGCCGAAGGTGGCGAGCGTGATGGTGCGGCCGTCGGGGTGCTCGCGGACGGCACGGGCGCGGCCGAGGCGCACGACGTAGCAGGTGTCGCTGGCGTCGCCCTCGCGAAAGACGACCTCGCCGGCGTCGAAGCTGCGAGGGACGGCGAGCTGGGCGACGCGAACGAGGTCGTCGCGCTCGAGCGTCGAGAAGACGGGGACGTGGGCAAGCAGCTCGGCGACCTCGGCTGCGCTCGGCGAGGACATGGGGCAGGAAATAGCAGACCGTCACCGAATCGCGGCGCTATCTTCGGTGTCAGTAGATATCGATGCTGAATCGCTCGCGGGAGATCGTCAGGAGGGGAGTCGGGGCGTCGGCGGCGCTGGCGCTGCCGGCCGCGGCCGCCTGCCTGGCGCTGGGCGGGGCGGCGGCTATCGCGACGGGCGCGCGGGCGGGGTCGCCGACGACGGCGAACACCCTGTTGCGCTCCGCGGAACTGTGGGCGACGGTGGACGTGTGCAACTCGCCCCACCATCCGGACACGATCGGCATCCGCGGCTCGATGCCCGGCGACGGGCGGGCGAAGGATGTGATGTACATGCGCTTTCTCGTGCAGAGCCTCGACGCGAGCACGGGGAGGTGGGCGAACATCGGGCGCAGCGCCGACTCGGGCTTCGTGCGGGTCGGATCGGGGGCGGAGACCCGCCAGGCGGGTCGGACGTTCGAATTCAAGCCGACGGCCAACCCGTACACGCTGCGCGGCCTGGTCGAATTCCAGTGGCACCACGCGGGCCGCACGGCCTACGTGACGACCCGCGTCACGATGGCCCACCACACGAGCGTGGCGGGCGCGGAACCGAAGGACTTCAGCGCCGCGACCTGCGCCCTGCCGTAGCCGGCCGCTGGCGCGGAGCCGCCCGGCTGGCGTGGAGCCGGCCGCCGGCGCGTAGCCGGCCGCCGACACCCGGCCTCGCCGGCCGCCTCGGCTCAGCCCCCGGCCGCGGTGAACAGGCGGGGGTCGTTGGTGATGATGCCGTGCACGCCGAGCGCGCTGAGCCTGGCGACGGTGGCGGCGTCGTCGACGGTCCAGGCGTAGAGCTCGCCGCCGCCCTGCCCGACGGCGCGTACGAGCGCCGGGGTGACGAGCCGCCAGTGGGCCATGATCGCGTCGAAGCGGCCGGCGCGCAGGGCGGCGCGGGCGCGGCGGGGCAGCCAGGCGCGCAAGGCGGCGAGCAGCGCGAGCGCGGGCAGGGCGGTGAGGCGGCTCTCGGTGTAGTCGCGGCGGGCGCGGGGCAGCGACCAGCCGACGCGGAGGCTGGGCTCCAGGGCACGCATCGCGTCGAGGTCGGCGGGGTAGGTGCTGCTGACGAGGGCGCGCTCGGTGAGGCCGGCTTCGCGCAGTGCCGCGACGACGCGGGGACCGTAGCCGGGCAGCTTGACGTCGACGTCGAGCTCGATCCCGGCGTAGGCGTCGCTGGCGAGGTGGCTGAGGCCCTCCTGCAGCGTCAGCGGATGGTCGGTGGCGGCCAGGGCGTGGTAGTCGTGGGCGAGCAGCAGCCGCCCGCTGCCGTCGGGCCGCTCGCTGAGGACGTCGAACTCGATCATGTCGACGCCGGCGTCGACGGCGGCGGCGAAGCTGGCGAGGGTGTTGCCGGGGGCGAGGTGCGCGGCGCCCTTGTGTCCGACCCGCCGCGGGGCGACTCTTGGGCCGATGGCGCTCATCGGCCCACACGATAGAAGTCGCGGGCGCTCAGCAGCGCGCTTCGCTCAGCAGGCGCCGGCGCGTGGACTCGATCGTCAGCGCGGCGGTCTTCGGCCCGATGTACGGGGCGAGCACGAGGAACGCGATGTGGTCGATGAGGGAGAGGACGTACTTGATGCGTTTGCTGGCGGCGTAGCTGCTGAGCAGGGCCCAGCTGGCGCCGATCACCATCTCGTGGGCGATCTGCGGGCCGCGCAGCGGCTCCGGCGCCGACTCCCGCAGCCTGAGCGCGAGCCGTTCGAGCAGCCGGCCGAGGGGCTCGGCCATGCCGTGGCCGAGGTCGAAGACGTCGACGAATGCCATTTTCACCAGTCCGGGGTGTGCTACGAGGTGCTCGATCGCGGCGCGGACGCCGAGGTAGGCCGCTTCGGGCCAGTTGCTGGCGCGGGCGCCGGCGGCGGCGACGACGTCGATGACTTCGCCGAAGAACTCTTCGACGACGGCGAGGTAGCAGGCGCGCTTGGTGGGGAAGTGCTTGTGGAACGATTCGGTCGACATCCCCGCGAACTGCGCGATCTGCGGGTCCGTCAGCTCGCGGTAGCCCTGGTCGAGGGTGAGGTGCACGATCGCCCCCAGCACGCGGCAGCGCTTCTCGTCGCTTTCCAGGAAGCGGGCCGGCTCGACCGGCGTGTGGGGCACGTGCTCGAGCGTCCCCAGGCGCGCGGCGGGCGAGCGCAGCGCGCTGATCCAGTCGAGCAGTTCGTCGCTCAGCCCCGTCAGCTCGCAGTCGCGATCGTCGAGCATGCGGTTGAAGAGGGCGTAGCGGGTCCCGCCGACGATCGCCTTCGGGGCGAGCGGCGGCAGGGCGATGCCGTCGGGAGCCGCCTTGAAGGCGGCGGCGATGGCGCGTTCGAAGGCAAGCCCCGAGCGCAGCATGCGTTCGCGGCTGGAGACGCCGATCTCGAGGCCGTCGACGAGGATGAGCCGGGTCGCCTTGGCGTTGCGGGCGCTGTCCTCGAAGAACGCCTGGCAGGCTCGATGCGTGCGGTTGGCCCAGCCGCGTTCGGCGAGCCAGCCTTCGAGCGTCCGCTTCTTGGCGCGGGCGACGGCGATGTCGTAGGTCGCCAGGAAGCAGGCTTCCTTGTTGGCGAACTGCTCGTAGAAGGCGCGCCGCGAGACGCCGGCGAGGGCGATGACGTGGGCGACGGTCGTCGCGCGGTAGCCCTGGCGGGCGATGGCCTCGATCATCGCCCCGTACAGCCGCGCCCGCTGATGACGGGCGACTGCCTCGCGGCCCATCCCGTGCGGGCCGTGTGGCAGTCGCCGGTACATCGCGGTCAGCTCCCTCTCAGATCCGCTGATCCCCACGTGCAGAACCCTAATGGATTTCTCGGAGAATGCAAGTTAAATTCGTGGGATACACCCGAAGTTTCTGATTCTGCCTGCAAATCTGGGGAAAAGAATTTTTCGTCGAGCTAGCGGAATCGCTCCGAGGAGGGGTCTGGAGGCCCGCTGAGGGGCAAATCGGTTGCGCTACAGCCAGTCGGAACCAGTCCGATTCAGGCGCTCAGTGTGAGGCGCCGCGGGCCGGCCCGGAAGCCTGCCCGTACGAGCCGCTGCTCCCAGGCGCCGCCGAGCACGGAGGCGCCGTCGACGCGCTCCAACGCGAGCCGCCCGGGGAGCAGGCCGGCGCGGGCGTCGGCGGCGAGCGCGTCCAGGGCGGTCTCGAGCCGGCCCTCGTCGGCGTCGTCGTCGAGCAGCACCCGCAGCCCACGACCGCCGCGCTCCAGATAGAGGGCGGCCTCGCCGTCGAGGAGCACGACGACGGCCCCCGGCACGCGGGCCGGGCCGCGCCGCGGCCAGGGCAGGGCGGAGCCATAGGGCTGGGCGGGGTCGGTGGCGGCGAGGACACGCGTCGCGGCGCCCTCCCCGGGGGGCTGGCCGCGCAGCCGCTCGACGGCGCCGGGCAGCGCGAACTGGGCGCCGCCGAGACCCTCGACGAAGTACCCGCGCCGAGCCAGCCCGAGTGTCTCCAACCGGCAGAGCTCGGGGTAGAGAGCGGCGAAGCCCCCCTGGACGCCTTCGGCGAGGACGAGCTCGCGGGTGAGGATGCCGTGCCGCTCGAGCAGCAGTTCGGCCAGCGCCCGCCGCCGCGCGGCGGGATCGAAGGCGGGGGCCGCGTCGAACAGCGTCCCGGCCAGCGACCAGCGACCCGGCAGGTGAACGGGAGCGCGCCCGCCGGTCCGCGCGATCGACCGGCCGGCGCCGGCGCGGCCGTGCTCTCCGAGGCCGGCGCGTCGACCTCCGCCGAGGCGCCCGGCGATGGGCGCTCGACTTCCGGCTCGGGCCCCAGCGGCGAGGGCGAGCCGCCGGGCGCGCAGAGGGGCGAAGGCGTCGTTGGTGACCTCGCCCGCCCAGACGAGCGCCCAGAGGGCCTCCTCGAGGGCCACGGCGGGGACGTCGACGTCGGCGAGGAGGTCGGTGAAGAAGCACGGCCCCCCACCGCCGGACGGGTTCAGACGCGCGCGTACGCGCGCGCGCACACCGCCGAAATCGGACTCATCTGACTCACGCGCCTCGCCCTCCCGCCGCCCCGACGCCTCGCCCTCCCGCCGCCCCGACGCCGCGCTCTCCCGCCGCCCCGAGGCGTCGCCCTCCCGCCGCCCCGAGGCGTCGCTCTCGCGGCGTCCCGGCGGCGGCCCGAGCAGGCCGGCGTCGGCGCGGAAGTAGAGCGCGACGCGCCCGTCGTTGCGTCCCAACGCCCCGGCCCCGACCCAGACGAGCTCGCCCCCGGCGCAGAGCTCGTCGAGCCATGCCGGCGAGTAGCCGGGCAGGCGGCGGGGCAGGACCTCGCGCTCCCATGTGCGCGGGGTCAGCGCGAGGCCCTGCAGCGGGACGAGCGCCTCGCGCAGACGCTCGACGCCGCCGCCGCCGCGCGCGTGCGCGCTCCCCTGGCCGATGCCGTGCCAGGCGGGCAGGAAGCGCGCGAAGGCACGGTGCTCGGCGGGCTCGATCTCGCTGCGCAGGGCGGCGAGGGAGGCGCGGCGCAGGCGCCGGAGGACCTCTATGTCGCACCACTCGCGCCCCTCCTCGGTGGGCTCGGGGTGAAGCTCGCCGCGGACGAGGTCGCCGGCGTCCTGCAGCGAGCGCAGGGCGGCCTCGACGGCGCCGCGGGGAAGCCCGTGGCGGTCGCGGGCCTGGGCGGTGGTGAACGGCCCGTGGGTGGCGGCGTAGCGGGCGAGCAGCCGCAGGAGCGCATCGGGGACGTCGGCGAGAAAGGCGTCGGGGAGGCCGCCGGGCGGGACGGCGCCGAGCGCGTCGCGGTAGAGGCCGGCGTCGGCGGCGTCGACGAAGCGCTCGACCCCGGCGAGGCGGAGGCGCACGGCGCGGCGTTCGTGCTCCAGCCCGTCGAGCAGGGAGGCGACATCGACGCCGGGGTGCACGCGCTCGGCGGCCTCCTGGAGGTTGAGGTCGCCGAGGAGCCGCAGGGTGTCGTGCAGCTCCTCGCGGTTGGCGGCGCGGGTGTGCTCGGAGCGGCGCTGGAGGTCGTCCTCGAGGCGGCGCAGGGCGCCGGGGTCGATGAGCTCGCGCAGCTCCTCTTGGCCGAGCAGCTCGCGCAGGAGGTCGCGGTCGAGCGAGAGGGCGGCGGCGCGGCGCTCGGCGCTGGGGGCGTCGCCCTCGTACATGTAGGTGGCGACGTAGTCGAAGAGCAGCGAGGAGGCGAAGGGCGACGCGCTGGCGGTCTCGACGGAGACGAGGCTGAGCTGGCGGCGTTGCAGGCGGGTGAGCAGCTCGCCCAGCCCGGGCAGGTCGAGGACGTCGCGCAGGCACTCGCGGTAGGCCTCGAGCACGATCGGGAAGTCGCCGTGGCGGCGGGCGACTTCGAGCAGCTTCTGGGCCTTGAGGCGCTGCTGCCAGAGGGGGGTGCGCTTGCCGGGGTAGGCGCGGGGAAGCAGCAGGGCGCGGGCGGCGGCCTCGCGAAAGCGGGCGCCGAACAGCGCGGTGGAGCCGAGCTCGGCGACGACGAGCTGCTCGAGCTCGTCGGGGTCGATGCGGACGAGGTCCTCCTCGGGCGGCTCGTCGGCGTCGGGCAGGTGCAGGGCGACGCCGTCGTCTGACCAGATCGCGTCGGCCTCCAGCCCGAGCCGGTCGCGGATGCGGGCGCTGAGGGCGAGCGCCCAGGCGGCGTGGACGCGTCCGCCGAAGGGCGAGAGCAGGCACAGCCGCCAGTCGCCGATCTCGTCGCGGAAGCGCTCGAGCACGATGGTGCGGTCGCTGGGCAGGACGCGGGTTGCGGCCTGCTGCTCGCGCAGGTAGGCGAGCAGGTTCGCGGCGGCGCGGCGGTCGAGGTCGTAGTCGCGCTGCAGTGTCTCCGACTCCTGCTCGATCGCCCAGCGGGCGAAGGCGCCGATCGCCTCGCCGAGCTCGCGGGGGCGCCCGACGCCGTCGCCCTTCCAGAACGGCACGGCGCCGGGGGCGCCGGGGGCGGGGGTGACGACGACGCGGTCGCGGCCGATCTCCTCGATGCGCCAGGCGGAGGCGCCGAGCAGGAAGACCTGGCCGGGCCGGGCCTCGTAGACCATCTCCTCGTCGAGCTCGCCGACGCGCCGCCCGTCGGGCAGCGTGACGAGATAGAGGCCGCGGTCGGGGATGGTGCCGGCGTTGACGACGGCGAGCTGGCGGGCGCCGCGGCGGGCACGGATGGTGCCGCCAAGCCGGTCCCAGACGATGCGCGGCCGCAGCTCGGCGAACTCGCTCGACGGATAGCGCCCGTCGAGCATGTCGAGGACGTGCTCGAACTGGCGCCGGGGCAGCTCGGCGTAGGTGTGGGTGCCGGTGACGAGCGCGTAGAGCTCATCGACGGAGACGGCCCCGGCAGCCGTCTTCCCGGCCTCGCCCGCGACGGCCGTCCCCCCGGCCTCGCCCGGGCCCCCCGCGGCGCCCGCGTCGCTCTCGGCGGCGGCGATGGCGACGATCTGCTGGGCGAGGACGTCGAGCGGGTTGCGGGGCACGACCGTCCGCTCGATGGCGCCTTCGCGCATGCGCCGGGCAACGACGGCGCACTCGAGCAGGTCGGCGCGGAACTTGGGGAAGATGCGGCCCTCGGAGCGCTGGCCGACGCCGTGCCCGGCGCGTCCGATGCGCTGCAGGCCGGCGGCGACAGACTTGGGCGACTCGACTTGCAGGACGAGGTCGACGGCGCCCATGTCGATGCCGAGCTCGAGGCTGGAGGTGGCGACTATGCAGGGGATCTCGCCGGCCTTGAGCAGCTCCTCGACGACGAGCCGCTCCTCGCGGGCGAGCGAGCCGTGGTGGGCGCGGGCGAGGTCCTCGCCGGCGAGCTCGTTGAGCCGCAGGGCGAGCCGCTCGGCGGAGCGGCGGTTGTTGACGAAGACGATGGTGGAGCGGTGGGCGCGGATCTGGGCGAGCAGCTCGGGGTAGATGGCGGGCCAGATGGAGCCGCGCAGGGACTCGCCGCCGGCCAAGGGATCCAGGGGGTCGCCATTGCCCGGCGCGCCCGCGGGCGCCTGCCCCGGCCCTCCCTCCGGTGGCGGGACGGGCCCGTCGAGCTCGGTCATGGACTCGACGGGGACGTGGATCGTCAGGTCGAGCTCGCGAGGGGCGCCGGCGTCGACGATGCGACAGCTGCGCCGGGACCCGACGAGGAAGCGGGCGACCTCCTCGAGCGGGCGCTGGGTGGCGGAGAGCCCGATGCGCTGCACGGGCCGCTCGGCGAGGGCGTCGAGGCGCTCGAGGGTGAGCGCGAGGTGGGCGCCGCGCTTGGTGGCGGCCACGGCGTGGATCTCGTCGACGACGACCCAGCGCACGGGGCGCAGGATCTCGCGGGCGCGCGAGGTCAGCATGAGGTAAAGCGACTCGGGCGTGGTGATGAGGATGTCGGGCGGCTGGCGCAGCATCTGGGCGCGCTCGCGCTGGGGGGTGTCGCCGGTGCGGATGGCGACGCGCAGGTCGGCCCCGGCAAGCGCGGGGGAGATGCCCTTCAGCGGCGCGCGCAGGTTGCGCTCGATGTCGTAGGAGAGGGCCTTCAGCGGCGAGACGTAGACGAGCTGGGTGGCGTGCTCCACGATTCCCCGCGCGCGCTCGGCGGCGAGCTGGTCGAGCGCCCAGAGGAACGCGGCGAGCGTCTTGCCGGAGCCGGTGGGCGCGGAGAGCAGGACGTGCTCGCCGGCGGCGATGGCGGGCCAGGCCTGCTCCTGCGCGGGCGTGGGCGCGGGGAAGGCGTCTTCGAACCACCTGCTGACGGTCGGCGTGAAGATGGTCGGAGACACTGGGGCCATGCTAACGCGCCTGTTGTGGGTCGATTTGGTCGATTGTTCGGATCTTGCGCCGCTTGCTGTGATCCTCGCGAGGCAGGATGGCAGGCGCACTACGGCGACTGGCGAGCTGGATCGCGCGGCGGCCGCGGGCCGTGATCGCCGCGGGATTGACGCTCGGGGCGCTGGCCGGCGCTCTGGGCCTGCCGCTGATCGGCGAATTGCGTTTCTCCAGCGGCGACCTGGACGCGCAGGGCTCGGAAAGCGTACGGGCGGCGGACTCGATCGAACGGGCGACGGGCGCGGCGCCGGCGCCGACGGTCTTCGCGCTGGTTCCGCTGCACCGGGGTGGCGAGGGCGGAGGAGAGGCAGGTACGGGCGCGGGGCTCCTGGGAACGGCCGGCACGCGTCAGGGGGCGCTCGCGCCGGTGCGGGCGGTCGCGCGCGAGCTGGGGGCGCAGGGGGCGGTGGCGCGCGTTGCGTCCTACCCGCAGGCGGCGGTGATCGAAAAGGCGACGCTGAGCCGCTACTTCTTCTCGTTCGGCCGGGAATGGTCGTTTGTGGCGGCGGCGGTCCGGGCCGGGGTTCAGCGGACGTCGCGCGGGGTACGGCTGGCACGGCGGCTGCTGGCGGACTTCCCGCCGCGCTCGGGCATCGAGCTTGGCGGCTCGACGATCGCCGACGAGGAGCTGGCGGCGACGGCGCGGCGCGAGCTGGACCGCACGGAGCTGTGGCTGGTGGCGCTGCTGGCGGTGCTGCTGCTGTGCATCTTCCGGCGGGCGGCGGCGGCGGGACTGCCGCTGCTGCTGGGGGTGCTGACGCTGCTGGAGACGCTGGCGGTGCTGCGCGGGCTGCACGCGGCGGGGGTGCAGCTGTCGCTGTTCGCGCTGCCGAGCGCCAGCGGCCTCAGCCTGGGCCTGGGGATCGACTACAGCCTGCTGGGCGTGTCGCGCTTTCGCGAGGAGGTGGCGGGCGGGCTCGGGGACGAGCGGGCGGCGGCCGCGACGCTGGTGGCGGCGGGCCGGACGGTGCTCTTCAGCGCGGGCACGATCGCGTGCTGCATGGCGACGCTGATGCTGGTGCCGGTGACGCTGGTGTTCTCGGTGGGGTTGGCGGTGAGCGTATGCGCGTGCGTGGCGGCCGCCAACGCGGTGCTGCTGCTGCCGGCGGTGTGCATGTGCTGGGGCGGGCATCTGCGCACGCGGGCGCGGCGGGGCGGGCGGGTCTCGCTGCGCGGGGCGTGGCGGCGGCTCGCGGTGCTGGTGACGCGGCGGCCGGCGCCGGTGGCGATCGCGGTGTCGGGGCTGCTGCTGGCGCTCTGCGTGCCGGCGTTCGGGCTGCGCTTCCACGGCATCGACGCGAGTGCGCTGCCGCCGGGCTCGGGGGCGCGGGTGGCACAGGAAACTGTGGAACGGGACTTCGAACCGAGCGTGGGAGACGAAATCGTGCCATTGCTGGTAAGGGCGCCGCGGCGGGCGGGTGCGAGGGTGGCGGCCTACAGGGAAAGGGTGGCGGCGACCGGGGACGTGTACGCGGCGAGCAAGGCTCGCTCGATCGGTCGGGGGCTTTGGGAGATCGACGTGGTGGCGCGCGGGCGGCGGCTGTCGCCGGGCAGCCTCGCGCTGGTGCGGAGCTTGCGCGCGGGGCATCGCGGCCTGGACGTCGAGGTGACGGGTCCGGCGGCGAGCTACCTGGACGAGCAGGCGAGCCTGCGCGGGGATCTGCTGGCGATCGTGCTGGCGATCTCGCTGGCGGCGTGGGTGCTGCTGGCGGCGATGACGCGCTCGCTGGTGCTGCCGCTGAAGACGTTGGCGATGAGCGGGCTGACGTTCGCGGCGACGTTCGGCCTGGTGGTGCTGCTGTTCCAGCGCGAGCCGCTGATGGGACTGCTGACGGACGGCGGCGGGGGCGAGCTGGAAGCGTCGCAGCCGATCCTGATGCTGGGCGCGGTGTTCGGGCTGACGTTGGACTACACGGTCTTCGTGCTGGCGCGCATCCAGGAGGCGCGGCGGCCGGGGGTCGAGGTGCGCGCGGCGATCGCGGAGGGCATGGCGCACAGCGGCCCGGTGGTGAGCGCGGCGGCGCTGGTGTTCTGTGTGACGGTGGCGGCGTTCGCGACGTCGTCGGTGATGCTGGTGCGGGAGACGGCGGCGGCGATGGCGATCGCGGTGGCGATCGACGCGACGCTTGTGCGGGGCCTGTTGCTGCCGTCGCTGATGGCGCTGCTGGGTCCTTACAACTGGTGGCTTCCCAAAGGTCTGAGTCGATGGCTGGCGCGCGCGAGCACCGAGGAGTGGCGCGACTTTTCAGGTACTCTCGACGCATGAGCGCCGCCAAGCTCGATCTCGATCCC
Organism: Solirubrobacteraceae bacterium; assembly: GCA_035524055.1. GTDB lineage: Bacteria > Actinomycetota > Thermoleophilia > Solirubrobacterales > Solirubrobacteraceae > Palsa-744. The sequence continues at coordinate 23,409 of DATKPO010000020.1, forward strand.
GGTGTGGTGGAGGCGTGCCGTCAGGCGGCGGCGAGCATCGCGGCGCAGGTGGCGAAGGAGATAGAGGGCCACACGACGGTGTCGGTCGAGCGGACGGTGGCGCGGCTGCTCGGGGTTGACGGCGCGAACGAGCTGGGGGTGCCGCTGCCCAACGTGCTGGTCGATCATGTGCGCGACCACGAACAGCTGGGATTCGGGATCGCGTTCTGGCTGGGCAACGCGATGCTGCGCGACGAGCGTTCGCCGCGGCAGCTGGCGGAGGCGGTGAGCGCGGGGACGCTCGACATCTGCACGCTGCCGCGCTCGCCGCAGGAGGCGATCCGCGAGCGCATCGCGACGGAGTGCGCTCGGCGCCTGCGGGACATCCGCCGGGCGATGGACGAGCGGCGGACGCTGCGCGAGCGGCTGGGCGAGAGCCCGCCGCCGCTGCGCTACGTGTTGACGGCGACGGGCAACGTGTATGAGGACGTGGTGCACGGGCTGGCGGTGGCGGAGGCGGGCGGGGACATCGTGGCGGTGATCCGCTCGACGGCGCAGAGCCTGCTCGACTACGTGCCCTATGGCCCGACGACGGAGGGCTACGGGGGGACGTTCGCGACGCAGGAGAACTTCCGCATCATGCGGGCGGCGCTGGACGAGTGGTCGCGGGCCAACGGCCGCTATGTGCGCCTGTCCAGCTTCTGCTCGGGGCTGTGCATGTCGGAGATCGCGACGATGGGCGCGATCGAGGGCCTGGACAACATGGTCAACGATGCGCTGTACGGGATCCTGTATAGAGACATCAACGTGCTGCGCGGCCTGATCGACCAGCGGGTGTCGCGGACGATCAACGGGTACTTCGGGGTGACGATCAACACGGGCGAGGACAACTATCTGCGCACGGCCGATGCGCTGGAGGCGGCGCCGTCGGTGACGGCTTCGCAGTTCATCAACTGCGAGCTGGCGCGCGACTCGGGGGTGCCGGACGAGCAGATCGCGCTGGGCGACGCTTACGAGATCGACCCCCCGGTGAGAAACGGCTTCCTCTTCGAGCTGGCCCAGGCGCAGCTGACGCGGGAGCTGTTCCCGGAGTGCCCGGTGAAGTTCATGCCGCCGACGCGCCACATGGACGGGAACCTGTTCCGGACGCACGCGGCGGACACGCTGTTCAACCTGGTGACGATCGCGACGGGGCAGGGGATCCAGACGATCGGGGTGCCGACGGAGGGGATCTTCACGCCGCACATCCACGATCGGGTGCTGGGGCTGCAGAACGTGAACTATGTGTTCGAGTCGGCGCGCGACCTAGGGGAGGAGATCGAGTTCCGCCGCGGGGGCATCGTGCAGACGCGCGCGCGGGAGGTGCTGGGGGGCGCGCAGGCGCTGCTCGAGCACATCGCCGAGGTGGGGCTGATCGCGGCGATCGAGGAGGGCGTCTTCGGCGATGTGAGCCGCAGGGTGAGCGAGGGCCGCGGCCTGGAGGGGATCGTGGAAGCGGAAGAGGAGTACTTCAACCCGGCGGTGGAATTGATGCGGGGAGCGCTCAGCGTTGCGTGAGGTCGACCTGGGGGCGGTGCGCCCCTACGCGGACCATCTCGACGACGGCCTGGTGCAGCTGAGCTTCACGCTGCCTGTCCCCCATGGCCTGGCGGCGCGCCGGGCGGCCCTGGAGCTGGCGGGACGGATGGGCTTCGAGCAGCCGGAGGTGGTGCACTACGAGCGCCTGACGGACGGCTACACGTACTTCGTGCTCTACGGCCGCTGCGCGCAGACGGTCGACTTCGCGACGCTGAGCGAGGAGGGCTTCGAGATCGAGTACATGTCCGAGACGGAGATAGAGGCCTACGCCAGCGAGCATGTGGGTCGGCCGATCGTGGTGGTAGGGGCGAGCACGGGCACGGACACGCACAGCGTGGGGATCGACGCGATGCTGAACCTGAAGGGCTTTCACGGCCACAAGGGCCTCGAGGGCTACCGGAGCTTCCGGGCGCACAACATGGGCAGCCAGGTGGCCAACGGCGAGCTGGTGGCGAGGGCGATCGAGCTGGAGGCCGACGCGATCCTGGTGTCGCAGACGGTGACGCAGCAGAACCTGCACATCCACAACCTGACGGAGCTGGTGGAGATCGTGGAGGCGGAGGGCCGCCGGCGGGAGCTGATCCTGGCCTGCGGCGGCCCACGGGTCTCCAACGAGCTGGCGAAGGAGCTGGGCTACGACGCGGGGTTCTCGAAAGGGACCTATCCGCACCATCTGGCGTCGTTTCTGGTGCGGGAGGTCGCGGCGCGAACGGACGAGCGCAAGTAGGCTGGTCGCGCGATGAGCGAGCGGGAGGAGGCAGTCAGCGCCGACGAGCGCCGGGCGAAGATGGAGCGCCTGCGGGCGGCGGGGGTGGAGCCCTACCCGCACATATCTACGAGGACGCGTCGCACTTGGATCACAGACATCCAGGAGGCGCATGACCCGGCGCGGCTGGCGGCCGGGGAGCACCCGGGTCTGACGTACCGGATCGCGGGCCGCCTGATCTCGCGCCGGGAGCATGCGAAGACGGCGTTCCTCGACATCCGCGACCAGTCGGGCTCGATGCAGGCGGTGGCGCGCCTGGAGGGGCTGGGCCGGGAGAGGTTCGACGCGATGCTGGAGCTGGACATCGGCGACATCGTGACGGTGGAGGGCTGCGTGTACGTGACGCAGCGAGGGCAGCTGACGCTGGCGGCGAGCGGGTGCACGCTGCTGGCGAAGGCGCTGCGCCCGCCGCCGGACCGCTTCCACGGGATGGGCGACGCGGGCGAGCGCTACCGCCACCGGGAACTGGACCTGCTGGCGAACGCGCGGACGCGGGAGATGTTCTTCAGGCGGACGAAGATGATCGAGGCGATCCACGACTTCCTGCGGGGCCGCGGGTTCACGCAGGTGGAGACGCCGATGCTGCAGACGCTGGCGGGCGGGGCGGCGTCGCGGCCGTTCGTGACGCATCACAACGCGCTGAACGTGGACGTGTACCTGCGGATCTCGGTCGAGCTGTACCTGAACCGCTGCATCGTGGGGGGCCTGGAGAACATCTACGACCTGGGGCGGGCGTTCCGCAACGAGGGGATCTCCCACCGGCACAGCCCGGAGTTCACGATCCTGGAGTGGATGATGTCCTACGCGGACTATTGGGACGTGGCGGAGATGACCGAAGCGATGGCGGAGTCGGTGGCGCTGCGGACGCTGGGGACGACGAAGGTCGAGCAGCACGACGGCCAGGTGATCGACCTGGCGACGCCGTGGCGGCGGATTACGCTGCGGGAGGCGATCCAGGAGGCCGTCGGGATCGACTTCCTGGAGGCGAGCGAGGCCGAGCTGCGCGACGTGCTCGACGGCGCGGCGGAGCCGGATGCGACGTGGGCGAAGCTGGTGGACGCGGTCTACGTGAGGTTCGTGGAACCGACGCTGCAGCAGCCGACGCACGTGTTCGACTTCCCGGTCGACCTGTTCCCGATCTGCAAGCGCCACTCTAAGGACCCGCGGCTCTCGGAGCACTTCGACTCGGTGATCCGCGGGATGGAGATCCTCTCGGGCGACACGGAGCTCAACGACCCGGTCGACCAGCACCAGCGCTTCGTGACCCAGCGCGAACAGGCGGGCGACGCCGACGACGACCAGCCGCAGCCCAACGACGAGGCCTACGTGCGGGCGCTGGAATACGGCATGGCCCCCACCGCCGGCGGCGGGTTGGGGGTGGACCGGCTGCTGATGGTGCTCACCGGCGTGGAGGCCATGCGCGAGGTTGTGCCTTTTCCTACGTTGCGGGTCGAGCGGTAGGGCTGCGTACACGCCTGAGGCGGCGTGCGTAGCCGAGGGAATCGAAACCTATAAGTAGTTCCAAGCCCTGCCGCTTGCAAGTCTAACTAATACATGAATGTGCAGATAGGCCGAACTGCTGCCCTCTTTGAGTTCTCCCGAGGCTTCGGTGATAAGAATTAAGACTAAGCTCTCAAGCACTTCTTCGTCCGCCGACGACGTGGCGGTGACCTGCCCCGTCACGGGCTTGACCCCGGCAAGCGCGCATTCCGCGCCTTCGTACTTGATCGTCGTGAATATTTTCCCGGTCACCGGCCTACCGACCGCACGCACTTTCGTGGCGCCTTCTAAGGTAGCTTCCACGGTCACCGGAACCGTCCCGATTTCAGTTTTGGCTGTTTTGCAGCCAGCCGTCTTGGATTCGCAACCCGTAAACACGATGCTGGACGCACTCGCTTTGTTTGGTGCTTCAAGCTTAGGCGACACGGCGTTCGTTGTGGCCCCCGCGCATTCCACGGTTACCCCGGACGCTTCACCCTTGGCGTTTTCCATAGCCGCGGCGGTGGTAGCCACGGCTTCCGAGCCACTGAGTTCGCTTCCGCCAACCATCCATCCGGCGGCGGATGCCGACGACACATTCAAAGCCATCCCTGCCACGAGTGCGCAGAGAGCGGCCATAAGCTTCGCGAACGACATAATCCGTCGATCTCCTTTCGTGCCCATAACGCTAAGACCGAAGTATTCGATCTTTCCGTACTCTTGCACGAGACGTCGCCGCCGTCAACCCGCCATCCGCATAAAGTGTCTCCCACTAGCGTGGCGCAGCCGCTGCCCCTCAGCGCGCGCCCAGCAGCCATCGACATTTGCGGCCTCGAGCGGGCCGAGGACCCGGTCGGAAACAACGGCAGCGTTTCGCTACGCCCGTTAAACGGGATCGGGTCCACCCGCGGCGCTCGCGGGTGGACCCGATGGGGGCCCCTGAGCTTTGGCCAGTCCGGCCGACTAGTGTTTGTTCACCGCCGCCGCGGGCGACTCGGCGATCTGGTTTTCGAGCCGAGCCACGTTCACGCCGGCTTCGGCCGGCAGCCCGACCGTTTCGTCGATGATGGGGTCGACGAGTAGCGAAAGGATTCCACCGCAGCCGGTCGCCTTGGGCGCTTCCCAATCGTTTTCGACGAGTTCGTTTTCGCTGATTTCGGCGATCCGATATTCGTCTTTGAAGCTCGGGTACCCAGGTTTGCCGGTGATCGCTTCGTACCCAGCAGGCGGGCTGGTGGTTCCAGCGGTCAGGTTCCAGATGAGGGGATGGCTGCTGGATCCGACGTAGCAGGAGCCACCCAGAAACGGGTTTTCGAGGTGGACCTTCACGGGCAGCTTGAGCGCGATGCCTTCAGCGGCGAGCAGCTCGTATTCGTTGATCCTGATTTCGCTGGCGGGCTTGGCCAGTTCAAGCGTCGCGTTAACGCCGGTGAGCCCGTTGTCGAAGACCAGTTCCAGCGCTTCTTTGACGATCGGAGGCGCGGATTCGGGCGGCACGATGCCGGCGAGCCCTCCGGGCACGGGCTGCGGCGTTTTCGACAGTGTTTCGCCGTTCGTCGCCGCGTAGAAGGTGGATTCCCCGACTTCGTTTTCTTCGGAGTAGCCTCCCTGCAGGGTCACGGGATTGACGATGGGTGTCGTCTTTTTGCCGAGCACGACTTTGCCGCCGGTCGTGACGGAGTCCAAGCACTTGGCGACGCCTGGCGTCGTCGACGGACAGTAGTTGAATTTCGCGAAGTCGCCTTCGTGAGCCGAGGCGACCGCGGGCACGCCTACGAAAGCCAGGGCGATTGCCGCGGCCGCAGCCTGTATGTGTTTGACTTTTCGCAACATTCTCTCATCCAATCCTTTCGTTCGATGTCGATACGAGCTCGGACCGCCCTTCCCAGTTTCCCTTCCCAAGCGAGATGCTCACTTGCGCTGGTACGAGAAGATGAGCGAGCTCTCAAAAGTCGCTTCGTGTATCGCTCGATCTCTCGCTTCGCGGCCGTCGAATCCGGTCTGCAGCCCGAGCTTGTGCGGCAGGGCGAGCAGAACGGCGACGTAGCTTTCGGACGGGCCCTTCGGTGGGCACAGGTCGTAGGAGGCCTGACCTAGGCTGTTGGCTCCCACCACTGCGCCCGCGGGGAGCTTGCCTGCACCGATGGCGCGCAAGCTCGGCTTGAGGCCGGCGACCGCCCAGGCGACGAAGAGCCTACCGTTGACGGGCGCGATTTTCATCACGTCGAGCATGAGCTCGGCGGTGCCGGCGGGCACTTTCTTCCACCGCAACGGCGGCGGCTGGTTGTGCCCGTCACATGTGTAGCGCGCTGGCAGCGCGCCTTCCGGGCGCACCACGGGACTCGAAAGTTCGATCTCGGCTTCGACCGGAGCGTGTTCTTCGGCGCGCGTCGTCGGGCCGCCTGGAGCCGTACCGGTGCTCTCGGGCCGATCCGCTCCCTTCGACCCGGTCGTCGCTGGTCCGCTCGACCCGCCGCAGCCGGCGAGCAGGAGGAGCAGGGCGATCGCGGCGAGGCCGCTCTCGAATAAGGCTCTAGACACCATAGGAACCAGCCAGGATGCCCGTGTGACGTGCGACCCGCATTGCCTGCGAACGCAGCGACTCGGGTTCGAATCCCGTCGTCGCGGCCAGCCGTCGCGGCAGCGCGTAGAGCAGGAACAGGTAGCTTTCCCGCTGTCCCTGCGCCGGACAGATCGAGTAGCGGTTGGCGCCGAAGCTGTTGCGTCCGACCACGGCGCCGGCGGGCAGCGCTCCGGCTCGCAGGCCCCGTAGACTCGGGCTGAGGCCGGTGACGGCCCAGTCGAAGAAGAGTCCTCCGCTCACCGGCTTCGCGTTCACGACGATCACGGCGAGCTCCTTCGTGTCTGCCGGCACGCGACTCCAGTGCAATGGCGGCGAGCGATCGGCGCCGTGACACGTGTATTCCTTAGCTATGGCGTAGGTCCCAGATCCGGGCACCTGGGCGACAGCCGAGCTGGAAAGCGCTATGTCGGCGACCGGCACACTCGCCCGTTCTGAGGCTGTCGGCCTCGGCTCGGGACGGCTGTTGGGAGAGGGCAGCACGAACGGGACCTTGCGATGAGCGGCTACGGATCTCGCCGGGGTGCCTGCACGCACCCCGTCGGCAGCACCGTTCGTCGCCGCGGAGCCGT
>DATKPO010000021.1:0-77578 GCA_035524055.1 Solirubrobacteraceae bacterium
GTCGAACTGCCGCTCGAGGATCTGCTTGGAGGCGGCGAGCGCGAGCGGGCCGTTCCTGGAGATCTCGCCGGCGAGCTCGAGCGCGACGTCGACGGCCGCGCCGGGCTCGGCGAGGCGGTTGACGACGCCGAGCTCGTGGAAGCGCTCCGCCGGCAGCAGCTCGCCGGTGAGGGCGAGCTCCATGACGACGTGGTAGGGCATCCGTCGCGGCAGTCGCAGCAGGGCGCCGCCGGCGGCGACCAGCGAGCGCTTGGCCTCGGGGATCCCCAGTCGCGCGCCGCGGGCGGCGACGATGAGATCGCAGGCCAGGGCGACCTCCATGCCGCCGGCGACGGCGAACCCCTCGACGGCGGCGATCAGCGGCTTGCGCGAGGACCGCCGGGTGATGCCGGCGAAGCCGCGGTCGCCGAAGTAGGGCGACTCGCCGCGGACGAAGGCCCCGAGATCCATGCCCGCCGAGAAGTACCCGCCGGCGCCGGTGAGGACGCCGACGGCGAGGCCGTCGTCGCCGTCGAGCTCGTCGAGCGCCCGGGCGATGCCCTCGGCGACGGCGGCGTCGACCGCGTTGCGCACGTCGGGGCGGTCGATGGTGATCAGCAGCACGTCGCCGCGCCGCTCGGAGATGACCGCCGCCACTGTCTTCTCACCGCTCATGCTGCAGGCATCCTACGACCCCGACCGGAGGCGGCCGATGCCCGGCCGGAGGCGGCCCGCGGGTGGCGTCAGGCGGCAAACAGCGTCAGCTCGGGCTCGCGTTCGCCGCGCAGGACGGCGATGTCGACCTCGACGCAGTCGATGCCGCGGGCCTCCGCCAGGACCCGCGCCTGCGGCTTGATGCGCTGGGCGGCGAGCACCCCGCGGCAGCCGGCGAGGGCGGGGTCGAGGCGGATGCGCTCCAGGTAGCGGGTGAGCTGCTCGACGGAGTCGATGGTGGCGATGCGCTTGATCTCGACCGCGACCCAGCCGTCGTCGGTGTCGCGGCACATGAGATCGACGGGGCCGATGTCGGTGGGCCACTCCCGGCGGACCAGCCGCAGACCCTCGCCGCACCACCGGGGGGCGTCGGCGAGCAGCTCCTGGAGCTCGCGCTCGAGCCCCTCCTTCTCCAGCGAGACGAGGGTGTCGAGCTCGTGCTCGACCTCGGCGACGACCTCGTGGATGGCGATCTCCAGGCGGTCCTCCTGGCGTTCGCGGCGCACCACGAGCCGGCTGAGGACACCGGCGGCGTCGTGCTCCTCTTCGAGCACCGTCGGCGGCGTCATCCAGTTCAGGGGCTTCACGTTGGGGCCGCCGCCGTCGGCCCAGACCATGAAGGTGCCGTCGGCCTTGAGCATCAGCAGGCGCACGGCCTCGGGCAGGACGGTGGTGAGGCGACCAACATAGGAGACCTCGCAGCGGGCGACGATGAGGCGCACGCCGGGACGGTACAGGGCACGGCGGTCGGCCGCGGCTAGCGCTCTTGGCCGGGCGTCGCCGGCGGCAGCTGGTGCGGCGGAGGCTGCTGGGCCTGGGGCTCCTGGACGAGCTCTTCGCCGTTCAGGGATTCCCGGAATTCGCGGATGCCCTTGCCGGCGGCCCGCGTCAGCTCGGGCAGGCGCTTGGGGCCGAGGAAGATGAGCGCGACGACGGCCACGAAGAGTAGGTGGACGGGATTGTCGAGTCCCACCCCTCCAGGCTAGCGCGCGGAGCCGGCCGGTGGCGTGCGTACTCTCCACGGCTGTGGCACCGCAATCGGCCGCAACGCCGCCCGAGCCGCCCGACGCGCGGGCGCCCGACGCAGCCGCCCCGCAGCCACCCGACGCAGCCGCCCCGCAGCCTCCGGCTCGGCCACCCGGCCAACCGCCGGCTCAACCGCCCGGCCGGCCCTACCCGCCACCGCCGGAGGCGGAGCCGTTCTGGCCGGCGCAGCTGGCGGTCCTCGGGGCGATCGCGCTGCAGCTGCTGCTGCCCGAAAGGCTGGCCGCGGGCCCGCGCTGGCTGCTGCCGGCGCTGGAGGCCGCCCTGCTGATCGGGCTCTCCCTGGCGACGCCGCGCCAGCTCGAGCACGAGCACCGCACGCGACGGCGGGCCGCGATGTCGATCACGGCGGTCGTCAGCGGCGCGAACATCTACTCCCTGGCCACCCTCACCCATCTGCTGCTGCACCACGACGTGACCAGGGGCCGCCAGCTGATCACCTCCGGCGTCCTGATCTGGCTGACGAACTTCGTGATCTTCGCCCTCTGGTACTGGGAGCTGGACCGCGGGGGCCCCGGCCGGCGGGCGGCGGGCCGCGACGGGGCCCCGGACTTCCTCTTCCCCCAGATGGCCGACGACCGCATCGAGCCGCTGAGCTGGCGGCCGAAGTTCATCGACTACCTCTACGTCTCGCTGACCAACGCGACGGCGTTCTCGCCGACCGACACGATGCCGTTGACGGCGACGGCGAAGAGCGTGATGGGCGTCCAGGCGCTGGTCTCGCTGGTCACGATCGGCCTGATCGTGTCGCGGGCGGTCAACATCCTGGCGTAGGCCTACGAGGCCCCGGCGGCCGACATCTGGGGCTCCATGGCCAGCGCCTGCACCATGAGGTCTTCGATGTCTCCCTTCGCCCCCAGCCCCCGGGCGCGGTCGAGCGCGTGCAGGGCCCCCTCGCGATCGGCGAGGCGCAGGCGCAGGCGCCCGAGGCGCTCCCAGGCGCCGGCATCGCCCGGGCCGCGCTCGGCGGCGCGCTGGGCGGCTTCGGCGGCGAGGTCGATGGCGCCGATGTCTTCGTAGATCCGTGCCGCGAAGCGGTGGGGGGCGGGCTTCTCTCCGTCGACCCGGGCCCAGTCGCGGACGGAGCGGGCGGCGGCCTCGAGGTCGCCGGCCTGCCAGAAGGCGAGGGTCATGAGCCGCAGGACGCCGACGTTGCGGGGTTCGGCGTCGCGGGCGTAGACGAGGCGCCGGGCGGCGAGGGTGTACTCGCCTTCGGCCATGGCCCGCTGGGCGGCGATCATGAAGCGCTCGACCCGCTCCTCGGCGGGGTCGGGCTTTGAGAAGTCGACGAAGCGCATGCTGCCGGCGGGGACGGTGCGGATGCCGTGGCTGAACTTGACGCGGGCCCACTGCTGACCGACGCCGAGCCCGTCGTCGTCATCTCCGCCGTTGACCCCGTTACCGCCGCCGGCGCCGTTACCGCCGGCGCCGTTACCGCCGGCGCCGGCGCCGCCGGTGAAGTAGATGCCGGCGACGGTGCCGACGCCCCACTCGGGGTAGGTCATGCAGCGGGCGTAGCGGTGGACGACGGAGTGGTCCGGGACGCGGGCCCCGAAGGGGTCGTTTTCGGCGCGGTCCTTGGCTTCGGCGCGGGCGCGCTGCTCGGCTTCGTAGGCGCGGCGCCCGGCTTCCTCGCGGGCGCGGCGGGCGGCGGCGGCGGAGACGCGGACGGCGTTGGCCGAGACGCGCCCCCCGCGGGAGCCCTCGGCGAGGCGCTCGAGCTGGTCGGCGGCCTGGTTGATGGCCTTGAGGTGGCGCTCGTGCTCGGGCTGGCGCCCGGCGGGGGCGAGGTCGGGGTGCCAGCGCTTGGCCATCCGCCGGCGGGCGAGCTGGACGGCTCGCTTGTCGAAGGGAGCCTCGAGCTCCAGGAGGAGCATCTGCTGTTCGACGTCGAGGACCACCGCCATGATCCCCACACGGTAGCGCCAGATTTCGGATGGGACACGTGTCCCATCCGACCACCGGCCGCGACGGCGCGCCGCGCAAACAACCCCGGACGGCTCCGCCGTCCCCCCTCCAATCTTCGCCCTCTATCCTGCTCGGGCGATGTCCTCGCAGTACGTCTTCACCATGCACCGCCTGTCGCGGACGCACCCGCCTGACAAGACGGTGCTCAACGACATCACCCTGGCCTTCTTCCCGGGCGCCAAGATCGGGGTCCTCGGCTACAACGGCGCCGGGAAGTCGACGCTGCTGCGGATCATGGCGGGCGTCGACGAGGAGTACCGGGGGGAGGCGGCGCTGGCGCCGGGGGCGAGCGTGGGGCTGCTGGAGCAGGAGCCCCAGCTGGACGACTCCAAGGACGTCCTGGGCAACGTCCAGGAGGGGGTGGCGGAGACGAAGGCCCTGCTTGACCGCTTCAACGAGCTGGCGGCGAACTACAGCGAGGAGACGGCGGAGGAGTTCGGCCGGATCCAGGCCCAGATCGAAGCCGCCGACGCCTGGAGCCTGGACACCCGGTTGGAGTACGCGATGGACGCCCTGCGGCTGCCGCCGCCCGATGCCGAGGTCTCCAGGCTCTCCGGCGGGGAGCGCCGCCGGGTGGCGCTCTGCCGGCTGCTGCTGCGGGCGCCCGACCTGCTGCTGCTGGACGAGCCCACCAACCACCTCGACGCGGAGTCCGTGGGCTGGCTGGAGCGGCATCTGGCGGAGTACCGAGGCGCGGTGGTCGCGGTGACCCACGACCGCTACTTCCTGGACAACGTCGCCGGCTGGATCCTCGAGCTCGACCGCGGTCGGGGGATCCCCTACCAGGGCAACTACTCGAGCTGGCTGGAGCAGAAGCAGGCCCGGCTGGCCCAGGAGGAGCGCGCCGAGAGGGGCCGGCAGCGGACGATCGCGGCGGAGCTGGAGTGGGTGCGGACCAACCCCAAGGGCCGGCGGACGAAGTCCAAGGCCCGCCTGGCCCGCTACGAGGAGCTGGTGGCCCAGGAGCGCAACGTGAAGCTCGATGAGGTCCAGATCCACATCCCGCCGGGCCCGCGGCTGGGCGCGCAGGTGCTGACGGCGAGCGACCTGCGCAAGGGCTTCGGCGAGCGGCTGCTGATCGACGGCCTCTCCTTCGATCTCCCCCGGGCGGGGATCGTGGGGGTGATCGGGGCCAACGGGGCGGGCAAGACGACCCTGTTCAGGATGATCACCGGCGACGAGCAGCCCGACGGGGGGAAGCTGGAGCTCGGGGAGAGCGTCGAGCTGGCCTACGTCGACCAGTCTCGCGACGCCCTGGACCCGTCCAAGACGGTCTGGGAGGAGATCTCCGACGGCCTCGACCACCTGCAGGTGGGGGAGCGGGTCGTCAACTCCCGGCAGTACGTCGCGGGCTTCAACTTCAAGGGCTCCGACCAGCAGGCCCGCATCGGCAAGCTCTCCGGCGGGGAGCGCAACCGGGTGCACCTGGCGAAGCTGCTGCGCACCGGGGGCAACCTGCTGCTGCTGGACGAGCCGACGAACGACCTCGACGTGGACACGTTGCGGGCGCTGGAGGAGGCCCTGCTGGGCTTCCCGGGGTGCGCGATGATCATCTCCCACGACCGCTGGTTCCTGGACCGCATCGCGACCCACGTGCTGGCCTTCGAGGGCGACTCCGAGGTGGTCTGGTTCGAGGGCAACTTCGAGGCCTACGAGGAGCACCGCCGGGAGCGGCTCGGGGCGGCCGCCGACCGGCCGCACCGGATCACCTACAAGCGGCTCGTCCGGGGCTGAGCGCCGGGCGCCGCCGGGCCGGGTGTGACTGGCGCGGCGGTACGCACGACGCCGCCGGACCGCCTGCGTCCTACACAGCGCCGGGGGGTCCCTCCTGCTGTATACTTTGCTGTATATGGCGACGACAAGAACGCAGGTGTACCTGACGCAGGAGCAGCGCGACCGCATCGAGGAGCTGCGGGCCTCGGACGGACGGACGCTGGCGCAGGTGATCCGGGCGGCGCTCGACGAGTACCTCGAGACGCACGGCCGGGCGGCCGAGGCGAAGCGACGCGCGGAACACCGGAGGGTGTTGGACGAGACATTCGGGATCGCCCCCGATTTCCCCTATCCCAATCGAGAGGAGTCCGACCGCTTCGATCTCGACTGGAATCGCACCGAGCGGGATTAGCCGCGGGCTCGTGGGCAAGCTCCTGCTGGACACGGACGTCCTGATAGACCACCTCCGGGGTCACCGTCAGCTGGTCGCGGACGACGCGGCGATCTCGGTGGTGACACGCGCCGAGCTCTTCGCCGGCGACGAGCGTCAGGAGCCCGCCATCGGGGCGCTGCTCGCCGACTACGACGAGGTCGGGGTCGATACGCGGATCGCACGGCGAGCCGGCCGTGTCAAACGTCAGACGGGCCTGAAGATCGCGGACGCCCTGATCGCGGCGACCGCCCTGGAGCACGAGCTGCCGCTCATGACCCGCAACCGCCGCCACTTCGAGCACGTCGCCGGCCTCGTGCTCCATACCCCCTAGGACCGCGTCGGGCCGGCCACCACCGAGTCGCGGCGGCCGGCCCGCTGAGCGATGGAGACGACCTTCGACCGCGACACCGCGGTGCGGCGCCGCCCCGAGGCCGAGGCGGCGCCGAGCGCGAACGTCAGCGGGCGAACGTCAGCGGGCGAACGAGGTCTCCCGGTCGAGCCGGCAGGCGGCGGCGGCAATGAGCCGCGCGCAGGCGTGGACGTCTGAGAGGGCGACGAGCTCGACGGGGCTGTGCATGTAGCGCATGGGGATGGAGACGAGCGCGGTGGGGACGCCTTCGCGGCTGAGGTGGACGGCGTCGGCGTCGGTGCCGGTGCTGCGCCCGGCGGCCTCGACGGTGAACGGGATGGCCTCGCTCTCGGCGGCGTCGTGGAGCAGCTCGAAGAGCGCGGGATGCAGGGTGGAGCCGCGGCTCAACACGGGCCCGGATTCGAGGGGATGGCGGCCTGTCTCCTTGGCCTCGATCCCGGGGGCATCGGTGGCGTGGGTGCCGTCGACGACGATGGCGGCGTGGGGGGCGAGGGCGAAGGCGCTGGTGCGGGACCCTCCGAAGGTGGTCTCCTCCTGGACGGCGCCGACGGCGATGACCTCCCAGCCGTCGACGCCCCCGGCCTGGGCGACGAGCTGGGCGGCGCGCAACGCGACGAAGGAGCCGATGCGGTTGTCGAGGGCGCGGGCCGCGAGGCGACCGCCGGGCAGCTCGAGGGGTTCGGCGTCGATGACGGCGACGTCGCCGACACGGACGAGCTCGGCGGCGTGGTCGCCGTCGCGGGCGCCGATGTCGATATGGAGGTCGCGGATCTCGGCGACCTTCTTGCGGTCCTCGTCGCGGAGGAGGTGGATGGGCTTGCGTCCGACGACGCCCGGCAACGGCCCCTCGCGGGTGGCGATGCGCAGGCGCTGGCCGACGAGGACCTGGGCGTCCCAGCCGCCGACCTCGGCGAACCAGAGGAAGCCGTCGTCGTCGATGTGGGTGACGATGAGCCCGATCTCGTCGATGTGGCCCATGACGAGGAGCCTCCGCACCTCGCCGGCGGCGGTGGGCGCAGATGCCGCGGCGGTGGACTGGACCGCGGGCGCCGCAAGAGATCTTTCTCCGCCCTTAGATCTTTTGCGGTGCCCAGATCTTGCCCCCCCTAACTCCCCTCCCCCGGCCGCGGAGCGGCCCGCGCCCACCGCGCCCATCTCTGCGCCCCCCACGCCCCCCGCCTCTCCCCCGCCAGAGGGCCAGCGGGCGCTGACGCTCCCGACGAGGTCGGTCTGGACCTCGGCCCCCCAGGCCTCGGCGGCGGCCCGCCAGACGGCGGCGGCGGCACTCTCGTGGCCGGATGGGCCGTGGGCGGCGAGCAGGTCGCGGAGGGCCTGCGGGAAGAGCTCCCCCTCGCCGCCGGCTGTCATCCGGCGAGCAGTCCTCGCAGGACGTACTGGAGGATGCCGCCGTGGCGGAAGTAGTCGGCCTCGCGCGGGGTGTCGATGCGCACGCGGGCCTGGAACTCGACGGGCCCGGCGGAGCCCGCCCCTCCCCCCCGGGGCTCGGCCCGGACGCGGACGTGACGCGGCGGGGAGCCGCCGTCGGCCATGGCCTCGGCGAGGCCATGGATCGAGAAGACCTCCTCGCCGGTGAGCCCGAGCGAGTCGGCGCCCTGGCCGTCGGGGAACTGCAGCGGCAGGACCCCCATGCCGACGAGGTTGGAGCGGTGGATGCGCTCGAAGCTCTGGGCGATGACGGCGCGGACGCCCAGCAGACGGGTGCCCTTGGCGGCCCAGTCGCGGGATGAGCCCGAGCCGTACTCGCTGCCGGCGAGGACGACGAGCGGGACGCGGTCCTGGGCGTAGCGGATGGCGGCGTCGTAGATCGGCATGACCTCGCCGGCGTCGCTCGCCGCGGGGCCGGGCGGCGCGCCGCCGCTCCCGGCGTCGCTGGCTCCGCCGCCAGCCGCGGCGCGATCGGCGGGTGGGGCGGGTGGGCCAAGGTATCTGGTGACCCCGCCTTCGGGCAGGGGCTGGCCGCCGCCGATGAGGTTGCGGATGCGGATGTTGGCGAAGGTGCCGCGCATCATGACCTCGTGGTTGCCGCGGCGGGAGCCGTAGGAGTTGAAGTCGCGGGGCTCGACGCCCTGTTCCTGGAGGTAGCGCCCGGCGGGCCCGTCGCGCTTGATGGCGCCGGCGGGCGAGATGTGGTCGGTGGTGACGCTGTCGCCGAGCTTGGCGAGGACGCGGGCGCCCTGGACGTCGCCGACTGCGGGGGGCTCGGCGGGCATGTCGTGGAAGTAGGGCGGGAGGCGGACGTAGGTCGAGTCGGGGTCCCAGGCGAAGCGCTCGCCGTCGGGCACCTGGAGGCCGTTCCAGCGGTCGTCGCCGGCGAAGACCTCGGCGTAGCTCTTGCGGAACATGTCTGACTGGACGGCGTGCTCGATGGTGCGGGCTACCTCGTGCTCGTCGGGCCAGATGTCACGGAGGTAGACGGGCCGGCCGTCGCCGTCGCTGCCGAGGGGGTCCTCGGCGAGGTCGATGTCCATGGTCCCGGCGAGGGCGTAGGCGACGCAGAGCGGCGGGGAGGCGAGGTAGTTGAGCTTGACGTCGGGGTTGATGCGGCCCTCGAAGTTGCGGTTGCCGGAGAGGACGGAGGCGACGGCGAGGTCGGCGTCGCCGATGGCCTGGGAGATCTCGGGGGCGAGGGGCCCGGAGTTGCCGATGCAGGTGGTGCAGCCGTAGCCGACGAGGTTGAAGCCGAGCTGCTCGAGCGGCTCGGTGAGCCTCGCGCGGTCGAGGTATTCGGTGACGACCTTGGAGCCGGGGGCGAGGGAGGTCTTGACCCACCCCTTGCTCCGCAGCCCCCGGGCGACGGCGTTGCGGGCGAGGATGCCGGCGCCGATCATGACGGAGGGGTTGGAGGTGTTGGTGCAGCTGGTGATGGCGGCGATGACGACGTCGCCGTCGTGGAGGTCGAAGCGCTCGCCGTCGAGCTCGACGTGGGCGGCGGCGGGCGGGGGCGATTTGTGGCCGGGGCTGCCGTTGGCGGGCGGGTCGGAGGCGGGGAAGGACTCGGCGAGGGCCTCGTCGCGGGCGTCGGCCTGCTCGCCGTCGCTCTTGACATAGGCGCGCAGGGCCTGGTGGAAGGCGGCACGGGAGTCGCTCAGCGAGATCCTGTCCTGGGGGCGCTTGGGGCCGGCGATGCTGGGGACGACGGTGGCGAGGTCGAGCTCGAGGGTGTCGGAGAAGACGGGCTCGGGGGAGTGCTCGTCGTGCCAGAGGCCCTGCTCGCGGGCGTAGGCCTCGACGATCTCGATTTGCCGGGGGGGCCGGCCGGAGAACTCGAGGTAGCGGATGGTCTCGGCGTCGATGGGGAAGCAGGCGCAGGTGGAGCCGAACTCGGGCGACATGTTGCCGATGGTGGCGCGGTCGGCGATGGGGAGGGCGGCGAGGCCGGAGCCGTAGAACTCGACGAACTTGCCGACGACGCCGCGGCGGCGGAGGAGCTGGGTGACGGTGAGGACGAGGTCGGTGGCGGTGGCCCCCTCGGGGAGGCGGCCGTGGAGCCTGACGCCGAGGACCTGGGGGATGAGCATGGACATGGGCTGGCCGAGCATGGCGGCCTCGGCCTCGATGCCGCCGACGCCCCAGCCGAGGACGCCGAGGCCGTTGACCATGGTGGTGTGGGAGTCGGTGCCGACGAGGGTGTCGGGGTAGAGCCGCGGCAGTTCGGCCCGGTCGTCGGCGAAGACGACGCGGGCGAGGTACTCGAGGTTGACCTGGTGGACGATGCCGGTGTCGGGGGGGACGACGGCGAAGTGGCGGAAGGCGTGCTGGCCCCAGCGGAGGAAGGCGTAGCGCTCGCCGTTGCGCTCGAACTCGCGCTCGGCGTTGATGGCGAAGGCGGCGGCGGTGCCGAAGGCGTCGACCTGGACGGAGTGGTCGATGACGAGCTCGGCGGGGGCGAGGGGGTTGATCTTTGCTGGATCTCCCCCCATGTCGGCGATGGCGTCGCGCATGGCGGCGAGGTCGACGACGGCGGGGACGCCGGTGAAGTCCTGCATGAGGACGCGGGCGGGGGTGAAGGCGATCTCGCGGCTGGGCTCGGCGGCGGCGTCCCAGTCGGCGAGGGCGAGGACGTCGGCGGCGTCGACGGAGCCGTCGGCCTCGGCGCGGAGGAGGTTCTCGAGGAGGATCTTCAGCGAGAAGGGGAGGCGGGCGACGTCGCGGCGGTCGCGCAGCGCGTCGAGCCGGAAGATCTCGTAGTCCTGCCCACCGACGGCGAGGGTGCCGGCCGCGCGGAAGCTGTCAAGCGCCATACCTGCAGTCTATGGGGCGCATGCGACGGTTCCCTTGCCGTTGCGCTTGACGGCGAGCAGGGCGTGGTCGCAGGCGGCGAGGAGGTCGTCGGCGGTCATGGGGGATCGCCATTGGGCGACGCCGATGGAGGCGTGGACGCCGCGGGTGAGGTCCGGGGTGGGCAGGGCGGCGAGCCGCTGGCGGGCGCGCTCGGCGGCGCCGGCGGCGCTGTCGCGGTCGGCGTTGGGGAGGATGACGACGAACTCGTCGCCGCCGTAGCGGGCGACGCGGTCGAAGGCGCGGAACTCGCCGACGAGGGCGGCGGAGACTTCTCGCAGGAGGGCGTCGCCGGCGGGGTGGCCGTGGCGGTCGTTGACGAGCTTGAAGTCGTCGAGGTCGAGGAGGAGACAGGAGAGCTGGCCCCGGGTGCGGGCGGCGCGGTCGATCTCTTCGCGCAGGCGGCGACGCATGGCGCGGTGGTTCATGCTGCCGGTGACGGCGTCGGTGCCGGCTTCGGCGCGGGCGCGCAGGAGGGCGAGGGCGGCGGCGGCCTGGTCGACGAGGGCGGCGGCGCGATCGGCGGCGGCGTCGTCGAGGGAGCCGGGACGGCGGTGGGCGACGACGACGACGGCCTGGACCCGCCCGCGGACGACGAGGGGTAGGAGCAGGGCGCAGCCGGCGCCGCCGGTGGCGGCGAGCCGGGGCATGACGGCGGCGAGCTCGCGGCGGTCGCCGGCGCTGACGCGCTGGCCGGTGGAGCAGACCCAGGCGACGCCGGGCTGGCGGTCGGCGGTGGGCGTGGTGTAGGCGAGCCGGCCTTCGCCGCCGAAGAGGTAGGCGGCGACGGAGTCGGTGGCCGGGGAGGACTCCTCATCGCCCCGGGCGCGGCCGCCGGGGAGCCAATGGAGGTGGACCTCGTCGGCGCCGAGCAGCAGGAAGAGCTCGGCGGCGAGGGCGCGTGCCACCTCGTCGGCGTCGCCGGCGCGGTCGGCGAGGCGCATGAGCCGGCGGATGCTGGCGAGGACGTGCTCCCCGCCGCTGCCGCCGGCTGGGTCGGAAGCCGCGCCCCGACGGGGGCGGGAGGCGTCGATCTCGACGGTGCTCATGCTGTGACTGTAGAGGCGGGGGCGGAGGGCTTGTGGTGTTTTTGTGATGTCTTTTGGGCCGCGTCCGCGCGGCTGGGCTCCGACACGGGCGCGTGGCGCGCGGGGCATCCCTGCCCCGCGCCCGCGTCGTTGCGCGTCTGCCTGGCGCCCGGGCCTGGCGGCGGGGTGCCCGCCGGCGGGCCGGGCCAGACGTGGTCTCAGCGACGCTTCCGCGGCCGTGGCCGCCGGAAGATGACGGCGGCGTTGGCTTTGGAGTTGCCGGCTCCGGACTTGGACTTGGCCTTGAACTTAACGACGAGGCGGGTCCTGAATTTGTGCCGGCTGGCGAGCCGGGCGCGGCCGGCGCGGGTGAGGGGGACCTTGACGGTGAGGGTGCGGGCGTGGGCGAGGCGGCGGCGGACGGTCTTCAGGCCGTGCCCCCTGAGGACGAGGAGCCCGGCGGCCGGGACGTGGAGCTTGACGAGGAGGCGGCGGTGGGAGGTGCGGTGGTGGAGTATCTCGACGGGGCAGCGGTGGACGGCGACGGTGGTTTGCTGGGTTAGCTTGACGCCGCTCTGGGAGATGAGGGTGGTGGGGGCGACGAGCTTGGCCCGGCAGGGGTCGGCGTGGGCGGAGAGCAGGGCCTGGGGGCCGGTGGGGAGGTCGACGGCGACGGCGGTGACGGGAACGTCGGGGAGGGTTTCGAATTTGGAGCTGGTGACGCCGGAGGGCGAGATGAAGGTGTGCCCGACGAGGACGACCTGGATGCCGTCGCCGCGGACGATGAGGTCGAGGTCGGGAAAGGCCTGGCCGCCGTGGGAGACGAGGTAGGCGGGACCTTCGAGCTTGCCGGGGAGGACGGGGGTGGTGACGGTGACGCTGCCGACGCGGGCGGTTTCGGGGCAGCCGCCAGGGGCGGGCCCGGCTTCGAAGGTCGCCGACGGGCAGGCTTTGCGCAGGGTGGCCTCCTGGGCGGAGAGCTGCTTGGGGAGGGTCATTTCGACGGCGCGGATGTTCGCCTGGTGCGGGGGCTGGGTGATCTTGACTTCCAGCTTCGCCCCGTGGAGGCGGGTCGGTTTGGGTCCGGTTTCGGCGCCGAGGGCGGGCTTGAAGGGGAGCTTTGAGCATTCGCCGACCTGGAAGGGCGAGGCGAGGGCCTGGGTGGCGCCGAGCGTGGAGGTGAGCGTGGATTCGGTGGCGAGGGCGGCGCAGTTGGTGGGGTTGAAGAGGAAGTTGGGGCGGTTGACGGCGAGCGAGATGTCCTTCAGGCGCAGCGGCACGCCTTCCCAGATGGTGGGGATGGCGGCGGTGACGATGACGCGGGCGGTGTTGGGGTCTACGGTGATCTGGGCCCTGGCGGGGACGACGCCGAGGTCGTAGGGGCCGGCGAGGGCGGGGACGGTGATGGCCAGGCCGTAGGGGGCGCCGGCGTAGGCGGCCGTGAGGTAGACGTGACCCGTGAATGCATAGGGTTCGGGCCCGGAGCCGGCGGCGACGGTGACGGTCCCGATTTCACTCGTGGAGGGACAGGTCTGGCTGCTGGCCTGGGCTTCGCTGCAGAGCGGTACGGACGGGATGTCACCGAGCAGGCCGGGAGGCAGGACGGTCCTGACGGTTGAGAGGTACTGCTGGCCGTCGCCGCGGGCGAGGTCGAAGGTTAATGGGCTGTAGGCGCCTGCTGTGGGCGGGTTCTGTGGCGGGGTGCTCTGGCTGAGGGCGAAGGGCAGCGGCGCGGGACAGGAGCCGCCTTTGCCGTTGCCGTCGACGACGAAGCCGTGGGTGGCGGCGTGCACGGGAGGCTGGCCGGTGTAGGGCGTCAGTGAGGCGACGGGTTCGGCCGGCCCGCAGGTGAGGGGGTTGGCGAGCGTTGCGCGGGGACCGCCGCGGAACTCGAGGACGAAGTCTTCAAAGGGCACCTCGGGGTCGTTTTCGAAGGTGGCGGTGAGGCGGCCGGTCGCCTTGCTGGCCTTGACGCGGCCTTCGAGTCGGACGCCGACGTCGTACTGGGCGGCTTCGGCGGCGAGGAAGATACGGAACTCGCGGCCCGATTCGGGACCCTGGTTGGGTTCGGGGGCGCCGAGATAGATCTTGCCGGCGAGGCTCCCGTCGGGGATGCCGGGGGCGTCGATCGCGACGATGCCTATTTCGGAGCCGGCGGGACAGGTGATGGGCTGGTCGGTGCCGAGTCCGATCTGGGCGTTGCTGCAGCCTTCCAGGCCGTGGGCGGCGGAGGGGTTGAGGGTCATGCCTTCGGGGAGGGCGACTTCGGCTGTCCTGAGCTCGGGCGAGCTGGTCTGGGCGGGTTCGGAGATGTGCTGGGGGATGTGCAGGGCAAAGGTCGGGCCGTCGGGTAGATCTGACTGGGTGGTTTGCGGCGTCAGCGTGAACGATGGGGCGAAGGTGAGCGTTTCACAGCCTGTCGCGGTTATGGCCTTTCCGTCGTTGAGTCGGGTTTCGTCGGCGTATTTCTGGAAGCTGCCGGGGTCTTCGTAGGAGGCGACGTGGAGATAGGTGGTCTGCGGCTGGGCGCAGTCGCTGGCGGCGCTGGGCATGGTGATGAAGGCGTTGTCGGGCTCGGCGGGTTCGTGTTCGTGCGGCACGCCCCAGAAGATGAGCTTGGATTCGACGAGTTCGGGCTGGGTGGGTATGTTCTGGATCTTGAAGTACTCGTGGTAGTCGCCGCTGGCGACGCCGCTGTTTTCGCTGGTTTCGCCTTCGCTGTGCCAGCTGATGCCGCCTTCCAGATAGATGGCGGCCTTGAGGGTTTTTCCGCTGAAGGCTTCGGCGAGTTCGATGAGGGTGCCCTTGACCTCGACGGCGAACCGAGCGGATTCGCCGGGCCGGCGTTCGATGTTGTAGACGGGAAATGGTTCGGTGACGGTTTTCTTGACCCCGAGGGCGACTTCGGCGGTGCCCTCGGCTTCGTCGGTGCCGACCCGCGTGGATTCGGGACAGTTGAGTTCGGCGATCTCAGCTTCGGAGCAGGTGGGAACGGCTTCGGGATTGACGGCGAGGCCGGCGGGGAGATCGACGCGGACATTGCGGACGTGGCCTTCGGGTGTCTTCACTTCTCCCAGGACCCCGGTGCTTTTGCTGTAGTTGAAGGCGAAGTCGGTGATCCCGAAGTTCGGGTGGCCGGCGACCTGGGTGTAGAATTCGGCGCCGGGATCTTTGCCTTCGGCGTTGCAGCCTTCCTCCTTGCAGGTGGCGGCTTCCCATTTGTAGACGCCGAAGGCGGCCTGGGCGACGGGGGGGGCGGCCGCGCAGATGGTGAGACAGCAGAAGGAGCAGACCATCGCCGCGATCGATCGGCCCCCTGCGGCCGCGATCGCTCGACCCCGTGCGCGAGGCGCCTTGATACCTGGTAACGACCCCATATGGACACCTCACCGTCGTCGTCAGGCGGGCATGGACTGCGCCCGGCCGGATGTGGAACCTGGATGTTCCTTACCCGGTGCGACCGTTTTTACGCGCGGGATCGCGCTAACCACGTTACGCGGGCGGCCGCGCATCCCCGATGCGCCGCCGGTGTGCGCGGCGACACGTGGACGGCGGACGTTGCGCCGCCCGCGACCAAGCACGCGGGCGGCGCGTGTCCCCCACCTGTCAGTAGTGGAAGACGAGTTTGGCGAACGCCTTGGAGGTGGCGTGGCCGGTCTTGGGGACGAACCCGACGCGCAGCTTGAGGCGCAGGACGCCGTAGCGGCGCAGGGCTTCGACGCCGCGGCTGGTGAGGGGGACGTCGAAGGTGACCTTGCCGGCCTTCTTGAGGTTGCGCTTGGTGTACCGGAGGTCGCCGCCGCTGGCGCTGACGTGCCCGGCGGCGGGCGCCTGGGCGGTGACCCGGGCGTAGGTCCCGTAGGTATGGTGCTTGACGATCTGCACCGGGCAGTTGCGGACGGCGATCTTGGTTTTCTGGTGGCTGCCGCGGCCGTTCTGCCC
Organism: Solirubrobacteraceae bacterium; assembly: GCA_035524055.1. GTDB lineage: Bacteria > Actinomycetota > Thermoleophilia > Solirubrobacterales > Solirubrobacteraceae > Palsa-744. The sequence continues at coordinate 15,491 of DATKPO010000021.1, forward strand.
GTAGATGTTGGTGGTGGCGACGAGGTTGGCGGTGCAGAGGTTGCCATTGCCGGCCAGCAGCGACTGAGGTCCGACCGGCAGGTTCACCGTGGCGCTCGTCACGGGCACGTCGGGGAGGGTTTCGAATTTGGAGCTGATGATGCCCTTGCTGGAGACGTAGCTGTGTCCGACGAGGACGACCTGGACGCCGTCGCCGCGGACGATGAGGTCGAGGTCGGGGAAGGCCTGGCCGCCGTGGGAGACGAGGTAGGCGGGACCTTCGAGGGTGCCGGGCAGGACGGGGGTGGTGACCTTGATGCCGCCGACCCGCGCGGTGCTGGGGCAGGTGCCGGGGGCGGGCCCGTCTTCGAACTGGGCGGCGGGGCAGGCTTTCTTGAGGGTGCTGCCGCGCACGGGGAGCTGCTTGGGGAGTGTCATGAGGACCTTGCGGAGGTTCATCTGTTTGGCGCCCTGGCTGATCTTGACTTCGATGCTGGCGCCGTTTGCCCGTGAGTGCCTGGCGCCGGTGGTGGCGCCGAGCTTGGGGCTGAAGGGGAGCTTTGAGCATTCGCCGACCTGGAAGGGCGTGGAGATGCTCTGGCTGGCGCCGGCGGCGGTGCCGGGCGTGACGAATCCGTTGAGCGCCGATTCGGTGCTGAGCGCGGCGCAGCTGGTGGGGTTGAAGAGGAAGCTCTGGCGGTTGATCGAGACCGCCAGCCCCCGGATCCGCAGGGGGATGCCGCCGACGACCCGTGGGAGGGTGGCGGTGACGATGAGCCGGGCGGTGTTGGGGTCGACGTTGATGGTGGCCCGGGTGACGACGTTGCCGAGGCTGAAGGGCCCGGCGTTGGCGGGGACGACGATGGAGAGGCCGTAGGGGGCGCCGTTGTAGGGGCCGGTGAGGTAGACGGGACCTGAGAATGGATATGGGGTAGGCCCGGAGCCGGCGAGGACGGCGGCGGAGCCGATCTGGCTCGCCGCGGAGCAGGTCCCGGCGTTGGCTTCGGCTTCGCCGCAGAGCGTCACGGCGGGGATCGGCCCGAGCAGGCCCGGCGGCAGCGTGGTTTTGACCTGGGAGAGGTACTGCTGGCCTTCGTTGCGGCTGAGGGTGAAGGTGTAGGAGGTCAGGGCGCCGGCTACTCCGGACTGGTTCTGGGTGGATTGCGTCAAGGAGAAGGGCAGCGGCGAGGCGCAGGCGCCGCCGCTGCCGTTGCTGTCGACGGTGAAGGGGGCGCTGCTCAGCGCCGAGGCCGGGTTGCCCGACCACGGGGTGAGGCTGGCGCTGGCCGAGGCGGCCCCGCAGTTGAGGGGGTTGGCGAGCGGAGCGAGGCTGCCGCCCTTGAAGGTGAGTTTCAGCGCGTTGAAGGGCTCCTGTGGGTTTTCCTTGAACGTAGCCGTGAGCTGGCCGGTGAGGGGGTTGGGTTCGACCGTTCCTTCTAGGCGCAGCCCGAGCCCGTAGCGTTCGGATTCGGCGACGACGTAGATGGTGTAGGGCGGTTTCGTGATCGCTTCGTTGGCGGGCTTGCCGAGGTAGATGTTGCCGGTCAGCATCCCTTCGCCGGTGGAGCCTTCGGGCGGGAGGATGGCGGAGCTTTCGACGACGGCGGTGCCGATGATCGAGCCGGCGGGACATTCGACCTTCTTTTCGGTGGCGACGCCTTTGGCGATGCCGACCTGTTCCGCGGTGCAGCCTTCGAGGCCGTGGGCGGCGGAGGGGTTGAGCGTCATGCCTTCGGGCAGGGTCACCGAGGAGTTGCGCAGGTGAGCTGAGGCCAGAGCTTCGGGGCTCGGATTCTGGGGCACCTTGATTTCGACGGTGGCGGCCGTGGGGACGTCGGACTGGGTCCTTTCGGGCGTCAGGGTGAGGCTGGGTTCGAAGGGGACGAGGTTGCAGCCGGTGGTTTCCAGCGGGACCGGGGTGAGCGGCGGGACCGGCGTGAACGAGGTGTTCGCGACCTGCCCGGCGCCGGATTCGAGTTCGAGATATGTCGTCGAGGGGCCGGTGCAGGAGGTGGGCACAGTGAGGAAGGTGCTGTTGGGGGCGCTCAGGAAGATGGTTGTGGATTCGATCAGGGGCACTTCGCCGCCGCTGATGGTGTAGTACTCGTGCGAGTCGCCGGTCGGGACGCCTTTGACGCCTTTGGTTTCCTGATGCCAGCTGACGCCGCCGACGAGATTGACGACTTCTTTGGTGAGTGGGATGTAATACGCGAAGTCGGCAGGGCTCCCCTGGGGGGGAACCATGTTGTACATCGGCAGAGGGCCAAGCGTTTCGGCTTTTTTGCTAAAGGGATTGAAGATCTTGATGGCAGTAAACCCCATCTGGGACCCTGCCGGACATTCGTTTTCGCCGGCTTTCTTTTCTTTTGTCAGCTGTTCGTCGGTGCAGGTCGGGACGGCGTTTGGGTTGGTGATGAACCCGGGAGGTGAATCGATGCGAACGCGCTTCACGGTGCCAAGCGGTATTTCGCCCTTTTCTTCGACCGTTTTCATCGTGAATTTCGAGACGGAGAACACTGGGTGAGAACCGGCCTGGGTCGCCGGCACCTTGCATTCCCCTTCGAGAGGATTGTTGTTGCAGGCGCCAGAGACGAAGCTGTAGGGCGCTACGCCAAATTCTTCCGCCGCCTGCGCGGCGGAGGCGGCGAAGGCGAAGACCGCGCCGACGAGCAGCCCGACGAGCGCGAGCCACCTCCGGTCGACGCGAACGGCATTGCATGTGGCAGCGGGGAATTGCATCACTCAACCTCCCTCGGAGGGCCAGGGGACATCCGTAATCTCCTCCCAGAAGAACACGGCTCTGCTACCCGGGTTGCGGTAGTTCTAGTCATCTCAGCTTAGCGCGGGTTTCGGCATCGCCGAATTCGCCCCACAAGCCGCTTCTCCTGCCAGGGTTACGTGGCTCTGCCGTGGCTCTGCCGGCCGGCGTCGTCACGCGGTGAGTCAGGCCCCGATCAGATCTCGCCGTCGACCTCGGCAGCCTGACGAGACACGTAGTCGGCCATGCCGGGGACCGCGAAGCGCAGCGTGCGGTCGGACTCGGCGACGATGGTTCCCTTGGTGAGCAGGCGCTATAGCAAAGTCTATAACAACCTATAACAAATTCTATAGCAGCCTATAGCAACGTCTACTGCCAGAAGTCCGCCCTACGGCTGCGCCGTCGTCAGCGGCGCCTGCTCCGCCCGGGCGGCGGCGAGCGCCTCGTCGAGCCCGCGGGCGCCGACGCGCTCGGCGAGCGGCTGGACGAGCATCCGCAGGGGCAGGATGGCGGCGACGGGTCGAGGCGCCATGACCCGCCGGGAGCGGCGTTCGATGCCGCGCTCGATGGCGTCGATGGCGACCTTCAGGGGCACGGTGCCGACGGGCAGGGTGCGCCCACCGGGCGAGAGGCTGCGGGCGGCGCTGCTTTCGAAGCCGCGTTTGACCATGTCGGTGTCGATGAAGCCGAAGTAGCCGACGCCGACACGGGCGCCGGAGCTTCGGACCTCCGTGCGCATGGTGTTGCCGAGCGCCTCGACGGCGGCCTTGGAGGCGTTGTAGGGGCCCATCATGGGGCCGTGGAGGGCGGCGGCGAGGGAGGCGATGGGCAGGGCGTAGCCGCCGGGGTGCGAGATGTGGGGGCCGGCGGCGCGGAGGGTGTGGTAGACGCCGAGGAGGTTGACGTTGATGATGCGCTCGAAGATGGCGGGGTCGCCGCCGACGATGGGCACGGCGGAGGCGACGCCGGCGTTGGCCATGACGACGTCGAGCCCGCCGAGCCGCTGTACGGCGCCCTCGACGGCCTCCTCGACCTGGAGGCGGTCGGTGACGTCGCACTGGAACCAGGCGGCGTCGCCGAGCTCGGCGGCGAGCTGCTCCAGGAGGTCGGGCTCGAGGCCGGCGAGGGCGAGCTTGGCGCCGCGGCCGTGCAGGCGCCGGGCGGTCTCGGCGCCGATCCCGCGGGCGGCGCCGGTGATGAGGACGCGGCGGCCCTGCAGGGGGATTGAATGGCTCTTGCTCATCTGGCGCTCCGATCGTCGCGGGGTACCCGGGGGAGCCTACAACCGCACGGCGTCCCGCCGGTGGCGGGCGCGGCGGGCAGGGGATCGACGTGTGTTGGAGCGGCCGACTACCCTCGACCGGCGATGAGGCTGCGTGAGATGCCCGCCCCCCAGCGCACGGCGCTTGCCTCGGTGCTCGCGGCGGGCGGCCTGGTGGCGCTGAAGCTGGCGGTGGGCCTGGTGTCGCACAGCCTGGGCCTGATCGCGGAGGCGATCCACTCGGCGACGGACCTGGTGGCGGCGCTGTTGACGTTCTTCGCGGTGCGGGTGGCGGCGCGGCCGCCCGACGCGGAGCACCCCTTCGGCCACGGCAAGGCGGAGCACCTGTCGGCGCTCGGGGAGGGGGCGGTGCTGGTGGCGGCGAGCGTGGCGATCGCGGTGGAGGCGGTGGCGCGGCTCGCCGGCGGCGGGGGCGGGGTGGAAGCCCGGTGGTACGTGCTGGCGGTGGTGGTGGCGGTGATCGCCGTCGACGCCGCCCGGGCGCTGGGCTCGCGCAGGGCGGCGCGGCGGGCGAACAGCGCGGCGCTGGGGGCGAACGCGCTGCACTTCGCCCTGGACATGGCTGGCTCGGCTGCGGTCCTGGTCGGGTTGCTGCTGGTGCGGGCGGGCTATGAGGGAGCGGACGCGGTGGCGGCGCTGCTGGTGGCCGTCCTGGTGCTGTTCTCGGCGGGCCGGTTGATGCGGGCGAGCGTGGGGGTGCTGATGGACAGCGCCCCCTCCGACGCGGCCCAGGCGCGGGTGCGCCGGGCGATCGAGGAGCTCGATGAGACGATCAGCCTGCGGCGGCTGCGGATGCGGGAGGCCGGGGGGCGGCACTTCGCGGACGTCGTCGTCGGCATCGAGCCCGACGCGGGCGTGGCGCGGGGCCACGAGGTGGCGAGCGCGATCGAGGCGGCGGTGGAGCGCGAGCTGCCGGGGTCGGACGTGGTGGTGCACGTCGAGCCCGACGCCGACCTCGGCCGGATCCGCCAGCGGGCGACGGCGGCGGCGCTGAGCGTGGCGGGGGTGCGGGAGGTGCACAACGTGACGGTGCTGCGCGTCGACGGCGGGCCGGAGCTGGCGCTGCACATGAAGGTGCCGGGCGGCCTCACGCTGGAGGTGGCCCACGAGATGGCAAGCGAGGCGGAGGCGGCGATCCGGGCGGCGGTGCCGGGGGTGAGGCGGGTGCAGACCCACATCGAGCCGCTCCCGGAGGAGGGCGCGACGCCGGCGCTGGCGGGGAGTGACGGGCTGGAGTCCCAGCGGAGGGCGATCGAGGCGGTGGTGCGGGAGCTGACGGGGCAGACGCCGCGGGAACTGGGCTTTCGCCGCACGCGGGACGGGCTGCTGGCGTTCCTGACGCTCGCCCTGAGTCCGGAGGAGACGCTGGTGCAGGCTCACGCCCGGGCGAGCGAGATCGAGCAGCGGGTGCGCGACGGGCACCCGGAGATCGTGGACGTCGTGATTCACACCGAGCCGGCCTGAGGCGGGCGGCGGATGGCTGGATGACGACGCGGCGCCCGCCGCCCGGCGACAGAGAGCCGGCTCGTGGCGCGAGGCCGGGTGACCGGCGGATAACGTGGACGATGTGGGCCGCCGGGGCCAGCTTTGAGCGACTTCCTCGAACTGCTCTGGCACGTGCTTCGCGATGCCCTGCTGATGGCGTGGCAGGTGTGGTGGGCGCTGGTGCTGGGCTTCGCGATCAGCGCGGTCGTGCAGGCGTGGGTGTCGGGCGAGCGGGTGCGGCGCGGGCTCTCGGGCTCGGGGGTGCGTCCGCTGGCGCGGGCGACGGGCCTGGGGGCGGCGTCGTCGTCGTGCTCCTACGCGGCGGTGGCGATCGGACGGTCGCTCTTCGAGAAGGGGGCCTCGGCGTCGACGGCGTTGGCGTTTCAGTTCGCCTCGACGAACCTCGTGTGGGAGCTGGGTCTGCTTCTGTGGGTGCTGATCGGCTGGCGGTTCACGGCGGCGGAGTTCGTCGGGGGACTCGTGATGGTGGCGCTGATGGGGCTGCTGCTGCGGGCGTTCGTGTCGCCGACGCTCGAGCGTGGCGCCCGGGAACATGCGTGGGCGGCGAGCGTCGGGGAGGCCCACTGCCACCATCATGGGCAGTCGGATCGGACGCCGGATCCGGCGTCTGCCGAGACCGGCACCGGTCGGCCCTTCCCGGCGGAGGCCGGCGCCGGCCGGCACGACGCCAACCACCCCCTCCCCGCGGAGGCCGGCGCCGTCCATCACTCCCCCACCGCGCCGCTGGGTCTGCGCCTGAGGGATCGGATGCGCTCGCGCGCGGCGTGGGCGGAGGTGGCGAAGAGCTTCCGGATGGACTGGCGAATGCTGTACCGGGAGATCGCGATCGGCTTGGTCCTGGCGGGCTGCGTGGCGCAGCTCGGAGACGGCTTCTTCGAGGGACTCTTCCTGCGCGACGCCCCGGCGCCGCTGCCGACGCTGGAGAACGTGCTGGTGGGTCCGCTGATCGCGGTGGCGTCGTTCGTGTGCTCGGTGGGCAACGTGCCGCTGGCGGCGGTGCTGTGGTCGGGCGGGATCGGCTTCGCGGGGGTGCTGTCGTTCCTGTTCGCCGACCTGATCGTGCTGCCGATCGTGGCGATCTACCGCAGGTACTACGGGGCGGAGTTCGCGACGCGGATCGTGGCGCTGATGTTCGTGACGATGGTGCTCGCCAGCCTCGTGGTGGCGGGGCTGTTCGACGTGGCGGGGCTCGTCCCGAGCGGCCGGCGGCCGTCGCGGGCGGCCGTCTTCGGGTCGGTGGCGGTGGACTACAAGCTGGTCCTGAACGTGCTGGGGGCGGCGATCTTCGCGGCGCTGTTCGCGCTGCGGGCGCCGCGGGAGAGGGGGAGGGGAGGTCAGAAATCGGACGCAGGTGCGCCTGCACCGCGCAACTCCGCGGTGGGCGACGGGTAATGATTGGTCGGGTATGGCGCGGCTGACGGGGATGCTTGTGACGGTGGTCGTGGCTCTGGCGCCGGCGGCCCCGGCGGCGGGGGTGACGATCTCGCCGCTGCCCGGCACCCCGGATGCCTCGCCGCGCACCCAGATCAGCTTCCTGGGCGTCCCGGCGGGGGAGATCTCGCATGTATCGGTGGTGGGCTCGCGCAGCGGCGCCCATGCGGGCGAGCTGCACCCGTACGCGAGCGCGCCGGGGGCGAGCTTCGTCCCGCAGCACGGCTTCGACGAAGGCGAGACGGTGCGGGTCAGCGCTGTGATCGGACCGGCTGGGCACGGCGAGAGGGCAGGCAGCAGCTTCCGGGTGGCGGAACTCGCCCCGGTGCGGATCGCGCCGATGTCGAAGCGGACCCCGAAGGTGCCGGCGGGCACGGTGCAGAGCTTCGTGTCGGCGCCGAGCCTGAAACCGCCGGCGGTTGCGGTGCTGACGCCCTCGGCCTCCCCGGAAGACGTGTTCGTGGCCGCCAACGGCGCCTACCCGCAGCGGGGGCCGATGATCTTCAACCGCGCCGGTCAGCTGGTGTGGTTCGACCCGGCCCCGCCGGGCAACGCGGCGATGGACCTGCAGGTGGAGCACTACGACGGCCAGCCGGTGCTGGTGTGGTGGCAGGGCGACATCGACTACGGGGTGGGCTTCGGGACGGATGAGATCTACAGCTCGAGCTACCGGCCGATCGGGGCGGTGCACGGTGGCAACGGCTACTCGGCCGACCTGCACGAGGTGCGGCTGACCCCGTCGGGGTCGGCGTTCATCACGGCGTACACGCTGGTCGAGGCCAACCTGTCCTCCGTCGGCGGGCCGAGCCGGGCGGCGTTGCAGGACGCGGTGGTGCAGGAGATCGACGTCAAGACGGGCCTGGTGATGTTCGAGTGGCACGCCGACGGCCACGTGCCGTTCGGCGACTCGTACTGGCCGCGGCCGAGCTCGCCGTCGCGCCCGTGGGACTATTTCCACGTGAACTCGATCTCGCTGGACCCGTGGGGCGACGGGAACTTCCTGATCTCCTCGCGCAACACCTGGGCGGGCTACGAGATCGACCACGAAACCGGCCGGATCCTGTGGCGGCTGGGCGGCAAGCAGTCGAGCTTCAAGCTGGGGCCGGGGACGGAGACGGCGTGGCAGCACGACATGCGCTGGCAGCCGGATCACACGATCACGGTGTTCGACAACGGCGACTCCCCCCAGGTGCATCCGCAGACGCGGGTGCTGCAGGAGGGCATCGACTGGGCCGATCGCACGGTGTCGCTGATCTCCCAGGACGTCCACACGCCGTCGCTGCTGGCCAACAGCCAGGGCAGCGACCAGCTGCTCCCCGACGGCGACTCGTTCGTCGGCTGGGGGGCGCTGCCGTACGTGAGCGAATTCAGCCCGACGGGAGAGATGATCTTCAATGCGCGGCTGGCGTCGCCGGGGTACTCCTACCGGGCGTTCACCTACCCCTGGAGCGGGACGCCGGCGGCCCCTCCTGCGCTGGCGGTGCACGCGGGCACGGGCAGCGCGGTGACGGCCTACGCGAGCTGGAACGGGGCGACGGATGTCAGCGCGTGGCGGGTGCTGGCGGGTCCGAGCCCGGCGCAGCTGACGCCGATCGCGACGGCCCCGCGGACGGGGTTCGAGACGGCGATCGCGCTGCAGAGCGGCCAGCCGGACTTCGCGGTGCAGGCTCTGGACGGATCGGGCGCGGTGCTGGGCACGTCGGGGGCGGTGCGGCGGGGTTAGAAGGCTCTCTCGTACACCCGGTAGCGGCGCTTGATCTCGCCGCCCATGCCTTCCATGGCACGGTTCATGGGCTTGTTGGTCTCGAGGATCCAGCCCATCTCGCCGCCCTTCTGGGGGGTGCGTTCGGCGGCGTCGAAGTGCATCTGGTAGAAGCGGGCGGCAACCCCGGTGTGCTGGTAGTCGGGCTTGACGCCGAGCGCGAAGACCCGGACGGCGTCGATCTTGGATTTGGCGCGCAGGGCGGTGATCCAGCCGAAGGGCAGGAGGCGGCCGTTGAGCTTGGCCAGGACCTGGTTGAAGTCGGGCAGGGTGAGGGCGGCGCCGACGACCTCGCCGGTGTCCTTGCGTTCGGCGACCATGGCCCAGTTCTCGTCGAGGACGGGTTTGAGGTCCTTGGCGTAGTGGCGGACCTCCTCCTCGTTGAGGGGGACCGAGGCCCAGTTGCTTTCCCAGGCGGCGTTGTAGACGTCGAGGAACCGGGTGACCTCGTTCTGGAGGTCCTTCTTGCGGAAGTTGCGGCAGACGATCCCGTGTTCGGCCTCGAGCTTGTCGGCGGCCTCCCAGATCGCGGGGTGGACTTTCTCGCGGCCGGTGACGTGGAGGCTCCACATGTAGAGGTCCATCGCCTTCTCCAGCCCGGCGTCCTGCTCGAGCAGGCGCTGGTAGTAGGGGTGGTGCCAGGGGCAGAGGATGATCGGCGGGTGCTCGTGGCCTGAGATGAGCAGCCCGATCTCGTCGTTGGTGGTGAAGTCCATGGGGCCGACCATGCGGTCGCGGCCGCGCTCGCGCAGCCAGGAGGCGGCGGCGTCGAGCAGCGCCCGGGCGGCCTCGGGATCGTCCTCGCACTCGAACCAGCCGAACAGCCCCCAGTCGTTCTGCTGGAAGCTGTTGAAGTTGCGGTCGATGTGGGCGCTGATCCGGCCGACGGGCCTGCCGTCGCGGTAGGCCAGGAGGTACTGGGCCTCGGCGTGCTTGAAGAACGGGTTCTTCTTCTGGTCCAGACGGTTCTTGAGGTCCATGACCAGCGGGGCGACCCAGTTCGGCTCGTCCCGGTACAGGCGCCAGGGGAGCTTGATGAAGACGCCGAGCTCGCGCTTGGACTCCACGGGGCGGATCTCGAGGGCCATCGTCGGGCGGTGACTCTACACGCCGGGGGCGACGGGCACCTGTGCGGTGGCGGGCGGCGCGGCTGCCGGCGAGGTGCGCCCGGAGCTGCCCGTCAGAGGCTGACCTTCCTGTGGCGGCTCAGGCGGGCGCCGCCGCCGACGAGCTTCACGGTCACGCGGGTCTCGCGGCGGGTCCTCGCCATGAGGCGGCCGGCGTGGGTGAAGGCGATGAGGAACGTGTGCGTCCCTGCGGCCACGCCCTTGCGGGTGAAGGTCTTCAGGCCTGCTCCTCTGATCTGCAGTTGGCCGGTGGCGCGGACGAGGACGTTGCGGAGGTTGAACGGGCCGGCGACGGCCGGCACGAGGTTCGATAGGCCAAACGGCGCACGGCCGTGCCCGGGCGCGGCGGGCGTTTCCGGAACGCTTCAGGGCACGACTTCCCCGCTGGTGGCGGCGGTCCCCGTATTCGCGTATTCCTCACAAGAGTTCAGCTATTGCGAAGCCAGGAACAATCCTTGACACGGCTTGTGCGGCTACCGCACCTCCACGTACCACTCGAATTGCTGGCTGACGGCCAGCCCACACCGCACACGACACCATCACCGTCTACCCACCTAGTTTGCGGTATTAGGGTTAACCCCGCAGGCGCCATGAGCCGGGTGGCGCTGCACGGGTCCTTATGTGGGTATGCCCCAACACAAGGACCCGTACATGGTTCAGCTGTCATGTGTAGCTAATTACTCCCTGTCAACTATCGGCGCAGTGTCGGCCTGGTCGCGACTTCGCTGGCTAGCAGTTCGCGTTTTCACAAGTTACACCTTTTCTGATTTCGCCTCCGTTTTCATCTTCGAGCCGTACGGTCTCAGTGGCCCTCGCACCACGGTTTCTATACTGCACATTGAATGAGCATTCGTCACCGAGTGCTCCTTTTTTGGCATACAGTTTTTTGCAGGTCGCTTTTGCCGGTTCTTCGACTTCCCATTCTCCGACGACTGGGTTTTCCGAGGCGGTCAGCATATTTACGGTCGCATTGGCATTGGTGATGTTTTCGATTGTTAATTTCACCCGGGTCCCACTTATACTTGTTTTGAGCCTGAATTGACGGCTTGGCCTCGCGAGCAGCGCAAATTCCTCTGCTGAAGCAAGCGCGAAGCGGGCCTTGCCTTTGAATATTGCGCTGGCAGAACCTACTTCGAGTTCCGCTGATCCGGTATCGGCGATGAGTTCTTGTTCTCCCTCTTCCTCCTCTCCGGTGGGCAGCATTGCTCTCATTTTTCCTTTGACGGGCTTTACCCCTAGAAGCGCGCATTCTTCTCCCTGGTATTTTATGGTAGCGAATATCGTCCCGGTTTTCGGAGTGAACGCTATGATGTCTTCGGGTGCGGTTTGCTCTGTTAGTTCGGCGACCACAGGTACGGTGCCAATTTCTGCTTTGGCTATCGTACAAGAGGACGTTACGGATTGGCATTCCTTGAAGATCAGGCTGCTTGCCGCGAGCTTATTAGGTGCACTTATGTCCGGACTGACGCCGTTCAACGTGCTTCCATCGCATTCGACCGTCACTCCCGAGGCCGTGAGCGAGGCGGGTTCTGTGACCTTGGCGGTTGTAGCCAGTGCAGCTGACCCCGTGAGTTCTTCGCCTTCGATAACCCATGAGGCGGAGGCTGTGGCGGGCGCCGCAAGGAGGATTGCGGCTGTTAGCAGTGTAATGCATTTTGTTTTTCGCATTCCCGTTATCTCCTTTCGAGAAGTAATACGAGGTTGAGTGGGCTGGTCGACTGCACCTGACACTTGACATGTCCGGCGCGCGCGACAGAAACACGATTCGGATAGTCGGGATAGCAGATGCCTAGCGGTTCGGCAAGCAGGTAACGCTCAGTCCGCCAACGATGGCCAGGCACCCTCGCCGTACGTCTCTGACTAGACGCTCACATCGAGGCGGGTGTCGGCGCGATGGGCTCCACCGCGCTTGGCGACGGGCATGTGCGGCGCGACTCGCCGACTTCCAGCCCGCTTTCGGGGCGCCGGACGTGCACGGAGCCGACGGCGGCTGGTCCCCGGCGACGACGGTTGGCTACGGTTTCGCGCATGGAGCTGCACCGGCGCATCGCCGATCGGAGGGGCGAGTTCTTGATCTTCGCGGTGACGCCACCGCGGCTGAGCACCGGACCGGAGCGGGCCCGGCAGATCGCTGAGGTCACACTGGCGCGACTGCGGTCGGTGGGGATGGACGGACTCGTTCTCTACGACATCGACGACGAGAGCGACCGTAATCCCAACCAACGCCCGTTCCCGTTCCTGCCCACGATGGACCCGGCCGAGTACCTCGCTCGCGATCTCGTGGGCCTGGAGGTGCCTGCCGTGGTTTACCGCGCGGTCAGCAAGCACTCCGAGGACGGCCTCCGTCGATGGCTGCGCGACCAGGATCCGGCCCGAACGCTGTCGGTCTTCGTCGGGGCCTCATCCGGCGGGAAGGCGGTTGCGACCTCGCTCTGGCGGGCATACGAGCTCCGAGCCGAAGTCCGACCGGACCTGCCGGTGGGCGGAGTAGCGATCCCCGAGCGGCACGCGGGCGGTGGCAACGAGCACCTCCGGCTCATCGCAAAGCAGGCCGCAGGCTGCTCCTTCTTCGTCACCCAGGTCGTATACGACGTCAACGCCGCGAAGGACCTGGTCTCCGACTATCGCTACGAGTGCGCAGCCCAAAGCCTGGAGCCGGTGCCGATCGTCTTCACATTCTCGGTCTGCGGCTCGATGAAGACGTTGGAGTTCCTGCGTTGGCTCGGCGTCGACGTCCCACGCTGGATCGCGAACGACCTGCGCCATGCCGACGACACCCTCGAGGCGTCCTACGATCAAGCGGTCGCGACGGCGATCGAGCTGATCGCCTTTTGCCGGCGCCTCGGCGTTCCCTTCGGGCTCAACGTAGAGAGCGTCTCGATCCGCGGTGTCGAGATCGAGGCCTCCGTGCGGCTCGCCGCCCGGCTGAGGGCCGAGCTCCGCCGCTGAAGGTCGGAGCTCGCCAGCGAAAGCGAACCGGGGAAAGAAGGCCGTCTGCGGCCCGCCTCCCTCCTCTGGCCAAGACGCGGCAAAAGACCGCATACGCGCGAGGCTCGTGGGCGAGAACCCGATGGCTCCAGGGAAAGCCGCCCGCAGATCGGCCGACAGCCGCTGCACCACCCCCTGCGTCCGCCGGCCCCGCTCTGGGTCGCAAGCCCCAGCGCATCGGCAGGCGATGTGGCGGGAAGGTCAGACATTCGTCTCCAGAGAGTACCGGCCGGGATGCGTCGTATCTCTGCGCTCCGTCCGTACCTAAGCGGGGCTTTTCTGCGACGCGCCAGGAGAGATTCGAACTCCCGACCTTCGGTTCCGTAGACCGACGCTCTATCCAGCTGAGCTACTGGCGCGGAACGACCAAGTCTAGTGGCCGCGCCCGTCCCACGCCGCTTCGGCCACCGCCGGCCGACGGCCGTCGGCCGGCGCTCAGTTGAGCGTCGCCAGGGCGATCGGCGTGACCCGCTCGGCGCCGGCCCGGCGCAGCTGGCCGCTGACCATCGCCAGCGTCCAGCCCGAGCCGCGGTGGTCATCGAGCAGCACCCCGCCGCCGGCGGGCGGCGTGCCGAGCACCTCGAAGGCGCCGCGGACGTTGGCGAGCTGCTGCGCCGAGTTGCTCATCTCGCGCTGCGGGGGGCGCCGGGCGACGCGCCCGAGGAGCTCGACGTAGGGGATCTCGAGCTCGGCGGCCAGCCGGCGGGCCAGCGCGGTCAGCGCCTCGCGGGGCGGCGACGACGGGACGCTGGTGACCCAGGCGGCGGGGCAATCGATGCCGCGGAGGAGCTCGAGGAGGCCGCCGACGAGGTCCTCCTCGAAGGAGCCCTCGCGCAGCCCCCGCTCGATCGCCGGCCACCAGCCGCCGTCGCCGACGCGGGCGAGCGCCCAGCCCGGCTCGGCCCGGAGGTCGTCGGGAATCCTGCGCATCGCCCCGGAGGCGTCGGGCGCCATCTTCTTGACCTCCAGCTCGATCGGACGCGCCCGGAGGTGGCGCGTCGCGCGCTCCACCACGGCCGGATCCAGGGGGGCGTCGAAGCGGGGTCCGGCGCAGACAGAGCAGCGACCGCAGTCGCCGGCCCGGGGGTCGTCGAGCTCCTCCTGGAGGGCCCGCATGAGGCAGCGGCCGTCGGAGCCGAACGCGGCCATCGCCTGCTGCTCGGCGCGCCGCAGCGCGGTTACCCTGCGGTAGCGCTCGGCGTCGTAGGACCAGTCGGCGTCGGGGACCGCGATCCAGCGGGAGCCGTCGCGGCGGACGGCCCCCTCGACGTCGAGGATCTTCAGCATGGCCTCGATGCGGCCCATCCCGAGGTTGACGACCGCCATCAGCTCCCGCGTGGTGCACCCCCGCTCGCCGGCGTCGTCGAGCTCGGCGAGAACGGCCTGCACCCGCTCCCGGTCGGGGAGGGCCTGGTCGATGAAGAAGTCCTGGATGCGGCGGTCCTCCCGGCCGCGCAGGAGGACGACGTCGGCGTGCTCCACCCCGCGTCCGGCGCGACCGACCTGCTGGTAGTAGGAGACCACCGACCCCGGCGCCTGGTAGTGGACGACGAAGGTCAGATCGGCCTTGTCGTAGCCCATCCCCAGCGCGCTCGTGGCGACGACGGCCTTCAGCTCGTTGCGCAGGAGGCGCTCCTCGATGGCGACCCGGGCCTCCGTCGGCTGCTCGCCGCTGTACGGCGCCGCGGCGACGCCGTTGGCCTCGAGGAAGCCCGCGACCTGGTCGGCGTCGCGCTTGGTCAGGGTGTAGACGATCCCCGAGCCCCGGAGCCGGGGCAGGTGCGTGGCGAGCCACGCCAGACGCTCCGCCGGGCGGGGCAGCTCGAGGACCTCCAGGCGCAGGCTCCTCCGGGCCAGCGCCCCGCGGTAGGAGCGCAGCGGCTTGCCGGTGGTCGAGAGCTGCTCGACGACGTCCTCCACGACCCGGTCGTTGGCGGTCGCCGTCGTCGCCAGCACCGCGACCCCGGGGGGCAGGGCGGCGAGCATCTCGCTGACACGGCGGTAGTCGGGACGGAAGTCGTGGCCCCAATCCGAGATGCAGTGGGCCTCGTCGATCACCAGCAGACCGACGGAGGCGGCGAACAGCGGCAGCATGTCCCTGCGGAAGCGCTCGTTGTTGAGACGCTCGGGGCTGATCAGCAGCAGGTCGATGGCGCCGTCGGCGAGCTGCCGGCGAACCTCGTCCCACTGCTCGCGGTTGGTGCTGTTGATCGTGTGGGCCCGCAACCCCAGCCGCCGGACGGCGACGATCTGGTTGCGCATCAACGCCAGCAGGGGACTGACGATCAGCGTCGGGCCCGCACCGGCTTCTCGCAGGAGGTCCGTCGCGACGAAGTACACCGCCGACTTTCCCCAGCCGGTGCGCTGAACGCAGAGGACCTGCGCCCGGTCGACGACGAGATCCCGGATCGCCTCCAGCTGATCCGGGCGAAACTGGGCCTCCCGGTCGGCGGTGAGGCGACGCAGACTCTCCCCGGCGACCTCCGCCACGGTCTCCGAAGTCAGGCCAGACATCGGCCGATCCTGACAGACGGTTCGGCGACTCTGGTGCCGCCGGGCTCTCGCTCGTCGTCAGAGACGAGGCTGGTCAAGCTGCTGTACGGATCGCACGGATAGCGTGTCGACGGCTCACTCCTACAGCCACCATAGAAGCCCGATATGATAATTTCATATGTCGCGTCTGCTCTCGGTCTCGATCCCAGACGAGCTGGCCTCGGAGACCGAGGCGCTGGCGCGGGCGACTGGCAAGACCAAGAGCGAGGTGGTGCGCGACGCGCTGCGACGCCATGTGCAGCACGAACGCTTCGCCCAGCTGCGGCGCTACGGTCGCGGGCGCGCGGAGGCGCGGGGGGCGGGGCCGGAGGACGTGGAGGGCCTGATTGACGAGCTGCGCGCCGCAGGGCACGTGTGAGCAGGCGGGCGCTCTGCGACACAAATGTCCTGGTGTCGGCGTTCATCGCCGGGGGACCGCCGAGCCGGGTGATCGAGGCCGCGCTCGACGGCCGTATCGAGCTGCTGCTCGCGGAGCCTGTCCTTGGCGAGCTGGAGCGGGTGCTGACCGCGAAGCTCGGCTTCGCGCCTGAGCGGGTGCGCGAGATCAGGCGATTCCTGATCGACCTGGCAAGCGAGCGCCTCGACGCGCCGGCACGCCCCGCGGAGCCGGTCACGGGCGACCCCGAGGACGACGTGATCCTTGCGTGCGCGGTGGCGGCAAGGGTCGAGCTTCTGGTGTCGGGTGACCGCCGACACCTGCTGCCGGTGGGTGAGCATCGCGGGGTGAGCATCCTCACGCCGCAGGCGCTGCTCGCCGAGCTGGCCGGCGAATGACTCCTCGCTTGCGGGCGGGTCCAGCACAAGCCTCACCGATGCTCCGCCGTGAATCGTCGTGCCGCGGCGAGGGGTCTGCCGGACGACGATGAGCGGGCCGCGGTAATGCGCTGGGCGTCTGACCCGCCCGAGCCGGCAATGGGCACGGCTGCCCTGCGTAGAGGCACGACTCACCCCGTCGCAACCTCGGAGTATCTGCTCGAGGTCGCACTGGCACGGACCCAGCGGCGCCAGGCGGTCCCCAGCGGTTCTCCGACCTCGGCGCCACGCGAGAGCGCCGACGCCAGATCCCGCTCAACCAGGCCAAAACCACGCAACTTCGCGGCAAGACGGGGCGGGAGGGACGAAGATCGAACCCGCAGCTTGTGTGGAAGCGCATCAGAGAGCTGCACGCCCGTCGTTCTCGCGGCGATACGTGAGCCGGGAGGTCAGGCCAAGTCAAGCGGGGTGTCTAAACGTGGTTTTGTAGTGCGTTTTGCACTACGCGCTACGCTCTACAGATGGCGTCGGCTCCTCAACCAGTGTCGTTGCGTCTCGGTCGGGACGGGCTGAGCGCGCTGGATGAAATCGCCAGGCGACGCGGCTTGAGTCGTGCTGAGGCTGCACGTCAGGCGATAGCCGAGACGGCCGAGCGAGAGCGTCGACGGGGCGGGCTCGCCGCCGAGGCACGACGCCTGATGGAGAACGAGGACTACGTGCGAGAAGCACGGGATGTCGCCGGCCTGATGGAGCAGCTGCGTGATCCGCGGTGACGTGCATCGCATCAATCTTCCCGGCAAGCGTGGCCACGTACAGCAGGGACGCCGCTACGCGGTGATCGTTCAAGCCGACGACCTGCTCACCCTCTCCACGGTCGTCGTCTGTCCCACCTCGCGCTCGGCTTTCCCTGCCAGCTTTCATCCCGAAGTCACGATTGTCGAGCAGGCCACGCAGGTTCTGTGCGAGATGGTCGGCGCGGTCGACGCCCGCGCGTTGGGCGAGCACGTCGGCCACCCCTCACGCGAAGAGCTGCGCACCGTCGAGGACGCGCTGCTCTTGGTGCTTGACATGGCCTGACGTCCAACACCAGACCAGCGAACCGGCGATCGAGGTTCGAACATCGATCAGCAACACGGGGCGGGAGGGACGAAGATCGAACCCGTACCTTGTGTGGAAGAGCATTAGCGAGCTGCACGCCAAGCGCTTCGGAGGGCGACGGTGACCGCTGCTCACCAGATGACCGGCACGATCCTCGATTCGCGAATGGCCTTGTCGCGAGTGACCAGCGGCAGCGCCAGCATACGGGCGGTGCCCACGATGAATCGGTCCCACGGGTCGGCGAGCAGGTCTCGTGCGATCGACATCGTGGCGTCCACGATGGGCAGATCGATCGGTTGAAGGGCGAAGCCCGCCGAAGTGAGGAGTGCGTTTCGCAGTTCTGCCAGATGAGCGTCGGCCAGCTTACGAGTTGTCTGGGTCACATACCACAGATCGACCAGGGTGGCGATGGATACGACGATGCCGTCAGTCTCCTCGGCCTCTGCGAGCGCCTGCGCGGCGGGAGGGGATAGCCGGTCGGAGCCCCGCAAGTACCAGACGACAGCGTGCGAGTCGGCGAGAACCCTCACGTGGCGGCGAGGTCATGCGTTGCAAGCGCGCTCGCCTCCTCGAACTCCTCCCACGTTAGGTCCGGGAGCTCGGGCAACGATCCGGCGAGTGTCCTAGGCTGAGTCGTCTGCACCACGCGCAGACGAGCACCAGGCGCAACGCCAAGGCGCGTTAGCTGATCGGCAGGGATGCTCCCGTCGGGAGCAACGACCAGATCGTGACCGAAGGGCTCGCTTGCTGCACTCACGGTCTCAGTCTACCGCGGAGAAGTGACGTGGGAACCGGCAAACGCCGCGCTCGCTCGGTCAGGACGCAAAACGATGCCCCAACGAAGCCCGCCGGGCATGAGACGACGGATGAGGCGCTTACGGCGATTGCTGCCTGCGCCAAGGCAGTCAGGCGTTCCTCCGCCCCAGGCCGATCGGCAGGGGACGGAGAAACACGGCGCTGTGAGCTAATCCTCCAGGGTGCCGTCCTGGGCCAGCCGAGCGGCGAGGCCCTGCTGCGCGGCAGCCAGAAGCTGCATCTGGACGGGCGGAGGGCAGTTCGCGCGGAACCGCACGGTCTGTTCCCCGTTCGGCCCCTGGATTCCGACGACGGAGCAGACGACCTGCACCTCGCCCTCGTCAAGGGATTCTTCAATCGCCTTCATCTGTTCTGCGGCAACTTCGCCGAGCACCTCTGCTTGCATTGTCAATCTCCTTATCTTCAAATGGACTGAGCCCTCGGCAGCGGCTGGCGTTACGGGCTACCGACCCGCACCGACACCTCGGGAGTCTCTATCGTTTCGCGTGCCCCGGACGGAAAAGCGTGCAGAGGGTATGGTCCCGCTGGGAGCAGGTGGTAAGGCTCCTCCCAGCGGGACCGCGAATCCATTTGCGAAGGAAACCGACAGCCGTAGTTCTATACGACAGCCATGACGACTCGCCGTCCATGTCGCCTGGTCTGCGATCCGACTCAAGCCAAGTTGCTCAGGCACCGACGACCGCTACATGGCCCTTCCAGCAGAGCCCAGTCCGCTCGCTGCACCTGATCGCCTCTCTGTCTGGCCGGTCGAGGGCGGACGCTACGGCCTGGACGCCACCTACCACGGTGCAACCGGCTTCGAGCAAGCCGAGACCCAGCGACGACATCTTCAGGCCGCAAACCTCCCGGCATCCGTCCGGCAGGAGTTGGGCGACAGCTGGACGCTTCGTCTCGGGCCTTTGACTCATAGCGCCGCATGGACGGCCATCGAAGCCTTCATCGGCCCTCCAGCCCTCCCCCGCACGTGGTAGCCGTGGGGTAGCCAGTACCCCTCGGGAGCCATTCTCAGCCCCTCCCAGCGGTTGACACAACCGCTCAACCCTTCGGCTCAGAGCACGCCAATCACGCGTGCCTAAGCCAAATCTGGCTCTGCACGGAGGGGGAGGGATTCGAACCCTCGTCAGACCAATCAGGCCTGAAACGGTTTTCGAGAGTCGCGCAGATCCAGCGGAGAGCGCACGGATACTGAGGATTCCGACCCCAGGGTGCTCGGTGGGGTAGAGATCGGGGTAGGCAGCCGGCTACTCGCCCTCCAGGTAGGCGTCGAGGAGGGCGGCTGCCTCGCCCTCGCTGCCGGGAAACAGGTGTCCGTAGCGGTCGAGCGTGGTCGTGATAGAGCGGTGGCCCATGAAGGTCGCCAGGGCCTTCGCGTTGATCCCGGCCGCGATCATCAGGCTGGCGTAGGTGTGGCGACCCTCGTGGAAGCCGATGGGGGTCATGTCTGCCTGGGTCCAGATTCGCGTGGCTCGGGATCGCAGCGTACCGTCTGAGAACGGCTGCACGGGCGAGCGACCGAAGACGAGTCCGGCCTGTTCTGCTGCCCTCTCGCAGTGCGTCGTCAGGTGGTCGTGGAGGATCTTTGGGATCGGCACGGAGCGTTTCCCGGCGCGAGACTTGGGCGGCACCCGCCCCGCCTTCTTGTCCCAGGACCACTCGACTCGGATCAGCTCGCCGTCGAGGTCGATGTTCTCCCAGCTGAGAGCCTGCAACTCGCCGAGGCGCAAGCCTGCGTACATCGCCGTTGCCCAGACAGCGCGATCTTCAACCGGCAAGATGCCGATAAGTTCTGCTGCTTCACCAGGGCTGGCGATGCGATCTCGAACGCCCTCGACGGCCGGAAGGGCCACACCCTCGGTTGGGTTGACCTGCACCACGTCTCGCATCAACGCTCGACGGTAGATCGCTCGGACGGGCATGATGGCATTGCGAACCGTGCTCGGGTTCCTGTTCAAGGCAATGCGATCCACAAGTTCCTGCACGTCGCGTCGCTTGACGTTGACGAGCCTCATCGACCCGATGATGGGTAGGACGTGAAGCCTCAAAGAGGTCTCATAGCTTCGGATCACGGATGGCTTGTATCGCTTCCCCGAGCGATTGAGCGCCTGACCGGATTCTGCCATCGCCAGCCAGTCTGTGGCGGCTTCACGGAGAGTCAGCTTTGCGCCCGAGGAGAAGGTGCCGTTCCGCAGAGCGATTTCGGCGCTGGCCTTCCAGCCTCGGGCTTCAGCAACAGACTGGAAAGTTGGTGACTTCTTTGGGCGTCCGGTCTGGGGGTCGTGTACCTCTGCTCTGTAGGAAGGCTGGCAGTTGCAAGATTGGCCTAAGCGTGAACGACAATGCTTCTGATGTCGTGTCTCGATTCCAGTCAGAGCAGGGTTGCGGCTCCTGCTACTCACCAGTCGCCACCGACGCGATAAGAGTTCTCATCTATGTAGCGCTGGAGTTCTGCCACAGGTACGAGCTTCATGCGGCCTATGCGAAGTAGCTCTACTTGGTGCTCGACATAGCGCTCAAAGCTATCGACACTCATGCCCAACGCCTCTGCCGCCTCCTTGATACGGAGAGCCAGACGGGGAGACCCCTGCTTTCTGTCCTCGGCTTTCATCGTTGTCGTCCACTGATCTTCGGTACTCTGCATCGTGTCTCCCTTATATCGATTTAGTTGGTGGTTTGTGCTAGCTCCGACTCCAGATCACCCTTGCCAAAGCCTCCTATACCTTCTCTAATAAATGTAGGTAGTTCTGCAAACAGGGTTTGGTCGCTCACAGCCTGGTTCTTTGCCAGGTCGAGGGCGACAAAAAGTTCACGGTTGTGCTTGGCGAGGGTCTTGCGCTGGGGATGGTTGAAGCGTCGCTGGGAGCGCTCTCTCGGCTGATGGCGTGTGTGCTGATTCGTCCCAAAGACAGACTCCTGTTGCCCGAGGGCGTAGCTGACGACTCGGAGAACGTTCTGCGGGTCGGTAGGAGTGATTTGGACAACATGGGCGTTACCCAAGCCCAGGTCGTTGGTCTGCCCGTGGTACATCGGCATGTGCTGGTAGCCCCAGAGCAGCAAGTGGAGGTGGTATCCAGCAGCACCGTGTCCCTGCGCAAAACCACCAACGTAGATCAATGGAACATCTGGTCTTGACTTACGTCGTTCGATGCGCCTCAACAGCAACCGGAAGTCTTTCGCCAATTCCTTCTGGCTTGCACTCACAGTTTGTAGGGTCAGGAAGTGGGTCGGTTTCGTAGAGGCAACAGCGAGTGCGATGCGCTCCAGTAGCGTCAACTCCCTTCCAAGCGGCTTTCCGTGTTGGAGAGCCAGCAGCGCCATTGTGCTGTTGCACTCTGGGTTACTGCCGAATCTTCTCACCATCCCCAAAGTACGTCGCGTGGAGCCTACTTTAGACTTCACCCTCGGCCTATCAGTGACTCCATTACTCATGACTTCGCCGAAGGGTAGCACTGAGCCGGTCACTCTTCAAGTCCTCTTTGGAATGGGACCCAAATCCTGAAGGTGACTCCTGTCGGCAATAGGTACCAACATAGGTACAAGCCGTGATGAAATCAAGAGTCCGCGCGGTCGATGTCCTATCTTATGCCCAAATAGGGGAGCCCTCGTTGCAAGGATGGACAGCTTTGCCGGAGATGGCAAGTTGCCTGGCGGTCCCGGTAAAAAACGGTAACTTAGTTGGTACTTATCCTGTAGCCATCAGGAATCTTGTGTCAACTTGATTTGGCCGATTAGCCGCCCTGGCAACTTCACACGCGCCCGAGGGGACGGCTTTCCGGGGACGTTCTCCTAGAGAATCCTGGTCACGTGGATGCGGTGGCGTCGGCGCGCGTCCTCGCAGCCTGTTTACCCCTTGGAGTGTGTGGCCGGCTTGCGCTCCCTTGGGACGGGCAGACCATCGAACAAGTCGCCTGGTGGTACGGTCAGGGCATCGGTGAGGATCAGCAGCATGGAGAGGTGCGGGTCGCGCTGCCCCTGCTCCAGTGCGCCGATATGTGTGCGGTGCACGTTGGCGGGGTGCGCGAGCGCTTCTTGGGAGAGCCCACGCCGCTCACGCGCTGCCCGTAGCCTCTCACCGAACGCTTGCAGCAGCCGCTCTCGCTCGGCGCTCACCCTACCCGCCCGTAGGGAGCCGCCCGAAGTGCTCCTCGAACTCCTCCGGGGTCAGCCTACGCTCACCGGGAGCCAGCAGCGACGCGCCGCCCTCTTCAAGGGTCAACTGGCGGTCCTCGTAGCGGTCCTCGACCAATGCCGAGGTCGGGACGCCGAGGCCGTGTGCGAGGCGCACGACAGTGGATAGCCGGGGGTCGGTCAGCGCACGCTCCAGCTTGCTCACCTCCGTGTGGTGCAGGCTGGCGAGGCGCGCGAGGCGCATCTGTGTGAGCCCGGACACCGCACGGGTCTCGCGCAGTCGCCGGGCGAATCCAGCGACCACCGTAAGCGTCTCGGGAGCGGAGCGGTGGCCCATTCAGACCACCTGGCCGATCATCGCTACGAGCCGGAACGCAGCGCGCGTGGCGAACACGTACCCGTCGCTCGTCTGGTGGATCAGACCATCGCTGCGGAGCCCCCGTACGATGTCCTCGGCGCTGCCGGGATGTTCGAGGGTGCGGCCGATGTCCTCGACCGACCAGATCGGCAGATCATCGCCGGTGAGCAGGTAGAGCGCATCACGTTCCATCGCGTCCCACCGCTCAGCGGGAGTAGGAGTAGGGTTCTCGTCAGGCATGGGAGATCAGACCTCCTGTGCTCAGGCTCCGGCGTTGGGTTGGCGCCCACGCCGGGGCTGCTTGGTAGGGATGATTACGCCCGCAGCTCCTCAAACTTCCGAGCGGGCCGAGAAGCGAAGACCAACTTGTCGCAGCGATGAACGAGCCCCGCGCGGCGTAGGCGCTTCAAGCTCTCGATCGCAGTGGACCGATCACCAATCTCGCGTGCGATCTCCTCGATCGACCAGGGTACGCATTCTTCGCTTAGCAGCGAGGCGAGAACCGCCCAATCGGTGGCCTCATCGCCGTGCCCTACGATCTTGCTGCTCACACTGTGCTCCTATGACCCTCAGCGGCCTTGTGTGCGCTTTCTAGGGCCTTCCCGCTTCGGGTTAGGGATTTCCCAAGGGGAGAGGTCGAGCGGCTTTTAGCGAGCCTTTCTGCGACCGAGCGGTAGCTGCCGGTGTAGGTGCCGTCAATGATCGCCTTCAGGCGGCTGGCCTCGGCTCGGCAGGAGCCAGAGCAAACACGAGCGTGGGAACGGCGTTTGAGCAGCGGGTGACCGCAGATCGTGCAGACGCGCTCCGACGGGGCGATCCCGCTGACAGGACCGTCAGGCATTGAAGTCCCACTCGCAGACGGGCTCACGCTCAGGCGGCCGATCGTCACCCGAAAGGAACGTCTGCAAAATGCTGTCGGGTTCGGGGTCGAGCGCCGACGCCGTGATAACCCCGCAATGGGAGTTTGCGCAGAGCGCGAGCCATCGCTTTCCCTTCGGCGTCTCGCGGTGCTCCCACCACAGGACTGCTCCACACTCGCATCGACGTTCACTGTCGGCTCGCAACGGTTTCATCATCAGCGTGCTCCGGCCTTTAAACTGCGGCCTTCGTGGCGGTTAGCAGGACTGAGCGAACCGCCATTGCGTGCCAGATCCCACCTCGCTTCGCGGGCACATCCGAGCCGTTGAGGGATCGCGCGATCCGGTCGTAGCTCAGTCCACGAGTACGCAGCCGCTTCATTCGGGCGAGTATCCGCTGCTCGCCCTCGTCAGGGACCAGGCGGTCCCCTGCTCGGCTCCACCCAAAGGGAATCGCTCCGTAGACCTGTCGGCGGGAGCGAAGCTCGGCGAGCGCATCGGCGGTGCGCTGCGCAATCAGCGCCCGCTCAAGCTCGGCGAAGACGGCGGACATCTGTGCCATTGCCCTGCCCTGCGGCGTGCTGAGGTCGATCCGGTCTGCAACCGATACCAGCCCGAGCGAACCCTTTGCAAACTGGCGCAGATAACTCAGGGTCTCAGCAGCATCCCTTCCAAGTCGATCAAGTCGGGCCACGACCACTGCGCCAACATCGGGGTTGCGTGTAGCAAGCAACTGCGCGATGCGAGTGCCGCCCGGCCTGTCGGTGAGTGGCCGAGTGCCACTTACCCCACCGTCCTCGATGACCTCGACAAGCTCCGCGCCCGTCGCTTCACACCACGAGGCGATACGACTCCGTTGCGCCTGGAGGCTCATCCCCTCTACCGCCTGCTCGGCGGTCGAGCAACGAACATAGCCGAGAGCCTTCACAACGCCTCAGACGCTCCACTGGGAGGGTCAGGCAATGCAGCAAGACTCATCATCCTGAGCTTGAGCCTCACCGTAAGCATGGCGGTAATATATCACGCACTGATTGCGCGCGCAAGTATTATCGAGGTGGTCTACCGGCCGGCACAGATGCGGTGCTCAGGTTCTAAATGAATCGGGCTGAGTCGCAGCGATCTGCGGAGGAAGGTTATACATCCTCCGAGTGTGCTCCGCCATCGCCGTGTTGCCTTCTCGTTCGTATCGTTCCGCACGGAGCAGGTGCTGGTTCGCTGAGGCAACAACCGCAACAGCAGCCTTTGAGGGATCGCGCAGTCCGTAGATGAACGTACGCTCAAGCTGACCAAAACCGACCGAACAGTAAGCGCTCCACTGACCACCGTCCCAGTATCGCTTTCGACCGTTGTGTGCCCCAACCGGGTCGTAGTACCAGCCCGCAGGTGTACCCATCGGCAGCGGCGAGATCTGACGGATTTCTTCTGTGGCTCTTTTTAGCCACTCCTCTTCTTTTCTTAGCTGGGCCTTCTGCCGCGCTTCCTCTTCCGATCGGTGACGAGCCACCTTCGAGGCTCTTCGTACCGCGATCTTGGGAGAGGTGTTGTACCACATAACTAGACCACAGACGACCAGAAGAGCGAGGACGGCGGCCAGCGGAAACCATCTAAAGAGGTAGTAAATCCCCACGAGGGAAGCTACGAGCAAGATCTTGGCAGATCCCAGGAGCACGAGCATCCAAATGGAATCACCGAACGGCCCTTCGCCTTTACCGTGGATCACGCTATCGAGATCACCCTTGACGACCTTCGCGGGATGATCGGTCATGGTTCGTAGAAGGGACGGTCGGCCTTTTCGCATAGGAGTCCCGCATTGTTGCCAATCGGCACGAGCGCTAAGCCTTCTGGGCTACAAACTTGTGCCTCCGTTCCGCGCCAGTGTCGGTTATGACGACACCTATCCAGCCCATCGATACCGCAGCCTTCAATTTGCGTCGCTGTGATGTTGAACTTAGTGAATGGACCATTTTCGGTCGAAAGAACGGCGATACCTCTCAGACCCGGAGTTGTGAAGTGGCATTGAATGGCTCCGTGCGAAGGACGGACGCACTTGGTTGACAGACGGACTTCGACTCCTGTCTCGGCGTTACCAAGCCCAATGATCGCCCGTCGAATGTAACTCCGTGCTGTGTGCTCGTTCGCTGGGTTAGCGATCCCGAATGCGAACGGCTGCGAGTAGTACGGCTCGGAGCCGAAGGAGCATTCTGGGCATACGCTGCTGACGGCCCAATAGAGGGCAACACCCTTTGGGAGGGACGACGGGAACGTGTACGAGGTCTGCTGAGATCCGAGTGGTACTACGGCGACCTGGGATTTCGAGGGAGGTCCGCTCCCGGCAAAGCTGCCGAAGAAGCCGGGGTCGTCCGTGATGGCAAGATCGGCAGCGGCGACGCCTGAGGGCAAAGACCATGAGAACGTGGCTCCGGCACCGGACGATAGAACGGCGTCCTTGGCGGGGCTCGCAAGCACGGCTCCCCGGTATTCGAGTTCGGCTGGATCGCCATAGCTGGTCCCTACGGCCAGCATCACCAGGAGGATTGTCGCTGCCACAGCGGTTTGCGCCGCGAGGCGGGCTACGCCGACCGATGCGTGTCGTCTCTCGCTGCTCACGCGGCCACAGGATACTTGAGTTGGACTCTATGGACCGTGGACAGGTCGGCCGCAAGGGTGGCGGGCATGGCTCCACGATCCGACCCACAGGTCGCCCTCGGGCAAGCGATCCGGCAAACGAGACTCGCTCGCGGCCTCTCGCAAGAGCAAGCCGCGCACGGTGCCGACCTCCATCCAACCTGGCTCAGCCACATCGAGGGAGGCAGCAACCCGGCCTGGGGCACCGTTCGGCGGATCGCCTCAGCACTCGACGTCGAGGTATCCGACCTTGCGAAGCTGGCTGAGGAGATCGGCGGCGATTAACCGCTCGGCGGCGCGCCATCGCCGAGAGCACGCCGTCGCGTGACTGTTCGGATTGCTACTACGAACGGAGAGTCCTCGGCCTGCGTCTCAGGCGGCAGTTCGGCAAACGGCACCAGCGACTCGTGCGTCTTACCCTTGTCGAGCATCCACGCGACCCATGCGTTATGGACGTCTTCGCGCGTGACCTTCTCGCCCTTGGCTAGCAGCAGCACTGCGTAGACGCGAAACAGGCTCGACGTGTCTTCATCCGGCAGCGCGTCTGCCGCCACAGCGCGTCGGATCTCATCTGCGAGGGCGTCGAGATAGGTCATTCGACCAGCACTCGCACCGCGAGCGCCAGGTAGATCATCACGAACACGAGCGGCACCACCTGCTCGATGACTGTCGCCTCGCGGTGCTTCGTCTTGCGCCGCCAACGACGCAGGCGCTTGAAGAGCTGTCGCCGCTCAAGTGGTGGCTCTGGCTCGCTCGGCTCACCGGGATGCAGTATCGCCCACTCGTCCGCGTAGGGCTGAGCGGGAAGCTGTCTCTCTAGCCTGTTGATGACATCGAACTTGGCAGCGTTGAGCCGCCGGTAGTAGGCGAGGAGCGCCCGCCAGACGATGGCGAGGACGATGCCTGCGATTGCCGTGAGCACCAGCCCGAAGGCATCGAAAGACGGTGTGCTCCCGTGAGGCGGCGGCTTGCGCGCCGAGCTGACGATGCCGACCACAGCCGCCAGCGCCGTGTTCAGCGTCAGGAAGAACGTGTTGGCTCCGGCTCGGCGCGACGACACCCGATCCGCCATCTCGACCGCGTTCTTGTACAGCTCCAGCAGCGTGTCAGTGTCGCTGTCCGCCACGTCAGCTGTGCCCCGAAGACATGCGCCGTCCGAAGGAAATATTCACCATATCTTCTGCCACCACGGACGCATGTCCGTCAGTTTCCGAAGGTTGTCCCACGTCCAGTCATGTATCTCATCAGAGAACCACGAGGTTCCGGCAGGACGCTCCACCTTGCCGTCTTTGTAGCCACGCAAGAGCACATACCGCACCCCAACTTCTCTGGCAATCTGAATCTCAGCCGTGACACCAGTGGCCCTGCTCGTATGTCGTCCGCAAATAACGATTGCGACCTTCGAACGTTGGATCCGCTTCTTGGCGTCAGCCTTCCAACGCTTGGTCTCCTTTTTGATTGACCAATCCTGGATGAAGAACGGCGAGTCCTCGTTCTTCGCTTGGCCCACAAGGAACTCCTTGAGGGCGGCGTCATGGTCGTAGTCGAAGCTGATGAACACCGGCGTCTTAGTCGGCGGTGCCACGCTGCATCCCTCTGCTGCCTACCGTCCGCCAGCGATCAACGTCTTCAGGTTGTCCCACGTCCAGTCGTACATCTTGTCAGTGGATAGGGCGGCCGTGGGCTTCTTATTTTTGCCCGAGGCTCGGCCCGCCAGGAGAAAGTACGGCTTCTCCTCGTCGCGCGCAATCTCGATCTCGGCGTTGATGCCGGTGGCTGTGCCGGTGTATTCGCCACAGAGCACAATGACCTGCTCGACGCGCTTGATGCGTTGGCGGGCCTTGTCCTTCCAGTCGCTCGATGCCTCCTTGATTGACCAATCCGCGATGCTGAAAGGCGAGTCCTCGTTGGCTGCCTGGCCGACAAGCAAAGTCTTGAGGTCTCCGTCATGGTCGTAGTCGAAGCTGATATAGACTGGCACCTTGTCTGTCGCCATCGTTGGCCCCCAAACATCACGGTTGAAGTCGGCGGGAGGCATCCCACCGGATTGCGTGCAAATCCTACTCCTAGGGATGGACGCCGAGCCCAGGGGATGACGCAACCAGAGTCTTGACGAGCCGCAGCGGCCATAAAGAACCGTGGGGTCGATTACGGGTTTAGGTCCGTCGTGAGGTCCAATGACGAGGATGCGCCTCTTTTATGGTCGTATCTCCGGGCCGTCCAGCTCGTCGCGCAGGGTCTCGACGGTCCAGGTCGGACAGCCGCAGCCAAGGAAGTCGTTGTCGCCGGTCAGGATCGCGGCGTCGAGCAGGAGTGCGAGCGCGACCACCGGCCAATCCCGCGAGTCGCGTGGCACCCGTCGCCGGGCGGTGTGCTCGTAGGTCGCGTACATCTCCCGACCTACGATCTCGATAGCGTGCGCGTCGATCATTGCGCGTACCGATCGCTCCAACGCCTCGCGTGCTGCTGAGGAAAGGCGTCCTTGGGACTGCATGATCCCAAGCCGCCGCGACAGCTCGTGCTCGGTCTCGCCCCACTGATCCTCGGCTACAACGACGTGCAGCTCGGGGCGCAGAAACAGCTCTCGGCCTCGCTTGCGCAGCAGCTCGCCAACGAGAACGCTGGCGTCGGCAACAACGATCATTCAGGCGCGGGCCGACGCATATCGAAGACACCAGCCAGCTCGTCCTCGCTCATGCCCGTTTCATCAAGCACCTGCTCGACGGCCTGCCCGAGTTGCGCGACCGCACGGCGTACTTCATCCTCGTCGCGCTTCAGCGGAACGTAGAACCCGATCACCCGTCCGTGCCGGTTGACAGCAACGGTCTCTGGGCCTGCCAGGTACTTGGTTGCGTGGTCGCGGAACTCGCGCACGCCTACACTCTTCATCTGCGCCATGTGGTCACCTCGTGGTCACACTATAGCGCGGGTGGACGCATCGGACCCCTCGCCGCCCTACAGATCCTCCCTCACGGGGTAGCGGTGGGGTAGCCAGCGCCCTTCAGGAGCCCCTTTCAGCCCCTCCCAGCGGTTTGCACCGCCACTCGAACCCAGATCCGAACCAACGCCAATCTCGCTTGTCTAAGCCAAATCTGGCTCAGATACGGAGGGGGAGGGATTCGAACCCTCGTCAGACCAATCAGGCCTGAAACGGTTTTCGAGACCGCCGCATTCAACCGCTCTGCCACCCCTCCAGGGCGACGGCCCAAGGCTAGACGATCGCAGGCACCCGCGGGCGCCTCGACCGTCGCCGGGCCCGCCTCGGCCCTGGCTACGCCTGCCCCACCTTGATCCGGTTGCCGTCGAGGTCTTCGACGATCACGAACCGCACCCGCTCGCCGATCCGCTGCACCGGCCCCGTCGCGATGCCGCGCTCGGCAAGGCCCGCCAGGATCTCGTCGAGGTCGTCGACGAGCAGCGTCTGCAGCGCCGTCCCCGGCACCCCGGCGCCGGCGATCACGTAGATCCAGCCGGTCTCCGTCAGCCGCCAGGCGGCCTCGGAGTCGTTGGGGATCAGGTCGGGTGGGCGACCGGCGAAGCGCTCGTACCAGCCGACGGCCGCATCGCGGTCGCTGACAGGGATGCTGGCGAAGACGTGCGTGAACGCCACCCGCCGACCCTAGCGCGCGACAGGCGGCGCATCTCCCGCCGCACCAGCGCCTCGTCGTGGCGCAGGCTCGGCTTGCGCGTCTCCCCGATGCCCGATCTCGCCTTCTCGCTCATCCGTGCTCCCATCCGATCTCTGCGGCGTCTCCGCCGAATCCGTTCATAGAAATCCGAGTGTCGGAACTCTAGCCGATCTCGCTCCGACGTGCGGTGTCCTCCGCAGCGAGGCATACCCAGCGGCCGGAACACCCAAACCGGGGCGCACCCGGGGGCGCACTCTCGAACACCGACATCAGCGCATCCATACCGGGTGCCACCCCGGCCGCGGAGGCGCACCCCCCGCCGCGGCTCAGCTCGCCGGAACCACACCCTCGGTCGTCGCCAGGCACAGCGTCTGGCTACGCGCCTCCCCCGCCGCCCACTCCTCGAACTCCGCCTGGGCCGCCGCCCGGCGGGCCTCGTCGAGGAATCCGTCGGCCACCACCTGGTGGCCCCGCGTCGCCATCACCTGGCCCCACAGCGCGATCCGCACGGCGAAGTCCTCCTCGCCGCGGCGCGTCACCTCCGGGTGGGGCGTGCAGCGCACATCCTCCAGGCTCAGCTCGGCGAACATCTCCGGCAGGCGGTCCGCCATCTCGTTGTCCATCCCCGCCTGCTCCCGCCACGCCAGGAACGCCTCGTAGAACTCCGCCGCCGACTCCGGCAGCTCCGGCTCCCAGCTCGCCCGGCGGTGGTTGTAGTCGAGCGCCACCACCATCCCGCCGGGCCGCGCCGCCCCCACCATCGCCGCCAGCGCCCCCAGCGGATCGGCCAGCCACTGCAGCATCCGCGCCGACGTCACCATGTCAAAGCCCCGCTCCTCCCCTCCCAGGGAGGTCACGCCGGCCCGTCCCAGGGAGGTCACGTCGGCCAGGGCGAAGGACAGGTTCGGATGGCGCCCCCTCCGTTCCCGGGCGCGATCGATCAGCTCCCGGCTGACGTCGATCCCGAGCACGCGGCCCTCCGGACCCACCGCCTCGGCGATGCCCTCCGTGATCGCCCCCGTCCCGCAGCCCACGTCAAGCACCGACATCCCCGGCCGCAGCAGCTCCGCCAGGCGCCGCTGCGCCCCGCCGCCCAGCGACCGGGTGTCCAGGAAGCGCTCCGTGCCCGCCGGCATCCGCGCCCGGCGCTCGGCGACGGAGTCCGTCATCTCGGTGAAGCCGCTGTCATGAGGGCCATAGAGATAGCAACAACCCCCTTCGCGGGACATGGAGGTCCCGCGCCCTCCGGCGTCGGCTGAGGGCCCACCCACGTGGACGATCCCAAAACCCCCGCTCAGGACCACCCCGGCGGCCGGCGCTCCTGCCAGCGCTCGATCTTCTCAAGCTGAGCCGCCAGCGAGATCAGCAGCGACTCGCTGTTCGCCGGCCCCAGCAGCTGGGCGCCGACCGGGAGACCCTCGGGGGTGAGGCCCGCCGGGACGTTCACCCCGGGCCACCCGATCACGTTCCACGGCCACGCATAGGGGCAGGCCGCGACGACCACCTTGTCCGTCGCCCACGGAGCCAGGCCGTCGATCGCGCCGATCCGCAGCGGCGGCTGGGCCGTCGTCGGCGCCAGCACCACGTCCACCTTCTTGAAGACCCCGCCGATCCGGTGGCGCAGCGGGGCCTCCAGCGCCCTCGCCACGCCCAGCAGCGGCGACAGCGCCCGCCCCACCCGCACGTTGCCCAGCGTCCGCCGGTCCATCAGCGAGCGGTCCCCCACCTCCCGCGCCAGCCACTCCCCGACGCCGCCCGTCGAGCGCGGCATGAACGACGCCCCCACCAGCCCGTATGCCGGGTCCGCCCGGACCACCTCGTGGCCGAGGTCGGCCAGGACCTCCGCCAGCCGCGCCACCGCCGCCCGCACCCGCGGATCCAGGCGCGCCGGCGCGCCGCTGAAGGGGATCCGCCACGACAGCCCGATCCGCAGACGCCGCGGCTCCCGCCTCGCCGCGCTCGCGTAGGGCTCCGCCGGCGGCGGCGGAGCGTGGCGCTCGCCGGGATGCCCCCCGCCGAGGACGTCCAGCAGCAGCGCCGCGTCGGCCACGCTGCGCGTCAGCGGGCCCAGCACCGTGATCCCGTTGAACGGATCCCTCTCCGGCCACGTCGAGATCCGGCCCCGCTGGGGCTTGATCCCCACCAGGCCCGTCCACGCCGCCGGGATCCGCACCGACCCCGCCCCGTCCGAGCCCATCGCCGCCGCCACCAGGCCCGCCGCCACCGCCGCCGCCGCCCCGCCCGAGGAGCCCCCCGGGGTGTGATCCGGGCTCCACGGGTTGCGCGTCGCCCCGAACCCCGGGCCCTCCGTCACCGGCCACTGCCCGATCTCCGGGGTGTGGGTCTTGCCCACCACCACCGCCCCCGCCGCCCGCAGCCGCCGCACCGCCTCGCAGTCCGCCTCCCGCGGCCGGAACGTCCCGCGGCAGCCGAAACGGGTCTCCTCCCCCGCCAGGTCCACGTCGTCCTTGATCGCCACCGGCACCCCCAGCAGCGGCAGACGCTCCCCCCCCGCCACCCGCCGGTCGGCCTCCGCCGCCTCCGCCCGGGCCTCGTCTGCCCGGACGCAGCGAAACGCGTTCAGCGTCGGCCCGCTCGCCTCGATCCGCGCCAGCGACAGCTCCACCAGCTCCGCCGAGCTCACCTCCCCCGCCGCCACCAGCCCCGCCTGGGCCGCCGCGCCGGCGAACGCCAGGTCCGCCTCGCCTCCCACCCGGCCGGCCGCGACCGCCGGCCCCCCGTCCGCCCGGCCCGTCCCGCCGGCCGCATCCTCCCCCGTCGTCGTCGCCTCCGGCATCGCCTAACTCCTCTCCGGTCTTCGGTCGTTCGACCGAACGATTGCAGATCCGCTAGGCTCGCGCAACCACCGGCCCCGTCCACAGGCTCCGGCCGCAGCGCCAGCTGGCCACACCACACCGGGTCCGGCGGCTCGACATGGCAGCCGCCACCACCGCGTCCCCAGCCACCACCACCGCGCCCGACACCCGCGAGCGCATCCTCCGGACCACCCTCCGGCTCATCGGCGAACACGGCATCGGCGGCGTCTCCAACCGCGCCATCGCCGCCGCCGCCGGAGTCTCCCTGGGCTCCCTCACCTACCACTTCCCCAGCCAGAGCCAGCTCCTCCGCGAGGCTTTGTTGCTGTACGTCGGCGACGAGGTCGCCCGGCTCGGCGCCATCGCCGCCGACGTCCGCGCCACCCAGCCCACCCCCGAGCAGGCCGCCGCCGAGGTCCAGCGCATCGTCGAAGGCTCCCCCGACCGCCCCGAGGAGGTCGCCGAGCTCGAGCTCCACCTCCACGCCTCCCGCGACCCCCAGCTCCACGACGCCTCCCGGCGCTGCTTCGAGGCCTACGAGGACCTCGCCGCCGCCATCCTCGAGGCCCTCGACGTCCCCGACCCCGCCAGCCACGCCCGCACCGTCGTCGCCCTCATCTGCGGTCTCGGCGTCCGCCGCCTCGGCACCGGCAGCCGCGACGCCTCCGGCATCGCCGACGCCCTCCTCACCGTCGTCCGCGGCGCCCGCTGACGCCGCCCCGGCTCGCCCTCAGGCGCCCGGGCCGCCGTTCCGCGGCGGGAGGTCTTCGCGGTTCCGGCGGTGCTCGCCCCGCACCTGGACCGCCGTGTAGAGGAGTATCAGGTTCACCAGGACCCCGATGCCGATGAACGTGATGATCAGGCCCACGTCCTTGCTGAACGCCTCACTCGCCGCGAGGATCATCGGTCTGTCTCCTTGGTTGCTCCGGTCGGCATCGTCGTGGCAATCGTCTCTGCGACAGGCCGGAGACTACCAATCGCCGGCGCCCCCGCGTCGCGTTCCCCCGGCCCCGTCCCCCGCGCGCCGCGTCGGGGCCTCCGGTGTCGTAGCCTTAGCCCTGCCCGCGGGGCGCACCCGAGAGCACTGGAGAGGTGCCGGAGCGGTTGAACGGGCGCGACTGGAAATCGCGTAACGGGGGTTGACCTCGTTCGAGGGTTCGAATCCCTCCCTCTCCGTAGGGCGACCACCGTGCGCGATCAGGGACTACACGCGCTCGGCTGGGTCGCGCTGGTGGCGTTGGTGCTAGGCCTCGTCGCCGCGGCGGTTCTGCTCGCGCCGTGGCACCTGAAGTTCGCCGTCGACGCCGGCGAGCTGTACGAGGAGCTCTACGAGCAGGCTCTGGCCGAGGCGCAGGACGACACACTCGGGTGGCTGGCGGCGGCGGGCTTCGGCTACCAGAAGCTGCGCGAGGAGAACGCGCGGAAGGTGCGTCGCATGTCGTGGCTGTCGGGAGCGCTGGGCGTGCTCATGGTCGTGCAGACCCTCGCGTGGCTGGCGGCGTTGGCGGTAGACTACGACTATGGCACCGAAGCCTCTGCCTCCTGAGCAGATCAAGTCGCCCTCGACGTCGATCGGGATCGAAGAGGGTCGCGGCGGATCGTACCCACGGCCGGTGCCCCGGCCGGCTCCGGGTAAGTAGCGGCCACCAAGGCGCCGCCATACTCGGCGGCAGCTGCCTCACGTGGCGTCAAAGCGTCTTGCGTGCAGCTCGCGGATGCGCTGCCAGACGGGGGCCGGGTTCGATCTTCGTCCCTCCCTCTCCGTGTAGGTAGGTAGCCATCGATTGTTGGCCATACCCGGCGCGAGCCCAGCCGGCAAGGGAGCTGGCGCACGAGATCAACCTCACTCGCCCGTCACGCCGAGGTCGCCGGGCCATGGGGCGGCTGCGTCGAGCTGCCGCGGTCACCCTCAGCGCCGCGCCGCGAAGAACTCGCTGAGCACCGCCCCGCACTCCTGCGCCAACAGGCCCCCGACGACCTCCGGGCGGTGGTTCAGCCGGGGCTCCCCGAGGACGTCCAACACGCTTCCCGCCGCCCCCGCCTTGGGATCGGCCGCGCCGTAGACCACCCGCGGGACCCGCGCCAGGACGATCGCCCCGGCGCACATCGCGCAGGGCTCCAGGGTGACGTAGAGAACGCTCTCCAGCACCCGCCAGCTGCCCAGCCGGCGGGCCGCCTCGCGCAGCGCCAGCAGCTCCGCGTGGGCCGTCGGGTCCTGGCGCGCTTCGCGCTCGTTGTGGGCCGCCGCGACGACCTCGCCGCCGTGGACCACCACCGCGCCGATCGGGACGTCCTCGTGTTTTAGAGCACGATGAGCCTCACGCAGGGCCATGCGCATGAAGTACTCCTCACGCGGAAAGAAACGCTCGCTCACCGACCCGCACCGTAGCCGGTCGCGCCAGCCCCCGGCCGCGTGCCGGGCGGGAGCCCCGGCCTGGCGCCGGAAGGCGCCTCCGCAGTTCATGATTACCGCGCCAACGTGTTCCGCGCAGGCCATCCTCATCTGACAGACGACACCGGGGGGCAGCAGCCGCGACCCCCCCTGTCCCTGCGCGCCGTCGGCCTCCCGGCCCTCCTCGCCCTCCTCGCCCTCGCCGGGGTCGCGCCGACGGCGGCGGCCGCGACGCCGAGCCCGCCGCCCTACGTTCCCGGGGTCGTCGTCGTCGGCTACTCCGGCGCCACCCGCCCGGCGGCGCAGGCCGCGATCGCGCGCGCCGCCCGCGCCACCGACCCCGTCGACCTGGAAGGCGAAGCCCACCTCCTCACCCTCCACCGCGGGGCCGACATCCCCGCCACCCTCGCCCGCCTGCGCCACACCCCGGGGGTCGCCTGGGCGGTGCCCGACTACGTCGCCCGCGAGGCCACCATGCCCTCCGCGCCTTCCCTGGAGAACCCCAGCCCACCCGCGGCCCTCCAAGCCGAAGCCGCCTCGGCGCTCACCGAATCCGCCACGCCGGCTGCGACAGCCGCCGGCGGCTCCTCCTCGACAGCCGCAGGCGGCTCGTCGCCGGCGGCCGCAGGCAGCCCCTCGTCGGCGCCCCTCCAGGCCAACGCCGCGGCGCTGCCCGGCGAACCCTTCCCCAACGACCCCGGCACCGCCAAAACCCCCGGCGGCTGGGGCCAGCTGCAGTGGAACTTCAACACCACCTTCGGCGTCGGCGCCCCCCAGGCCTGGAACAACCTCATCGCCGACCACGCCGCCGGCGGGCGGGGCGTGGTCGTCGCCGTCCTCGACACCGGCGTCGCCTACGCCAACCGCGGCCCCTTCCGGCGCTCGCCCGACTTCTACCCCTACCAGTTCGTCGCCGGCTACGACTTCGTCGCCCACAGCCGCTTCCCCAACGACCGCAACGGCCACGGCACCGACGTCGCCGGCACCATCGCCGAGGCCACCGACAACGGCATCGGCCTCACCGGCCTCGCCTACGGGGTGCGGCTGATGCCCGTCCGGGTGCTCAACGCCGAAGGCAACGGCGACGCCGCCACCATCGCCCGCGGGGTCCGCTTCGCCGTCGACCACGGCGCCCGCGTCATCAACCTCAGCCTCGAATTCCCCACCGGGATAACCGCCTCGGACATCCCCGAGCTGATCTCGGCGCTGCGCTACGCCAACCGCCACCGCGTCGTCGTCGTCGCCGCCGCCGGCAACGAGGCCCACGCCGCCGCGGCCTACCCCGCCCGCGCCCCCGACGTCATCGCCGTCGGCGCCACCACCGAACACGGCTGCCTCGCGAGCTACTCCAACTACGGAACCGGCGTCACCCTCGTCGCCCCCGGCGGCGGACCCGACGCGCCGCTCCCGGGCGACCCCAACTGCCACCCCGAACTGCCCTCCGGCCGCGACGTCTTCCAGGTCACCTTCACCGGGACCTCGCCGCGGAAGTTCGGGATCCCGAACGGCTACGAAGGGACCTCGATGGCCACCCCCCACGTCGCCGCCACCGCCGCCCTGGTCATCGCCAGCGGCGTGCTCGGGCGCCACCCCACGCCGCGACAGGTCGCCAGGCGCCTGATCGCGACCGCCCGGCCGCTGGGCGGGCCCGGCGACCGCCGGCTCTACGGGGCCGGGCTGCTCGATGCCGCCGCGGCCACCGCGCCGGGCGGGCCGGGGGCGGTGCACGGGGGCCGCTGAAGGCCGACCCGCCGCTCAGGCGGGGGGCTTGCGAATCACGACGATCGTCTGGCGGAAATGCGAGCGCAGCCGCGACGCCCGGCGCGCGAGCCACTCGTCGGCGCGGTCGCAGGCGCGCAGCAGCGGGTTGTTCGGCCCGAGCCCCAGCAGCGAGCCGGCGAGCGCCGCGGGAAAGCTGAGGTAGTTGATCGGGTACAGCTCGCAACCGGGGAAATGCGCGCGCAGCCACTCGAGATCGTCGGTGACGAACGACCGCTCGTCCGGCGTGTGCGCCGCCGCCACCAGCCGGGTGTAGCCGCGGATCAGCAGGTTCTCCCCCTGGGGCTCCATGAACAGCATCGTCCCGCCCGGCGTCAGGCGCTCGGCGTACAGCCGCGGCAGCAGCCCGCGATAGTCGACGTGATGCAGGATCGAGCGGCCGAAGATGCAATCCACCTGCCCCTTGAGGTCGCTCGCGACGTCGCCCACCCGGAACTCCAGCCGGTCCGCCTGCGCCTCCCCCTGCGCGCGCGCCCGGGCCTGCGCGATCGCGCTGCGCGAGATGTCCATGCCGAGCACGTGGCCCGCACCCAGCTCCAGCAGCCGCACCGAGCTGGCGCCGTCACCGCAGCCCATGTCGAGGACCCGCCGGCCGCTCACCGCGGCCCGCGTCAGGGCGTCGAAGCGCGCCTCGCCGCGGCGCGTGTTGGGGCATTCGAAGACGAGCGGGAAGCGCCCGTGCCAACTCGACATCGCCTCCTCGACGCCGTGCTCGTCGTACGCCTCGCGCTCGCGCCGGGCGCGCTCGAGGTCGACGCCGGCCGTCTGCGCTGATGAGCCCGCCTGCGCCACCGCCGCGACTGTAGCAACGCCGTTCCCCTCCGCCGCCGCCAGGCGCCCTCGGCTCGCCTCGGCGACGCCGTTCCCGGTCCCGCCCGCCTCCGCCGACGCCGCCGCGATCACGGCGGCCATCTCGGCGCGGAAACGCTCGCGGCTGAAGCGGCCCGCATTGGCGCGGACCTCGGCCTCGTCGAGCTCCAGGTCCCGCAAACGTTCGATGGCGCCGGCCAGACCGT
The DNA here is from genome assembly GCA_035524055.1 of Solirubrobacteraceae bacterium. GTDB lineage: Bacteria > Actinomycetota > Thermoleophilia > Solirubrobacterales > Solirubrobacteraceae > Palsa-744. Next base: position 53,141 of record DATKPO010000021.1, read on the forward strand.
CGACGGTCTGCTCGCCGAACAACACCCCGGTGCGGCCGTCGAGCACGGTCTCGCCGCCGCCGCCGACGCCGTAGGCGATGACCGGCACACCCGCCGCCTGGGCCTCGACGGGCACGATCCCGAAGTCCTCCTCGCCGGGGAACAGCAGGGCGCGGGCCCCGCTCAGCAGCCGGTCGCGCGCGGCGTCGTCGATCCGACCCAGGAACTCGACGTCGGCGCCGGCCGGCACGCTTGCCCGCAGCGCCGCCAGCGCGCGACCGCCGCCGGCCACCTTCAACGCGAGCCCCAGGCGGGCGCACGCGGCGAGCGCCAGATCGACGCGCTTGTACGGCACGACGCGCCCGAAGACCAGATAGAAGTCGCGCGGCGCCCGGGGCAGCGCGAGGAAGTGTTCGACGTCGACCGGCGGGTGCACGACCTCCGCGCCGCGCCCGTAGCAGCGCTCGATGCGTTGGGCGACGTGACGGGAGTTGGCGACGAAGACGTCCGGCGAGGCCGCCCCGCGCAGGTCCTGGCGGCGCAACCGCCCGAGCAGCAGGGGCAGCGCCAGCCGCGCCGGCCGGCCCATCGCCTCCCCCGCGAGGAAGTCCTCCTGCCAGGCGTAGCGCATCGGGGTGTGGCAGTAGCAGACGTGCGGCACCCCGGGGGGTACGCGCACGTTCTTGGCAAAGGCGTGGTTGCTGGAGAGCACCAGGTCGAAGCCGCCGAGGTCGAACGCCCGGTAGGCGCGATCCATCAACGGCAGCAGCCGCTGGTAGTGCGAGCGGGCGCCGGGCATCCGTGTCAGGTAGGAGGCGTGGACACGCCGTTCTTTGATCTGCGCCGGCCACGGCTCGGGGTTGTAGATCGAGGCGAACAGCTCGGCCTGGGGAAACATGTCGAGCAGCTCCAGCACCACCTGCTCGGAGCCGCCGGGGATCGTCAGCCACTCGTGCACCACCGCGACGCGCGGGAAGCGCGCCCGCAGTTCCTCCAGCAGCGCCTGACTCACCCCGCGAGGGTAGCGGGACCCCTCCGCGGCACCTGGGATCATGGCCGCCATGCCGGAGCCCCTCCGCCTGCGCGGCCGCGAGATCGTGTGCGTCGGCTTCGCCGACTGGGAGACCGATCTGTGGACCAACCAGCACCACCTCATGTCCCGCCTGGCGCGGGAGAACCGCGTGCTGTTCGTCGAGTCCCTCGGCCTGCGCCGCCCCCAGCTGGCGGGACGCGATCTCGCCCGCCTCGCCCGCCGGCTGCGACGCGGACTCACCCCGCCGCGCGCCGCGGACGGGCTGCACGTGCTCTCGCCGCTGGTGCTACCGCTGCAGCAGCGCCCGCTGCGCGCCGTCAACCGCCGCCTGCTGCGCTTCCAGGTGCGGCGCGCGACCCGGCGGCTGGGCATCGAGCGTCCGATCCTCTGGGCCTACGTGCCCCAGGCCGAGGCCCTCGTCGAGCCGCTGCGGCCCGAGCTCGTCGTCTACCACTGCGTCGACGACGTCTCGGCCATCGCCGGCGTCGACGTCCCCAGCTTCCACGCCACCGAGCGGCGCTTCGCCGAACAGGCCGACCTGGTCCTGGCGAGCGCCCCGGCGCTGGCGGCGCGCCTGCGGAGGTACTCCGGCAACGTCATCTACGCCCCCAACGTCGCCGACACGGCGCTGTTCTCCACAGCGCTCGACGCCGACTCGGCCGACCGTGCCGATCCCGCGGTCGATGCGCTGCCGCGACCGCGCATCGTCTTCACGGGCGCGATCGTCTCGACCAAGCTCGACATACCGTTGATCTGCACGCTCGCCGGCGAACATCCCGAGTGGTCGTTCGCGCTGGTCGGGCCGATCGGGCCCGGCGATCCCCGCACCGATGTGTCTCTGCTGCGCGAGCCGGCCAACATCCACCTGCTCGGCCCGCGGCGCTACGAGCAGCTGCCCGCCGTCCTGCGCGCCGCCGACGCCGGCCTGATCCCGTACCTGCGCAACCCGGTCACGGAGAGCGTCTTTCCGATGAAGGTGTACGAGTACCTCGCCGCCGGGCTGCCCGTCGTCGCCACGCCGCTGCCCGCCCTGGCCGACGTCGCCGAAGTCGCGACGGCACCCGACGCCAGTGGCATCGGCGCGCTGCTGGGAGAGGCGATCGCCGGTGACAGCCCCGCCCGTCGCCTCGAGCGCTCCCATGCCGCCGCGGCGCACTCCTGGGATCGCCGGCTGGAGGAGATCGCGGCCGCCGTGCGGGCGCTGCCGGGGAGACCGTGAGCGACCCGTCGCACCTGCGCCACCCCTCGCCCGTGAGCGACCCCTCCCCCGCGCGCGACCCCTCCCCCACGCGCGACCCCTCCCCCACCGCACGCGACCCCTCCCCCGCGCGCGACCTGCTCGTCACCGCGCACACCCCGGCGCTGGGCTCGGGGCGTGCGCTGCGCACCTACGGGATCGCCCGCGCCCTCGCCGCCCATCGCGGCCTGGATCTCCTCTACGCGCGCTTCGAGGGCGATGCGGCCGACGCCGCCTTCGCCGCGATTCCGGGCATCGCGCTGCACGCCGCGGTCCCCTCGCGCGGGCCGCGCCGGCTGCTGGCATACGCGGCGGCCCGGGCCGCCGGCGTGCCGGCCGATCTCGCCCGCGGGGCCTCGCCTGAGCTCGCGACCGAGGCGGCTCGGCTCGCCGGCGCCGCGGACCGGGGGCGGGTGATCGCCGACGGGCCGGTGGTCGCCGCCGCGCTGCGGGGTTTGATGCGCGAACGTCCCGTCATCTACAACGCCCACAACTTCGAGTCCGGTTTTCGCCACGAGCTCGGCGAGCGCGATCCCCGCGCCGAGCGAGTCCTGCGGCGCTTCGAGCGGCGGCTGCTGGCGGGGGCCGCGGAGTCGTGGATGGTGAGCGAGGCCGACATCGCCGCCGCCCGCGCCCTCTGCCCGGCGGCGCGGTTGCGCTACGTGCCCAACGTCGTCGACGTCCAGGCCATCGTTCCCGTCGAGCGGCCCGGTGCCGAGCCGCGTGCGCTCTTTGTCGCCAACTTCGCCTACGAGCCCAACCTGACCGGTCTGCGCTTCCTGCTCGGGGAGGTCTTTCCGCTGGTCTGGAGCGAGCTGCCCGAGGCCAAGCTCGCGCTCGTCGGCGCCGGCCTGGGCACATCCACAGCGGCGCCGGTGGCAACCGGCCCAGACCCGCACGGGACACCGATCCCAGAATTGCGCGAGCTCGTCGACGACCCCCGTGTGGAAGCGCGGGGCTTCGTCGAGGACCTCGGCGCGGTGTACGCCGAAGCCCGCTGCGCCGTGGTGCCGCTGCTCCAGGGAGGCGGGACGCCGCTGAAGCTGATCGAGGCGCTCGCCTACGGCCAGCCGGTTGTCGCGACGACGCGCGCCGCGAGCGGCCTGGCGGTGCGCGACGGCGAGCACTGCCTGATCGCCGACGACGCGCAGTCGTTCGCCGCCGCCCTCGCCGGCGTCCTGCGCGCAGGCGCGCCCGAGCTGGGGAGGCGCGGACGGGAGCTGGCCGCCGAGCGCTACTCGATCGAGGCGCTGATCTCACTCCTGGCGCCGGCCTGACCCCCGCCGGCGGGCGGTCTCGACTCGGACGCCGTCATCCTCAGCAGCCCGAGCAGCCCCATCTGTGCGCCCAGGAGCGCGGTGAAGCGGGGATCGACACCCGTGAAACTGGCGGTGGTCTCGATCGCGACGAGTCCCGCCAGCGCGCACAGCGACGCCAGCCCGAAGGCGCTCAGCAGCGGCTCGCGACTGCCGCGCCACACCTGCCAGGCCAGCGTCATGGCGCCGATCAACACCGCGACGTAGGCCAACAGGCCGAGGATGCCCAGCTTCAGCCAGAACCACAGGGCGGCGAAGTGAACGTACTGGCGCCCTTCTTCGTGTTCCACCGACAGCACCCGCGCGTCGGCGGCCCAGGGGATCGTCATCCCCAGGCCCGTGAGCGGGTGTTCCCCGATCGCCTGCAGCACGTTGGCGCGCTCGTCCAGGCGATAGCTGTCCTGGACGTTGGCTTCGAGCTTGGAAGGCGCCAGCGAGGCGACGCGCTTGACGATCGGCAGCTGCGACTGGAAGTTGATCGAGCCCAGCAGCAGGATCGCGCCAGCCACCCCCAGGGCCGCCGGCAGCAGCAGCCGGCGCCCCGACGTGGAGGTGCCGAGCAGCAGCACCAGCAGCAGGCCCAGCGCGGCGCCGATCCAGAAGGAGCGCCGGTAGGAGAAGACCAGGCAGGCGATCAGCAGGGGGCTGCTCAGCAGCGTCCACAGCGGCGGCCGGGCACGGGCCAGCACGGCGGCGAGGATTCCCAGCAGGGCGACCATTATCAGCCAGTTGGCGGTCGGTTCGAGATAGGTCAGCGTCGTCGCGCCTTCGATCGGCGAGCCGTAGTGACCGGCGACCTCGACCAGGCCCAGCACGGCCTTGACGATCGCCAGCGCCGTCGCGCCGCCGAGCAGCCGCAGCACGGTTGGCCGATCGATGGCGAGATTGGCCACCGCGATCGGCAGCAGCAGCAGATACAGCAGCACGTGCTCGGAGGCGATCGCAAAGCGGAGCTTGGCGCCCGCGTCATACCCAGTGACCGCCCCGGCGACCATCGCCAGCGCGAGCAGCGCCAGCCCCAGCACCAGCGGACGCGGCAGCAACAGCGCCCGGCGGTGGCGCAGCAGGTCGATCCCGACCGCCACCAGCGCCAGCGCCACGAGCCCGTCGACCAGCGAGATGTCGCCGTACAGCGGGTTGTAGAGGTTCGCGGTGAACGTCAACAGCCCGAACTGGGGCCCCTCGCAGACGACCACCAGCGCCACGACCAGCGCAACGGTGAACAGCGGGCGCAGCACCAGGATGCAGACCAGCACCAGCGCGACCGGCACCAGCAGACCGGCGGCGCCCAGCTTGTGGACGCCGGCGTAGCCCAGCAGCGCCGTCAGCGCCGCCGCCGCGGCCGCGGCGCCCAGCTCGCGGATGCCCGGCACCGACGCACGCAGCTGACGCGCGCCCATCGCGCCCTCAGCGGCCGGTCGGCGGGGCGGCGCCGACGCCCGACAGAGCCTCGCCGACGACGTCGTGCTCGGGACGCGGCTTCTGAGGAGAGCCGTACCCGTACCCGTACCCGTAGCGTCCGCCGTCGCGCAGCCCGGTGACGACGATCCCCACCGGCTCGACGATGTGGCGGTCGAGGATCGCCCGCGTGCGGCGCACCTCCTCGCGCGTGACCCGTTCGAGCCGTGCCACGACGATCGCCGCGTCGACCGCCTCGCTGTTGAGCAGCACGTGGGCGTCGGCGACGGGGTTCAGCGGGGGGGCGTCGACGATCACCATGCTCTCCCCGCCGGCCAGCTGGGCGAGGATCTCTGCGAGTCGCGCCGAGCCCAGCAGCTCGGAGGGGTTGTGCGGCACCGGCCCGGCGGGCAGCACCAGCAGATTCGGCACCCCCGCCAGCGGCTCCGCCAACAGCTCCGAGGGCTGCGCCCTGCCGGTCAGCGCAGTGGTGAGCCCACGCGTGGCGTCGAGCTCGAAATGCTCGGCGAAGGTGGGTCGGCGCAGATCGAGCTCGACCAGCACCGTCCGCCGGCCGGTGAGCGCCACCGCATGGGCGAGATCGACGGCGACCGTGGTCTTGCCCTCGCCGGCGATGGCGCTCGTCACCAGCAGCGTGTCCAGCCGTCGGGTGACCGCGGCGAAGTCGAGTGCACTGCGCAGAATCCGGTAGGGCTCGAGCAGCTCCTCGCGCCCGGCGGCCCTGCCGCCGCGAAAAGCCGACTGCGGGATCGCGGCGAGCGCCGGCAGGCGGTACTCGCGCTCGAGCTCCTCCACCGTCTTGACGCGCCGGTCGAGCGATTCGAGCAGGAACACCAGGGCGAAGGCCAGCGCCAGGCCGATCAGCAGGCCGATCACCACGGTGCTCGTCAGGCTCGTGCCCGCGGGGCTGGCCGGCGGGGTGGCGCGGCCGATGATGTCGGCGCCCCCGCTCGCCACCGCCCGCGCGGCGGACAGTCGCTGCAGCGACTGTTCCAGCGCGGTTCGTTCGGCCGAGCCGGAGGGGAGCGCGGCGATCTGCTGCTGGAGATTGTGCGCCGCCGCTTCGACCCCCGCCAGCTGCGACTGGGAGCGGAAGGCGATGTACTGTTCGGCGAAGGCGTTGGCGAGGTTCGCCGCCGCCTGCGGGTCGGCGGCGCTGGCCTGGATGTTGAGGACGTCGGCGCTCGGCGCCGCTTCGACCTTGACTTCTTCGAGCAGTTCGCTGGCGCTCGTCCGCAGGTGCAGTTGGCGGGCCGCCGCCTGCGCGACTTCGGTGGAGTCGGCGATCAACACCTGGGTGTTGGCTTCGCGCTGCGGTTCGCTGCTGCTCGACGGCGTCACCTGGAGCCCGGCCTCCGAGAGCGTGGTGTTCTGAAACGCCACGCTTGCGGTCGCCGAGTACGACTTGGCTTTGTGCTCGTGCATGAACACCATCACCGCCAGCGACGCCGCCACCACCCCCAGCGCGATCAACCAGCGACGGCGCAGCACCCGCAACAGGCCGCCGACGCTCTCGCCATCGCGCACGCGCTCGAGCCGGCCGCCCGCGTTCATGCCGGCGGCCGCCGCTTCGGTACCGCAACGTGAGGTAGCGCGGAATGTCTCATCGCAGGACTCCTATCGGCCGGCTGCGAGCTCGCACTTAATCCCATCCCGGGAACCGGCGAGAGCGGCGCCTGCGCCCATGGTACCGGCTCGCCCGATACCGGTCCGGAGGCTTGCGCGAGAACGCCCGCCGCAGCGTCCGCGAGGAATCCCGCGGCGGAAAGCCAACCGCCCAGGACACGGACGCCCCACATCCGTCCAGCGGTGAGGTACGGAGTCGGGCGGCACGCCGCACGGTCGATATCGACGGCAGAGCACGACGCACGAGAAGGCGTCTCACGACAAAGGCACACCCGCCGCGAGGCGGGGCCGCAAAGCCCAGGGGTCTCCCCGAGACAGCCCGGCCACCGAAGGAGCGCAAGATTTCCACTCAGCTTCAGATCCGCCGCATCGCCGTCGCGGCCCTCGCTCTCGTCTGTCTCATCCTGGGAGCCGTGAACGCCGGCGCAAGCTCCGCGCAGCCCTCGCATCGGCCGCCGGTCGCGCAGACGGCCGCCGTGCACGCTCGGTTGCAGGCCCGCGCGGCGGCGCGGCGGCGCCACCATCGGCAGCAGCTCGCCAGGCTGGCGTGTGCGACGCACCGGCACCGTGCCTGCGCCCGGATGCGCGCTCGCCTCGACCGGCAGGGCGCCAGCCACCCCGCCGGGTCCGGCGCGGCAAGCTCCAGCGCGGCGCCGAGGTCGGGCGCGGGCTCGACGGCGAGCCGCGGCTCGTCGAGCAGCCGTGGGCCGTCGGGCGCCTCCAGCTCCGCCGGGTCCGGCTCGGGCTCCTCCGAAGCGCCATCCGCCTCCAGCCTCACCGGGTCCAGCCCCGGCTCCTCCGAAGCGCCATCCGCCTCAACCCCTTCCACGCGCGGCGAATCGCCATCGGCCCCGGCCCCCTCCGAATCGTCGTCCGCGTCCGATCCCACGACCGGCCTGCAATCGCCGCCGGCGCCCACCGGCGGCGTGGAATCGCCATCGGCGCCCGATCCCACCGGCGGCGTCGAATCGCCATCCGCGGCGCCGCTTCAGACCGGGATCGACTCGGGCACCAACATGAGCCTCGACCTCCAGGGGTCGGCGCAGCTCGGCGCCAGGCTCGTGCGGATCGAGTTCCCGATCGCCACGACGACCCCCGCGGAAATGGAACGGGTGATCGGGGGCTACGCCGCCGAGGGCATCCGGGTGCTGCCGCTGGCGGGCTTCTACGGGACGCTCCCCACCCCGAGCCAGGCGCGGAGCCTGGCGGGATGGGCGCAGGAGTTTGGCCCCGGTGGAACGTTCTGGGCCGACCACCCCGGCGGCCAGGAGGCGATCCAGTCGATCGAGTTCGGCAACGAGACCTCCTACGGCTATCAGTACGGCGACGGAGCCGGCGCCGCCTCCTACCGTGAACGCGCCGAAAACTACGCGCGTCGCCTCCAGGAAGCGGCCGAAGCGATCGCCGCCGCCGGCGTCCACGTGGGGCTGCTGGCGCAGGCCGACGACTGGACCGGCGACTGGGTCAACGGCATGTACGCGGCGGTGCCCGACCTGAGCAGGTATGTGGCGGGCTGGACGATCCACCCCTACCACGACTGGCGCAGCCGCCTGGAAGACCTGCTCGATCAGACCGCCGCCCACGGCGACACGACGATCCCGATCGACATCACCGAGTTCGGCCTGCCCACCGACGGCGGGCACTGCCTGGAAGGGGTCGAAGAAGAGAACGCCTGCATGCCCTATAACGAAGCGGCGTCGCTGCTGCGCAGCGCGGTAAGCGAAATCCGCCAGCTGCTGGGGAGCCGGCTGGGGATGTTCATCCTCTACCAGGTGCGCGATCAGGCGGACACCGGGACCAGCGCCAGCAGCGAAAGGTATTACGGGGCGCTGCAGCACGAACTGCAGCCCAAGGGCGAATTCACGAGCGCCGTCGAGGAACTGCTGGCCGAGTGAGGGGTCCGAGGGCGGTCCCGCGGGGCGTGAGCCGGCGGACCGACGCCCCGCGGCGGGCGTCGGCAGGCCGCACCATCCCCGCGGGCGCGAGTGGCGAGCGGTGCGATCGCGATCGCCTGAGATAATCGCGGGCGTGGGTGCCAGCGTCGAGTCCCACGACTTCGCCCCGATCCCGCCCAAGCCCGCCGCGAGGCGATCCCGGATGCCGGCGGACTCGTGGTTGCGGCGCCCCGCGACGGCGCTGCTGGCGCTGATGCTCGCGGGCGCCGCGCTGCGCTTCGCGACGCTCAACGTGCAGAGCATCTGGCTGGACGAGTCGGCCACGATGATCCTCGTGCACCGCAGCTTTCAGGGCATGCTCTCCAACCTGACGGCCAGCGAGTCGGCGCCGCCGCTGTACTACGCCCTGGTCTGGGTGTGGACGAAGGCGTTCGGCGCCGGGCCGCTCGGCTTCCGCTCGTTTTCGGCGCTCGTCGGGACGATCACGATTCCGGTGATGTATGCGGCCGGTCGGCGGATCTCGCCGCGGGCGGGCCTCTGGGCGGCGGCGCTGACGGTGGTCAACCCCGCGATGTACTACTTCTCCCAGGAGGCGCGCGCCTACGGGCTGCTGGTCCTGTTCGCCGCCGCCGCGCTCGTGCTGTGGCAGCGTGCCCTGGCCGCCCCCGACCGGCGCAGCCTCGCGCTGTGGGCGGCGATGTCGAGCCTCGCCCTGTTGACCCACTACTTCGCGGTCTTCCTGTTCGTGCCCGAGGCCTGGATCCTCCTGCGGCGGTTGGGGGCACGCCGCGCGGCGGCGCCGGTGGGCGCGGTGCTGGCGGTCGGAGCCGCGCTGCTGCCGCTGGCGCTGGCCCAGCAGGCCGATGGGAAGGTGAGTTGGATCGAAGCCGAATCGCTTGCCTCGCGGTTCGCCGAGAGCGTGAAGCTGATGGCGGTCGGGCCGTACGCGCCGCTGGAGATTCTCGCCGGCCTGCTGATCGTGCTGCTCGCCGCGGGCGCCGTCGCGCTGGGGTGGCGGCGGACGGAGGGGCGCGAGCGCGCCGCCGTGCGCGACGTGGCGGTCGTCGCGGTGGTCTCGATCGGGCTGCCCCTGGCGCTTGCCGCCATCGGGCTGGTGGACGTCTACGACGGTCGCAACGTCATCGCCAGCTGGGTGCCGCTGGCGGTGCTCGTCGCGGCCGGCCTGGGCGTCACCCGCGCGGGCCGCGCCGGCCCCCTGCTGGGGGCGGGGATCTGCGCGATCTCGGCGGCGGTGATCGCCGCGATCAACTTGACGCCCGCCTATCAGCGCAGCGACTGGCGCGGCATCGCCCGGGCGCTCCCCGGGGCGCCCGCGGGCGGCGAGGTGGTGGTCGGGGAACAGTTCGCCTCGATGCCGCTCTCGATCTATCTCGGCCCGCTGCGGGAAGCCCACGCAGCCGTATCGACGCGCCGGATCGAGTTCGTCGCGCTGCCCGTCAGGCGGGCCGCGCGCTCACCGCTGCCGCCGGTGGTGCCGACCAGTCCGCCGCGCGGCTTTCGCTGGGCCGGGGTGCAGCGCACGTCGGCCTACGCGATCTCGAGCTTCAGCGCCCCCCGGCCGACGCTCGTCAGCGTCAAGCGCCTGCGTCGCGAGCAGGGGGAAGCAAAGGCCGAAGTCCTCATCCTCCGCCGCTGACGCGCGTGGCGCCGGCCCCGGCGCGACGCTGGTCCTCAGGCGCCCCCGGCAACAGGCGGCTCCCGGCGCAGCACCGAGCGCAGCTCGGCGATGCTGACGACGCGCAGCATCAGCAGGCAGGGGAGGTAGCTGGCCAGCGCGATCGCCGCCAGTCCACCGAGGGGGACGCCGGCGTCGTGCGCGGCCCAGGTGAGCAGGCCCATCGCGGCCGCCGCCACCAGCGTGCGGGCGAGGCGGCCGACGTGGGGGCGCATGTGGAGCCTGCGCAGCACGACGCGGGCCGACAGCGACATCACGACGAGCTCTGTCAACAGCGTCACCCAGGCGGCGGCGAGGAAGCCGTAGGACGGGATCAGGGCGAGGTTGAGGGCGGCGTTGAGCAGCAGGCCGAGCGCGGCGTAGACGGCGAAGCGCAGCTGCAGCTCCAACACCACCACCATGTTGCCCACGAGATAGCCGAAGGAGATCGAGACGAACGCTCCGGCGAGTATCGGCAGGGCCTTTGCGGCCCCGGCGAACGAGGGGCCGAACAGGAGAATCATGATCGGACCCGCCGCCACGATCGTGAAGGCGAGGATCGGCAGCGACGCCATCGCCAGGTACTCGCCGGCGGTTTGCAACATGCGCTCCATGCGGCGGCGGTCGGCTTTGTGGGCGGCGGCGATCAACGGGAAGAGGGTGGTCATCACCGAGATCGGGATGAACTGCACCTGTTCGAGCAGCCGATAGGCGGCGCCGTAGAGGCCGGCCTGGTGGCTGCCGGCGAGCTCGAACACGAGGATCTGGTCGAGTTTCACATATGACGTGACGAAGATCCCCGCGATGCCGACGCCCACCCCCACCCGCAGCAGGGGACCCCACAGCCGCCGCGCGTCGCGCAGGCGGACGTGGGTGAAGCGCAGCGCCAGCGCGACGTTCAGGCCGGTCGTGACGGCGGTGCTCGCGAGGAAGGCGACGGCGTAGGCCACGATCCCGCCGGCGGCCGCCGAGACGGCGATCACGGCGGCCGCCCAGAGGATGCTGTTGAAGGTGATGACCGCCATCGAGATGTCGTTGCGGATGCGCAGTTGAAAGACGACGCTCAGCACGGCGGGCGCGCCGACGAGCGCGACGAGGCTGATCAAGACGCCCGCCGTCGCGTCGTGCGGGGAGGGCGCGATCAGCAGCACCGCGAGCAGCGATCCGAGGGTGATCGGGATCACCAGCAGCATGCGCAGCTGCAGCAGAGCCCCCAGCCACTGCGCTTCGCGGTCGGGCTCGGCGGCGACGCGACTCACCGTTATCTGGGTGAGTCCCAATTCACCGAAGCTGTTGGCGATCTGGGTGACCGCGAACAGCGTCGACCAGACGCCGAACCCGCTGGTGCCGAGCCCGCGTGCGAGCAGCAGGGTGACGACCACCCCGAGCGCCAGGTTGAGGATGCGCGCGACGATCTGCACCGCCACGTCGACGGTGATGCGGCGCGCGCCGACCTGGACGGATTCAAGCATGGGACTGTCTACACTCTCGCCGCAGTGAGCCTATCCGCCGGCAACGACATCACGCTGGTGGTCCCGACCTACAACCGCGCGCAGGCGCTGCGCGCCAACCTCGACTCGATGCTGGCGTTGCGCGACGTGGCCGAGATCGTGATCGTCGACGACGGCTCCACCGACGATACCCGTGCGGTGTGCGCCCAGCTCGGCGACGACCGGCTGCGCGTGATCCCCCATCCCACCAACCGCGGGGTGTCGGCGGCGCGCAACACCGGCGTCGCGGCGGCCCGCGGCGAGTGGGTGCTGTTCGGCGAGGACGACTGCCGCTTCCCCGCCGACTACGCGACGGTGCTGCGCGCCGAAGCCGAGCGGCATGGCGCCGACGTGGTGGGGGCGCCGCTGATCCACACCGCCGCCGCGGAGTCGCAGGTGGCGCTGCTCGCCGCCCGGGCTCCGCGCCGCGCGCGGACGTCGATCGAGGACGTCGACGTCTTTCCCTCCCAGACGATCGAGACGCCGTTTCTGCCGGCGCGGGCGCTGGTGCGCAGGGCGGTGTTCGCAGACGTCCGCTACCACGATTTCCCCGTCAACGGCTACCGCGAGGAGACCGACTTCTTCGTGCAGGCCGCCCGGGCCGGCTATCGCTGCATCCTCACCCCGGCAACGTACTGCTATCAGCTGCAGACCTGGAGCGGCGGGCAGCACCACTCCTCGACGCTGCGCTACGAGTACTGGGCGCTGCGCAACAACTGGAGCTTCCTGCGCCGCCACGGCGGGTGGCTGGTCGAGCATGGATACATCCCGGGCGTGAACCGGGCGCAGCTGCGCTTCGTCCTCGGACGGGGCCGGATCGTGCTGTCCGGCGCGCTGCGCGCCCGGCTGGGGCGTGCCCGCCGGGCACCGGCGCTGCGCGGCGGCCCCAGCGTGGCGGCCTGAGCCGGTGCCGCGCGCGGCGATCGTCTCGCCCGACCCCGGCAACAACGCGGGGGGAGTCGAGCGGGTGTGCCTCCAGCTCAGCCAGGCGCTCGAGCGGCGCGGCTGGGAGGTGGAGATCGTGGGCCCCACGCGGACGCCCGGCCGCTGGCGGTCGCGACTGGGACTGGGGTACGCGGCTCTGTCACGGTCGGCGACGGCGAGCACGCGCGCGGGGGGGGATCTCGATCTGATCGTCACCAACGGCTTCCTCGGCGTCGGCTGCCCGCGGCGGACGCCGCGGATCCACGTCTATCACGGCACGATGGTCGGCAACGTCCGGGCCCAGCGCGGCAGCCTGCCGGCGCGGGAGCGGCTGCGGCGAACGGTTGGCGCGGGGCTCACCGAGGCGCTCGCGGGGCGCGGCGGGGCGCGCGTGGTGTGTGTGTCGGAGCCGGTCGCGGAGGAGGTGCGCCGCCTCTACCGCCTGGACACCGACGCAGTGATCCCCAACGGGGTCGACGTCGAGACCTTCGCGCCGCGTCCGCTGGCCGCCGCCCGCGCCCGCCTGGGCCTGCCGGAGGGGGGCCGCTTCGCGCTGTTCGTGGGGAGCCTGGAGCACCGCAAGGGCAGCGACGTGCTGTTGGAGGGCGCCGCCGGCGCCGGCTATGAGCTGCTCGTCGCCGGCCGCAGCGGCGCGCCCGGCGCGCGGCATCTGGGCGTGCTCGAGCCGGCGGCGCTGGCCGATGCGTATGCGGCGAGCGACTGCGTGCTGTTCCCGACCCGCTACGAGGGCTGCAGCCTGGTGGTGCTGGAGGCGCTCGCCTGTGGGCGTCCGCTGCTGAGCACGCCGGTGGGCTGGATGGGCACGCTGCTGCGGGCGGTGCCGAGCTACGCGGAGCTCTGCGTGGAGCCGACCGTCGAGGGGGTCGGCGCCGGGTTGCGGCGGCTGGGGCGACTCGACAGCGCCGCCGCTTGCAGGGCAGCGCGGGAGTTCGTCTGCAGCCACAACAGCCTCCCGGTGTGGGCGGAGCGCTGGCAGGCGTTGGTGGGGGAGCTGCTCGACTCAAGCGCGCGCAGCTCGCCGCCGATGGCGCGCTAGCATTGCGCTGCTCCGCTGCCACGCACGATCCGGCGTACCCGGGCAGGACCGGGGTCGGCGCTGCGCAAGGCATCACATGGAACGATCGAAGAGGAGCGTGAGATGAGCAGGACAACGCTGGTCACCGGCGGCAGCGGCTACATCGGCGCGCTGCTCGTCCAGGAGCTGCTGCGGGCCGGAGACGAGGTGCGGGTGCTGGACTCGCTGCTGCACGGCCAGGAGGAGCTCGCGGCGGCGCAGGAGGGCGCCGGCGTGCAGGTGATCCGCGGCGACATCCGCGACGGCGAGACGCGCCGGCGCGCGCTGGCGGGCGCCGAGGCCGTGGTGCACCTGGCGGCGATCGTCGGCGACCCGGCGTGCGCGCGCGACCCGGCGGTGTCCGACGAGGTCAACGTCAGGGCCACCCGCGAGCTCGTCGCCGACGCCGGCGCGGCGGGGGTGCAGCGGCTGGTGTTCGCCTCGACGTGCTCCAACTACGGGCGGATGGCCGACCCGACGGTGCCGATCACCGAGGAGGGCGAGCTGCGGCCGGTGTCGCTGTACGCCGAGCAGAAGGTGGGAATGGAGCGGCTGATCCTGGAGGGGACCGACGGCTCCTCCATCAAGCCCACCTGCCTGCGCTTCGCCACGGTCTACGGGGTGGCGCCGCGGATGCGGTTCGACCTCACGGTCAACGAGTTCACGCGCGAGCTGTGGGCCGATCGCGAGCTGGAGGTGTTCGGGGAGCTGTTCTGGCGGCCCTACATCCACGTCGGCGACGCCGCCCGCGCGGTGCGCACCGTGCTGGAGGCCCCCGCGGAGAAGGTGGCGGGCAGGGTGTTCAACGCGGGGCGCTCGGGCGAGAACTATCGCAAGCTCGACCTCGTGCAGGAGATCCAGCGGCAGATCGAGGACCGCGGAAGCGTCACCTACGTGCACCGCGACGAGGATCCGCGCGACTACAAGGTGAGCTTCGACAGGATCCGCGCGGAGCTGGGCTTCGAGACGCTGATGACGGTCCCCGACGGCATCGCCGAGGTGATCGCGGCGCTCGAGGCGGGCAGCTTCGGCGACCCCTTCCAGGCGCGCTACCGCAACATCGCCTGACGGACGATATCGAGTGGCGGGCCCAACGACCCACACCTTCCCGGAGCTGCCGCTGTTCGACCTGCGGCTGGAGGGGCAGGATCTGGAGGCGGTGGCGGAGACGCTGCGCTCGGGCTGGCTGACGATGGGACCGCGCACGGAGGCCTTCGAGGCGGCGTTCGCGGCGCACCTGGGGGCACGCCACGCGATCGCCCTCTCCAGCTGCACGGCTGCGCTGCACCTCGCCTATCTGGCGGCCGGGGTGGGACCGGGCGACGAGGTGATCGTGCCGTCGTTCACGTTCGCGGCGACGGCGGCGGCGGTGCTCTACTGCGGCGCGCGGCCGGTGTTCGCGGAGATCGTCTCGCGCGAGCAGCCGAGCCTTGACCCGGCGGACGTGGCGGCGCGCATCACGCCGCGGACGAAGGCGGTGTGCGTGGTGCACTACGCGGGCTACGCGGCGGCGGCGGACGTCCTGCGCGAGCTGTGCGACGCCCACGGCGTGGCGCTGATCGAGGACGTGGCGCACGCCCCGAGCGCGACGCTCGCCGGGCGCAAGCTCGGCACGTGGGGTCTGGCGGGGGCGTTCAGCTTCTTCTCGAACAAGGTGCTCTCGATCGGCGAGGGCGGCCTGCTGTGCACCGACGACGACGAGGTCGCCGCGTTCGCGCGCTCGCGCCGCTCGCACGCGATGACGAGCGGAACCTGGGATCGCCATACGGCGCGCACCGATACCTACGACGTGACGGGCCTGGGCTACAACTACCGCCTGGACGAGCCGCGGGCCGCGCTGCTGCTGTCGCGCCTGCGCCGCCTGGAGCGGGACGTGGCGCGCCGCCGCGAGCTGACCGCGCGCTACCGGGCGCTGCTGGGGGAGGTCGAGGGGGTGATCGTGCCGTTCGACGACGCCCAGGTGCCGACGTCCTCGTGCTACGTGCAGCCGATCATGCTGGAGGCCGAGGGCCGCCAGGCGGGGGTGAGCGCGAGCCTGCGCGAGCGGGGCATCCAGACCAGCATCTTCTACCCCGCGATCCACCGCTTCTCGGCCTACCGCGAGCGCTTTCCCGGCGTGTCGCTGCCGATCACCGAGCTCGCCGCCCGCACCGAGCTGACGCTGCCGTTCTACCCGCACATGAGCGAGTCAGACCAGGACCGCGTCGTGACGGCGCTGGCGGAGGCGGTGGCGGGGTGAGCGCGGTGCCGAAGGAGCGCCACCAGGGCTGGCGGATGCCGTTGACGGACATCGCGATCTCCGAGCAGGACGTGGCGGCGGTGATGGACTGCCTGCGCTCGGGCTGGCTGACGATGGGACCGCGCACGGAGGCCTTCGAGCAGGCGCTGGCGCGCCATGTCGGCACACCCCACGCGGTGGCGGTCTCCAGCGGCACGGCGGCGCTGCACCTGGCGTGCCTGGCGGCCGGGATCGGACCGGGCGACGAGGTGATCGTGCCGGCGTTCACCTTCGTCGCGACGGCGGCCGCCGTGCGCTACGCGGGCGCCGAGCCGGTGCTGTGCGACGTGCTCGGCCCAGGCGAGTTCAACCTCGACCCCGAGGACGTGGCGGCGCGGATCACGCCGCGCACGAAGGCGGTGATGGCGGTGCATTTCTGCGGCTACCCGGCCGAGGTGGGGGCGCTGAGGACGCTCTGCGACGAGCGCGGCCTGACGCTGATCGAGGACTGCGCGCAGGCGATCGGCGCGACGGTCGACGACGACGGCGCCCAGGCGGGCACGGTGGGGGAGCTGGGGGCGTTCAGCTTCTTCTCCATGAAGCAGCTGTGCGTCGGCGAGGGCGGCATGGTGAGCACCGCCGACGGGGGGATGGCGGAGCGGGTGCGGCTGCTGCGCTCGCATGCGCTGAGCAGCAGCACGTGGGACCGCCACCGTGGACATGACCCGGCCTACGACATCGTCGACGTGGGCTTCAACTACCGCATGGACGAGCCGCGGGCGGCGCTCGGCCTGAGTCGCCTGGCGCGGCTGGAGGCGGATATCGCGGTGCGCCGCCGGCTGGTGCGGGCCTATCGTGAGCGGCTCGCCGGCGTGGCCGGGATCGAGCTGACCTGGGACGAGCGGGCGGTGCGGCGGGGCAGCCACTTCGCGTTCCCCGTGCTGCTCGCCGACCGCGATCGTCGCGACCGCTTCCGCGCGCAGCTCGGCGAGCAGGGGATCCAGACGACGTGGTACCCCGCGCTGCACTCCTTCAGCGAGTACCGCGACCGCGTCCCGGCGGGGGCGCTGCCGCGGGCGCGCGAGGCCGCCGAGCGTCACGTGGCGCTGCCGCTGAGCGCGACGATGCACGAGGGCGCGGTGGACGTGGTCGTGGAGATCGTGCGCGACGCGGTCAGTCGCGAGGGATGAGCCGGTCGCGGACGGCCGCGAACTCCTCCTGGGCCTGCTCGTAGTCGTCGTGGCGGCCGATGTCGAGCCAGTAGTCCTCGCTCGGCCATGCCCGCACGACCTCGCCGGCGCGGATCAGGCGCAGCACGAGGTCGGGGAAGTCCAACCGCTCCCCCGGCTGGATGTGGGCGAGGGCGCGCGGCGCGAAGCAGTAGACGCCCATGCTCGCGGTGTAGTCGATCGCCGGCTTCTCGTCATATCCGGTGAGGAGGGTGGGGTCGCCGTCGTCGCCGAAGCGCAGGACGCCGAGCGAGATCTGCACGTGACGCACCTTGGTGGCGATCGTCGCCGCGGCGTCGCCGGCGCGATGGCGCGACAGCAGCGCGCCGTAGTCGATGTCGGTGAGGACGTCGCCGTTCATCACCAGGACATCCTCCTCGTCGAGCCCTGGGATCAGCGCCAGGGCACCGACGGTTCCCAGCGGCTGGCGCTCGCGGAAGTAGTCGATGGCGATCCCGTAGGCGTCGCCGTCGCGGAAGAAGGCCTCGATCAGCTCGGCGAGGTAGCCGGTGGCGATCGTGATCCGCTCGAAGCCGTGCGCCTTGAGCTGGCGCACGACGATGTCCAGCACCGGGCGATCGCCGATCGGCATCAGCGGCTTGGGCAGGACGGTGGTGTAGGGGCGCAGGCGGGTGCCCTCGCCACCGGCGAGGATGACGGCGCGTCTCATGCCCGCAGCGCCTCCTGCAGCAGACGCTCGATCTCGGCGGCAACGACGGGTGCCGCGTAGGTGCGCTCGGCATGGGCGCGCGCGGCGGCCCCCTCGCGCTGCACGCGGTCGGGGTGATCGAGGTAGCGCTCCAGCAGCGCCTGAACCGCCTCCGGCTGGTTCTCGGGCGAGGCGATGCCGCCGAGCTCGGGGGCGATCATGTCCGCGACGCCCTCCGGCCCTGTGGACAGGCAGGGGCGGGAGGCGAGCATGCCGAGGATCACGGCGCGCGGGGCGCCCTCGGTGGGGCTGGGACAGAAGACCGAGACGTCGAATGCCGACAGCACGTCGGGCACCTCCCGGCCGGGGGTGGGGATGAAGTGGACCCGCTCGCCCAACGGCTCGGCGAGCTGGCGCAGCTGCTGCTCGGCCTCGCCGTCGCCGGCGAGGATCAGGTGCACGCGGTCGTCGTCCAGTCGACGCACGGCGTCGATGACGACGTCGTTGCGCTTCTTGGGGTGAAAGCGGGAGATGCAGCCCACGACGAATGCCTCGGGGGGAATGCCGAGCTCGTCGCGCACGCGCGCGCGACCCTCCTCGCTGAAGCGGATCTCCTCGGTGCGCAGGACGTTGGGCACGACGACCAGCTTGGCCGGGTCGACGCCCAGCGAGCGCACCGATTCGAGCGTTCCCTGGGAGACGCACATGACCAGCCGCGCCTGTTTGGCGGCGGCGCGGTAGAGGTATCCGGGAGCTCCGGTGTGCAGCTGGTAGGGCACCTTGCCCCACTCCGCCCACACGACCCTGCGCCGCACGGGGGCGGGAAGGGCGAGGGCCAGGAGCTGCTCCTTCTTGTAGTGCAGCAGCAGCGCGTCGTAGGGCTCCTGGGCGGCCAGCGCCCTGCGCAGCCGCCATGCCAGCAGCGGCCAGGTGGCGGTCAGTTTCACCCATGAGCGCAGCGACAGCTTGGGGCCGATGTCGATCCTCACGACGGGCACGCCGGTGTCGCGCTCCATGCCCGCCATGTCGCTGAGCATGACCACGTCGTGCCCGCGCTCGCGCAGGGCGTCGAGCATCTCGATGGCCGCGAACTCCGCGCCGCCGCTGGAGTCGGTGGTCATGACGCTGACGAGCTTCATGGCCCACCATCATCGCGGATCGGCAGGCGGCGCAACCGCGACGTCGGCGGCAGCCCAACCGCGCCGCCGGCGGCAGCCCAACCCCACGCCAGCGGCAGCCCAACCGCCCCCTGTGGGCGGCCGAGATATGCGTAAAGTGTCCCGACAGCTCGTGCGCGCCCAGGTACCAACCCTTGCCAAGCTGCGACCCGCCAAGGTCCACTCGGCGCTCGCACGCCGCTGGTTCGAGTGGCGGATGGCTCGCGCGCCGGTCAGCGGCCGTGGCGAGCCGCTGTCGCTCGGCTCGGCGTACGGCGGCTGGATGGTGCCGACGGCGCTGATCGCACCGGATTGGATCTGCTACTGCGTGGGCGCCGGCAACGACGTCTCCTTCGATCTGGAGCTGATAGCGCGTTTCGGGGTGCGGGTGCAGAGCGTGGAGCCGGTCGAGCAGTACGTGGACGAGCTGCGCCAGGCCAACGCGGGCGAGCCCCGCTTCGCGATCCACCGTGCGGCTCTCGCCGCGCATGACGGGCCGATCCGGATGCAGCGGACGCACAATCCGGCGGGCCTGGCGCTGTCGAGCGCCAACCTGTTCGAGACGAAGCAGTTCGTCGAGGTTCCCGGCCGCACGCTGGCTAGCCTCGCGGACGAGCTCGGCGATCCGCGGGTGGACCTGCTCAAGTTCGACGTGGAGGGAGCCGAGTACGAGCTCGTCCCGGGGCTGCCGCTCGAGGAGTTGCAGGTGAAGGCGCTGTCCTTCCAGGTCCACCACAACCGTCCCCCGCGCGAGGCGTTGCGGCTGATCGCGCTGCTGGAGGAGCGCGGCTTCGAGCTGATCGGGATGCGGCCGATGATCAAGCTGGCGTTCGCGCGGCGGGAGCTGCTGGACGCGATCGGGTCGGAAGCGGGCGCGACGGGGTCGGGAGCAGGCAATACCGTTCCCGATCGATGCCCAGAGCCCGAATCTCGGCCTGCCTGATCGTTCAGGACGAGCAGGAGCGCCTGCCGGCGGCGCTCGCCAGCGTCGCGTTCTGCGACGAGGTGATCGTCGTCGACGGAGGCTCGACCGACGCCACGGTCGCGTGCGCGCGGGCGGCGGGGGCGCGCGTGATCGAGCGTCCGTGGCGCGGCTTCGCGATCCAGCGCAACGTCGCGATCGACGCGGCGGGCGGCGACTGGATCCTCGAGGTGGACGCCGACGAGCGCGTCTCGGCGGAGCTGCGGGCGAGCATCGAGGCGTTGCTGGCGCAGCCGCCGGAGGACGTGGACATCGCGGTGTTCGCGTTGCGCAACCGCTTTCTCGGCGGTCGGCTGGGACCGTCGGCGAAGTACCCCGCCTACCGCTCGCGCCTGTTCCGACGCGGCGCCTACCGCCATGACGAGTCGCTCGCCGTGCACGAGGGCCTGGAGCTGCGGGAACGCCCGCTGGTGCTCGATGGCGACCTGGAGCACGAGCTCGCCGACACCCTCGGCGAGGCGCTGCGCGACACCTGGCGCTACGCGCGCCTGGAAAGCCTCCACGTGGCGCCGCCGGGGACGGCGCTCGGCTACCTGAAGGGCATCCTCGCGCGGCCGCTCGCCAAGCTCGCCTACCGCGTGATCGTGGAGGGCGGCTGGCGCGACGGCTGGCGGGGACTGCTCAAGATCTCGCTCGACGCCGGCTCCGACGCGCTGGTGTGGAGCTTCGTGCTGGTCCGCCGCGGCTTGGCGACCGGCGGCTCGGATGGGCTGGGCCGGCACGGCGCGGATGGGCTGGGCCGCCACGGCGACGGCGCGGATGGGCTGCCCGAAGACGGCGACGGCGCGGATGGGCCGTCCCAACCGGACGCCGCCGACCCCGGGCACGACCAGCCGGACGGCCACTTCGGCCCGCGGCGGGCGGGGCCGGCGCGGATCGTGGCGATCGCCGACCGCGGCGCGCCGACGCGAGGGGCGGCGGATTGGCTTGAGGCTTTGCGCTCGCGCGGAATCGACGTGGCGCTCGTTTGCCCGCGCCCGCCCGCCGGCGTGTCGGTGCCGTGCCGCGCGGTTGCCGGCATGCGCCCGCTGGCGGCGATCCGCGCCCTGGAGACCGAGCGGCAGCTGCGCATCGTCGACGCGGTGGTGCCCTTCGGACGCCGCGCCGGACTGTTGTGGCGGATGCTGCCACGGACGCTGCGACCGCAGATCGCGGGCCTGCGCGGCGGGCAGGACCCCGAGCGCGCGGCGGCGGCGATCGCCGCGGCGATGCGGCGGCCGGCGGGCGAGTGAGCCGATCCCGGCCTCAGCCGATCTCCGGCCTCAGGCGATCCGAGCCTCAGGCGATCCGGGCCTCAGGCGGCCCCGGGCCTCAGGCGGCCCCGGGCCTCAGGTGGTGCGGATGATCAGCACCGAGCAGGGCGCGTGATGGGAGACCTTGTTCGGCACGGAGCCGAGCAGGAAGCGCTTGGCGCCGGTCATGCCCTTGTTGCCGACGACGACGAGATCGGCGCCGCGCTCCTCGGCGACGTCGAGGATGGCGTCGGCGGGGTCGCCTTGGCGGGAGTAGAGGTTGACGGTGAGGCCGGCCTCGCGCGCGGGCGCGGCGGCGACCTCGAGCGTGGCGTCGACGTCCTCGCGCGGGCTGATCGCCCACTGCAGGTCCTCGGGCGCGTCGCGGCTCTCCTGACGCAGGCGCTGGGAGGGCACCGGCTCGTAGGCGCTGACGATCTCGAGCGTGGCGCCGACGGTGCGCGCGAGGTCGATTGCTTGACGGACGGCCTCGTTGGCGGTCTCGGACCCGTCTGTGCCGACGACGATCGATTTGAACATGACTCTCCTTGCCCGCTGTGCCGGATGGGGCCGCGGTGGCGGCCGGGGACGATCATATCCGCGCCTGCCCTAACGTTGGGGGCGACGTGATCGACCTGCACAGCCATGTGCTGCCGGGCATCGACGACGGGCCCGCCGACGTCGCGGGCTCGCTGGCGCTGGCGCGGGCGGCGGCCCGCGACGGCACGACGGTGCTGATGGCGACGCCGCACGTGAACTGGCGCTATCGCAACGAGCCCGGGGAGATCGCGGCGCGGGTGCGGGAGCTCGATGCCGTGCTCGTCGAGGAGGGGGTGTGCACGGCGGAGGGCACGCCGCTGCGGGTCCGGGCGGGCGCGGAGGTGGCGTTGACGCTGGTCGGCGAGCTCGAGGAGGCGCAGCTGTCGGCGTTGACGCTCGGTGGGGGTCCCTGGCTCCTGGTCGAGCCGCCGTTCGCGCCGGTCGCGGCGAACCTCGACGGCATCATGCGGGAGCTGCAGGATCGGGGGCATCGCCTCCTGCTGGCGCACCCGGAGCGCTGCCCGGCGTTTCAGCGCGACCGGGCTCTGCTGCGGCGGATCGTGCAGGATGGCGCTTTGACGTCGATCACGGCGGGCTCGCTGGTGGGCAGCTTCGGCAGCGAGGCACGCGAGCTCGCACTGGAATTGGCACGGGAGGGCATGTTGCACAACGTCGCCTCGGACGCCCACGACGCGGTTCACCGCCCGCCCGAGATCGCGGCGCAGCTGGCGCGGGCCGGCCTGTCGCCGCTGCGGGGCTGGTTGACGCACGATGTGCCGGCGGCGATTCTCGCGGGCAGCGAGATTCCGGCTCCTCCGGCGATGCCGCCGCGGCAGCTGGACGAGCGGTCGCGGCACTCGCGTTGGCGGCTGCTCAGGCGAGTCTGACGAGGGCGATGACCATCCCGATCGCGACGAAGACGACGATTGCGGCCTGCATCCAGATCCAGGTGCGGGGCATGCACGACAAGGGTATCTGCATGCCAACTATGGTGTAGGGATGGCAGGATGCCGATCTAGACGCATGGACGGTCTGGCTGGGAAGCTGTCGGCGGCGTTGGCGCTGGGCTTGTGCATGAGCGTTTGGCCGGCCCCGGCGCTCGGTGGGACGCCGCGGTCGGGCGTCCCGGCCCCGGTGGCGCGGCGGGCGCAGGCAGCTCCCGCGGCTCCCGCGGCTCCCCTGGGCGGCGTGAACGTGGCGGCGGCGGAAGGCGGTCTGCCGCTGAGCCTGGCGGACCGCGAAATCGCCCGTGCCCGAGCGCTGCACGCGCGGGTGGTGCGCACGGAAGTGTCGTGGGCGGCGCTCGAGCCGCGGGCGGCGGGGGCGATCGAACCGCAGGCGCTCGCGTTCCTCGATCGGTTAGTCGGCGATGCGGCGGCGAGCGGGATCAAGGTGATCGTGACGGCGGACTTCACGCCGTGCTGGGCCTCGTCGGCTCCACGGACGCTGCTGAGCAGATGCAGGCCGGGCGATCCAAGCAGGGCCAATGCGTGGCCTCCGGGCAACCCCTCGGCGTACGCCGCCTTCGTGGCCTACCTCGCCGCCCGCTACGGCACCCGCCTGGCGGCGATCGAGGTCTGGAACGAGCCGGACCAGGCCAACGAAGACTACCTCGCGGGTCCTGCCAAACCCCAGCACTATGCGGCTCTGCTGCGCGCGGCTTACACCGCGATCAAGCAGGCCAACCCCGCGGTGCCGGTCCTGGCGGGCTCACTGGTGGGCTCCAACGGGACCTTCCTGCGGGCGCTCTACGCGGCGGGCATCAAGGGCTACTACGACGGCCTGGCGGTCCACTTCTACAACCTCACGCTGGGCTCGCTGCGGGCGCTGCACGAAGTGCAGCTCGCCAACGGCGACCGCACGCCGCTGTGGCTGGACGAGTTCGGCTGGAGCAGTTGCTGGCCGCGGCAGCGGATCGAGCAGGAACAGGCCTGTGTGACACCGGCGGTGCAGGCGAAGGACATCGTGAACCTCTACCGGTCGCTGGCGCGGACCCCGTGGGTGGCGGCACAGGTGCTCTACAAGCTCCAGGACTCCGCCGGGGAAGCCTTCGGCGTGCTCGGCGCAAAGGGTGCCCGCAAGCCCGCGTTCGCGGCGCTGGCTGGTGTGCTGGCGAATCCCTTGGGCAGCCCGAGCCGGGTGACGCTGAAGCTGCGTCGCCGGGGCGGCAGAGTGGTGGCCAGCGGCGAAGGCCCCGTCGGCGACTACATGCAGCTGGAAGTTTTGCGCGGCGGCGCCCTGCGCTACCGGGCGCTGTTCTCGCTGAACCGCTTCAACCGCTACTCGATCCCGCTGCCCGCGGCGCTGGGCACGCGCGGCTTGACGGTGCGCGTCTTTCAGTACTGGCAGGGCCGCGGGCGCGACGCGCGGCGCAGCATCTGATCAGTCGGCGTTGCGCAGCAGCGCGCCGAAGGTCAGGGCGAGGATCTTCAGGTCGAGCCCCAGCGACCAGTGGGCGATGTAGTAGTTGTCCCACTCCACCCGCTCGGCCAGCGAGGTCTGTCCGCGCAGTCCGTGCACCTGGGCCCAGCCGGTGATGCCCGACTTCACGCGGTGGCGGTCGCCGTAGCGGGCGATGTCCTGGCGGAAGAGCTCGACGAACTCCGGCCGCTCGGGACGGGGGCCGACGAGGCTCATCTGGCCGCGCAGCACGTTGAGCAGCTGGGGGAGCTCGTCGAGCGAGGTGCGGCGCAGGAGACGGCCGACGAAGGTCCGCCGGTCGGGGCCCTCGACGCCGCCGGGCGCGGTGTCGCGGCCGAGCA
>DATKPO010000022.1:0-7666 GCA_035524055.1 Solirubrobacteraceae bacterium
CGCGCGCCCGCGCGCGCGGGCGCACACGCGGGCGCGCACACCTCCGCAAATTCGATCCCGGCATCCCCCTCCTCGTCGATCCCGGCATCCCCCTCCTCGCCACCGCCGGCGTCCTCGCCGGCCGATGCCGCCGGACCGTCGCCGGGCGGCCAGGAGTCGCCGCCCGCCGCCCCGGGATCGCTCGCCGAGGCCACCACGCCTCCCGATGTGGCCGGTGGGCCGGCCGATGTCACCACGCCGCCCGTCGCCGCGGCGCCCGCGGCGGGGGACGACGTCGCGGCCCTCGCCGCCCTCTGGCCGGCCGTGGTCGAGCTGGTGGCGGCCGAGAACCAGATGCTCAGCGCGGTCCTCGCCGACGCCCGGCCGGTGGCGCTCTCAGACGGGGAGCTGCGGGTGGCCTTCGCGGCGACGGCGTCGTTCTTCAAGAAGAAGGCCGACGACCCCAAGCACCGGGGCACCGTCACCGAGGCCCTGCGCCGGCTCACCGGCGACCGCCGCCTGCGGCTGGAGTACGAGCTGCGCGAGGACCTCCCCCCGGCCCCCGGCGGCGGCGTGGCGCAGGAGGAGCGGCCGCGCACGGAGGAGGAGTGGGTGGCTCACTTCGTCGCCGAGCTCGACGCCGAAGAGCTTCCCCCCGAGTGGGCGCCGCCGGCGGCGGCGTCGCCGGGGAGCTAGAACAGCATCAACACAGCCGCCCAGCGAGGAGCGAGATCGATGGCCCAGCAGCGCAAGCCCAACATGCAGCAGATGCTCCAGCAGGTCCAGAAGATGCAGCGCGACATGGAGGCCGCCCAGGAGGCCCTGAAGGACGAGACCGTCGAGGGCTCCGCCGGCGGCGGCGCCGTCACCGTCGTCGTCTCCGGCGACCTCGACGTCAGGTCCGTCAGGATCGCCCCCGAGGCGATCGACCCCGAGGACGCCGAGCTGCTCGGCGACATGGTCCTGGCGGCCGTCAACGAGGCCCTCCGGGCCGCCCAGGAGCTGGCTTCGCAGCGGCTCGGCGGGGCCACCGGGGGCCTCGATCTCGGCGGCCTCGGCGGGCTCGGGCTGCCGGGGCTGTAGGAGGTCGGTGAACACCTTCGCCCCACCCGTCCAGCGGCTCGTCGCCGAGCTCGCCAAGCTGCCGGGCATCGGCGAGCGCACCGCCCAGCGGCTGGCCTTCCACATCCTGCGCTCCAGCGACGACGACGCCCGCGGCCTGGCCCAGGCGATCGTCGACGTCAAGGAGCGGATCGGCCTCTGCGAGGTCTGCTTCAACCTCGCCGAGGGCCCCCGCTGCCGGATCTGCCTCGACGAGCGCCGCGACGGCGGCGTGATCTGCGTCGTGGAGGAGCCCAGCGACGTGATCCCGATCGAGCGGACCCACGAGTTCCAGGGCCTCTACCACGTCCTCGGGGGGGCGCTGTCGCCGATCGACGGGGTCGACCCCGAGGATCTCCGCGTCGCCGAGCTCTTCGACCGGGTGGGCTCCGCCGCTGGAGACACCGAGCCGGGCGGCGGGGCGGCGGTGCGGGAGGTCGTCCTGGCGACCAACCCGACGACCACGGGCGAGGCCACCGCCCTGCACATCGCCGCCGGCCTGCGCGAACGGGCGCCCGATCTCATGGTCACCCGCCTCGCCAGCGGCCTGCCGGTGGGCGCCGACCTGGAGTACGCCGACGAGGTCACCCTCGGCAAGGCCCTCGCCGGGCGCCGCGCCGTGTAGGCCCTCGCCGACGCCCTCTATCCTCCCGCCGGTGTCGGAACTCGTCGTGATGAAGTTCGGCGGCACCTCCGTCGCCGACGCCCAGCGCATCAAGCGCGCCGCCGCCCGGATCGTCGCCCGGCGCGAGGCCGGCGCCCGCGTCGTCGCCGTGCTCTCCGCCCGGGGGAAGACCACGGACGAGCTCATCGGGATGGCCGAGGAGGTCTCCGCCGCGCCGGACCCCCGGGAGATGGACATGCTGCTGTCCACCGGCGAGCGCATCTCCTGCGCCCTCGCCGCCATGGCGATCACCGACCTCGGCCACCGGGCGATCTCGCTGACGGGCTCCCAGGCGGGGATCGTGACGGACACCTCCCACACCAAGGCCCGCATCATGGACGTCCGGGCGGAGCGCATCCGGGAGGCCCTGGAGGAGGACCGCATCGTGCTCGTCGCCGGCTTCCAGGGGGTCTCGACGACGACCCACGACGTCACCACCCTCGGCCGCGGCGGCTCGGACACCACGGCGGTGGCGGTCGCGGCGGCCCTCGGGGCGGATGTCTGCGAAATCTACACCGACGTCGCCGGCGTCTTCAGCGCCGACCCCCGCCTCGTGCCCGACGCCCGCAAGCTCGACGTCGTGTCCTTCGAGGAGATGCTCGAGATGGCGGCCTCCGGGGCCGGGGTGCTGCAGCTGCGCTCCGTCGAGTACGCCCGCAACCACGGCGTCCGCATCCACTGTCGCTCCTCCTTCGACGACGCTCCCGGTACCGTTGTCGTCTCCGAGGCCGAGAGCATGGACCACGTCGAGCGACCCCTCATCACCGCCGTCACCCACTCCACCTCGGAGGCCGTCGTCACGCTCTTCGGCGTCGACCACCGGCCGGGCGTCGCCGCCGGGATCTTCGAGGCCCTCGCCGAGGCCGCCGTCGACGTCGACATGATCGACCAGAACGTCCCCTCCGACGCCGGCGGCCTCGCCGAGATCTCCTTCACCGTTCCCCGCGAAGACCTCCGCGCCGCCCGCGCCGCGCTGGCGCCGCTCGCCGGCGACGCCTTCTCCGAGCTCGTCACCCGGGAGGACATCGGCAAGGTCTCGATCGTCGGCGCCGGCATGCGCTCCCACCCGGGCGTCGCCGCCAAGGTCTTCCGGGTCCTCGCCGGCGAGGACCTCAACATCGAGATGATCTCGACCTCCCCCATCAAGATCTCCTGCGTCATCCCCCGCGACCGCGTCGAGTCGGTCGTCCGCGCCCTCCACCGGGCCTTCGAGCTCTCCGGACCCGAGAGCATCCGGGTCGAGCAGCCCTTCGGGTAGCAGCCCGTCGGCGCGTCCTGCGGCAGTTTTGCAGGGACTTTGGCGTTCCTTTGCCGGGGAGGTGAGGCATCGAAAAAAGTTAACTGATTTGGTGAGAAAACTTTCCGCAAAGAGCGGACTGTCAAACATTCGTCGAGTGTGGTAGGGTGCCGCTCAACCTGCGGTCTGCCAGGATGGCGGGCCGGGGTGGGAAGACGAAGTGGAGAGGTGCGGTGGAGCGTGAGGCGACCCCCAGGCTCCCCGGGATGCGGTCACACCCCGGCGTTGGCTGCCGGGAACAGTGGCTCAACAGGTCCCGGCTCGAGGGTCAAGCCAGCGTTCGCCACGGCGCCTATCCAAGGCTGCAGATTTTGGTTAATCGGTTGGTCCAGGCGTCGTAGGCGCCGGCCCGTATTTTCGACATATGAAGTCATGCGGGCCGATGTGACGGGATATAACGCTTTGCGCAGGATTTTCACGTCTTTCGTTCGCCGCTCAAGGAGGATGGCGCGATGAAGCAGACAGCTCCCGAAGTACCGATCGCGGCCGGCGAGGAGGGCCTGAACTCGCGACTGGTCTCCCAGGCGGTCAGGCGCGCCCAGGGCGGCGATCGCGAGGCCCTCGGCTTCCTCTACGCGCGGTTCTCGGAGAACATCTTCGGCTATGTCCGCAGCATCGTCCGCGACCACCACGAAGCCGAGGACGTCACCCAGCACGTCTTCGCCAAGATGATGCGGGTCATCGACAAATACGAGGAGCGCGACGTCCCCTTCTTCGCCTGGCTCCTGCGCGTCGCCCGCAACGTCGCCGTCGACTACATCCGCAGCGAGCGCCTCGTTCCGGTCGAGGATGTCAGAGTCGAGGCCACCCGCGGCAGCGGCGACCCCACCGCGCTGGCCTGGACCGAGGACCTCCGGGAAGCCCTCGCCACGCTCCCCCAGGCCCAGCGCGAGGTGCTCATCATGCGCCACGTCGCCGGGCTCTCGCCGGCCGAGATCGCCGGCCTGACGGGCAAGAGCGAAGGCTCCATCCACGGCCTCCACCACCGCGGCCGCCGGGCCATGGCCGCCGAGCTCACCAGCCGCGGGCTGGCGCCCGCCACCATGGCCGGCCGTGGCGCCATCGCCGACGGCGCCACCATCGCCGGCCGCGGGGCCATCGCCGGCCGCGGGGCCATCGCCGGCCGCAGCGCCGCCTAGCCGCCGGAGCCCTCGAGCAGTTTCTCGAGGGGGTTCCCGGTGGGCTCCTCGACGGCCGCCGGAAGGCTCCGCGCGATGCGGCCGCTGTCGCGGTCGGCCAGGTAGTAGAGGACCGAGAAGCCGACGAGCTCGGCGACCGAGACCCCGTTGCTGCCGGCCTCGTCCTCCAGGGCCTCCCAGGCGAAAGCCGTCAGGTCGAGCCTGACGTCGCGCGCGGCGCGGCCGTCGCGGCGGTCGTCCATCGGGGGCCGGGCCATCAGCGGCGCTCCAGGCGCGGGCGGGACAGAGGGCGGAGTTCGGCATTCCGGAACATCGAGGTGTACGTATCTTTCACCGTTCCCGGGAAAATCGCAACCCCTGCACACCGGCTTTCCCGGCGCCGGGCGGCGGCGACGCGGATGTCGCCGTCAACGCCGGCCGCGGCCGGCCTGCGTCGCCGGGGGCGCCGGGGGCGCCGTGTCGCCCCGACCGGCGGCGGCGCCCGGCCTGGCTCCGCCGGCGCCGCAGGCGACGTTCACGGCGTGTCGCCCGACTTCCGCAGCCCAGGCGGCAGGCGCCGGGCGATGCGGCCGCTGTCTCGATCCGCGAGGTAGTAGAGCACCGAGAACGTCACCAGGTCGTCGACCGGCACCTCCAGGTCGGCGGACTCCTCTGCCAGTGCCTGCCAGGCGAATGCATCGAGCTCCAGTACCACCGCTCACCTTTCGTCGTCGCCGGTCGATGCCGAGGCCGCCCATGTGGCTTCCCCGGACCGTCGAGGGATCGCTCCTCCGTGCTCTCAACGCCGCCGCCCGAGCAATCCTGCCGCCCGCCGGGTATGGAAAAAGTCCAGTCTACCGAAGCCTATTCTAACATTTAGGACGCCGTGGTCTGGGCGGATGGAGGCCCGGGTCTGGGGCGGGTGGAGGCCCGGGTCTGGAGCGGGTGGAGGCCCGGGTCTGGGGCGGGTGGATTCCCCGGTCTGGGGTCAGGTGGGCATCCTGGTCCGGGGGCGGGTGGATTCCCCGGTCTGCGGCTGGCGCCTACCGAGCCGCGAAGGGCCGCGAGCTGCCGAGTGTCCGGCCGTTGGCGGCGAGCGCCTGGACCTCGAAGCGGGCGTAGCCGGAGGGGACCGGGATGGCCGTCTCGAAGCCGTTCCGGGCCGCCCTGGCCACGACCTTCAGCTGTCCGGTGCTCGACCCGGCCAGCACCCGCCAGGCCCGTACCTCGGTCGCGCCGTTCCAGCTGGCGTAGACGACGGTGCCCTTCCCGGCGGCCGCCGGCCGCGCGGCGCCGGCGGGGTCCGTCAGGGGCAGGCCGACCCACTGCTGCAGGGTCGCCCGGTAGCTGAGGTCGGGGCGCGGGAACTGGCCTTCGAAGAGCAGCTTGCCGGAGCGGCTGAATTCCGAGAAGTACGGCTCCGAGCCCCAGCCGACGAAGACGTTGCCGCCGCGCAGCGGCTGGGTGTCGCCCATGTATTCCGTTTCGAATTCCCCGTTCTCGCTGTACTGGGCCGCGAGCGTCGCCCGGTGCGTCGCCCGGTCGACGTCGAGGATCACCCCGCGCGAGGGCGCCGTCGCGTGCACCGAGGTTCCCCCGCCGGTCTGCTGGCAGCAGTGGTCGTCGAACAGCGTGATCTGCGACCCCTGCCCGAACTGGACGTCGTGCTGCCACTCGAAGGCCGCCCCCCGCCCGAAGGTGAAGCTCGAGTGCTTGCCGCCCAGCGTCCACTCGATGGCGCCCGTCGCCGCGTTCACCAGGTACGCCGCCCACGTGTTGCGCATCGACACCAGGAACGTCCCGTTTTCGCCGAGCGCGATCGAGTTCACGTGGTAGGCGTCCCAGGGGAACCCGTTGGTCGGCTCCGACGCGTAGGAGTCGCTCAGCGGGATGTGCTTCAGCGCGTCCCACGTCCGCAGCAGCCGGCCCGTCTTGAGGTTGTACTCCTGCACCGCCGAGTCGATCACCGCGCCGTTGTAGGCCCCGCCGTAACGGGACAGGTCGAGGGGGATGTTCTTGTTCGCCGTCACCCACACGTCTTCGCCGCGGATCGCGATCTCGTGCAGCGTCAGGACCCAGCCGTCCCTGGCTTTCAGCCGCGCCACCGTCTGGTAGTGCCGGTTGACGACCACGTCTTCCCCGCTCTCCGTCGAGCCCGTGTTCGTCACCACCCCCTGCCACCACGCCAGCGCCGGCTTGCCTTCCCAGCTCTGCAGGCTCAGGTTCGACGCCACCATCCGCCTGGGCACCGGATCGAACCACACCGGCTGCAGGCTGCGGTCGAGGATCAGCGGCCCGCTCTGGCCGATCATCGGCGGTTCGTTGAGGTCGTAGAAGTTCGCCGTCAGGATGTACCCCGGCGCCAGGCTGCTCGTCGGCACCCGCTGCGTGCGGCGCAGCTTCGGCGGATGCAGCCCGGGGGCCGTCACGAAGCTGTACGTGTCGTGTGTCACGTATTCCCCCACCGGCGCCCCGTGGGAGTCGCCGAAGGCGACGTCCACCGCCACGAAGCCCGCCACGACGAGCACCACCGCCGCCATCAGGCGTCGCGCCGCCGCCGCCTGCGCGCCCTCTGGCCGGCGCATCGAGGTGAACGTCACCAGCGCCGCCGCCCCCGCCAGGCCCCCGCCGATCAGGTACGCCAGGCGGAAGCCGTCCGTCAGCGCCGCCGGCACCGCCACCCCGTGGCCGATCAGGTTCGTCGTGTGCTGCGTCGCCAGCGTCACCAGCACCGCCAGCCCCAGGCCCCCGCCGACCTGGCGCGACGTGTTCACCAGGCCCGACGCCAGCCCCGCCTGCCCCTCCTTCGCGCCCTGCGTCGCCGCGATCGTCGACGGCACGATCGACATCGCGATGCCCGCCGCCGTCAGCAGGCCCGGCAGCATGATGTAGATCAGCCCGCTGCCGCTCGAGCCGACTTTGGCCAGCAGCAGCATCCCGGCCGTCAGCATCAACAGGCCCCCGCCGAGCACCGGACGCACCCCGAAGGCGCCCACCAGCCGGCCCGTCCGGGAGGCCACCAGCATGATCATCAGCGTCATCGGCAGGAAGATCAGCCCCGTCTCCAGCGGCGACAGCCCCAGCACCTGCTGCAGGTAGAGCGAGCTCACGAACCACATCGGGAACAGCGACGCGCTGAACAGCAGCACGATGTTGTTCGCCGTCCGCAGCGGCCGCGTCAGCTCCTTGAACGGGATCAACGGCGCCGACGCCCACCGCGCCTCGATCACGCCGAACATCACCAGCAGCGCGATCCCGCCGACGATCGGCCCCAGCGCCGCCGCCGTGCTCCAGCCCGCCAGACCCGCTTCGACGACCCCGTAGACCAGCACCATCTGGCCGATCGTCAACGTCAGCGCCCCCGCGATGTCGAACTTCGCCTTTCGGTTGCGCACCCGCTCGCGCACCACCACGTAGGCGATCGCCGCCGCCGCCAGCCCGATCGGGGGGTTGATCAGCAGCACCCACCGCCAGCTCAGCTCCTGCGTGATGATCCCCCCGCACAGC
>DATKPO010000023.1:0-25308 GCA_035524055.1 Solirubrobacteraceae bacterium
TGGCCCACCCCGACGCCACGATCGAGGTCGGCGACCAGACGCTGGCGGTGCACGCCGCCGAGGCCACTGGCGAGGAGCGCGAGCGGCTCTATCGCGAACAGGCCGAGCGCCTGCCGCAGTTCGCCGAGTACGCCGAGAAGACCTCGCGCACGATCCCCGTCGTCGTGCTCACCCCGACCGCGGGCTGACTCGCGGGGGGCCGTCAGCCCGGGTCGGCTGGCAGCAGTCGCTCGATGCCGCTCGGACCGGCATCGCGCTTGCTCCCCCGGCCAATTGTGCTAGTAGTACTAGCACCATAACTTTCCGACCGAGAGAGGACGGCAGTGACTCTGCTAGTCGACCCCCCCGCGGCTCCGCCGCCGACCCCGCCCAGCTCCACCCCGAGCCCTGACGCCGGCGTCATCGAAGAGGCCCGCCGCCGCCAGCGGCGCCGGCGTCTGCTTTGCGGCGCCATCGGTGCCGTCCTCGCTGTTGGTGCCGGCGTCGCGCTGCTTGCCGGCGGCGGGGGCGGCTCCGGCGCAGGCGACGGGCGCCTCGCCTTCCGGCTCGCGGCGAAGCTGACCCTTGTCCACGGCCAGCCTTACAGCGGCGGAGCGCCCGCCTACGTCGGGATCTCGCCTTCGCTGAAGGCCGGCAACGTCGGGGTCGAGGAGACCGTCGTCGATCGGGGCGGCGGCTACGGCTCGCCGCCCACCGCCGGCGATCCCGCCTACGCCGGGTACGGGTGGAGCCCGGAGAAAAAGGTCGGACCCGACGGCGAGATCGACGCCGCCTTCACCGGCCCCGCCGTCGCCGCGGTCCGCGTCGCCCATCTCGGCACCTTCGAGACCCACCGAGTCCCCGGCTACCCCGCCGACGTCCGCGAGGCCGTCTTCTACCGGCCGCCCGGCTCGCCCGGCACGGTGCTGCCGATCGGCACGAGTCGTGCGGTCCTGCGGGGCTCAGAGGAAGCCCGTCACGCCCCGGTCCTCACCGAGACGCCGCTCGACGCCGCCGGCCGGCCGATCCCGGCGCGCGAACCGCCGACCTTCATGCTGCCCAGCGCCTACTGGCGGGCTCCCCAGACCCAGCCCGCCGCCGGTCGCTGCTCCGTCACCTCCACGCTGCCCGGGGTCCGCGGCGAATGGGGCGAAAGCGTCACCGAGATCGCCTCCGATCGCGCCATCACGACCGCCGCCTGGCTCTCCTGCATGGATGCCTGGCTCAGCCACGGCGGCGTCAGCTACGAGGTCGCCCTGCTGCTCGACGCCGCCGCCCCCGGCCGGGCGCCGGCGCCGCTCTGGGGCGCCGTCCCGGTCTCCGGGCATCCCGGCGTCTTTCAGATCAAGGCCGTCGAACGCCGCTGGCGGTTTCCGATCCGCGGCCACGAGCGGACGTTCACGAGCGTCTACGTCCCGCGGGCCGTCATCCGCCGCGTCGGGCCGGCCTGGCTGGTCGTCCGCTACGGGGGGAGCCTCGCCCAGCGCATCGACTTCCTCGACTCCCTGCGCGCCAGCATCCGTCTGCCCGGCACGGCCCGCCTCGTGGGCTAGAACTGTAAGGCGACGCCGGCCACGCCGCCCCGGCCGCGGCGTGGCGGCGGCCTTACCTCGATGCCCGACCCAACCCAAGGAGCAGCGATGCCAGACGAGATCATCAGCGAGGACCACCACCCGACCCTCCGCCACTCCGATCGGCGCGCCATCGGCGCCGAGCTGCAGGCCACCCTGATAACCCTCACCGACCTCTCCCTCGCCGGCAAGCAGGCCCACTGGAACCTCGTCGGCCGGCTCTTCCATCCACTCCACCTCTTCCTCGACGAGCTCATCGACGGCTGGCGCAACGCCGCCGACGAGGTCGCCGAGCGGGCCGTCGCGCTCGGATACCAGCCCGACGGCCGCGCCGGGACCGTCGCCGAGCACTCCATCCTGGCGCCCCTCCCCGACGGACAGCTCCTGGACACCGACGTCATCGCCGCCTTCGCCGCCATGCTGACACTGGCGATCGGCGACATCCGCGAACGCATGGACCGCATCGAGGACGTCGACACCGTCACCGCCGATCTCCTCCACGGCGTCGTCGCCGGGCTGGAGACCAACCTCTGGATGATCCGCGCCCAGGCCCCCGAGCGGTAAAGGACCCCGCGACCGGTCAAGGACCCCGCGGACCGTCGTCCGCGGGCGAGGCCGGTCAAGGACCCCGCGGACAATCCTCCACGGGCGACCCGCGGACAATCCTCCACCGGCGACCCGCGGACCATCCTCCGCGGGCGAGGCCGGGTCACCTCGCCCGTCGCAAGCCTGGCCGTAGATGACGGACGCCGGCGTCAGCGAAGCGGGGAGCCCCGCCGACAAGCGGGAAGCCGCGGCCGCCGGTGCGGGGGCCGCCGGAGCGACCGATGGGCAGGCGCAGGCGGGCGCCGCCGCGGCCGCCGCCCGCCGCCATCCCCCCGGCTTCTGGCGCGCCCGGGGGCTCGTCGTGCTGGCCAGCATCCTCCTGATCTTCTCGATCATGGCGACCTGGATCCGGGCCCAGATCATCGACACCGAAGGCTGGACCCAGACCAGTGTGCGGCTGCTGCAGAACGAAAAGGTCCGCGAAGCCGTCGCCGGCGACCTCTCCGAACGGCTGCTCAGCGTCGTCGACGTCCAGAATCTCGCCGCCGAAAAGCTGCCCCCGGCGCTGCGTCCGCTGGCGCCGGCGCTCTCCACGGCCGCCGCCCAGGTCGTGCCGCAGGCGATCGAACGCGCCCTGCAGATCCCAGCGGTGCAGGAAATCTGGGGCCGCGCCAACCACATCACCCACGAACAGGTCATGAAGGTGCTCTCCGGCGGCACCGCCGCCCTCTCCACCCAGGGGGGCGTCGTCAGCATCAACCTCGAAGTTCTCCTCGACCGCATCGGGTCGCGGCTCGGCGTCGGCAGCGAAGTCGGCTCCAAACTGCCGCCCAACCGGCGCAAACTCGACCTCCTGCGCTCAAACGAGCTCAAGCTCGCCCAGGACGGCGTCAAGGCCCTGCGCGACCTCAGCTTCATCCTGCCCCTGCTCGTCGTCCTCATGTACCTCGGCGCCATCGCCATCGCCCGCGGCTACCGCCGCAAGGTTCTCGTCGAGATCGGCGTCGGCGTCATCGCCGGCGCGCTGGTCGCGCTTCTCCTGCGGCGCTGGATCGACTCCTACGTCGTCAACAGCCTCGTCCACAACGAAGGCCTGCGCCCGGCCATCGGCGAAGCGCTGGACATCGCCACCGCCGGCTGGCGCAGCCGCGCCCTCTGGCTGCTCATCACCGGCGTCGTCTTCATCTTCGCCGGCCTCCTCGCCGGGCCCATGCGCTGGGCCGTGTGGGTGCGCCGGCGCATCTCCGATCCCCTCGACCGCCACCCCGCCTGGTTCGCGACGGGGGTGCTAGCCATCGTCCTCATCCTCGCCATGCTCGGGCCGACCCGGACACCCGGACAGACGCTGCCGCTGCTCATCGAGCTCGTCCTCGCCGCCGTCGGCGTCTACGCCCTGCGCCGCCAGGTCATCCGCGAGCGCGACGAGCGGGCGGGGAGCCCGCCGAGCGCGACCCCTGCGGTGGGTGCCTCGACCCAGCACTGAGCGATGGGGTGGCGACTCAGCCGTGCCGGCGCCCCCGGGCGCCGGCTCAGCAGGGCACCGAGGCGTAGGCCTGCTTGTAGCTTTTTTCGAGCTTTTCCCCGGCCTGCGTCAGCTTCGTCAGCGCCTGCGGCAGCGACAGCGTCGAGAGCTCGTGCTCGATCGCGCCCAGTTCCGAGGACAGCTGGGCATTGGCCTTTTCCACCGATTCCCGGCGCGTCGCGCTGAGCTGGCCCTGGGCGCCTTTGATCTTGTCGATGCCCGATTCGATGGCCTTGATGTCGCTCTGCACCGCGCTCGCGTTGGCGGTCGCCAGCGTCGTGCTCTGCAGCCCGTGGACGCCGTTCGCGACTTCCTGCTTGCCCGAGCAGACCTGCTTTTCGGCCTTCGCCTGGGCCGATTCGCCGCAGCCGCTCGCCAGGGTGAGCGGCAGCAGCACGGCGAATGGGAGCACCCGGGAGCGCATTGGCCGGCAGCCTAGGCCCGCCGAGGGTGAGCGAGCCTCACTCGCCGGGGGTGATGAGCGCTCACCCCCTCCGCCGCCAGCATGAGGCGCCCCGCTCCCCTGACACGGCCCCCGCTGCGCTCTCCCACAGAGCACCCGCTGAGATGACGAACGACCTCGCCCGCTGGCAGTTCGCGACGACGAGCATCTACCACTTCCTCTTCGTCCCCCTCACCATCGGGCTGTCGTTCCTGGTCGCCATCCTCCAGACCGCCTGGCACAAAGGCGGCGACGAGGACCACCGTCGCCTCACCCGCTTCTTCGGGACCCTGCTGCTGATCAACGTCGCCGTCGGCGTCGTCACCGGACTCGTCCAGGAGTTCGAGTTCGGGATGAACTGGTCGACCTACTCGCGCTACGTCGGCGGCGTCTTCGGGGCGCCGCTGGCGATGGAGGGCCTGGCGGCGTTCTTCTTGGAGTCCACCTTCCTCGGGCTGTGGCTGTTCGGCTGGGGGAGGCTGCCGCGGCGCGTGCACCTCGCCTGCATCTGGGCCGTGGCCGTCGGGACGATGCTCTCCGCCATGTTCATCATGGTCGCCAACTCCTGGATGCAGCACCCCGTCGGCTACCGGCTGAACGGCCACGGCGAACCCGAGCTCAGCAACGTCGCCGCGCTGTTCACCAACCCCACCTTCCTCTGGGGCTACGTCCACGTCCTGCTGGCCTCGCTGATAACCGGCGCCCTGCTGATGCTCGCCGTCGCCGCCTGGCACCTGCGCCGCGAGCGCGAGGTCCCGGCGTTCAAGAAAGCCGCCCAGCTGTCGGTCGTCGTGCTGCTGCCGACGATCGTCCTCACCATGTTCGTCGGCTCCGAGCTCGGCGTCGTCGAGACCAGGTACCAGCCGATGAAGATCGCCGCCGCCGAGGCCCAGTGGGAAAGCTGCGAACCCTGCTCGTTTTCTCTCTTTCAGATCGGCGGCGGAAAAAACGACCAGACGCCCTCGCAGATCATCGAAATCCCCCGCCTGCTTTCGGTGCTGGCGACAAACTCCGTCAGCGGCGGCGTCACCGGCCTGAACCAGCTCCAGCGGGAGTACGAAAAGAAATACGGGCCCGGCAACTACGTCCCCGACGTCTTCATCCAGTACTGGTCGATGCGGATCATGGCCTACCTCGCCACACTCGTCCTGCTGCTCGCCCTGTGGGGGGGATGGCTATTGCATCGCGGGCGCCTGCACCGCTCGCGCTTGTTCTTGGGGCTGTCGATCTGGGCCGTCGTGACGCCGTTCCTGATGAACACCGCCGGCTGGATGCTCACCGAGAACGGCCGCCAGCCGTGGATCGTGCAGGGGCTGATGAAGACCGTCAACGCCAACTCCCCCGCCGTCGGAGCCACCGAAGTCTGGATCTCCCTGGGGGTGTTCGTCGCGCTCTACATCGCGCTCGGCGCCGCCGAGGCGGTGCTGATGGTGCGCTACGGCCGCAAAGGACTCGAACCAGCCGGTGGCGAGCCCGGCCCGCCCGGGCCGCTCGCGCCGGGGGAGACCACTCCGCTTCCGGCCCTCACCTACTGATGCTCACACGACCCGGGGACTGCCAGATGACGCCACACACCACGAACGAGTCGAAGAGCGGCGGCTGAGGGCGGCCCATGCAGTTGCACACCCTCTGGTTCGTGATCCTCGCCGTCCTCTGGGTCGGGTTCTTCGTGCTCGAGGGCTTCGACTTCGGGGTTGGCGCCCTGCACGCCGTCCTCGGCCGCGACGACACCGAGCGGCGCGTCGCGATCAACACCATCGGCCCCTGGTGGGACGGCAACGAGGTCTGGCTGGTCGTCGCCGGCGCCGGCACCTTCGCGGCGTTCCCGGGGTGGTACGCGACTATGTTCTCCGCCCTCTACCTCGCCCTGCTGCTCGTCCTCGCCGCTTTGATGGTGCGCGGCGTCGCCTTCGAGTTCCGCGGCAAGAGCGACGATCCCCGCTGGCGGGCGACCTGGACCTGGTGCATGACGCTCGGCGGCATCCTCATCCCGCTGCTCATCGGCGTCGGCCTCGGGGATCTTCTGGTCGGTCTGCCGATCGACGCCCGCCACGAGTTCACCGGCGGCTTCCTCGACCTCCTCACCCCCTACGGCCTGTGGACCGGGCTGACGCTGCTCGGGCTCTGTCTCCTTCACGGCGCCACCTTCCTCAAGCTGCGCACCGACGGCGACCTGCGCGCCCGCGCCGGGATCGCCGCCCGGCCGCTCGGCTGGGCGGCGATCGGGCTGGTCGTCGGCTTCGTCGTCTGGACGCGCATCGTCAACGGCCACACCCAGGTCCCGGGGCCGGTCGAAGTGCTCGCGCTCATCGCCGTCGTCTTCGCCGCCCTCCTCGCCGCCGGCGACCGCGACGGCTGGGCCTTCACCGCCTCCGCCATCGCCATCGCCGCGGTCGTGGGGTCCCTGTTCATCGACCTCTACCCCCACGTCATGGTCTCCTCCACCAGCGCCGCCTACGACCTGACCGTCGCCAACTCCGCCGCCGGGCACTACGGGCTGGTGGTGATGTCGATCGTGACCGCCATCTTCCTGCCCCTCGTGCTGCTCTACCAGGGGTGGTCGTTCTATGTGTTTCGCGCGCGTGTCAGCGCTGCAGGGCGTCCTCGATCACCTGGCTCTGCAGCTTCCCCAGCCGCGCCGTGAACCAGTCGATCAAGACCTTCAGGCGCTGCCCGGGGACGCCGCCGAGGTAGTACATGTGCACCGTCAGGTACATGAAGAACGCCGGTCGTCCCCACAGCTCGAAGTCGCGGATCGCGCACACCGCGCGCCCCCGGCCGACGACCGCCAGGGCGCCCTTGTCGAAGTAGCGAAACGGGGTCTCCGCGCCCGGCTGGCCGGCGCGGATCGCCTTCGCGACGTGCCGGGCCTGCTGGATCGCGACCGTCGCCAGGCCCGGCAGCGGTTTGCCGTCGGGCTCGCTCAGCGCGCTCGCGTCGCCGATCAGCGAGATCTCCCGATGGCCGGGCACCGTCAGGTCGGGTTCGATCGGCACCCGGCCGGAGCGGTCGGTCGGAGCCCCCGTCGCCTGCGCCAGGGTTGCCGCGAACGGCGCCGCCCGCACCCCGGCCGCCCAGATCACGGTGCGCGCCGCGATCCGCTCCTCGTGGGGGGTGGCGCCGGCGCCGCGGGCGCCCGACCCGGCGGCGTCATCGCCGTGGGTGCTCGCCGCGCCGGCGTCGCCGGCCTGCACGGTGACGCCGTATTCGTCGATCGCCGTCGCTCGGGTGCGCTCGCGCACGCTGACGCCGAGCGACGTCAGCTCCGCCGCCGCCTTGCGCGAGAGGCGCTCGCTGAACGCCGGCACCACCCGCTCGCCGGCGTCGAGCAGGATCACCCGCGCGTCGTCGCGGCCGATGCGGGCGTACTCGCGGCTGAGGGTGTCTTTGCAGACGATCGCGATCTCGCCCGCGACCTCGACGCCGGTGGGGCCGCCGCCGATCACGACGAACGTCATCAGCGCCCGGCGCTCCTCCTCGTCGAGCGAGCGCTCGGCGCGCTCGAACGCCCCGTAGAGCCGGTTGCGCAGGGCGAGCGCCTCGACGAGCGTCTTGACACCGCTCGTCACCTCGCTCCAGTGCTCGTTGCCGAAATACGAGGTGCGCGCCCCGCAGGCCACGATCAGGCTGTCGTAGGTGAGCTCCTGGCCGCCGTCGAGCGTGAGGCGCCGGCGCTCGGCGTCGAGGCCCGTCGCCTCCGCCATCAGCACCTCGACGTTGTCCTGCCGGCGCAGCGCCGCACGGATCGGCACCGCGATTTCGCCCTCCCCGAGTCCGCCGCAAGCGACCTGGTAGAGCAGCGGCTGGAAGAGGTGGTGGTGCATCCGGTCGACCACCGTCACCCGCACGTCGGCGCCGCGCAGCTCGCGCGCCGCGGTGAGCCCGCCGAAGCCGCCGCCGACGATCACGACGTGGCGGCGCCC
This sequence comes from Solirubrobacteraceae bacterium, assembly GCA_035524055.1. Lineage (GTDB taxonomy): Bacteria > Actinomycetota > Thermoleophilia > Solirubrobacterales > Solirubrobacteraceae > Palsa-744. The sequence goes on from DATKPO010000023.1 coordinate 7,984, forward strand.
CGGCGCGCGATCGCCGCCGACCGCGCCCGGATCGGCGTTCCCGGGCTCGCCCGCGCCGGCCGACGGCATCCTCACGTGATCTCCGCGAGGCGCTCCACCACGATGATCCGCGCCGCGGCCTCGATCAGCGCCAGGTGCGAGAAGGCCTGGGGGAAGTTGCCCAGGTGCCGGCCGGTCGCGGTGTCGTACTCCTCCGCGTAGAGCCCCAGCGGGGATGCCACGCGCAGCAGCTTTTCCATCAGGTCTCGCGCCCGCTGGTGCTCGCCGACGATCGCCAGCGCCGAGACCAGCCAGAAGGAGCAGATCAAGAACGACCCCTCCTTGCCCGACATCCCGTCGTCGGTCTCATCCGTGCGGTAGCGCAGCACGAAGCCGTCCTCCGTCAGGTCTTCGGCGATCGCCATCACCGTCGCCCGCAGCCGCTCGTCCTCGCCGGGCAGGAAGCCGAAGATCGCGGCCAGCAGCGTCGAGGCGTCCAGGGCATCGGTCTCGTAGTGCTGGCGCAGCACCCCCGCCTTCGTCAGGCCGTGGTCGAGGATGTCCTGCTTGATCTCCTGCGCCGTGCCCGCCCACTCCTGCTCGAGGCTGGCGTCGCCGCGCATCGCCGCCAGCCGCGAGGCGCGGTCCATCGCGACCCAGCACATCAGCTTCGAGGAGACGTATTGCTGGGGCGCCCCGCGCGCCTCCCAGATGCCCTGGTCCGGTTCCCGCCAGACGCTGCTCGCGCACTTCGCCTGGGACTGCACGATCGGCCACAGCCGCCGCGGCAGTCGCTGGGAGCGGACCGTGTGCAGCAGGATCGAGTCCAGCGCCGCCCCGAAGACGTCGTTCTGGCGCTGGTCGAAGGCGCCGTTGCCGATCCTGACGGGGCTCGCTCCGGCGTAGCCGGAGAGATCGTCGCGCGTGGACTCCGCCAGGTCGCGGCGGCCGTCGATCCCGTACATAATCTGCAGCGCCCCGTCGTCGTTGCACTCCAGGTCGGCGATGAACTGCATGAACTCCTCCGCCTCCCAGTCGAGGTTGAGGTAGTGCAGGGCCTGCAACGTGAACGTCGAGTCGCGCAGCCAGGTATAGCGGTAGTCCCAGTTGCGCGCCCCGCCCGGGGTCTCCGGCAGCGAGGTCGTCGCCGCCGCCACCGTCGCTCCCGTGGGGATGTATGTCAGGCCCTTGATCGCCAGCGCCGAGCGCTGGATCGGTTCGCGCCAGCGGTGGTCCGGGAGCCTCGCCCGGTCGAGCCAGCTGCGCCAGTAGTGGGCGGTGCTCGCCAGCCGGGCGTTGGCCTCGTCGACGTCCATCGGCACCTCCAGCTCCTCCGCCCAGGAGAGCGCGCAATAGACCTGCTCGCCCTTGCACAGCGCGTGCCGGGCGCGCACCCAGTCGCCCTCGACGCCGACCGCCATGTCGGTCTGCAGGCGGATCGTCCGCCCGTCGCCGCTAGCGTCGGCGCGGCGGCCGTCTTCGCCGACCTCCCACTCGGCGGGCGTCCGGCCGTAGTCGAAGACCGGTTCGCAGGTCAGCTCGATGTCGACTTCGCCCTCCAGGCACAGCGCGACCCGCACCAGGGTGTGGTCGGCGTCTTCGTCGGTCGGGGGACGGGTGTGGGGCGTCACGTGGTCATCTCCCCGCCGCGGCCCGAGGACGAGGGCGTCGCGCACCAGCGCCCAGCCCGTCGGCGTCGTCCAGGTCGTCGCCAGGGTGTTCGTGCCCGGCTCGTAGATCCGGGCCGTCGGCACGTTGATCCCGAACGGCCCGAAGCGAAACGCCCCGGCCTGGCGGTCGAGCAGCGTGCCGAAGACGCTCGGCGCGTCGAAGCGCGGGACGCACAGCCAGTCGATCGCTCCGTCGGGGGCGACCAGGGCGCCGGTGTGGCAGTTGGACAGGAACGCGTAGTCCGCGATCGGGGGAAACGGCGACGGTGCCGCCGCGCTCTGCGATGGGGTTGCGTCGTTCACGCCCCCGTATCTCCGCGTACGACGGGGTGGCGCGGCCTCACCCGGGCAGGGTGAATCGGGTCGCTCCGCGCGGGCGCGGCCGGCGAGCGGCCGGCGGCTGAGGTCAGCCTCCCGCACACCTGAGGTCAGCCTCCCGCACACCTGAGGTCAGCCACCCGCACACGCCGCATAAGATCTAAGCGCCGGGAAAGATCTATTGCGGCGCGTGCCGCGGGTGGGGGTCGTCGAGATGGACCCCGAGGTGCGTCTACGCGGTCAGCCCGGCGATCCCGTTGCGCAATAGCGCCACGGCGAGCAGCAACAGGATCGCGGCGGCGATCGTCCGCGCGTTGCGCTCCAGCCACGCGCGGGCGCTTTGAAGCACCCGACCCGTCCAGTCCGGGGCGAGCGCCAGCGCGACCAGCGCGACGCCGAGCGGGGCGAGGGCGACCAGCGTGAACAGCAGCCAGTACAGGCAGTACCGGGCGGCGCTCGGGTCCAGCTGGGAGATCTCCTTGAGCGCCAGCGGGATGAACCCGCCGGGGTTGGCCAGCGTGGCGCCCGCGGCGAGGACGGCGACCGCCGGCGAGGAGGCCAGGACGCTCATCTTCTCGACCATCGCCGCCGTCCTTTGGGGGTTCGCGGGGTGGCGCAGGGCGCGGGCGACGAGTGCCACGATGACGACGCCGGCGAGGACGTCGACGATGGCGACCCAGGTCTTCGGCGTCGCGCCACCCGAGCTGGCGACGTCGCCGATCACGAACGCCGCGATCACACCGACGACGATCGTCGCGGTGAACGCCCCGAGGTAGAACCAGACGCCGGTGCGCAGCGGCCGCTCGCCGAGGACGAGGGCGAGCACCGAGAAGGTCAGGGTCGTGGGGGAGAGCATCGCCGCCAGCGCGACCAGTCCCAGCTCGGCGTCGATGGCGGTCATCCTCAGCGCAGGTCGAAGCGGTCGAGGTCCATGACCTTCGCCCAGGCCGCGACGAAGTCCGTCACGAACTTCTCCCCGGCATCCGCGCAGGCGTAGACCTCGGCGATGGCGCGCAGCTGGGAGTTGGAGCCGAAGACGAGATCGACCGCGGTGGCGGTCCACCTCGGCTGGCCCGTGGCGCGATCGCTGCCCTCGTAGACGCCGGCGGCCGTCTCGGAGGGCTTCCACTCGGTGCCCATGTCGAGGAGGTTGAGGAAGAAGTCGTTGCTCAACGTCCCCGGCCGCTCGGTGAGGACCCCGTGTCGGGAGTGCCCGAAGTTGGCGTCTAGGACACGCAGGCCGCCGATCAGGGTCGTCAGCTCGGGGGCGGTCAGGGTGAGCAGGTTGGCGCGCTCCACGAGCAGGTGCTCGGCGGGCAGGGCCTGGCCGGGCTGCAGGTAGTTGGTGAACCCGTCGTGCCGGGGCTCGAGCACGGCGAAGGAGTCGGCGTCGGTCTGCTCCTGGGAGGCGTCGGTGCGCCCGGGGGCGAAGGGGACGCCGACGGCGTGTCCGGCGTTCCCGGCGGCCTGCTCGACGGCGGCGCAGCCGCCGAGCACGATCAGGTCGGCCAGCGAGATCCGCCTGCCGGTGGACTGGGAATCGTTGAAGTCCTGCTGGATCCGCTCCAGCGTGGCGAGCACGTCGGCGGTCCCCTGGCTCCACTCCCAGTCTCGCTGCGGCGCGAGGCGGATGCGCGCCCCGTTGGCGCCGCCGCGCTTGTCGGTGCCGCGGAACGTCGCCGCCGACGCCCAGGCGGTGCGGACCAGCGCCGGGATCGAGAGCCCGCTCGAGAGGATCTTGCCCTTCAGGGCGGCGACGTCCTGCTCGTCGACGAGTGCGTGGTCGACGGCGGGCACGGGGTCCTGCCAGAGCTGGGGCTCGGTGGGGACGAGCGGCCCGAGGTAGCGCGTGAGCGGGCCCATGTCGCGGTGCGTCAGCTTGTACCAGGCCTTGGCGAAGGCCTCGGCGAGCTCGTCGGGGTGCTCGTAGAAGCGCCGCGAGATCGGCTCGTAGACGGGGTCGAGCTTCAACGCGAGGTCGGTGGTGAGCATCACCGGGGCGTGACGCCTGGCGGGATCGTGGGCGTCGGGGACCGTGTTCTGGGCGGCGGCGTTCGTGGCGACCCACTGCTGGGCGCCGGCGGGGCTCTTGGTCAGCTCCCACTCGTTCTCGAAGAGGGTCGCGAAGAAGCTGTTGTCCCAGCTGATCGGGGTCGGCGTCCAGGTGCCCTCCAGCCCGCTCGTCCAGGTGTCCGCGCCGTTGCCGGCGCCGACGGAGTTCTTCCAGCCCAGGCCCTGCAGCTCCAGCGGGGCGGCCTCGGGGTCGGGGCCGATGTGATCGGCGGTGACGGCGCCGTGGGTCTTGCCGAAGGTGTGGCCGCCGGCGATCAGGGCGACGGTCTCCTCGTCGTTCATCGCCATCCGGGCGAACGTCTCGCGGATGTCCCTGGCGGCGGCGAGGGGGTCGGGGTTGCCGTTCGGTCCCTCGGGGTTGACGTAGATGAGGCCCATCTGCACCGCCCCCAGCGGCTCCTGCAGGTCGCGGTCGCCGCTGTAGCGCTCGTCGGCGAGCCAGACGTGCTCGGGCCCCCAGTAGACGTCCTGTGGCTCCCAGACGTCCTCGCGGCCGCCGCCGAAGCCGAAGGTCTGAAAGCCCATCGACTCCAGGGCGACGTTGCCGGCGAGGATCATGAGGTCGGCCCAGGAGATGGCGTTGCCATAGCGCTGCTTGATCGGCCACAGCAGCCGGCGGGCCTTGTCCAGGCTGACGTTGTCGGGCCAGCTGTTCAGGGGGGCGAAGCGCTGGGCGCCGGCGCCGCCGCCGCCGCGGCCGTCGCTGATGCGGTAGGTGCCGGCGCTGTGCCAGGCCATGCGGACGAAGAGCGGGCCGTAGTGGCCGAAGTCGGCCGGCCACCAGGGTTGGGAGTCGGTCATCAGCTCCCGCAGGTCGCGCCGGAGGGCCTCGAGGTCGAGCGTGGCGAAGGCGGCGGCGTAGTCGAAGTCCTCGCCCATCGGGTTGGACTCGGGCGAGTGGTGGTGCAGAGCCGTGAGGTCGAGCTGCGCCGGCCACCAGTCGCGGTTGCGCCAGCCGCCCTCCGGGGTGTGTACGACGGGGCACTGGCCGGTGCTATCGGTGGCAGCCACTTCTGTTCCTCCTTCTCTTGCGGTGGGGGCGGGCTCGTCGCGTCCGGAACGTGGGCGGCGCGGTCGCGACAGGGCACCGGGAGAGCGGTTCGATCGACCGGATCTCCCACGGGCCGGCCAGTCTAGCTCCGATCCCAGCCGTGGTGGTCCGCGTCGAGATCGGTAGTTCTCACGCGTGGCCGTACGTGGCAAACCCGACGGCGGCGACAGATACGACGACTACGCTCTTGAAGCGGATGACCGACAGCCCCATGAGCCAGATCGGAGATCACACCCAGCCCGCGGCCGGCGGTCAGCCGAATGTGGCATCGCTCCCGCGCTCCTTCGGCCCCCGGACGCGGCATCTGATGATGCTGGAGTTCGGCGACCGCAGCGATTTCGACGACCCGCGCCTGGAGTGGCGGCGTCTGTTCTCCGAGCTGCTCGGGACCTTCGCGCTGGTGCTGGTCGCCGCCGGCGGCGGCATCCTGCACGGTCAGGGGCAGATCAGCCTTGCCGCGGCGGTGGTGGCGCCGGGACTGATGGTGATGGCGATCATCCTCTTCATGGGGGCGATCTCCGGCGCGCACCTGAATCCGGCGGTGTCCCTCGCCTTCGCCCTGCGCGGCGACTTCCCGTGGAAGCGGGTGCCGGGCTACATCATCGTCCAGCTCGTCGGGGCCTCGCTCGCCTGCCTCTTCCTCGCTGCGGTCTTCGGGAACATCCAGCACCTGGGAGCGACGCTGCCCGGACCCGGGTACGACGCTGGTCAGGCACTGCTGATGGAGATCGTGCTGACGACGCTGCTCGTCAGCGTCATCCTCGGCACCGCCTCGGCGGCCCAGAACGTGGGGGCGATCGCCGCCCTCGGTGTCGGCGGCTACATCGCGCTCGCCGGCCTCTGGTCGGCCCCCGTCAGCGGAACCTCGATGAATCCGGCGCGCTCGTTCGGGCCGGCCCTGGTGAGCGGCGACTTCACGAGCTACTGGGTGTATGTCGCCGGCCCGCTGGCGGGAGCCCTCCTGGCGGTCGGGTGCGCCGCGATCCTGCGCGGACGCGGGGGCGACGCGATCGCCTATGCGGCCGGCTCGGGCGTCCTCGACGAGGGCAGCCAGCAGGCTCGGCAGAGACTTTCGGAGAGGATCGACCGCGGCGACGTCTCCTCGCCCGGGATCGACCCGGGCGAGCGCTAGCGGGCGGGCTGGCTGGCGGGCCGGGCTGGCGGGCCGGGCTGGCGGGGCTGGCGGGTGTTCAGCGCTGCCTGCGCTCAGCCCGCCGGCCGCGACAGCGTCAGCGCGAACAGGTCGTCCGGATCGGTGAACCACCGCACGATCTCCAGCCCCGCCGCCGCCAGGTCGCCCTCCAGGCGCTGCGGGGTGAACTTGGCGCTGATCTCCGTCCGCATCTCCTCGCCCTCGGAAAAGTGCACCGGCAGCTCCAGCGCCTGCACCGTCACCGTGTGGTCCCGGCGCGCCCGCAGCCGCATCTCGATCCACTCGTGGCGGTCGTCGAACAGCGCCACGTGCTCGAAGTCGGCCGGGTCGAAGTCCGCGTCGAGCTCACGGTTCAGGACATGCAGCACGTTGCGGTTGAACTCCGCCGTCACCCCCTCCGGGTCGTCGTAGGCCGCCTCCAGGACCTCCACGTCCTTGACCAGGTCGGTCCCCATCAGCAGGTGGTCGCCCTCGTCCAGCAGGCCCCCGACCTCGCGCAGGAAGCGCCGGCGGCTGCCCGGCGGGAAATTGCCGATGGTGCCCCCCAGGAACGCCACCAAACGCGACCCCACCGCGTCCGGCACCCGATCCAGGTGGCGTTCGAAGTCGCCGACCACGCCATGCACCCGCAGGCCGTCGTACTCGCCGGTCAGCTCCCGGGCGCACTCCCGCACCATGCCCTCCGTGACGTCCAGCGGCACGTAGCGCTCGAGCGTCCCCGCCTCCTGGAGCGCGTCGAGCAGCACCCGCGTCTTGGCCGCCGTCCCCGAGCCCAGCTCCACCAGCTCCGCCGCCCGCGTCAGCGTCGCGATGTCCGCCGCCGAGTCGTCCAGGATCGCCCGCTCCGTGCGCGTCGGGTAGTAGCTCGGCAGCTCGCAGATCCGGTCGAACAGCTCCGCCCCCCGGGCGTCGTAGAAGTGCTTCGGCGGGAGCTCCTTGAACGGCTTCGTCAGGCCGTCCAGCACGTCCTCCGCCAGCGTCCGCTGCTCCGCGCCGCCCAGATGCGAGTCGATCTGGATCGTCGCCGTCGAGCACACCGGGTCGCGTACCGGCTCCATCAGGGCACCTCCGTCGATTTCGTTGAGCGCTTCGCCGTCATCCCGTCGTCCCCGCCTCAGCCCGCATCCCTCGCCAGACGCACCCCCGCGAAGATCTGCCGCCGCTGGGGGCGGTCCCAGTTGCGGAACGTCACCGTCGCCACCCGCGGGCTGCTCGCCCACGAGCCGCCCCGCAGCACCCGGTAGTCCCCGCCGAAGAACACCTCCGAGTACTCCCGGTAGGGGTACGCCACGAAACCCGGGTACCCGTCGAAGCGGCTCGCCGTCCACTCCCACACCTCGCCGACCCCCTCCAGCCGCCGCGTCGCCTCCCGCGCCGCCCGCTCCCACTCCGCCTCGCTCGGCAGACGCGCCCCCTGCGCCCGCGCGAACGCCTCCGCCTCGAACCAGCTCACATGGCACGCCGGTGCCCGCGGATCGCCGGCCGCCACGGCGGGGTGATGGGTGATGTCGTACTCCTCCTTCCACGCCCAGCCCTCGTCGCTCCACCACTCCCGACGCTCGTAGCCCCCGCCCTCGCTGAACCCCAGCCAGCTCGCGTTCGTCACCGGGCGGCGGGCGATCGCGTAGGCCGCCGTCCGCGCCTCGTGGCGCGGGCGCTCGTTGTCGTACGCGAAGCCCTCCGCATCCGCCCCCATCGCGAATCGGCCGGCCGGCAGCTCGATCCAGGCCACGTCCGCGGCCCCCGCCGCCCGGGGGAGGGGGTCCGCGCGGCGAAATGGGCCTATCCGGGGGAGGAGGTCCTCTTTCGGACGGACCGGGTCCGTCGGCAGGGGCTCGATCCGCGGCTCCCCCGGCGGCAGGATCCCCGCGATCGCCATCGTCTGACGCATCGTCTCGCAGTGCTGCAGCTCGTGGCGCAGCACCAGCTCGCACAGCACCCCGTCGCCGACCCCCTCCGCGCTCAGCCCCGCCACCACCCGCTCTCGCACCAGCGCCATGTACTCCCGGGCCGCCGCCGCGTCCAGCAGCTCCGCCTCGGCCCGCACCGCCCGCGGCGTCTCGAACGCGTCGTACAGCGCCGCCAGGTCCGGTCGCAGCAGCGGCAGGCCCGCCTGCCGGTGCGCCAGCCACAGGTCCTCGTAGGCCGCGATGTGGGCCAGGTCCCACACCAGCGGGCTCATGATCGGCGACAGCGACCGCTCCAGCGTCGCGTCGTCCACGTGCGACACCAGTGCCTCCGTCGCCAGGCGGGTCTCGCGCAGGTCGCGCAGCGTCTCCGCCGCCGCGCTCCGCGCCGCTGTTGCCGTGGGGCTTGTCATTGCCATACCGGGGCTCCACTCACTGTACGCCGTTTGAGCCTTCCCGGCTCACCGTTCAATCTTTCCGGATCGATGCGGCTGCCGCCGCGTCGGCCACCACGTGCAGCCGATCCCCCCCCAGCAGGCTCGCCGGCACCGCCGGATCGGGGCCCGCCATCACCCTCGCCAGCGCCTGCGCCTTGCCCGAGCCCGTCACCAGCATCAGGCAGCACCGCGCCGCGCGCAGCACCCCCATGCTCAACGTCACCCGGTCCGGCGGCGGCTTCGGCGCGTCGTGGACCGCCAGGCACAGCGCCCCGCTCGCGTCCACCACCGCCGCATGGCCCGGGAACAGCGAGGCCGTGTGGCCGTCCTCCCCGAGACCCACCAGCGCCACGTCCAGGGAGGGGAGGCCGGGGCTCGCCGGGTCCTCCGCCGCCACCCGTGCCCGCAGCTCCCTTTCGTAAGCCTGCGCCGCCGCCTCCGCGCCCAGCTCCCCCCGCACCCGGTGCTCGATCGGCGGGGTCCCCGCGATTCCCGCCAGCAGCGATTCGACGACCAGCCGGTGCGTGCTCTCCGGGTCGTCCGGGCCCACGCACCGCTCGTCGCCGTACCACAGCTCCACCGCGCTCCAGTCGTCGAGGAGACCCGCCAGCGCATCGTAGGTCGGACGCGGTGTGTTGCCGCCCGAGAGCGCCACCTGCGCCGACCCGTGTCGGGTCAGCGCGTCGCGCAGCGCCCCCGCCATCTCGTGCGCCGCGAACGCCGTCGCCCCCTGGGCGTCGGGGAAGGTGCTCAGCCGGGTCACCGTCCCGTCCTCGCCGGGGTCATGGTGCCCTCCTCGCCGGGGTCATGGTGCCGTCCTCGCCTGGGTCACGGCGCCAGCCTCGCCGCCAGCTTCAGCGCCGGCGTGTACGTCGGATCCCGCAACAGCGCCTGGCGGATGCCCTCGCCGAGGATCCCGCCCTCGCCCCGCGACGCCCCCAGCATCGTCCAGCGCAGCTCCCGGTCCGCCCCGCCCCCCTTGCCCGGCCGGCGGCTGTACGCGTGCAGGCCGCCCGGGCCGCGATCCAGGCGCAGCACCCGGCCGTCCGCCGTCTTCAGCTCCAGGCCCGCCAGGCCCCGCACCGTCTGCTCCGGGGTGGCCTCCAGCCGCAGCGTCACGTCCTGGCGGCGGCCGTGCGCCCGGGCCGTCAACGCCCCCTCGTGCGCCACCAGCCGCTCCACCTCCCAGCCCAGCCGCGACGCCAGCCAGCCCACCAGCAGCATCGCCGCGATCCCCGACTCCGGGTGATGGCGGACGCCCACCGCCGACAGCGTCCCCAGCTCCCGCCGCGCCGCCGGCGGGTCGAACGCCGTCGCGATCCGCTCCCGCCACGGTGTCGATCGCAGCCACGCAAGGTCCACCACGTAGGCCTCCCGGGAGAGCTCGCACGCACGCTCCGCCGCCTCCCGGGGATCGTCCTCGTCGACCGAGTCCACCAGCACCGCTTGCGCCAGCCCCAGCAGCTCCCGCACCACCCGATGGTGGCCGTGTGGCGACCACAGCAGCGTCGGCAGGTCGCTCACCACCAGCGGGTCCGCGATCGTGTACAGGTCGTCCAGGTGGCGCTCGCCGAGCTCCACCACCACCGTCTCTCGCAGCAGCCCCAGCTCGCCCGGCCGCGGGTCGCCTTCCGCCACCACGCTCGCCCGCGCGTCCAGCCGCTCACGCCGGCGGCTGTAGGAGAGCACCACCAGGCGCGACGCGTGATACCGGCCCACCCCGCGCAGCCGGTTCGCCACCTCCCCGCCCCATTCCGCGTCCTCGAAGACGATCATGTTCAGCGCCCGCGCCGGCACCCAGCCCTCGTTCTCCGCGTGGCGCTCCGCCAGCAGCCCCCGCAGCGCCGCTTCGATCGCATCCGGCGTCGTCCCCTGCGCGCTCCACGTCGCGTCGCTCGACGCCGCCATCAGATCGCGCGCCAGCTCTGGCCTTCGCGCAGGATCGCCCCCGCCTCCGGCGGGCCCTGCGAACCCGCCTCGTACTGCGGCAAAGGACCCGGCGTCGCCTCCCACGCGCTCACGATCGGGTCGCAGATCTGCCACTGCGCCTCCACCTCGTCGTTGCGCGTGAACAGCGTCGGGTCGCCCCGCATCGCGTCCATTATCAGCCGCTCGTACGCCTCCGGCGACTGCGACAGGAACGCCGTCCCGTACAGGAACTCCATGTTCACCGGACGGATCATCATCCGCGTCCCCGGGATCTTCGCCCCCAGCTGCAGCGACACCCCCTCGTTGGGCTGCAGCGTCAACACCAGCTGGTTCGGGCGGATCCCCAGCGACCCGGCCTGGTCGAAGGCGAGGTGGGGGACAGGCTTCAGTGTGATCGCTATCTCCGTGATCTTCCGCGCCAGCCGCTTCCCCGCCCGCAGGTAGAACGGCACCCCCGCCCATCTCCAGTTGTCCACTTCCAGGCGCAGCGCCGCGAAGGTCTCCGTGTTCGAGTGCTCCCGCACACCCTCCTCTTCCAGGTAGCCCGCCACGTCCTCGCCGCCGGCGTGCCCCGCCGCGTACTGCGCCCGCACCGCCATCTCGGCGATCTCCTGCGGCGACGGCGCATGGATCGCGTGCAGCACCTTCACCTTCTCGTTGCGCACCTCCTCCGCCGTGAACGTCACCGGCGGCTCCATCGCCACGTGGCACAGCAGCTGCAGCATGTGGTTCTGGATCAGGTCCCGCAGCGCCCCCGAGTGGTCGTAGTAGCCCGCCCGCGACCCGATCCCGATGTCCTCGGCCGCGGTTATCTGGACGTAGTCGATGTAGTTGCGGTTCCACAGCGGCTCGAACATCCCGTTGGCGAAGCGGAACGCCATCAGGTTCTGCACCGTCTCCTTGCCCAGGTAGTGGTCGATGCGAAACACCTGGGACTCCTCGAACACCTCCAGCACCTCGCCGTTGAGCTCGCTCGCCTCCGCCAACGACGTCCCGAACGGCTTCTCGATGATCACTCGCACCTCCGCCTCCGGGCGCTCGTTCAGTCCCGCCGCGCCCAGCGCCCCCACGATCACCGGGAAGAACGCCGGCGCCGTCGACAGGTAGAACGCCCGGTTCAGCGGCTGCCCGATCTGCTCCTCGAACCCGTCCAGCACCTCCGCCAGCTTCGCGTACGCCGACTCCTCGTCGAACGTCCCCGGCACGTACCTCGCGTGCTCCAGCAGTCCCGCCAGCACCTCCTCGTCCGGCGTCCGCCGCGAGAAGCTCCGGATCGCCTCCTCGCATTCCGCCCGATACTCCCCGTCCGCCATCTCTTTGCGCGACACCCCCACCAGGCGGAAGTGCTCCGGCAACGCCCCCTCGTGCGCCAGGTTGTACAGCGCCGGCAGCAGCTTCCGGCGCGCCAGGTCGCCCGTCGCCCCGAAGATCACCAGCGTCGTCGGGGAAACCGGCAGCCGCTCCAGGCCCGCCACCAGTGGGTTCTCCGACGGCGCCGCCGCCATCGCCGCCGCCGCCCCGTCGCTCATTTGCGCGACGAGGACTTGCGGGGCTTCGCCTTGGCCGGCTTCGCGCTCTGCACCGCGTGGCCGCCGAACTGGTTGCGCAGCGCGGCCAGCACCCGGTTCGCGTAGTCCCCGTTGCCCCGCGACCCCAGCCGCGCGTACAGCGACGCGGTCATCACCGGCGTCGGCACGTCCAGGTCCGTCGCCTCCGCGATCGTCCACCGGCCCTCGCCCGAGTCCTCCGTGTAGCCGGTCAGCGTGTGCAGGTCGTTGCCGTCCGCTTCGAACGCCCGCGCCGCCAGTTCGCACAGCCATGACCGCACCACCGAGCCCTGGCCCCAGAGGTGGGCGATCTTGGCGTTGTCCAGCTCGTACTCGCACTTGTCGAAGACGTCGAAGCCCTCCGCGTAGGCCTGCATCAGCCCGTACTCGACGCCGTTGTGCACCATCTTCACGAAGTGCCCCGCGCCGGACGGCCCGAAGTGCAGCCAGCCCCGCTCCCCGATCGCCGCGGCGCTCTGCTCGTTCGTCGCCGGCGCCAGCACGTCGAGGATGGGCGCCAGCCGTTTCACCGCCCGCTTCGGGCCGCCCACCATCATGCAGTAGCCCACCTCCAGGCCCCACACCCCGCCCGAGGTCCCCACGTCCACGTAGTGGATGCCGCTCGCCTTGCATTCCTGGGAGCGGCGCTTGTCGTCCGTCCAGCGCGAGTTGCCCCCGTCCACGATCACGTCGTCCCTGTCCAGCAGCTTGATCAGCTTCTCCACCGTCTCCTGCGTCGGAGCCCCCGCCGGCACCATGATCCACACCATCCGCGGCGGCTTCAGCTTCTTCACCAGGTCCGCCAGCGACGACGCCCCCACCGCGCCGTTCTTCACCGCCTCCTTCACCGCCTTCGCGTCGAAGTCGAACGCCACCACCCCGTGGTCGGAGTCCCGGCGGATCCGGTGCACCATGTTGCCGCCCATCTTGCCCAGGCCCACGAAACCGATCTCGCTCACAGCTCCTCCTCGATTTGGTCTCTCGACAGGGACGGCGGCTCGATCGTGCCCACCGACTTCCAGGACACCAGGCACAGGGCGCGCGGCTCCGTCGGCGCGCTCGCCGTCGCCGTGAGGGTTGGGTCGCCGCCGCTCACGGTCACGATCCTAGTGGGAGCGCCGGGCGCAACAGTGCACACTGCGTGAATCCAGGCCCATCGTCGCAGGTCGGGGCTACGCCGCGCACCATCTCGTGTAGCTTGTCGCCGGCCGCATCTCGCCCTTGGAAAGGCACCCATGTCCCCCGACCCCACCAACCAGCGCCCCGACCGCAACCTCGCCCTCGAGCTCGTCCGCGTCACCGAGGCCGCCGCCCTCGCCGCGGCCCGGCTCGTCGGCAAAGGCGACAAGGAGGCCGCCGACCAGGCCGCCGTCGACGGCATGCGCTACGCCCTGCACTCCGTCCACATGGACGGCACCGTCGTCATCGGCGAGGGCGAGAAGGACGAGGCCCCCATGCTCTACAACGGCGAGCACATCGGCGACGGCTCCCCGCCCCAGGTCGACATCGCCGTCGACCCCCTCGAGGGCACCACCCTCGCCGCCCACGGCATGCCCAGCGCCCTGGCCGTCATCGCCCTCTCCGCCCGCGGCACCATGTTCGACCCCGGGCCCTGCGTCTACATGGAAAAGATCGCCGGCTCCCCCGAGATCGCGGACCTCCTCGACCTCGACCGCCCCCTGCCCGAGACGCTCGCCCTCGTCGCCCAGCGCAAGGGCCGCGACATCGGCGATCTCATCGTCGTCGTCCTCGACCGGCCCCGCCACGAGGAGGGCGTCAAGGCCATCCGCGACGCCGGCGCCCGCGTCCGCCTCATCCCCCACGGCGACGTCTCCGCCTCCCTGCTCGCCGTCACCGAGCGCTCGCCCGTGGATCTCCTGTGGGGGATAGGGGGGACCCCCGAGGGCGTCATCTCCGCCGCCGCCATCAAGTGCCTCGGCGGCCAGCTCCTCGGACGCCTCTGGCCGCGCGACGACGAGGAGCGCAGCGCCGCCCTCGACGCCGGCTACGACCTGCACCGGGTGCTAGACCGCGACGACCTCGTCGCCGGCGACGACGTCTTCTTCTCCGCCACCGGCGTCACCGACGGCGACGTCCTACAGGGGGTCCGCTACCCCAGCGCCGGCGGAGCCACCACCGAATCCCTGGTCATGCGCACCCGCTCCGGCACCGTCCGCCGCGTCAGCGCCCGTCACGACCGCGCCAAGCTCCGCGCCCTCTACGGCGACACCCGCTTCGGCTAGCCCTCGGCGCCCGGGCCGAACCCGGCCAGGCGTCCCACGCGCGAGCGCGCCAGGTCAAGGCGCGCCAGGGAACGCAGGAAGCCATGCGTCACCAGCACGTGGATCCGCGATTGCGTCGCGTTGTACACCCAGCGGCTGATCCCTTGGGCGATCGCCGGATAGAAGTTCGCCACCTCCACCTCGACGTGCAGGCGCACCGCCTCGGGCACGGTCTCCTCCTCCTCCTCCTCCTCCTCCTCCTCCTCCTCCTCGCCGCCGACGGTCTCCTCCTCGTCGCCCCCGGCGCCGGCGCCGTTGACCCTACGGACGTCGATCTGCAGATGACCATCGCCTTCGTGGCCCTTCCGGGCTACGAGCAGGCCGCTCTTGACCCGCCACCGCACCACCCCGTGGTCGGCCTCCAGCTCGTATTCAGGCGCCGCGAACGTCAGGAGCTTGAGCGGTGCCACCAGGAGCACCACGTACCGCTCGCTCTCGGTGTAGCGGACCCGTACCAGGCCCAGGGTCACTCGTGTCAGGAACCGCCAGTACGTTCGCGCCAGGCGCTCCAGGTAGGCCGGCGACCACATCCCCGCCAACGTCCCCCCGCTGACCACCACGTCCGCCGCCTGCACCGAGCGCACCGCCCCCGACGCGTCGAGCGTCGTCGAGTCGCGGAGATTCATGATCGCGGCCGCCGCCATCCGACGTCTCAGGCTACCCCGACATCGGACCCCGCGAGGGGCAACCCCAAAAAACGCGATTTCTGATCAGCGCGATCGCGCCGATCAGAAATCGCAAAATCAAGGAGTCCCGGGTCTTCCTCTCAGCCCGCGCCCGGCGCGCCGGTGCCGGTCGTCGCGCCCGCCGCCGCGCCGCTCGTTGCCGTGCCCGCGCCGCCTGCCGCCGCGCCCGCGCCGCCTGCCGCCGCGCCCGCGCCGCCCTTCGCCGAGGTTTCCCCTGTCGGCGCCGTCGTACCGCTTGTCACGGGTTCGCCCAAGGGACTCGCTTCGGGCGCTTCGCCGAGTGCCGTGCTGTTGGGGACGCTGCCGACCACCCTCGCCGTCACCTTCACCGTTTCCCGGATCTCCAGCGCCCGCGCCGCGCCCGCCGTCAGATCCCAGGTCGCGCCGAGGCCGCCATACGGTCCGCGGTCGAGCACCGGCACCGTCAGCTGGTGGCCCCGGAAGCCGAATCGCACAAGCGTTCCGCAGGCCAGCGTCCGGCTCGCCACGCCGACCAGCGTCGGGCTCATCTTCTGGCCGCACGCCGTCCTGTGGCCGTAGAAGCCCGGGCCGTACCACGTCGCCACCGTCTTGCCGCTTCGGCCCGCGGGGCCGGCGCCGGTGCCCGAGTCGCCCGTCGAGGCTCCGCCCGTCGTCGCTTCCGCTTCGGACCCCGTCGCGGTCGTCGTCGGCGTCGTCGCGCCGGCCTTCCTCGCCTGGGCGCCGCCCGTTCCGGCCCACGCCGCCGGGCTCGGCAGCACCGCCAGCGACGCCGCGGGACCGGCGAGGACCGCGACGACCAACGACACCGTGTGCTTGAACGAGGGCATCCGCATCTCTGGGGAACTGCTCGACTGGCGCTGCTCTGGTGCTGCTCTGGTGCTGCCGTTGCGCCTACGGGGTGAGCTGACGGGCTCGCGCCTTGCGGCGCTACGGTCGCAACGACCGATTCGCCCCCGTGGCCCGGTTCGCCCGGCCCACATTGGGTCCCCCGCCCCCGGTGATCTGAGTCGCCGGGGCTCGGCGTGGGGGGCAGTATACAGGTCGCCTCCGGGGAAATCCGCGATCGACCTAAGTCGGCCCTCGGGTCGACTGAGGGGAGGTCTGCGAGTTTCATTTCGGCGAGGTGTGCGCGCGTGTACGTGTGCGCGCGCCCGCGCGCACACCTCCCGAAAACCAACTCCGACCTCCTCCGCGCTCAGACCCCCCGGAGGCGGTCGAGGGCGTCCCGCAGCAGCCTCCCGCCGCCCGCCAGGCCGGCCTGGGCGAGGTCGCCGACGAGCTCCACCACGGCCCCCGCCAGCTCCGGCCCGGTCGGCGGTGCCACGGGCACCCCGGGCTCGACCTCGCCCTCGGCCTCGTAGCCCTGCGCCGGGATCCGGGGGGGAGGGGGAATCGGCCGCGGGTTGCGGCGCCTCGAGTCGGCGGAAGGCCGGGGGCGCCGTTGCCGCGGGGTCGTCCCTCGCTCCGATCCCCCCCCGCTCGCCGCCGCGGGCTCCCCAGAGGTCTTCTCCGCCCGCGTCGGCGTCTTGCCTGCCGGGGCCGGCTTTCCCTCTGCCCGGGTCGGCGTCTTCTCTGCCCGAGCCGGCCTCCCGGCGCCGGTCCGGGCCGCGGCGCGCCTCGCGCTCGGACGCTGCGGGCGGGTGCTGGGGAGGTTGCCCAACACGCCCCCCTCGGGGGGAGCTTTGTCGTCGGCCGGGCTCATGCCGATGGCATCATCGCGGATAGAAGGAAGTTGGGGGGCGAGGCGTTAGCATAGGGTCCCAGTTGGGCGCTAACGTCCGGCGCGGTCTGTCTGCGCTCGGCTGCCCGGACAGGCTGCACCCCGGCAGGACCGGCCTCGCGCGGGACCGGTGGGGCGGCCGCAAAGAACTTCATCTAGCGAGAAACGGAAAATCGATCGATGTCAGTAGTCGAATTGCAGGAGCTCGATGAGGTGAAGGGGCTGCTGGCCAAAGGCCAGCAGGTGGGGGTGCTGACGTTCGCGGAGATCTCGACGGCGCTGTCGGAGATCGACCTGGACGAGTCCGACGTCGAGGAGCTCCACGGGTTCCTGGAGAAATCGGAGATCGAGCTCGTCGAGGACATCGACCCGGCGACCGCGGCCGCGCTGGCGGTCGAGCGCGCGCCCGACAAGCGTGGTCGGCGCAGCAAAGCCAAAGCGACGCTCGATCTGAAGCCGGACATGACGACCGACTCGCTGCAGCTGTTCCTCAAGGACATCGGCAAGGTCAGACTGCTCACGGCGCAGGAGGAGGTCGATCTGGCCAAGCGCATCGAGCGGGGGGACCTGGACGCCAAGCAGAAGATGGTC
>DATKPO010000024.1:0-159534 GCA_035524055.1 Solirubrobacteraceae bacterium
CGCGGGTGATCTGCAGCCACGACCCCGCCGCCGACCTCGCCGGCGCCGACGTCGTCCTCGGCCTGCGCGACGGGCGCCCCGCCTTGCTCGCCGCCGCCGCCGAGGTCGACGAGCGGGCGATCGCGGAGCTGTATCGGTGAGCGCCGCGACCGGACACGACGCCGGGCGGGCCGAGCCGGCGGACGACCCGACCGCGACGACGACGACACCCGGCGACCTCCGGGCGGACGACCCGGTCGCTGCCGCGAGATCCGCCGGCGCGCACACCGCCTCCCCCACCCCCCCTCGTCCGCCGGGTTTCGCGGCGACGGTGGCGGCGGTGCTGCGCAAGGAGCTCCTGCTAGAGCTGCGCACCCTGGAGTCGGTGCCGGGGATGGCGCTGTTCGCGGTCACCGTCTTCGTGGTCTTCCACTTCGCGCTGAACCGCAACGGGGTCAACGGCGACGAGGCGGCGGGGATCCTCTGGGTGACCCTGCTGCTGGCGGCCCTGCTCGGGATCAACCGGCTGTTCGTCCTGGACGCCGCCGACGGCGGCTTCGACGGCTACCTGCTGGCACCTGTGAGCCGCAGCGCGATGCTCCTCGCCAAGGCCCTGACGCTGCTGATCTATCTGGTCCTGCTCGAGCTGGTGGCGGTGCCGGCGTTCGCCCTGCTGCTGCTGGAACCCTCGCTCGGGCCGGCCCTGCCCGACCTGCCGCTGATCCTGCTGCTCGGCGACGTCGGGGTCGCCCTGATCGGGACCCTGGTGGCGGCGCTCGCCGTGCAGACCCGCGCCCGGGACCTCCTGGGGCCGCTGCTGGCGCTGCCGCTGCTGGTGCCGGTCGTCATCGGCGGGGCCCGGGCCAGCGCCCCGCTGCTCGTGCTCTCCCACCCCACCGGCCCGCAACCGCGCTGGCCGGTGGCGCTCGGCCTCTATGATCTGTTGTTCGGGCTCGTCGCCTACGCCGTATTCGACTTTCTCCTGGAGGACTAGCGATGTCCCCAGCCGCCGCCATGACTCCACCTGCATTTCGCGCCGCCCGGGAAGGCGCAGACCAGATTCCCGGCCAAGCCCGCAAGACCACCCTCCACGCCCGGGGCCGTAAGACAGCCCTCCACGCCCGGGGCCACCAGGGCGCTCCGGCGCCGAACCCCTACGCCCGGGGCCTGCGGGCGTTGACGCTGGCCACGCCGCTGGCGATGGCGATCGCGCTGGGGATGGGCTTCTTCTACGCCCCCCTGGAAGCCGAACAGGGCTTTCTGCAGAAGATCTTCTACGTCCACGTCCCCCTCGCCGTCGTCGCCCTCTGCGGCTTCGTCCTCGGCGGCCTGCTGGCGATCGTCTACCTGCGCACCCGCGACCCCCGCTGGGACATGCGCTCCTATGTCGTCATCCACATCAGCCTGATCTTCGCCGTCGGCACCCTCCTCACGGGCTCGATCTGGGCCAAGGGCTCCTGGGGTCACTGGTGGGTGTGGAGCGAGCCGACGCTGGTGTCGTTCCTGATCATCTTCCTCCTCTACGCCACCTACCAGCCGCTGCGCTTCGCCATCGAAGACCCCGAGCGCCAAGCCCGCTACGCCGCGGTCTTCGCGATCACCGCCGGGGCCTTCGTGCCGATGAACTACATCGCCGTCAACCTCTCCACCGCCTACGTCCACCCGCGGGTCTTCGGCAGCACCTCCAACCTGCCGGGCTCGATGGCGCTCACCCTGCTGGTGTCGGTGATCGCGATGGCGCTGCTCTTCACGACGCTCTGCAAATACGAGCTCACCGCCAAGCACACCCGCTTCCAGCTGCGCGCCCTGCGGCGGCGGCTGCTCGAGGCCGGCGAAGCGGCCTCCTCGCGCGGCGCGCTCGTGAGCCCGACGCCTCCCACCGCCGGGGCTCCGGCTCCGACGCTGCATAGGAGCGGGGCATGAGCCGCCTGCTGGCCGAGGTCCCGGCGCTGCCGCTGCACACCGCCGGCAGGTACGTCGCGGCGGCCTACGTCGTGCTCTTCGCGATCGTCCTGATCTACGTCTCGATCATGGCGCTGCGCCTGCGGCACGTCGAACGCGATCTGGCCGAGCTGGCGCAGCTGAGCGAAGGCGGCGACGAGGCCGAGGAGACCGCCGCCCAGAAGTCCCACGAGCGCCCGCCGGCCGACGGGCACGCCTTCGAGCGGGAGTCGACGCCGGCATGAGCGAGCTGCTGGCGCTGGGCATCTCCCACAAGACCGCCCCGGTCGCCGTGCGCGAGCGGATCGCCTTCACCGAGACCGGCGCCGTGGCGCTCGCCCAGCGCCTGATCGCGACGCCCGAGATCCGCGAGGCGGTGGTGCTCTGCACGTGCAACCGCACCGAGCTCTACCTCGTCGTCGGCGACCCCGTCCGCGCCGAGGCCGACGCCCTCGGGATGCTGGCCCGCGACGCCGACATCCGCCCCACCGAGCTCGCCGAGGCGATCTACTCGCCGCGCAACTGCGACGCCGCCCGCCAGCTCTACCGGGTGACGGCCGGCCTGGAGTCGATGATCCTCGGCGAGGCCGAGATCCAGGGCCAGGTCAAGCGCGCCTTCGAGGCGGCCCTGCAGGCCGGCGTGACCGGGGGCTTCAGCAACCGCCTCTTCGCCGCCGCCCTGACGACCGGCAAGCGGGTGCGCTCGGAGACCGGCATCGGCTCCTCCCGCGTCAGCGTCCCCTCGGTCGCCGTCGGCCTCGCCCGCGACGTCCTCGGCGACCTGCGCGAGCGCCACGTCGTGATCCTCGGCGCCGGGGACACCAGCGAGCTGACCGCCAGAGCGCTCGCCGAGGGGGGCGCGGGAACGATGTTCGTCGCCAACCGCCACGCCGACCGCGCGCTCAGCCTCGCCCAGCGCTTCGGGGGCTCCGTCGTCGGCCTCCACGACCTCCCCGAGCAGCTCGTGGCGGCGGACATCGTGGTCTCCTCGACCTCCTCGCCGCACCCCATCGTGGGCCACGAGGAGCTCGAGCTCGTGCTCGGCCAGCGCGCCGGCCGGCCGCTGCTGCTGATCGACATCGCCGTGCCCCGCGACATCGATCCCCGCTGCGGCGACCTGCCGGGCGTCACGCTCTACGACATCGACGACCTCCAGGACGTCGTCGCCCGCAACCTCAGCACCCGCGCCGAGGAGCTGCCCCAGGCGCAGGAGATCGTCGAGGAGGAGATCCGCCGCTTCGCCCGCTGGCTCGGCCAGCTCGAGGTGCTGCCCACCGTGAGCGCCCTGCGCGAGCACGGCGCCCAGGTCGTCGAACAGGTCCTCGCCGAGAACGACGGCCGCTGGGAGTCCGTCTCGCCGCGCGACCTCGTCCGCATCGAGGCCCTGGCCCGGACGATCGCCAACCGCCTCCTGCACGAGCCCACGATCCGCCTGCGCAGCCTGTCCGACGCTCGCCGCCACACCACCCTGCAGGTCGTCCGCGAGCTCTTCGCGCTGCGCGACGACGAGGGCGCCGAGGAAGGCGCCGGCGCGGCGCAGACCGGCGCCGTACTCGCCGAGGTCCACGACCTCGACCGCCGCCGGCGCAAGAGCTGATGCGCCGGCGCGGGCACTGATGCGGCTCGGCACCCGCGGCAGCACCCTCGCGCTCGCCCAGGCGCGGACGGTCGCGGCGCTGCTCCAGGACGCCGGGCACGGGCCGGTCGAGATCGTCGCGATCGCGACCGCCGGCGACCGCGGCTCGGCGCTCGGCGACAAGTCGCGCTGGACCGGGGCCCTGGAACGCGCGCTGGCCGCCGGCGAGATCGACCTCGCGGTGCACTCCGCCAAGGACGTCCCCGGCGAGCTCGGCGAGGGCCTGGCGCTGCTCGGCGCCCCGGCACGGGCGGACGTCGAGGACGTGCTCTGCATGGCCGCCCCCGATGGCGACGAGGCGACGGGCGGCGGCGGCGACCGCCTGCGCGCCTCCGGCGGCGAGGCGGCGGGCGACGACGACTGCCTGCGCGCGCTGTCGACAGGGGCGCGGGTCGGCACGAGCAGCCTGCGCCGCGCCGCCCAGCTGCGGGCGGCGCGCGCCGACCTCGAGGTGGTGGACATGCGCGGCAACATCGACACCCGCCTGGACAGGCTCGCCATGGAGGAGCTCGACGCGATCGTCCTCGCCGGCGCCGGCCTGCGGCGAATCGGGCGGGAAGCCGCCATCGGCGTCGTCCTGCCCCCCGCCCGCTTCGTGCCGGCCCCCGGGCAGGGCGCCCTCGCCCTGCAGGGCCGCGACGACGATCCCGCCGCGCGGTCTGCCGTGGAGGCGATCGGGGATGTTCCGACCCTCGCCTGCCTGCTCGCCGAGCGGGCGCTCGCGGCGGCCCTGGGGGCGAGCTGCGAGTCGCCGCTCGGCGCCTGGGCGCGAGCAGACGGCGAGGGCCGCCTGCGCCTGAGCGCCTGGCTCGGTCTGCCCGACGGCTCGGCCTGGGTCGCCGACGAGCTTCTCGGCGCCCTCGAGGACTCCGAGTCGCTCGGGAGGCTCGTGGCCGAGCGGATGCTGAGCGCCGATGCGGGGGATCTGCTGCAGGCACTTTCGCGCACGGGCGCGGCGGCGGCGCACGACGACCCGTAGAACAAAAGCGGAGAGCCAGTGTGCTAGCTTGTGGCCATGCGTTTGCACATCAGCCTCGACGAGGACCTCGTGGCCGCCCTCGATCTTCGCGTCGGCAAACGGCGCCGCAGCACCTTCATCGCGGAGACGGTCCGCCGAGCGCTCGACGACGAGCGCCGCTGGGACGACATCGAAGCCGGCCTCGGCGCGCTGGCGGGGCGCGAGCACGAGTGGGACGCCGATCCGTCCACCTGGGTGCACGCGCAGCGCTTCGCCGACGCCGGCCGCGTCGGTTGACGCGGCTGCTCCTGGACACAACGGTGGGTTGACGCTTGCGTCTCCTCCTGGACACGACGGTGCTCATCGACGCGCTGCGCGGCCGGACGAGCGCCGAGCGCCTCCGCGGGCTCCGCGACGCGGCGCAGATCCCATGGATCTGCGCGGTCAACGCCGAGGAGGTGATGCGCGGCGCCTACCCCGGGGAGGAGGCCGAGACGCTGCGCTTCCTCTACGGACTGCACCTGGCTCCGCTGGGACGGCCCGAGTGCGAGCGCGCCGGGCGCTGGCGCCGTGAATACGCCCGGAGGGGCGTCACCCTGAGCCAGGCTGACTGCCTGATCGCGGCCGCCGCGATCGGCGTCGACGCGCGGCTGGCGACGGGCAACCCGAAGCACTTCCCCATGCCCGAGCTCACCGTCGAGCACTGGCCGGCGGGGGCGTGACCGGCCGCGTCCACCTCGTCGGCGCCGGACCCGGCGATCCCGGGCTCCTGACGGCGCGCGCGCTCCAGTTGATCGCCCGGGCCGACGTCATCCTCTACGACCGCCTCGTCCCCGCCGAGGCGCTCGACGGCGCCCGCCCCGACGCCGAGCTGCTGTTCGTCGGCAAGGAGGGCGGCGGCGACTCCGTCCCCCAGGAGCAGACCGAGGCGCTGCTCGTCGCCCGCGCCCGGGAGGGCCGCGAGGTGGTCCGCCTGAAGGGCGGCGACCCCTTCGTCTTCGGCCGCGGCGGCGAGGAGGCGCTGGCGCTGCTGGCGGCCGGGATCCCCTTCGACGTCGTCCCCGGCGTGACCTCGGGGGTCGCGGCCTGCGCCTACGCCGGCATCCCCGTCACCCACCGCGGCCTGTCGACGGGGGTGGCGCTCGTCACTGGTCACACCCGCGCCGACGGCGGCCACACCGCACCCGACGAGCAGGGCGGTAACGGCGGGGCCAGCGGGAACAGAGAGCCCGGCGACCGCGGCGAGGCGGGCGGGCGCGGCGAGGCGGCGCTCGACTGGCGGGCGCTGGCGGCGTTCCCGGGCACCCTGGTCTTCTACATGGGCGTCGGCCAGCTGCCCGAGATCGCGGCCTCCCTGATTCGCGCCGGCCGGCCGGAGTCGGAGTCGGCGGCGGTCGTCGAACGCGGCACCCTGCCCGGGCAGCGCACGGTGACGGGCACGCTCGCCACGATCGCCGGGCGCGCCCGGGAGGAGGCGGTGCGGGCTCCCGCGATCACCGTCGTCGGCCCGGTCGCGGGACTCGCCGGTGAGCTGGCCTGGCGTCCCCCGCAACCGCTGGCGGGCCGGACGGTGGCCGTCACCCGTGCCCGCGCCCAGGCCAGCGGCCTCGCCCGGCGGCTCGGGGAGCTCGGTGCCCGGGTCGTCCAGGCCCCCGTGATTCGCAGCCAACCTCTGCCCGACGCCGACGGGGAGACCCGACCGGACCTCTCCGGCTACGACCTGGTGTGCCTGACCAGCGCGAACGGCGTCGCCCACCTCTTCGAGCGCCTGGACCGGGCCGGCCTCGACGCCCGCGCGCTGGCCGGGACGCGGGTCGCCGCGATCGGTCCCGGCACCGCCGGGGCGCTGCGCGAGCACGGCATCGCCGCCGACGTCGTGCCCGAGCGGGCCGTCGCCGAGGGACTCCTGGAGGCGCTCGCCGGCGAGACCCCGCGGCGCGTCCTGGTCGCGACGGCACGCGGCGCCCGCGCCGTGCTGCCCGACGCCCTGCGCGCCCGCGGCGTCGAGGTCGACGTGTGGGAGCTCTATGAGACTGTGGCCGAGCCGCTCGCGCCACGCGCCCTGAGCGCGGCCGGGGCGGCCGACTACATCACGTTCACCTCGGCCTCCACGGTGCGCTTCTTCGTCCAGGCCGCCTCTGCGCGGGGCGCCCCTCCGCAAGGCGCCCCTGCGCAAGGCGTCCCTGCGCAAGGCGCCTCTGCGCAGGGGACCTCTGCGCAGGCGGCTCCTGCACAGACCACCTCGCCGCACGGAGCCCCTCCCCTATCGCCGCCGCGCGGCGCCCCTCTCCTGTCGCCCACCACCCGCACGGTGTCGATCGGCCCGGTCACGAGCGAGGCGCTGCGCGAGCACGGTCTGCGGGTGGACGTGGAGGCGCGGAGCCATGACGTGGAGGGCGTCGTGCGGGCCATCCTCGCCGACGCCGACGCCGGCGCGGACGCGGACGCGGACGCGGACACGGACGCCCGGGAGGGCTAGCACGTTGCCGAGACCGCCGTGGCCGCCCGGCGCCGTGGGCGGCGAAGACGAGACCGCCGGCGACGGCACCGGCGAACCCGCGAGCCCGGCTGCCGTCGGCGCGCTCGGCCGCCCCCGCCTGCACCTGCGCCTGACCGACTCGACCAACGCCCGCGCCCGCGCCCTGGCCCTGGCGGGGGCCCCCCACGGAACGCTGGTGACCGCGGACGCCCAGGCCGCCGGCCGTGGGCGTCAGGGGCGAAGCTGGACGGCGCCCGCCGGCAGCTCCCTGCTGATGTCGCTGGTGCTGCGCGGGCATCGGCCGGGCGGTGGCGATTGGGCCCTGCTCCCCCTCGCCGCGGCCGTCGCGGTCTGCGACGTGGTCCCCGGCGAGCCGCGCATCAAGTGGCCCAACGACGTCGTCTTCGAGCGCCCAGACCGGGTGGCGGCGGGCGGGGCGGCGGCAGG
This sequence comes from Solirubrobacteraceae bacterium, assembly GCA_035524055.1. GTDB lineage: Bacteria > Actinomycetota > Thermoleophilia > Solirubrobacterales > Solirubrobacteraceae > Palsa-744. The sequence continues at coordinate 7,441 of DATKPO010000024.1, forward strand.
CGGGGCGGCGGCGGCGGGCGGGGCGGCGGCAGGCGGGGCGGCGGCGGCAGGCGGGGCGGCGGGTGGGGCGGCGGCCTTGGAGAAGGTCGCGGGGATCCTCGTCGAGGGCCGCCCTCAGGCTGGCTGGGCGGTGCTGGGGATCGGACTCAACGCGGCCCTGCGCCTCGGTGAGCTGCCGCCCGAGGTGCGCGCGGGAGCGGCGACGCTGGGGTTGGATGTGTCAGACATCGAGCCGCTGCTTGCCGGGCTGCTCGACGCGATCTCCCGTCGCATCGGCGAGAGCCGCGAGGCGACGCTCGCGGCCTGGTCGGCGCGCGACGCCCTGCTTGGGCGACCCGTGAGGTGGGCCGAGGGCAGTGGTCGGGCCGATGGAGTCGACGAGGAGGGGCGTCTCGTGGTGGCGCTGGCCGGAGGCGGTCGCGTCGCGCTGGGTGCCGGCGAGGTCCACCTCACCGGCATCGGGTGAGCTCCCCCCGCCGGCGTCGGCCATCCGTGGAAGTACATACCGATTCTCTACACCGTGGCCTTACCTAGCGGGCATTAGGTAAGGCCATGGTGTGGAAAATCGACAATTACCTCCGCCCGCGCGGCGCTACCCATCCTCGCGGCCGGCAGAGGCCTCCGCGGCCGCCTTGACCTTGGCGACGGCCCTGGAGGCGGCGTCGATCTTGGACGCGGCGTCGTCGGCATCGGCGCGAGCATCGGCGCCGGTGTCGGCATCGGCGCGGGCATCCGCGGCGCCGGCAGCGGGCTTGGCGGCGCCACCCGCCTTGTGGCCACCCTTGCGGCGGCGCTTGCTGCCCCGCGCCCGGCGTTTGGGAAAGTTGCGCAGGAGCTCGCGGGCGAGGGCGGGCGGCTTGCGCGCCATGCGGGTGCGGGCGCCGCGCAGCGCCTCCTCGGCCTCGGGGGTGTGGGCCAACGCGGCGGCGAGCAGGGCGGCAGCCAGTCGCCGGTCCTGCTTGCGGGCGGCGTGTATCAGCCGGCGGGCGTTGCGGGCGTGGGCGCCGCCGGAGGAGTTGACGAGCAGTCCCAGCAGCCGCTTGGTCTCGGGCCAGCGCTGGACGGCGTACTCCTCGTGCAGCTCGCGGGTGTACTCCGCCAGGCGCCAGATCCAGGCGCTGGCCTGGTCGCGGCGGCCGATGCGCCGCTCGACGAGGGCGCGCAGCATGATCTTGGAGGCCTCGCGGCGGTCCTCGCGTGACCAGCCGCCGATGACGTCGATGGCGGTGTCGAAGGCGTCGGGGTCGCGGCCGGCGGCGATGTCCGTGAGGGCGCGCAGGCGCAGCTGGGAGTTGTTGTTGCGTTTGATGGCGCTCAGCAGGAAGCCTGTCTTGAGCTCGCCGCCGCGGTCGAAGTGCAGCATGGCCCGCGCGCGGCGCCAGCCGGCGGGCGTGACGCGGGCGCCGGCGAGGGCGGCCCAGACGTGGCGCTCGCCGTAGTCGAGGTTCTCGACGGCGATCCGCCAGAGCTCGCGTTCGAAGACCTGGACGCGGCGCTCCTCGTCGGCGCAGACCGGCAGGACGCGACGCTCGACGCGCATCCGCCGCCCGCGGCCGCGGCGGACGGGGCCGACGACGATGGCGCCGCCGCGGTAGACGTCGCGGTCGAGCAGGGAGTGCAGGGTGACGACGGGGTCGTCGTGCTTGGTGGCGGGGTGGACGAAGTCGACGACCAGGCCGGCCTCCTTGCCGGGGTGGCGACGGGTGACGCGGCCGACGCGCTGCTGGTAGATGCGCTTGGAGGCGGTCGGGGCGAGGTGCACGCAGACGGTCGCGCGGGGGCTGTTCCAGCCCTCGGCGAGCAGCTGGGCGTTGATGAGGACGTCGACGTCGCCGCGCTCGTAGCGGGCGAGGACGCTGGCGAGCTCGCGCTTGGGGGTCTCGCCGGAGACGGCCTGGGCCTTGATGCCTTCGGCGCGGAAGGCCTCGGCGAGGTTGTAGGCGTGCTGGACGCCGGCGGCGTAGACGACGCCGGGGACGCCGTTGAAGCGGGTCTTGTAGAGGTTGGCCATGGCCAGGTTGAAGGGCTGCTGGTCGAGCAGCTCGGCGAGCTGCTCCTGGTCGAACTCGGTGTCGACTTCGCCGCGGCGCAAAGGGACCTTGGCGATGGTGCGGACCCCGGTGCCGGGGGATATGCGCAGGCAGCGCAGCGGCGCTATGACGCCGCGGCGGGCGGCCTGGGCGAGGTCGAAGCGGGATGTCTGGGTCGGGAAGAGGTCGGTGACGTGGCGCGCGATCAGGGCGCCGGTGGCGGTCATGCCGATGAAGATGGGGCCTGTCCAGGCGCGGATGGCGCCACTCGTCTTCTCACCCAGGGCGGTGTGGGCCTCGTCGCAGATGACGATGGTGTAGGCGCTGGAGATCCGCCCGGCGTTGCGGACGAACCACTGGTATGTCTCGACGGAGACCGGGCCGCGGGTGGAGTCCTCGCCGGCGTAGAGGGGGCGGCTGATGCGCTGCGAGTAGCCCCGCTGGCGGAGCTCGCCGAGGAACTGGTCGACGAGGTTGCGGCGGTGGGTGAGTATCAGGACGCCGCCCGTCTGGGAGGCCTCGACGAAGCCCAGCGCGGCGACCGTCTTGCCGGCGCCGGTGGCGTGCTCGAACCAGAAGCGCTTGGCGGCGTTGGGGTCCTCGGGCTGGTCGGCGACCTCCTCCTCATCCTCGTCGACCCAGTCGCGCGGCTCCTCGCCGTCGTCGTCCTCGGACTCTGCCTCGCCGCCTTCGCCCTCGTCCTCTGGCAGGGGCTCGAGGTCGTCCTCGTCGTCGAGATCCTCGTCGTCCTCGGGCTCCTCGCGGGGGGCGCGGGCGAACTCCGCCGACTCGTCGTCGTCCTCCTCTGGGTAGTCGTCGTCCTCGTCGTCCTCTTCCTCGGGCTCGTCGGAGGCCAGCCGGCCGCCGTCCTCGGCCACCTCCGCCGCGGCACTCGTCCCGCCTGCTTGCGCCGCGCCGGGCTCGGCGGCGCCGTTGTCGGCGTCGACGCCGAAGATCGCCGCCGAGGCGAGCAGCTCGGGGGAAGCCATCGCGGCGGGGCGCCCGTTGCCGTTGCCGGCGCTGCGTTCGGCCTCGGCGAGCAGCGCCGTCAGGGTGCCGGAGAGGGCGTCGACCTGGTGCGCGGAAAGCACGGTGCCGTCGCGCAGGCGGGGCTCGTCGTCGGACAGCAGCCGTTCGAGGCCGAGCAGGAGCGAGAACTCGCGACGCCACGCCGTCGAGGGGTATTTCGTCTTCTCGGCGATCTCGAGCAGCGCGGCGTCGAGCGCCCGCCGCCTGGCGCAGCCCGGCGCGAGGACGACCTCGGGGTCCTCCCCGTCGTGCAGGAATCGCTCATGGGCGAACTTCTCCGCACGCTCGATATCGGCGGAGCTTGGAATGGACGCGACCGCGAGGGCCGCTTGGGTGGACTCGGCCATGAGGCTCTGGACTTCGAGACGGAGCGCCGCAGAATGGGACTCGGCGGGCTCAGAGCGCCGACCCATGCCGGCTGACTCCCAGGCGTGTCAGGGCAACCCGGCCCCGACACCCCCTCCAGGATATAGCAAGGGGAGGCGGTGTTGAAGTGCCCGTCTTGTGGCACCCTTCTGCGGCGATGCCCGAGGTACGCGTGGATCCGCTCAGCGGACACAGGACGATCGTCGCCGGCGAGCGCTCGCGGCGCCCCGGCGGCGCGCCGACATGCGGTGAGGCCGCCCCGATCGACGTCGAGCGGGACCCGTTCGCGGAGGGTCACGAGGATCGGACGCCTCCCGAGATCTATGCCCTGCGCCCCGGCGGCGGGCCGGCCGACTCGCCCGGCTGGACGGTGCGGGTGGTGCCCAACTTATACCCCGCGCTGACACCGGCGGCCCAGGTCCAGGCGGACGGCGGGGCCCCGGAGCGGGGCGGCGGCGGGAACCTCCGGCTGTCCGGCGGCGGCGGGCGCGACGCCGCCTACGCCGAGCGCTTCGCCGGCCCGCAGCGCCTCACGGGCTCGCCGAGCGCCGACGGCCTGTTCACGGCGCTGCCGGCGACGGGGGCGCACGAGGTGATCGTCAACGGCCCCCAGCCGGTGCTCTCGCTGGCGGACCTCCCGGCGGAGCAGGTGGCGGCGGCGATGGAGGTCTGGCGGGAGCGGATGCGGGCACACGCCGACAGCTCCTACGTGCAGCTGATCGTCAACGAGCGCCGCGAGGCCGGCGCCTCGCTGCCCCATACCCACGCTCAGCTGTATGCGCTGGACTTCGTGCCCGCCGACGTCGCCCGCGAGCGGGAGCGCTTCGGCGCCTACGCGACCCGCACGATGGGCCAGAGCCTGTTGGAGGATCTGCTCGCCGAGGAGGTCCGCCTGCGCGAGCGGGTGGTGGCGATCGACGACGACGCGGTGCTGCTGGCCCCCTTCGGCTCACGGGTGCCCTTCCAGCTGATGCTCGCGCCGCGGCGCCCGCGGGCGCGGTTCGAGGACGAGGGGCCGACGGGGGCGGCTCTGCTGCACGACGGCCTGCGCCGGCTGGCGCGCCACCTGGGGTGCAGCCCGCCGTTGAACCTGTGGATCAGGACGGCGCCGCGCGGGGCCGAGCACTTCTGCTGGCGGATCGACGTGATGCCGCGACTCACCCACCTGGCGGGACTGGAGCTGTCGACGGGCGTGAACCTGAACATCGTGGCACCGGAGGACGCCGCTTCCCGGTTGCGGGCGGCGTAACCCGCAATGCGGGCCCACGAGGGAACCGCCGCGGCGGTGGGCAACGACGTCGCGGAGGCGGACGGCGGCGTCGCGGCGGCGGACGAGGGCAGGGGGTAGCGGTGCGGGCCCTAGTGCAGCGGGTGTCCCGCGCGGCGGTGCGGGTGCAGGGCGAGACGGTGGCGGCGATAGGCCCGGGCCTGCTGGTGCTGCTGGGGATCACCCACGACGACGGCGAGGCGGAGGCCGACCGGCTGGCGGCGAAGGTGCGGGCGCTGCGGATCTTCGAGGACGCCGAGGGCCGTATGAACGAGCCGCTCGGAGAGGATGGCGAGATCCTCTGCGTGAGCCAGTTCACGCTCTATGGGGACACGGCCCGCGGGAATCGCCCGAGCTTCGCCCGGGCCGCGGGCGGCGCCGAGGCGGAGCCGCTGTACGAGCGCTTCTGCGCCCAGATCGGGGCACGGCGAGGGGTCTTCGGAGCGCATATGGAGGTGGAATCCGTCAACGACGGCCCGGTGACGCTGCTGGTGGAGCTGTAGGGGCGACCACGGAGGACTCGGGCCGCGCCCGGAGGACTCGGGCCGCGCCGGTAGACCGGCCGCGCCTGGGCGCGGAGCATGGCCCGTCGCGCCCGGCGGGCGCGACCCGCGTTAGGCTGCCCTGCTGTGCCGCCCGAGCAGCGCTTTCTCCCCCGCTTCGCCGCGGAGCCCCCCCAGGAGGCGTTGCCCTACGGGCGCTGGGCGGAGCGCCTGGGCGAGGAGCTGCTGGCGGCGTGGCGTGGATTGGACGACGCACCCGAGGACCTCGGCGAGCCTGGCGAGATCCTCTGGTACCCGGACCGCAGCTGGCACGGGCGAACCTATGTCCCGGCGACGTCGTTGACGAGCGGCGGCTACGAGCTGTATGGCTACGTGCGCTTTCTCGCGCCAGGCGAGGAGGGCGGCGAGCCGGCCGAGCTGACGGCCGAGGCGGACTTCACGGCGGACACGGCGGAGGCGAACCCGGAGTGGAAGCTCGACCTCTGCGAGGAGGCCCTGGGACGCTGGCGCGGCCACCACGGCGGCGTCGCCGCGATGACGCTCGTCTGGGGCCGCCCGCTGATGCCGGGCGGGGCGATCGTGACGGGCGAGCTGGGCGGCCTCACGGTTGACCAGTGCGAGCTGATCGAGAACCGCTTCACGCTGCTCGCACCCGACGACTACGGCGGCGACCTGCTCGAGATCGCCCTCTGGACCCGCCGAGGCAAGGAGCTGGCGCGGGAGTCGCTCTACGAGGGCGACGACGCGGAGGCAGCCGGCGAGGAGGGCGAGTCGGCCACGTAGTGGCCGGGGGAGGTGGTCGGCTCGGCGCCCTGCTCAGCCCCGCGGGCAGGAGCAGCTCAGCGGGCAGGAGCAGCCCAGCGGGCAGGGGCAGCCCAGCGGGCAGGGCAGCTCAGCGGCGCATCCCCTCAGGCGTGGTCACGCCCGCGCCAGCTCGGGCTCCGGCGCCTTGGGCGCTTCCTCTTGGACGCACTCGGCGGCGACTCGCTCGGCGGTGTCGCCCGCCCAGGCGCTGGTGCCGAGCAGGCCGAGGGCGAAGACGACGGCGCCGCAGGCGGCGACGAGCCACCAGGCGGGCTGGCTGGACTGCACGAAGCCGAGGCCTACCCTGCCCACCCCGGCGGCGGCGATGGCGCCGAGGAGGGCGACCCCCAGCGTCTGCCCGACCTGCCGGGAGGTCGAGGCCACCGCCGAGGCGACGCCGGCCTGGGCCGGTGGCATCCCCATGACGGCGGTGTTGGTGATCGGGGGATTGACGGTGCCGAAGCCGATGCCGAAGACGATGTAGGCGGGCAGGAGCGAGACCGGCGAGGTGTGGGCGCCGAGCCCGGTCATCAGGGCCCCGCCGAGCCCGATGCCGAGCCCGCCGACGAGCAGCGGGATGCGCGGCCCGCGACGACCGACGATCCTGCCGGAGATGGGAGCGAAGAGCACGGTCATGGCGGCGATGGGCAGCGTGTAGAGCCCGGCGTCGAGAGCCGAGAGGCCGCGGATCTCCTGCAGGAAGAGGGTGTTGAGGAAGAGGAAGCCGCCGAGCGCGGCGAAGGAGGCGACGGCGGTGGCGCTGGCGCAGGAGAAGGGCACGCTGCGGAAGAAGCGCAGTTCGAGCAGCGGCTCGCGCCTGCGGGACTCGTACAGGAGCAGCGCGACGAGGGCGGCGGCGGCGAGGGCGAAGAGGCCGAGGATCTCGGTCGAGAGAAAGCCGTGCGAGGGTCCCTCGATGATGGCGTAGGTGAGCGACGCGAGGAAGGCGATCACGAGCACCTGGCCAACCGGGTCGATCCGTCGCGGGCGTGGCGCGCGGGACTCCGGCACGAAGCGGGCCGTCAACGCCAGCGCGGCGAGGCCGATGGGGACGTTGATCCAGAAGATGGAGGGCCAGCCCACGGATTGCACGAGGGCCCCGCCGACGACGGGACCGAGCGCCATGCTGAAGCCGACGGTGGCGCCCCACATGCCGATCGCCTGGGCGCGCTCGCGGGCGTCGGCGAAGACGTTGCGGATGATGGACATCGCAACCGGGTTCAGCATCGACCCGCCGACGGCCTGGAGCATGCGAAAGGCGATCAGCCAGCCCAGGCTTGGCGCCAGGCTGCACAGCAGCGAGCCGAGGGCGAACAGCCCGAGGCCAACCTGAAAGACGCGCTTTCGACCGATGCGGTCGGCGGTCGAGCCGGCGAGCATCAAGAGGCTGGCGAGCACCAGCGTGTAGGCGTCGACGGTCCACTGCAGGCCGGTGACGGGCGCCTTCAGGTCACGTCCGATCGAGGGCAGGGCGACGTTGACGATCGTGTTGTCGAGGCCCACGATCAGCAGGCTCATGCAGCAGATCGCGAGGATCAGCCGGCGGCGGGCGCGACTGGGGGCGGCCGCGGAGTCAGTCATGTCTGGTGTGGCTGCCCGCGAGCACGGCCCCTAGCAATAGCAAGGAGGGCCGGGCTCGCCCGGAACCGAGGAGGCAGACGGGGCCTACGCCGAGAGGTCCCGCGGCTCGATGCCGTCGTAGCGACGGAAATCCCTGTCGTGGGTGTAGATCACCCGGACGCCGTGCTGGCGCATCAGGGCCGCGAGGTGCGCGTCGGGAACATGGTTGCCTCGGGTCTGCGAGCTGGCGGTCGAGCGAAGCGGCCAGCCGCCGGACTTGCACCCGCGCGTAATGAGAATCAGGCGGACAACCGTACCCGCTCGGTATCAAGCGTCGCGTCAAGGACCTGCAACCCGCCTTCAAGCTCATCGAGCTGCGGCGCGACGTGGATCATGCGATCCAGGATCCGGGCTAGTGGGCCATATCCGGCTCGTTCGAGTTGCGCTGGCAGCTCCTTTCTCGCGAGCGGAAAGATCCGTGCCTGGAGCAGCAGCCCTCGAGCCGCTGTCGTGAGCATCGCCCGGAGCTGTTCGTGTGCGGCGTCCTGGTCGCCCATGTGGATAAGGCGCTCGACCTCGGCGCGATGGATGTCAAGGCTGTCAAGCTTGCGCTGGGCGTTCGGCCACAGGTCCATCTCCACGACGAGGCGCACGCCGTCGCGCATCGGGCCGCTGTCATGAAGGACGCAACCGCAGCGCAGGGTCCACTGCGCGAAGTCGTCTCCGTCGATCAGGCGGCTGCGGAAGCGCGCCTCACTCGTGGCGATTACGTCCAGATCACCAGGCAGATCGCTCACGTCCGGACGGCGACCGATGACGTGGTAGTCGAGATCGCTGATGGCCGTGCGTCGCTTGCGAGCCGTCGAGCCCGTCAGGGCAAATCCCGAAGCTCCCATGGCGATCGCTCGACTCATCACGATAGCCGTGATGGCCCGCTGCTCAGGCGTCTGGTAGCGCCCTGCACGGTCGCGATCCTCTCGCGTTCGCCGATCCCACCCGAGGTCGGATAGCTGCTCGCAGAGTCGAAGTGCGCTCATCCGATCGCCTCCGCGGCCTCCACGAGCTCCTCCACCCGGGCGACCAGATCCTCCAAATCGCCGTCGAGCTCCGGCTCCTCGCCCTCGTACCAGATATCCTTTCTTGCCTGATTCAGAATCCGTAGGGTGGCGCCGAAGTCGTAGGCGAGCACGCCTTTCTTGTGAAGCTCGCCGGCCGCGTCGGCCTTCAGTCCGTGATGCTTCTTCGTATCGATTTCGTGCTCGTCGGCAAGCGCGACCACTGCGGCCTCGCCCGCGTAGAACAGGGCATTGATCGCGTCGTTGACCCGCTCCTCCTCCACAGCGGTCTGCGCAGCTTGGAGATGCTCACGAGCGAGTTGGCGCTTGTCCTTCGGCGACATGCCTAAAGCGTAGACCCTGCACATACTGTTACACACACTGTGGTACATGTGCACGTCCACATCCGGACGGTGACCAAACGACAACCGTGGCGGCAGCGGAACCGTCTTCCAATACGGGCAGCGGAGAAGATGAACTGGGCTCGTCGAGCCACGCGACCGATAGCAAGTTCTGCGAAGAACATCGGTGTATCGGGAGCTTCGAAAGCGAGGAAGGAACGATCGGCGAATGCTCCGACGGTACCTACAGCCACGCCGGTGGCATCTCCAGGGCCTGCTCGAGCCACGGCGGCGAGAGCGGGAGTAGCAACGAAGAGGGCGACGGAGAAGAATGAGGCGAAGGCGCATCAGGCCGAGCTACGCGAGAACTGGGTCCTGCGCATCCCCCGAGACGCTGTACGCGCTCGCGTAGAAACACGCCACTGCCACGGCGTAGCACGCCCAAATGCCCCCGCCAGGAGTCGAACCTGGATCCACCGCTTAGGAGGCGGTTGTCTTATCCATTGGACTACGAGGGCGCGGCCCTCAACGGACCCCGTCCAAGCCTACCGCCCGGCGGCGCCCCTCCCGCCCTCGGCGTCCGCGCCGCCGCGACCCTCCGCGGCGACCCGGGCGAGCTCCTCGCCGGCGAGGCGGTGGGTGACCCATTCCCCCATCGTGCGCGCCCCGAGCCCGCGGTAGAAGCGCAGCGCGGGCTCGTTCCAGTCGAGCGCCGCCCATTCCAGGCGCCCGCCACCGCGCTCGTCGACGCCCGCGGCGACGGCGGCGAGCAGCGCCCGCCCAACGCCGCGCCCCCTATGCGTGGGCCGGACGAAGAGATCCTCCAGCCACACCCCGGCGCTGGCGAGGAAGCTGGAGAACGTCGGGAAGAACAGGGCATAGCCGATGGCCTCGGCCCCCTCGCCGTCCTGCGCGATCAGCGCCCGTGCGACCGGGGCATCGCCGAAGAGAGCGTCGGCGAGCCGCTCCTCGGTGGCCCTCAGCTCGTGCGTGAGGTGCTCGTACTCGGCGAGCTCGGCGAACATCGCGAGCAGCTCCGGCACGTCCCCGGGCCGGGCGTCGCGGATCGTCACGCCGGCCGGTGCCGCGCCGGCCCGTGTCACCTGTCGGGCCGCTCGGGATAGACCTCGTCGATGGTGCACAGCGGGAAGTACGGGGCCCCGCCGAGCGCCGCCCGGATCGCGTCGCCGCCGCCGGCGAGGCGATCCAGCACACATGCGACACCGGCGATCTCGATGCCCTCGCCGCGAACGCGCTCCAGCGCCTCGATCGTCGACCCGCCGGTGGTGACGACGTCCTCGACCAGCAGGCAGCGCTCGCCGGGCTGCGGCTCGGGACCCTCGATCCAGCGCTGCAGCCCGTGCTCCTTGCGCTCTTTGCGCACGATGAACGCCCGCCGGGGGAAGCCGGCGGCGAGCGCGGCGCAGGCGACGGGGATCGCGCTGACCGGGACCCCGCCGACGGCGGTCGCCGCGCAGGACCGCGCCGCGTCGGCGATGAGGACGCCCAGCGCCGCGAATGCCTCGGAGAGGAGGATCGCGCGCTTGGCGTCGACGTAGTAGGCGGCTTTGCGTCCCGAGGTCAGCGTGACCTCGCCGATCACCAGGGCGTGCTCGCGCAGGTCGGCCAGGAGCCGCGCGCGGGCGGCCTGCAGATCACTCGTCGATTCGGCCAAGGCGTCCACGGCGGGATCTAATCTAGCTCGATTCCGCTCGATCCAGCCCTGGCCGACCTCATCCACGATCCCGACGTCCGACCGCAGAGCGACTGAGACCGCCGCATGTTGACGCCCTTGACCACCGTGCTGCGCCTCGCCTCGCGTCTGGCCTGCCTCGTCGTGCTCGCCTCGTTCGCGCTGTTCGTCGTCGAACAGACCGGCAGCGCCTCGAGCGGCGCCCAGAATGCGGTGCTGGGCACCAACAACGGCGTCGCGGCCCGCCCGACCCCGCACAGACGCTCGCACGAGAGCACCCTGCACAAGACGATCGACGAAGCCGCCGAACGGCTCACCTCGCCGTTCTCCGGCGTCACCGCCGGCGACACCAGCCAGTGGGTGATCCGCGGCGTCGGCACACTCCTGGCGCTCGTCGTCTACGGCATCGGCGTCGGCTATCTCACACGGCTGATGCGCCTGCGCGTGTAGTCGCGGGCTCCGGCGTCACACCCGATGCGGCTCGCAAGAGCCTCCGTCTCGCCCCGCCCGGCGGGCGACCGGCGACGGGCGACGGGCGACGACCCGAGCGTCACTGGTAGACGTCGACCGGCGTCCCCAGCCTGACCCACCCGAAGATCGCCGGGGCGTCCGCGTTCGGCACCCGCAGGCAGCCGTGGCTGGCGGCGTAGGTCGGGACTTCGGGGTAGCCGTGGATGGCGTAGCCGCGGATGAAGTAGTTGGAGTCGAACATCTCCTCGGAGTTGACGCCGGGCGTCTTCAGGTAGACCCGGAACTGCCCCAGGACGGTCGGCGTCGAGGGCTTGCCGGAGCTCATCGTGTAGATCCGGTGGACCCGCCCGCCGGGTTCGACCTCGGCGAGGACCTGCCGGGAGAGCGATGCCTCGACGTGCCGGCCCTGACGGGGGAAGCGCACCGGGAAGCGCCCGGCGCCGCGCTGCAGCAGACGCAGCACCCGGGCGTCGACCGTCGGCACCCGGGCGAGCCCGTTGAGCTTGCGGTAGGCGATCACCGCCTGGCCGGTCCCTTCGTCGAAGACCCCGTCGTGAGGCACCGCGTAGTGCAGCGCGCCCAGACGCTCCTGGAGCACCCAGACGCCCGGCCCGCGGGCGCCTTCGCGCATGTCCGCGGGGACGACCCGCAGATCGCGCGCGTGCGCCGCCAGCGCCGTCAGCTGCGGCGTCGCGGCGTGCGTCGCGGCGACGCCGAGCAGTCCCGGCCGCCGGCTCGCGTAGGTCACGCGAAAGCGTCCCCTGCCGCCGGGGGAAGAGGCGACGGTCGCGGTCCGGGAGGCCACGTCGCGACCGTCCAGGACAAAGTGAACCGTCACCCTCTGGCCGGCGACGTAGGGCGTCACCGCGCCCCGCACGACGAGCCGCTCGCCGACCAGCGCAAACGGCACCGAGCCATGACCGGCGCCGGTCCTGATCGTCATCTGCGCCGCGACCGGCGCCGCGGGAGGAGGGGACGCGGGGGGCGAGATCACGCCTCCGATGCTAGGACCGCCCCCGGCGAATCCGGCGGCGGGGGCACGATCAACCCGATCCGCTTGAAGCCGAGCACGATCAAACCGATCGCGACCAGCGCGACGGGCATCAGCACGAGGATCTGCCAGCCCCATTCCTCGAGCCCCCCGAACGCCAACGAGTTGTTGAGCGAATGGGCGATCATGCAGGGGTAAAGCGAGCCGCTGTAGCGGTAGAGCAGGCACAGCCCGAATCCGAGGGCCGCCAGCGGCAGGAGGTCGACGGCGGGCGCCGAGCCGGCGTGGACGCCGCCGAAGAGCAGTCCCGTGAGCACCGCCGCCGGCCACGGCCCGCGCCAGCTGGAGAGCGCCGTGAAGATGAACCCGCGGAACAGGAACTCCTCGCAGATCGGGGCGACGACGCATGTCAGCAGCGCGCTGGCCAGCAGCAGCGCCGTGCCTTCGTTGGTGCCGAGCTGTTCGAGGACCTTGTCTTTGGCGTTCGAGCTCAGGACCGCCGCCCAGACGGCGCTGAAGATCAGGAATGCGATCACGAGCACCACGATCGCCAGCGCCGCCCGCCGCCAGCCCACCCGGGGCGGGCGCAGGCCGAACTGCCAGGCGCGCACCATGCGCCCGCCGAGCCCGGCGCAGAGGACGGCGGCAAGCACGAAGCCGGCGTCCTGGATGACGGTGTCCACGATCTCCAGTCCCCCCGGGATGTGCGAGGAGGTGACGTGCACGCCGAAGATCGCCGCCGGGATGTCGACGATCAGCGCCCCCACGGCCGCCAGCACGAGGCCGCCGAGGAGCGCCAGCGGCGCCGTCCACCACGGCCAGCCGCCGGACCACCGAGGCCGCGGGTGCGGCGTAGGCGCCGGCGGTGTCGGCGTCGACGCGCCCATGATCCCCGGAGACTCCACAGGGCGAGCTTAGGCGAGCAGATCGGCCAGTGAGGCGATGACCGGCACCCCGGGAGCCTCCGGACCCAGCGCCCGATGCGACCCGGAGCGATCGAGCAGCACGGCCGAGATCCCCGCCGCCCGGGCCCCGGCGAGGTCGAGCTCGGGCGAGTCGCCGACGTGCAGGGCCTGCGCCGGCGACGCCCCGGCCAAGCGGAGGGCGGCGCGGAAGATCGCCGGGTCGGGCTTGGGCCTGCCGACCTCCGCCGAGGTCACGACCCCGTCGAGGAGCTCGCGCAGACCGAGGTCGGCGAGCACCGCCGGCAGCGAGACGTCCCAGTTGCTCACCACCACCAGCTCCAGTCCCCGCCGGCGCAGGGCGCCCAGCGTGGCGGGCACCTCGGGGTAGGCGAAGAAGCGCAGCGCGTCGAGCATCGCACCCCTCAGCTGAGCCTCGTCGAGGGCGGCCGCGACCGCCTCGGGGAGGGCGGCGCGGAGGACCGCGGCGCAGCGACCCCGCAGCTCGGCGAGCGTGGACTCGTCGCGACCCTCGTGGTGATGCGCCCGGTAGTAGTCGATCTCCGCCGCTAACGCCCGCTCGGCGTCGCCCGCCTCCAGGCGCAGGCCGTAGCGCTCGCGCAGACCCCGCGCGAGCTCCGCGGCGGGCGGCGCCAGCGACAGCAGGGTCCCCAGGCCGTCGAGCAGGACCACGCGCAGACCCCGCCCCAGAGCGCCTTCCGCGCTTATCACGACCACGTCCGCCGTTCGCCCCGCATCCGCCGTTCGCCCCACGTCCGCCGTTCGCCCCGGGCGGGGCGCGACGGCATGGAGCGGGGCCGCCCGGCGGGACCAGGCGCCACCGTCAGGCGACCCAGTGCCACGTCGCGAACTGCCCGACGAAGCCGACGAGCAGCAGCGCCGAGATCCCCAGCGCCAGCGGCCGCGCCCGGGGCCGCTCGGCGAGCCACGCCCCGAGCCAGATGAACAACGGGAACAGCACGACCTCGAACCGCGGCAGCGACATCAGCGGCTGCGCCGCGACGGGATAGGAGAGGGGCAGGGCCAGGGCGGAGACGACATACGCCCCGTAGGCCAGCGGCAGCCGCCGCAGGACGCCCACGAGCGCCGGCACCGCGGCGAGCAGGAAGGCGAACAGCATCAGGTTGTGCCAGGCGTCGACGAAGGGGTCGCCGCCGGCGAGCCGGAAGTAGATGTGCCGGCGCTGGAACGAGAGCAGCTGGCGCAGCCCGTCGAAGGCCGCCCGGGCGCCGTCCCAGACCGCGACGTAGGGCCCGGCGAATTCGCGGTTCCAGACTTCCTGGGCGTGAAACGGCATCAGGGCGCTCCCGCCGGCGAGCGCGAGGTAGGCCATGTAGGCGACTACGCCGAGGGGCAGCAGCAGCAGCCAGAGGGCGTCGAGGCGCGGGCGGTAGCGGGGACGGAGTGTCTTGACGACGGAACGGAGTGTCTTGACGATTTGCGGGGTGTGCGCGCCCGCGCGCGCCCGCGCGCGTACGCGCGCGCACACACCTCCGAAAACGAGTATCTCCTCCTGCCCGTCGGGCGGCCGGTCGGCGCGCGGCCCGTAGAGGTAGAGGAGCGCCGCCGGAACGAGCAGGACGAGCCCGGCGCTGCGCGTCGCGCTCGCCAGGGCGCCGAGCACCCCGACCCATGCCCAGCGGCCCTGGCGGGCGGACCAGAAGACGCCGACGGAGAGCGCGAGGTAAAGGGACTCGGAGTAGATCGCCGAGAAGTAGAAGGCCATCGGCGAGAGCGCCACCGCCAGCACGGCCAGGCGGGGCGCGTCGCCGCCGAGACGCTGCGCGACGTCGCCGCCGATACGTTCGCGGCCAAGCCGCCCGCCGCCGAGCCGCCCCAGTTCCAGGGAGGTGAGCCGGTGGATGCCGTAGAGGGCCGCCGCGAAGGCGAGGAGGGAGAGCGCGATGCCCGCCGCCACCGCCGGCAGGCCGGTGTCCGAGAGCAGCCGCAGGCCGAGGGGGTAGAGCGGGAAGAAGGCCGCCCGCGAGGCGGTACCGTAGGCGGCCAGTTCGGGGGCGTAGCCGTAGTGGGCGATGACGAGATACCAGGCGCCGTCCCAGCGCGCCGCGGGGGCCGCGAGGAGGTCGCCGAGCCAGCCGAAGCCGCTGGTGACGTGCGGCGGGTGGAAGACGTCGTGCAGCCGGGCCAGGCCGAAGGCGAGCACGGCGCCGACACCGGCGACCCAGATCAAAAGCCGCGAGGTCCACAGGGCGAGCCAGGTGTCTCGCATCGCCTGCAGCTGGGCCGCGGTGGGCGACGGTCGGCGCAGCGCCAACCATCGCCATCCCCGGGTACGGGCCCCGGCGGCGCGCCCGAGCGCCTCCCCGCCGGCAGACGCCTCCCCGCCGGCAGACGCCTCCCCGCCAGCGGACACCTCCCCGCCGGCAGACGCCTCCGAGCCGACGGACGCCGCCGCCCGGGCCAGGCGTGGATCGGCAACGGGTCCGTGGGCCATGATCGGCAGGAAATCACACTTGCGAGCGGTAATCTCGCGGCAGGTGTCCCGGCAAGCACGCAAGCGACGTCATCGCCACAGCGGAGGCTCCCGCGCCCTGCTGACGGGCCTGGGGGCGCTCTCGGTGGCGCTTCTGCTGGCGATCTTCGGCGCCGTGGCCTATGTGCTGGCGGTGGCGGACTCGGCGCCGAGCCTGAGCGAACGGCACGCGCTGCAGCTGGGCACACCCTCGCAGGTGTTCGCCGCCGACGGGCAGCGCCTGGGGTTCATCCAGTCCGACGAGCTGCGCTCGCCGATCGGCTGGAGCGAGATCCCGGCGGTGTTGAGAGACGCGACGGTCGCGATCGAGGACCAGCGCTTCTACAAAAACGACGGCGTCGACTTCACGGGGATCGTGCGGGCGGCGGTCAGGGACGTCAGCGATGGCCAGGCGCTGCAGGGGGCGTCGACGATCACGATGCAGCTGATGCGCAACCTCTATCTGGGAGGCGACGAACATACGTTGCGCCAGAAGATCACGGAGGCCAAGCTGGCGCTGGAATACGCGAAGCGCCACAGCAAGCGCTCGATCCTGACGAGCTACCTGAACAGCGTCCCCTATGGGACGCTGGGGGGGCAGACCGCGATCGGGGTGCAGGCGGCGTCGCGGATCTTCTTCGACAAACCGGCGGCCCAACTGGACCTCGAGCAGGCGGCGCTGTTGGCGGGGCTGCCCCAGGCGCCCTCGGAGTACAACCCGTTCCTCTATCCGGCGGCGGCCCGGGAACGGCGCGACGAGGTGCTGCACAAGATGGCCGAACTGCACTATGTGACGGCGGCGCAGGCGGCGGCGGCCGAACACGCGGGGCTGGAGCTGAGGCGGGGCTACTTCTACTCCGAACGCCGCGAAGGCTTCTTCTTCGAATACGTCCGCCAGCAGCTGATTCAGCGCTACGGGCACAGGCGCGTCGACGAAGGTGGCCTGAAGGTGTATACGACGCTCAACCTGCACATGCAGGAAGAGGCGCATGCGGCGATCGCGGAAGTGCTCGACGAGCCCGAAGACCCGGCGTCGGCGATCGTGACGCTGGACCCCCACAACGGCGACATCGAGGCGATGGCGGAGTCCGAGAGCTACGAGCAGTCGCAGTTCAACCTCGCCTCCGAAGGCCACCGCCAGCCGGGATCTACGTTCAAGGCGATCGACCTCGCCGATGCGCTGTCGCGGGGCATCGACCCGAACAGCACCTATTACGTCTCGCATACCCTCCCCAAGGGCTGGCTCGCCAGCGATCCGGGGTGGGAAGTTCACACATTCGAGGGCACGTCGCTGAACAGGTCGATCAGCCTGGTGCAGGCGACGCTGACCTCCGACAACACGGTCTACGCGCAGCTGGCGGCCGACCTGGGCGAGCAGACGATCACCGAAATGGCGTACAAGATGGGCGTCAAGACCCATCTCAGCAGCTACCCGCCGGAATCGATCGGTGGGCTGACGCTCGGCGTGACGCCCCTGGAAATGGCGGTCGTCTACGCGACACTGGCGGACGGCGGCTGGCGCAACACGCCGATCGCGATCACCAAGGTCGTTTTCCCCAACGGCCACGTCGACGCCAGCTGGGGACAGCCGCACCGCGTGAAGGTCCTCAGCGACGGGGTGACGGCGGAGGAGACGGACATCCTTCATCAGAACGTCCTCGACGGCACCGCGGTGCGCTCGGCGATCGGCTGCCCGACGGCGGCCAAGACGGGCACGACGAGTGAATTCGTCGACGCCTGGCTCGACGGCTACAACCCGGAATTCGCGACGGTGGTGTGGATGGGGTACCCGAACAGACGGGTGTCGATGACCGACGTCCACGGCGAAGTGCAGCACGGCGGGGCGCTGCCGGCGGAGATCTGGCACGACTACATGTCGGCGGTTGTCGGCACCCACTGCGTCGAATTCCCAAAGCCGACCGAACCGATCGAATACAAGCCGTTCTTCGGCAAATTCGCCAACTCGGCGCCGACGACGGTGACGCCGGAACCGCTGGTCGGCACGGTATCGCCGACGCCGGGGGTCAAGAAGGGCACGGGGCAGGCCGGGGCACAGCGAGGGCAGGGCCCGGCGGGCACCGGCAAAGGCGGCGCGCAAGCCGGCGAACCCGGCGCCGGCGACACACCGGCGACACCGGAGCCGAAAGCGCCCACGCCAACCGAACCGGCCGGGGGACCGGGCACGGCGCGCGAACCGAGCTCGCCGGCGGGCGCCCCCGAAGCCTCGCACGAACCGGCGACGCCGACCGGCGGCCCGGGCGGCGGACAGGGCCCAGCCGGCGGCGGCACCGCCCCGCCGGGCTGACGCTGGTAGTTTGGGGATCGAAATCCAACCCAGGGACGTTTCAGCCGTGGCAAAGGAAGACAAGGTCGAATTCGAGGGCGAGGTGATCGAGGCGCTGCCCAACGCGATGTTCCGGGTGAAGCTCGACAACGATCACGTGGTGCTGGGGCATGTCGCCGGCAAGATGCGGCGTTTCAGGATCCGCATCCTCCCGGGCGATCGCGTCCGCTGCGAGCTCTCCCCCTACGACCTCGACCGCGCCCGGATCGTCTACCGGCATCGCTGAGCGCTCCCTGATCGAGGCCATCGCGGCGGAGCTGCGCTCCGGGAGCGGCGGGGGCCGCGCGGGGGGCGGTGGATGCGCAGGCGGGGGCCGCGCGGGCGGAGGCGGAGGCACGGGCGGGGACGGCGGATGCGCAGGCTACGGCGGCCGCGTGCTGCGTGGCGTGGGCGACGACGCCGCCGTGGTGCGGGCGCGCGAGCTCTGCGTGACGTCGGTGGACGCGATGATCGACGGCGTCCACTTCCGCATGGAGGGCGGCTCGGCCGGACAGGGCGGGGCAAGCGAAGCCCGTGGTTCCGCGACGCCGGGCGGCTGGGCGACGCCGCGGCAGGTCGGCGAACGGGCGCTGGCGGGGGCGCTGTCGGATCTGGCGGCGATGGGGGCGCGGCCGGGCGAGGCGTACGTGACGCTGGGGCTGCCGCCGGGCTTGGCGGAGGAGCAGGCGGTGGAGCTGATGCGGGGGGCGGCGGAGATGGCGCGCTCGACGGCGGCGGTGATCGCGGGCGGGGACGTGGTGGCGGCGCCGGCGCTGACGGTCGCGGTGACGGCCGTGGGCTGGGCGGACGCGGACGAGCGGGTCGTGGGCCGCGACGGCGCGCGGCCGGGCGACGTGGTGGGCGTGACGGGGTGCCTCGGCGGCGCCGCGGCGGGCCTGGCGGTGCTGGAGGGCGGGGCGCGCCGCGGGGAGCACACGGCGGCGGCGGTGGAGCGTGTGCTGCGTCCGACGCCGCGCCTGGCCGAGGGCCGGGCGCTGGCGGCGGCCGGGGCGAGCGCGATGATCGACGTCTCCGACGGCCTGGGCGTGGACGCGGGACATGTGGGGGAGGCGAGCGGGGTGGTGCTCGAGATCGATGTGGAGGCGTTGCCGCTGGCGCCGGGCGTGCCCGAGATCGCGGCCGAGCTCGGCCTCGACCCGCTGGAGCTGGCGGCGGGCAGCGGCGAAGAGTACGAGCTCTGCGTGTGCCTTCCGCCGGCGGCGCGGTCGGCGGCGGAGCGCGCCCTGGGCGCGGCGGGCGGCGCTCAGGTCACGTGGATCGGACGGGTGGCGGCGGCAGACTCGGCGCGGCCGGCGGGTGCGCGACTGATGCTCGGCGGCCGCGAGCTCGAGCCGGCCGGCTTCGAGCACCGCTGGTAGCCGTCGGCCCGGGGCGCAGGGCGGCGCCGACGGGCACGGTGCGGGTGAGGCGGGCGAAGACCAGGAGACGTTCGGCGGCGCTGAAGGGGGGTGTGCAGGCGGAGAGGACGAGCCGGCTGTAGCCGACGTCGCGGACGGCGGCGTTGACGTCGTAGGGGCTGACGGAGTGCTGGCCGGTGACGGTGTAGGTGAGGTGGGCGTAGGGCATGTCCAGCAGGATGCGATCGCCGCGGCGGAGCTCGTCGATGTTGCGGAAGGGCGCGAGAAAGGTGGTGCGGTGGCCGGCGATGGCGGTGGTGCCGCCGAGGCCGGGGAAGCTGGCGCCGGGGTAGGAGTGCGAGGTGTAGATGCCGGGGCCCTGCTCGAGCTCTTCGGTGCCGGTGCCGTAGACGACGACGTAGTTGGCGCCGATGCGGGGGATGTGGATGCCGCCGACGGCGCTGCCGGGTGGCGCCTGATGGCGCAGGCGGCGCGCGAGATAGGCGATCCGCCGGCGCTCGGTGAGCCGCTCGAGGCGCAGCCGCTCGGACGCGGAGGGCTGGGCGCGTTCGATCTTGCGCAGGGCGTCTTTGAGGTGGTCCTGCTGGAATTTGGCGTAGAGCGCGGAGAGGGGCTCCTGCCAGACGAGGGTGACGCCGGCGTCGAGGAGGACGAGGACGCCGAGCGCGACGAGCAGGACGGAGGCCATGCGCAGCAGCCGCTGCCGCCCGCGGCGGCGGCGGCCGCGCTGGGGAGCCGGATTGCCGTCGAGGCCGGATGAGCTGGGTGTGAAGAGGATCTCGGACATGCCTGGTTGACGATGTGGGTCAGCGCCGCAGTGCGGACTCGGTTCCGCCGAGCGAGCCAGGGCCAGCGTAGGAGAGGGGCCCGCGGATCGGGAGGAGGTCGCTCTCCGGCAGACCGTCGTCGGGACCGTCGGGCATCGGCGGCGGGCGGTGCGGGAGGTCGCTGCGCGCGGCGAGCAGGGCGGCGACGGGGAGGCCGGCGGCGATGCTCCAGAGGACGGCGCCGCCGAGGCCGACGCGTCCGCCGGCGAGCAGGAGGAGGGCGGTGTGCACGACGCCGCCGAGCCCGAGCTGGAGGTGGGCGGCGTAGAAGGCGACGAGCAGGGCGAGGGGCAGGAGGCCGAGGGCGACGGCGAGGGGGACCCAGAGCCCGGGTCGCCGGGCGAGCGGCGACTGGGGTGCCCCGCCGGCGAAGGGAAGCCAGAGATGCAGGGCGGGCAGCAGGAGGAGCGCGGTGAGCGGGTCGAGCGCCCATGCGAGCACGGTGAGGGCGGCGAGGACGAGCAGGACGGCGAGCCCGGCTTGGGGCGAGGGTGGCCGTGGCGTCAGCGAGAGCCGGCGCATGAGCGCCGGCCAGGCTAGCCAGGCGAGGAGCAGGACGAGGGCGACGGCGATTGCGGCCTGGAGCGAGGAGCCGTTGAGGGCGAGCGCGCTGGGCGGGATGGGCGGGTATGGCGCGGGGAAGACGCCGATGGCCCCGAGGAAGAGGGCGAAGATGGCGGTGGCGAGAAATGGGGCCCCGCAGGCGATGACCCACGCCAGCGACCGCCCGATCGCGCCGTTGCGGCCTTCGCGGTGGCGGCGGGCGAGGGCGTCGCCGAGGGTGAGCAGCGGCGGCAGCAGGAGGGCGGCGAGGATGAGGCGCAGCGCCCAGATGGGCAGGAGCTTGCGGGCGACGGGCAGTTCGCCGCGCGTTTCACCGGAGGCTTCGGGCCCGGCGTCGAGGGCGTAGACGGCGGCGAGCACGGAGCGCCCGAGCGCCTGCAGGCGTGTCTCGCTGACGGCTTGGCGGGCGCTCGGGGGCAGTTCGCCGCCGGCCTGGACGAGCACGGCGGGCAGCCCGTGGGCGTCGAGCGGGCCCTGTTCGCCGGCGGCGAGGGGGAAGGTGAGCTGGGCGAGGTCGGTGAAGAACGACGGCGCCTGCGCCTGTTCGCCGGCCTGCTGGGAGATGGCCTGGGCGACCGTGCGCTGGAGGAGCTGGGGGGCGAAGCCGGCGTCGTCGGATAGGCCGCTGAGAAACGGCCGGCCGGCATGGGCGCCGGCGAGGTCGCCGAGCGCGATGGCGGCGTCGGCGCCGCCCGGGGCTCCGGGGATGTGGGCGGCGAGGTCGGCGGCGCCGGCGTTGCCGCCGGAGCCGCCGCTGGTGGAGACGAGGACGATGGTGCGCTGGGTCTCGCTGGCGGCGAAGATGCGGGCGAGCTCGAGCAGGACGGCGGTGGCTGAGAGCTCGGCGGTGGCACCGCGACCGGCGGCGTCGCGGTGGGCGAGGATGACGATGGGGCGCTCGCCGGTCGTTCCGGGGCGCTGGGCGATGACGGTCTGCAGGGTGCGCCGGCCTGCGATGGTCTGGGCGCGCAGGGTGCGGGTCTGGACCGAGAACCCGCCGGCGCGGGGGCTGCCGAGGCCGCGCATGGCGCCGGCGATGTAGGCGGCGAACTCGGCGTCGCCGGGGCTGCCGGGACGGCGATCGGGGAAGCGGGCGGCGAGGCGCTCCAGGTCGGCGAACGCCCGGGGGCCTTCGAAGGCGTCGGGGGCAAGGCTCGAGCTCAGCGGCGCGGGGCGGTCGGTCAGCGAGAACCCGGCGATCGCCAGGGCGAAGAGCAGCGGCAGGAAGGCCGCGCGATAGATACGTCCGTTGAGCACGCGGTGAGCTGGGATCATAATCGGTGCGGCACATGGCTCAGCGCGCCTCGCGCATACTGCTGGTGGACGACGAGCGGGCGATTCTCACGCTGCTGTCCTATCCGCTGCGCAAGGACGGCTACGAGGTGGTGCAGGCATCAGACGGCGGGGAGGCGTTGAACCGCTTCGCGGAGGGGCATTTCGACCTGGTGGTGCTCGATGTGATGATGCCCAAGCTCGACGGCCTGGAGGTCTGCCGGCGGCTGCGGTCCAGCAGCGCGGTCCCGATCATCATGCTGACGGCGAAGGCGGAGGAGATCGACAAGGTGCTGGGCCTGGAGCTGGGCGCGGACGACTACATCACCAAGCCGTTCTCGATGCGGGAGTTCCGCTCGCGCGTGAAAGCGGCGCTGCGGCGGGCGGAGATGGGGGCCCCGACGACGGCGGCGGAGCCGATCGAGGAGCCTCTGCAGGCGGGCGCGCTGTCGATCGACTTCGCCAAGCGCTCGGTGAGGGTGGCGGGGGAGCACGTGCAGACGACGTTCGTGGAGTTCGAGATCCTCAGCGCACTGGCGCTGAGCCCGGGCCGGGTGTTCACGCGCGACATGCTGCTGTCACGGATCTGGGGGGACTCGGCGTATCGCGACCCGCGGACGATCGACGTCCATATCCGCCACCTGCGGGAGAAGCTGGAGCGCGACCCGAAGGAGCCGGAGTACCTGTTCACGGTGCGCGGGGTGGGCTACCGCTTCCGCGACGACGAGCGGTGAGCGCGCGGGCGCAGACCCCGCGCGGCCTGCACTCGATCAAGAACCGCCTGGCGCTGCTGTTCTTCGCGATCACGTTCGCGGCGCTGGTGCTGGTCTACGCGATCGTGACGCCGGGCCTGGGGGCGGGCCTGCGCACGCAGCGGCTGCGGACGCTGCAGATCGCGGCCCAGGCCTACTCGCACCGCCTGGAGAGCGCGGTGGCGCCCGGCGCGGAAAGGCGGGTGATGGCAGCCGCGGTGCACCACGCGGCGCAGCTCTCCAACGATCGGGTGACGCTGTTCGGGGTGAGGTATGGGGGTCCGTCCACCCCGCCCGATGGGAGTCCGTCCACCGAGCCCGCGTCGCCCACGTCGCGGGCCCCGCGGATCTTTCCGATCGACGACTCCGCGGCGGAGGCTCCCGGGGAGCGGGTGGGCAGCCTGGGGGCGGCGATCGCGGCGCGGGTGGTGAGCGGGCATCGGCTGCTGACGGGGACGAGCAGCGCGGACGGCCCCGTGGGGGAGGCGGCGAAGCCGCTGTTCTACGGCGACAGGGTGGTCGGGGTGGCGGTGTTCTCGGGAACGCTGAGCGACGTGGAGCGCAGCGTGGCGCAGATCCGCGAGCGGATCCTGATCGCGGGGGCGATCGCGCTGGCGCTGTCGCTGGCGGTGGGATACCTGCTGGCGCGCGCGATCAGCCTGCGGGTGGGGCGCCTGGAGGAGGCGGCGTGGCAGGTGGCGGAGGGGGACTTCAGCGCGAGGTTCCCGGTGGACTCGCCCGACGAGCTGGGCCAGCTGGCGGGTGCGCTGGGGTCGATGCAGCGCCAGCTGGCGGAGCTGGACCGGGCGCGGGAGCGGTTCATCGCGACGGCGTCGCACGAGCTGCGGACGCCGATCTTCTCGTTGGGGGGCTTTTTGGAGCTGCTCCAGGACGAGGACCTCGACGCGCAGACGCGGCGCCAGTTCATCGGCCAGGTGCGCGCCCAGGTGGAGCGCCTGGGCCAGCTGGCGACGGGCCTGCTCGACCTCTCCCGCCTGGAGGCGGGGGCGCTGGAGCTGCGCGAGGAGCGGGTGGATCTGGGCGAGATCGCACAGATGGTCTGCGCGGAGTTCATCCCGGCGCTGAGCCAGCACGACTCCCAGCTGCGCCAGCGGGTGTCCCATGAGCCGGTGCTGGCGGGGGGCGACCCGGAACGGGTGGCGCAGATCCTGCGGATCATGATCGACAACGCGATCTCCCACACCCCCCAGGGGACTGCGATCGTGGTGTCGGCGTCGCGGACGGGGGAGGAGGCTCGCCTGGCTGTGCGGGACTTCGGGCCGGGCATCGAGGGGTCTTCGCGGGAGCGGATCTTCGAGCCGTTCTACACCTCGGCGGAAGGCCAGGGATCGGGGCTGGGACTGGCGATCGCGCATGAGCTGGCGGAGCGGATGGGCGGGAAGCTGAGCGTGGAGTCGAGCCCGGGGCGGACGGTGTTCACCCTGGCGCTGCCGACTTGAGTATCTTGCGCGCGTGCTCCAGCCCGTCGCCGTCGGCCACAAGACGCTCGCCGATTACACCCATATCTGCGGTCGCGACCTGATCGAAGAGATCCGGGAGCTGGCGGAGCCGCTGCAGGGCAGCCGGGTGGTGCACGTCTCGGCGACGGCCTTCGGCGGGGGGGTGTCGGAGATCCTGTACACGCTGGTGCCGCTGATGCGCGACGTGGGCCTGGAGTGCGAGTGGCAGGTGATCTACGGCCGCGAGGAATTCTTCAACGCGACGAAGCTGATGCACAATGCGCTGCAGGGGGCGCCGCAGGACCTGGACGAGGAGCAGTGGGACACGTGGCGGCGCTACAACGAGATGAACGCCCGCGAGCTGGTCGGCGGCTGGGACGTGTGCCTGGTGCACGATCCGCAGCCGGCGGCGCTGTACAAGCTGGTGCCGGAGAAGGCGGCGGGCTGGGTGTGGCGCTGCCACATCGACCTGTCGACGCCGAACCCGGAGACGATCGCGCGGCTGCTGCCTTACATCGAGGACTATCCGCAGACGCTGTTCCACATGGCCGACTACGTGCCGCCGGGGATGAATGGCAACGTCAACGTGGTGCCGCCGGCGATCGACCCGTTGACGCCGAAGAACATGGCGCTGTCGCCGGAAGACGCGTCGTATGTGTGCGGGCAGTTCGGGATCGACGTGGATCGGCCGCTGATGTGCCAGGTGTCGCGCTTCGATCCGTGGAAGGACCCGCTGGGCGTGATCGATGCCTACCGGGCGGTCAAGGAGCGGCTGCCGGAGGTGCAGCTGGCGCTGGTGGGCTCGATGGCCAGCGACGACCCGGAGGGCTGGGACTTCTTCAACGCGACGATCGCCCACGCGGGGGGCGACCCAGACATACACATACTGAACAACTTCAACAACGTGGGGGCGATCGAGGTCAACGCGTTCCAGTCGCACGCTGACGTGCTGATCCAGAAGTCGACGCGGGAGGGCTTCGGGCTGACGGTGTCGGAGGCGATCTGGAAGGCGCGGCCGTTCATCGGGGGCAATGTCGGTGGGATCCCGCTGCAGATCGAGGACGGCGTGACGGGCTTTTTGGTGGAAAGCGCGGAGCAGTGCGCCCAGCGGACCTGCGAGGTCCTGGTCGACCCCGGCCTGGGCAAGTCTCTCGGCCGGCGCGGCAAGGAGCACGTGCGTGCGCACTTCCTGACGCCGCGCTACCTGCGCGACTATCTGAAGATATTCACGGCGCTGCGAGAGGCATGAGCGAGCCGCCGGCACTGCGCGCGCCGCTGGTGCTGGTGTCCAACCGGGGTCCGGTGACGTTCCAGCCGGACGGTGCGATCACGCGCGGCTCGGGCGGCCTGGTGACGGCGCTGACGGGCCTGGCGTCGCACCGCGAGTCGGTGTGGATCGCGTCGGCGATGACCGAGCAGGATGTGGAGGTCTCGCGCGAGCACGGGGGGCGGGCCTTCCCGGTGCGCTCGCCGGCGGGCGGCGAGTACCAGGTGCGGCTGGTGGCCAGCGACCCGGAGGCCTACGACCGCTTCTACAACGTCTTCGCGAACCCGATGCTGTGGTTCATCCAGCACTACCTGTGGGACCTGTCCAACGCGCCGGACATCCGCCGCCACGAGATCGAGGCCTTCGAGTTCGGCTACAACGTCGTCAACGAGGATCTCGCCCGGGCCGTGGTGGAGGAGCTCGAGGACCGCGAGGAGCCGGTGGTGATGATCCACGACTACCACCTCTACACGCTGCCGGACCTGGTGCGCAGGGCGCGCCCGGATGCGTTCCTGCACCATTTCATCCACATCCCGTGGACGCAGTCCGACGCCTGGCGGGTGCTGCCGTCGCGGATCCGCGAGGAGATCTTCACGGGGCTGTTGGCGAACGACATCATCGGCTTTCACACGCGTTCGTACCGGCGCAACTTCCTGCAGTGCTGCCGGGACCTGATGGACCTGGAGGTGGACTTCGAGCGCGGGACGGTGGACTACGGCGAGCGCGAGGTGTGGGTCAGGGCGTACCCGCTGCCGATCGACCACCAAGCGACGCGCCAGGTCGCGGAGAGCCCGCGGGTGGGGGAGCTGGAGCGCGAGCTGCTGGCGCGCCGGCGGGACTTCCTGATCCTGCGGGTCGACCGGGCGGACCTGTCGAAGAACGTGCTGCGGGGCTTCTCGGCGTTCGACCTCTTCCTGGAGCAGCACCCGGAGTTCTCCGAGCGGGTGACGTTCATGGCGCAGCTGATGCCGTCGCGGACGGACGTGCCCCAGTACGCGGAGTACCTGGAGCGGATCGAGGCGCTGGTGGCGGTCGTCAACCATCGTCACGGGACGCCGGACTGGATGCCGATCCAGCTGAAGCTGCGCGACGACCTGGAGGAGGCGGTGGCGGCGTACAAGCACTACGACGTGCTGCTGGTCAACGCGATGTTCGACGGCATGAACCTCGTCGCCAAGGAGGGGCCTCTGGTCAACGAGCGCGAGGGTGTGTCGATCCTGTCGGAGAACACCGGCGCCCACGAGGAGCTGGGGGAGTTCGCGCTGTCGGTCAACCCCTTCGACATCCAGGAGCTGGCGGACTCGATCTACGCGGCGCTGACGATGGCCCCGGAGGAGCGCCGGCGTCGCGCCGAGGGGCTGGTGGAGATCGTGACCTCGCGCGATCCGGGGGACTGGATCGACGAGCAGCTGGCGGACATCCGCAGCAAGGGTCGGGGGCGGGGCTGAATGGATGTTGCCGGAAGGGCCGCATGCGGCCCTTCCCCGGACGGTGCATGCACCGTCCGGCCAGCCGGCGCATGCGCCGGCTGGAACAGCGGTATTGGCCCGGACACGCAGACCCGCTACTCTTCTGCCGTCCGATATGACGCTGCCGGCCCCGACATACGACCTGGTGCTGCTGCTCGATCCGCAGGCCGAGCAGGAGGTCCGCGAGAAGCTCGTGGCCGACGCCGCGGAGGCGATCTCGGCGGACGGAGAGCTGCTGCGCCACGATCGCTGGGGCGAGCGGGCGCTGGCCTACCCGATCGACCACAAAGCGACGGCCGAGTACCACCTGCTGCAGTTCCACGCGGGCAGCCCCGAGCTGCTGGCCGGCCTGAAGCGCTCGCTGGGCATCGCCGACGGCGTGGTGCGGTCCCGGATCATCAAGCTCAAGCCCGGCACCCCGGAGGCCCCGGACGTGCTGGCGGCGGCGAGCCCCGGCCGGTCGGACGAGGGCGAGGGCGAGCCGGCGGCGGAGACCGCCGCGGCGAGCGCCTGACGCAGACCACCGAAGCCGCCCCGGCATCGCCGGAGACTGACTGGGTAATAGACTCGGAGACGTGGACCGGCTGGAGAGCACCGAGGGAGCGGCGATGAGCAGGACGGATGTCCTGAGGGCCTCGCCGGCGATGTTCGAGTCGCGGCTGCTGGACTTCTTCTCGCGGGTGCACCCGGCGGTGCCGGTGCTGATCTTCGTGCCGGTGATCGCGGCGATGGCGGCGTGGAGCCTGGAGCGGGTCTCGGTCGCGGCAACCCTGGGCCTGGCCGTGGCGGGCTACGCGCTGTGGACGCTGTTCGAGTACTGGCTGCACCGGGTCGTATTCCACTTCGAGCCCGAGCGGGGTGTGGGGGCGCGGATGCACTGGATGATCCACGGCATCCACCACGAGCACCCCAACGACCCGCTGCGCCTGGTGATGCCGCCGGCCGTCAGCGTGCCGCTGGCGGCGCTGGTCTTCGGCGTCCTCTACCTGGCCTTCGGCGAGCGCTACGCGCCGGGTGTCGCGGCGGGCTTCTTCGCGGGCTACCTGGTGTACGACATGCTGCACTACTACCTGCACCACTTCGTGCCCCGCGGCCGCCTCGGGCGGATGCTGCGGGAGCGCCACATGCGCCACCACTTCCAGGACGACACCCGCGGCTTCGGGATCAGCGCGCCGTACTGGGACGAGGTCTTCCGGACCTCGTCGCGGGGCGGCGGCGGGCACTGAGGGCGCCGGACCTCCGTCTGTCTGGGCCTCGCCGCGATCTCGGAGGCGGGCGAGCCGGGTCGCCGAGGCCGGGCCGTGGGTTTCAAATTCGGGAGGTGTGTGCGCGGGCGCGCGGGCGCGCACACGCACGCGCGCACACCCCGGCAAATCGAACCCCGCAACGTGCGGGATGCCGGTGGGCCCGCGCGAGAGTCCCGGCCGCGGCCGGGACTAGACTCGTTGCTCATCGCAAACCGAAAGGAAGAGATCCAGAGATGGCCGCGACCAACATCAACCGGGTGGTGCTCACCGGCAACCTCACCCGCGACCCCGAGCTGCGCTCGCTGCCGAGCGGCACCTCGGTCTGCGAGCTGCGCATCGCCTGCAACACCCGGCGCAAGGACTCGAGCTCCGGCGAATGGATGGACAAGCCGAACTACTTCAATGTCAAGGTCTGGGGCCCGCAGGGCGAGAATGCCGCCCGCTACCTCAGCAAGGGCCGCCCGGTGGCGATCGACGGACGCCTGGAGTGGCGCGAGTGGGAGACCCAGGAGGGCGCAAAACGCCAGGAGATCGATATCATTGCCGACTCGGTGCAGTTCCTGGGCTCGCGCGACGATGCCTCCGGCGGAGGCGGTTTCGCGGGCAACGGCGCCTCTCGGGGCGGCGAGGTCCCGGTCGACGAGCGGGACTACCAGCCGGCGCCGGTCGGCGCCGGGACCGGCGACGACGACATTCCGTTCTAGACACGACAGCAGCGAAGCGAGGTAGACAGTCCAGTGGCAAAGGCCCGTGGTCGTAACAAGCCGGCCCGCCGGCGCGAGAAGCGCGGCGGCTCCAGCGGCGGTCGGCGCAAGCCCTGCCAGCACTGCCGCGACAAGGTCGAGCAGGTCGACTACAAGGACGTCGCGTCGCTGCGGAAGTTCATCTCCGAGAAGGGCAAGATCCGCTCGCGGCGGATCACCGGGGCCTGCCGGCGCCACCAGGGCCAGGTGGCGCGCGCGGTCAAGCGCGCGCGGGAACTGGCTCTGCTGCCCTACGTAAACGAGGGCGGCCGGGACGACAATCCGCGCCGCGAACGCTCCGATCGTGGGCGGTAGGTCGGAAATGGCCGCCGCCCGCACCGGACGAGAAGATGCCGCGGAAGGGGCCGGGCGTGCCTGAGGCGCTCCTGCTCAAGGACGTCGAGACCCTCGGCGAGGAGGGGGCTGTGGTCGAGGTCTCCAAGGGCTACCTGCGCAACTACCTGATCCCGCGCAAGCTGGCCCAGCCGGCGACGCGCGGCGCGATCGAGGCGGTTCGCCGTCGCCAGGAGGCCGCGGAACGGGCGGAGCGGGAATTCGTGCAGCGGGCGCAGGAGAATGCGGGGCTGCTGAACAAGACGGTGCTCACCATCCACCAGCAGGCCGGTGCCGACGGGCGCCTGTTCGGCTCGGTGACGGCCCAGGACATCGCCGACGCGATCCGCGAGGCACGCGGGCTGAGCCTGGAGAAACACAACGTGCACCTGCCGGAGCCGATCAAGAACGTCGGCACCTACATGGTCGTGGTCGACGTCGTCGAGGGTGCCTCGGCGACCGTCAAGACCATGGTCGTCGCCAAGAACTAGCAGCCGCGCCCCGTCGCGCCGCCCGCCCTGCGAACATGTGTTCGTGCCGATCTATTTGTCCCACTTAGCGACTTGCCCCCCGCGGGGCGGTCGTCGACCGACCTAGACTCGCGCAGGCGATGAGCACGGTCTCGACGAGCAACGGGCGCGGCAACGGCCGCGGCGGCAGGTCCGGCGACGGCGCGACGGCGCCGTCGGGGGCGATCGCGCCCCCGCAGAACCTGGAGGCGGAGCAGTCGGTGCTCGGCGCGATCCTGCTCTCGGACCGCTCGCTGTATGCGCTGGTGATCGAGGAGGGCCTGCGCGCTGAGGACTTCTACCGCGAACGGCACGCGCTGATCTACGAGGCGATGCTGGCGCTCTACAACGAGAGCGACCCGGTGGACGTGCTGACGGTGACCGACCGCCTGCGCCAGCAGGGCAAGCTGGAGGAGGCGGGGGGCCAGGCGGCGATCGACGAGCTGACGGGCCTGGTGCCGGCCGTGGGCCACGCCCGGCGCTACGCGCAGATCGTGCGCGAGAACGCGCTGCTGCGGCGGCTGCTGAGCAGCACGTACGAGATCCAGGCCAGCGTGCTGGGCCACGAGGCCCCGCCCCGGGAGCTGGTGGAGCAGGCGGAGAAGGCGATGCTGGAGGTCGCCCGCGACGATCGCCAGCAGGACTTCCGCTCGATCGAGGACGTGCTGCACGAGGAGCTCGACAAGCTGCACCGGCTGTCGCTGGAAGGCACGTCGCTGACGGGGACGCCGTCGGGCTTCAAGGACCTCGACGAGGTCACGGGGGGCTTCCAGGCGGGCAACCTGATCATCATCGCGGCGCGCCCGGCGATGGGCAAGAGCGCGCTGGTGTGCAACATCGCGGAGAACGCGGCCGTCCAGCACGGCCGGCCGGTGGCGCTGTTCTCGCTGGAGATGGCCGAGGCGGAGCTCGCCCAGCGCTTCGTGGCCTCCCAGGCGCGGATCAAGGGCGAGGAGCTGCGCAAGGGCCGGGTGGCGGAGCAGCGCTGGCCGAAGATCCTCTCCGCCAGCCAGCGCCTGGCGGCGGCGCCGCTGTGGGTCGACGACTCCAGCGACGTCGGGATGCTCGAGATCCGGGCCAAGGCGCGGCGCCTGCACACCCAGTGCGAGGGCGGGCTGGGGCTGATCGTCATCGACTACCTCCAGCTGATGCGCACCGACAGCCGCTACGACAGCCGGGTGACGGCCGTGGGCGAGCTGAGCCGGGGCCTGAAGATCCTGGCCCGGGAGCTCGGGGTGCCGGTGATCGCGCTCTCCCAGCTGAGCCGCGCGGTGGAGACCCGCCCGGACAAGCGGCCCCAGCTGTCGGACCTGCGCGAGAGCGGCAACCTCGAGCAGGACGCGGACCTGGTGATGTTCATCTACCGCGAGGAGTACTACGACGAGGACTCCGAGCGTCCCGGCGAGGCCGACCTGATCATCGCCAAGCATCGCAACGGGGCGGTGGGGAAAGTCACGCTGACCTTCCAGAAGGAGTACCCGAAGTTCATGAACTACGCCGGCGAGCGGTACGCGCAGTAGGGGCCCCCTAAACTCCTCTCGGCATGCCTGGAATCGTGATCGTCGGCGCCCAGTGGGGCGATGAGGGCAAGGGCAAGATCGTCGACCTGCTCGCGCAGGACAGCGACGCGGTGGTGCGCTTCCAGGGCGGCAACAACGCGGGCCACACGATCGTGCGGGGCGAGCAGGAGTGGAAGCTGCACCTGATCCCCTCGGGCATCCTCTACCCGGGCAAGCGCTGCGTGATCGGAAACGGGGTGGTGATCGACCCGAAGGTGCTGATCGAGGAGCTCGACTCCCTGCGGGCGCGGCGGGTCGACGTCAGCGGACTGCGGATCTCGGCCAACGCGCACCTGATCATGCCCTACCACCTGCTGCTTGACCATGCCGGCGAGGCCAAGCTGGGGCGCCTGCAGATCGGCACGACCCGCCGCGGGATCGGCCCGTGCTACGCCGACAAGGCCGCCCGGCTGGGCATCCGCGTGCAGGACCTGCTCGACGAGAAGATCCTGAAGAAGAAGATCGTCGCCGCGATGGAGCCCAAGCGCCTCTCGCTGCGCCCCTTCGAGAAGGACCCGTCGCTGGACCTGCGGACGATGACCGAGGAGTACCTCACCTACGGCCACCGCCTGGAGCAGCACATCGCGGACACGGCGCGGCTGATGTGGGAGCTGCTCGACGACGGCCGCCGGGTGATCTTCGAGGGCGCCCAGGCGACGATGCTGGACATCGACCACGGGACCTACCCCTTCGTGACCTCCTCCAACCCGGTCGCCGGGGCGGCCTGCATCGGGGCGGGCGTGGGGCCGAAGGACATCGACGAGGTCTGGGGCGTGGCCAAGGCCTACGCCACCCGGGTCGGGGCCGGTCCGTTCCCGACGGAGCTGCACGACGAGATGGGCGAGCGGCTGCGCCAGCGCGGGGGCGAGTTCGGCACCACGACGGGGCGTCCGCGCCGCACGGGGTGGCTGGACCTGGTGGCGCTGCGCTACGCGAGCCGGCTGAACTCGCTGTCGGCGCTGGCGATCACCAAGCTCGACGTGCTGTCGGGGCTGGAGAGCATCCGCGTCTGCACCGGCTACCGCGGCGCGGAGGGGGCGGAGTTCGACAGCTTCCCCTACCACCAGACGGTGCTCCACCACACGACGGCGCAGTACACCGAGCTCGACGGCTGGCGGGAGGAGATCGGCGAGTGCCGGACGTTCGCGGATCTGCCGCGCCAGGCGCAGGAGTACCTGCGCTTCGTCGGCGAGCACGCGGGGGCGCCGGTGGCGCTGGTCGGGGTGGGGCCGGGACGCGAGCAGGTGCTGTGGACGGACGCCGGGGAGCAGTTGATCGCGGCGCCGGGCGGCGCGGCACCGGCCGCGGCCGGCTAGGTCTCCCCGCCGAGCACCCGCAGCAGGGCCTGCACGACGCGCGGGTCGAACTGGGTGCCGGAGTTCGCGATCAGCTCGGCGCGGGCGGCGCCGGGGGCCATGGCGGCGCGGTAGGAGCGGGTGGTGGTCATGGCGTTGTAGGTGTCGCAGGCGGCGACGATGCGGGCCTCCAGGGGGATGGCCTGGCCGCGGAGGCCGTCGGGGTAGCCGCCGCCGTCGAAGCGCTCGTGCGAGGAGCGGACGATCTCGCCGACCTCGCGCATGACGCCGCCGACGCGCTCGAGCATGCGCTGGCCCTCGATGGTGTGGGTCCTGATGATCTCCCACTCGTGCTCGTCGAGGCGGCCGGGCTTGTTGATGATCTCCTTGGGGACGGCGATCTTGCCGACGTCGTGCAGGAGCGCCCCGAACTCGACGTTGCGCCGGCTGGCGAGGTCCAGGCCGAGCTCGTCGGCGACGTCGACGGCGAGCTGGACGACGCCGCGGCAGTGCTCGCCGGTGTAGGTGTCGTCGGCCTCGACGACGTCGCCGAGGACGAGGGCGGTGCCGCGATAGGCGTCGCCGAGCTCGATCAGCTGCTCCAGGCGCGCCCGGCGCTCGCGGGAGAAGCTCCGCAGCAGGAGGAAGAGCGGGGCGATCAGGACGACGGCCCAGGGGCGGCCAGTGGTGGCGATGGCGACGAGCAGCCCGAGCGGGGAGAGGGCGACGTCGATGAGGTAGACCTCGCGGACCTCGACGGCGAGCTCGCGGACGTGCAGGCCGCCGCACAGCCGCTCCCTGATGGCGCTGGCGGCGAAGTCACCGCCGAACTGGGCGAGCAGCGCGGCGAGCAGGACGAGGGGCATGGCCAGGGGGCCGCCGGGATGGGCCAGCTCGAGGACGAGGGCGGGGCCCAGCGCGAACCAGCTGTTGGCGGGAACCGCGAGGAGACGGCTCGGGGAGGAGGTGCCGTGCAGGACGGAGGGCAGGGCGCCGAGGGCGAGGGCGAGGGCGATCAGCGCCGGCACCTGGGCGGCGGGAAGGGCGAAGAGCATCGGCACGAAGAGGACCTGGGTGGGCACGGTGAAGCCCGAGCCGACGTCGATGCGGATGTGCCCGGCGACGGCGACGCCGAGGACGTAGAGCAGGGCCAGCCGCAGCGAGGCGCCGTGCTCGTCGCCGAGCAGGGCGAGGGCGAGCGCACCGCAGAGGAAGGCGGCGCCGACGGCGAGCTCGCCGCGCCGCTCGGCGAGACCCATCTGCTGGCTCTGGCGCAGGAACGAGGTCCGCGCGCGCTCTGACTCGATGATGGCGTACGCCGACAGCGTGCAACCCACCCTTCTTGAAACCGGTAGCTACCGAATTCGGTATCGCCATCACAGCCAAACCGCTTGAACGCCAGCGTCCGCGCGGCTCGAAAAGAAGTGCTTAGGGGTTCGAAATAGGAGAATCAAAGCCGGTGAAGGCCTGAAAATTGGGTGGGTGGAACTTTCGGGGTCTGGGTGTTCATACATACGTCGAACGCGCCTTTACGACGGCCGGCGCTCGTGCATGCTCTTGCGGCGCGCTCCACAACCCGCGCATCAAACAAGCACTGAAAAGGGCAAACCCGTCGCGAGGCGGGGACGCAAAGCCAGAGGCCTCGAGCGCGAGACGGCTCAGCTGCCGGTCTGACCGACGGAGGTCTCTGTGTCCCCCCAGCCGTTGCGTTTCATGCTTTCCAGGGTCTCCCGGCCCCTCTCCGGGATCTCCCTGCCCCACCACCGCGTCTCCCTGCCCCTCGCCGGGGTCTCCCGGCCTCTTGCCCGCCCTCGGGCGGCGGTCGCGCTCGGCGCGGCCATCTCGACGCTCGCGGTGGCCCTCGCCCTGGGCATGCCGGCGCCGGCGGCGCAGGCGGCGCTGATCGAAACCGGCGCCTGCAACCAGGCGCCGCTGAGTCAGCCGTTCGCCCCGTGGGGCGACGAAAGCAGCTATGAGCTGATGCCCCAGGGCGACTTCGCGGGCTCGCTCTCCCAGTGGACCCTGGGCGCGGGCGCGACCGGCGTCGCCGAAGGCGTCCCCTACGAAGTCGCCGGCGCCGCCCCCGGGCACTCGCTGGCCCTGCGCGCGGGGGCCTCGGCGCAGTCGCCGTACACGTGCGTCGACGCGGGCTACCCGACGTTCCGCTTCTTCGCCCGCGCGACGAGCCTGTTGGCGACGATCGTGGTGCAGGTGGTCTACGACACGCCGCTGCTCGGCCCGGTGGCGCTGCCGCTCGGGGTGGTGCTGCCGGGTGGCGGCTGGCACCCGACGCCGACGCTGCTGACGGGCTCCGTCGCCGGTGGCCTGCTGGCGGGCGGCACGGCGCAGGCGGCGCTGCGCTTCACGGCACTGGTGGGCTCGGTGCGGCTGACGGACGTCTTCGTCGATCCCCGCATGCGCTGAGTCCAGCCGGACACCTCGCCGGGCGGGCCGGGGGACCCGGCCCGGCGGGGCCGCAGGAGCGAGGAGCAGCATCGCTTGACCCTGCGCCAGGCGGGGATCCCGATCATCTCCTCAACCCTCATCAAGGCCATTCCGCCCAGGGGCGCGTTCTGGGCCCATAATGGCCGGGGCATGCGCGCGGCGGCCTTGAATCCCGCCACGGCCGGGCCCGAGGAGCTGCTCGCGGGTGCCCGTTACTTATGATGACGGCGCTTGCGCTTCTTGGCCTGCTTTGCCTTCGTGCGGGCGCGTGGGCATCCGGTGACGGCGATTGGTGTGTCCTGGCGGCGTACCGTTCCGTTCTGCGCGACGAATTCCGTTGGCATGAGCAGACCGTAGACGGTCTTCTTGACCTTGCGTGTCACTTTGCGCTTGTGGCCGTGGATCTTGATGGCGACGTGCTTCCTGACCGTGATTGTCTTTGTTGTGTGGCAGAGGTTGCCGATCGCGGCCAGCGCGGAGTATCTGCCCTCGGGTAGTGTTAGTTGGAAATCGCCGACCGGCTCGTCGGGGATCGTTTTGAAGGTGGTGCTGGTGATGCCCTTGGGGGAGATGTATGTCGCGCCGACGAGGTCGATCGTGATGCCGTAGCCTTGTAGGACCATGACCAGGCTGGGGAACGCTTCGCCGCCGTGACTGACGAAGATCACGGGGCCGGCGAGTGGTACCGGGAGTATCGGGGTATTGGCGTTGGCGTAGCCGATCATTGATGCCGACGGGCACCCTGCGGGGTTGGTGTTGAACTGCGCTTCGGTGCACGCCTTCTGCAGTGTCGCGAGGCGACTGGGGAGGGCCTTGGGTAGCTCTACTTTGACTGTCTTGATGTTGGAGTCGCTGCCGAGTGTGCTGGTGGGTAGGTTCAGTTTCACCGAGATGCTGGCCCCATCGGCTCGGCTTGTCCTGGCCTGCGTGGAGGCGACGAACTTTGGCTTGAACTGTAGTTCGTTACAATCGGTGGACTGGAACGGTGCGGAGATGGTCGCGCTTTGCCCCACGCTGCTCGTGAGTGTGCTCGAGACCGGTAATGGGTTGCAGGTCGTGGGGTTCAACGTGAACGCCGTACGGTCGATACTGACGCGAATGTCACGCACGTGCGTGACGATACCGTCGATGATCGTGGGTATCGGTTCACTGCCTGTAGGAGTGATCGAGACTTGTGCGGTGTAGGGGTTGATCTGCAGGCCGAAGCGGATCACGATCGTGCCGAGGTCGAACGGGCCGACCGTCGCGGAGGTGATGCTCACGACCGAGAACGGATCGCCGTGGAACGGGCCCGCGAAATAGATCGTGCCGGGGACGTAATCGAGGACCGACCCCACACCAGTACCGACGAGGGTATGCCCGATCTCGCTCGTCGCCGGGCACGACGGTTCAGCCTCCTCCTGGACCCCGGTCACCCGCCGCGCCGCTTCGATGTCGGCTTCCGGACAGAACGGTATCCCAGACAGGTCGGCGGTCAGGCCGGGGGGCAGGACGGTGGAGTAGGACGCTATCTCCGAGTCGGCGTCGCTGCGCGTCAACTCGACCGATAACGGGCTGAACACGCCCGCGTGATCGTTTAGTGTCTGTGAGGTTATGTGCGGGGTAAACGGTGGCAGGGGGCCCGTGGGGCACGCCGCGCCTTCAGAACCGGAGGTGATCTGAAACGATGCCGTGTCCTGTAGCGCCGCCGCTGGTTCTGAGAATGGCGTCAGCGCTGCCTGGGTGGTGTATGTTCCGCACGTCGCGGGTGTGATCAGCGGCGCCTGCTGCCCTTCACGAAAATGAAAGTTGAAATGTGCGAACGGGAGTTGCGGGTCTCCTTCGAAACTGATCGTGAGCTGTCCCGTGACGGGGTTCGGGGTGACCTTCCCCGCAAGCTTGACGAGGATCCCCCGTTCCGCGCGACTGCGCGCGACGACGTACAGCGCGATCAGCGACCCATCCGGATGACCCGGTTCTGAGAACGGGTTTTCATAGGGCTGCGCCAAATACAACGACCCATACACCGTCGTGAACAACAACGGTGTTTCTATTTCTACCGTCCCGAGCTTCGAGTCCGCGGGACAGCCCGCCCCCGACGCGGAGCTCAACGACGCTTCCGCGTACTGCGCGCGCGTGCACGCGCCCAACCCCACACCAGCAGACGGATCGATAGTCATTTCCTGGGGTAGCGTCACGACGGTGTTCTTCAGGTCGGACTGCGCTAGCATGCCCGCGTCCAGCAATCCTTCGCTGTTGAAGTTCAGATCGAACGCCAACCCGCTCGGCGAGGACGCCGACTGCGTCGTCGGCACCGTCGAGACCGTCGGCGTGAACGCCACCGCACCGCAACCACCGAGCGCCGATAACGCTTCAGTCGGCGCGAACGACTGCACCGCACCGCCGGCCCACGATTCGGCCTGCAGGCTGGACTGCAACGCACCGCTGCAGGACGTCGGCAACCGCAAAAGCGCCGGCGGATTCGTTTCGCCCGGAAGCAACAAGCACGGTTCGTAGGAGAACTCTTCTGAGCCACGCGTAGCCTCCATACAACCCCAACCACGAGAGTTCTCATGCGCACGAGCATCAGGCGCGCCCCAGAAAGTCACCCGCGCACTGATCAGACCAGAATCCTGCGGAAGAGCGCTCGTGCTGAGATCCACGCCCCAATCTTCACCGGGACCACTGCGCACACTGGTGTCCAGCAGCACCGGGACATGTGCGAACGGCACAAAGAAACCAAAACGCGCCGGTTCCCCCGGTTCCGGTTCGACATTGAAGATCGGCACAGCGACAGTGAACGTCCCCGCACCCCCAGGAGACCGCGCGGTCACAGACGCCACCCCAACAGCCGCCTGCTCCGGACATTCCACTTCATTACCCAACCCATCACTGAACAGGAAGATCCATTCCGCGCAGCGCGCCACCGCGCCCGGATCGGCGACCAGACCCGCCGGCAATCGCGCCACGAGATCCTTGGCCGCCACCGCCGGCCCCACCAGCGGAGCTGCACTCAACGGCGCCGCGTCAGGACCCTGATCCAGCG
The DNA here is from genome assembly GCA_035524055.1 of Solirubrobacteraceae bacterium. Taxonomy (GTDB): domain Bacteria; phylum Actinomycetota; class Thermoleophilia; order Solirubrobacterales; family Solirubrobacteraceae; genus Palsa-744. The sequence goes on from DATKPO010000024.1 coordinate 45,416, forward strand.
CGATCGTACCAGTCACCTGAAACGAATGCGACGCCGCCTGCGTATCAAGCCCACCACCTTCTTCTTCAGGCGTCAACTCATATTCTTCAACACCAAACGACGCCGGCTGTTCGTGGGCTGAGATCGCGAGCGCCCGGGAGACATGTGCGCTGGGCGCTTCCCCACCCGTGATGCTCACTTCATTGTTTTCGCCCGTTTCCGCGGCCGTGGAGAGCACCCGCACCTTGATACGAACTTCCAGCGAATCGAAAGGCACCAGCGCGACGCTAGATTCGCATGACACCCGCGAAACCGCTTCAGGCGCACACGACAACCCCACCGTCTCCGTCGACGTGCCGGCGGGCTTGGGCTGCACCCCCGCAACCCCGACCGCCTCCAATCCTGCCGGTAGCACATCAACGATCCGCACCGGCGCCGCTGCGTCCGTCGCCGCGTCACCGAGATTCTCGGCCGACACGACAAGCTCGGCTTCCGAACCGCGCACCAGTGCGCTCGGACGCGACCCCAACGCCAAATGCCACCACGGCCGCGCGGCACACGCCGAGGACGCGCACAACGCCGACATCATCGTCGCGACCACGGCAGCGAGGACCGATACGCCCGCCCACCGCATCACTTCTTCCCGTGCTTCTGCTGCTGCTTCTGCTTGTGCCGCTTCTGCTTGACCTGCCCGTAACGCTTACGCGCCCGGCGTTCGCACTTCTCACGCTGATGACGCTTCTTGCGAGCCTTGTACTTGTGGCGGCATTCCTTCAGCGCTTTAGTGAGCTTCTGCGCGCGAGTAAACGCCTTCGTGACGACCTTCGCACAACCAGTCACAGCGACCTTGGTGTTCTGTGTGATAACCACACCATTCTGTCCGGTAAGGATTGTCGGGACCGTGAGGTTCTGCCCGCAGAGACTGTAATCCGCGCTCTTGGCGACGTTCACCGCGAACACCGAGAACGGTCCCTGCGGCGCAATAAATTCCAATGAGGAGAACGGGACATCCGGCGCCGATTCAAAACGGGAATAAGTGATCCCGTTCTTGATCTGCGTCTTACCGTCGACGACAACAGTGACACCTTCTCCCTGCAACACCATCTCCACATCCGGGAACGCTTCACCACCATGCGACACCAAAAACGCCGGCCCCAACACCGGACTACCCAACAACGGAGTACGCACAACAGCGGTACCGATATCCGAAGCCGACGGACAGCCAGCGGGATTGGATTCAAACTGCGCCGCGACACACGCTTTCTGCAGCGTCGTCAAACGCGACGACAACTGCACCGGGAGCTGCAGATCGACTTTACTAATATTCGCTTCTTCCTCCGGTTTGGATGCGATCGTCACACTCAACGACGCACCATCAGCTTTACTGTTCTTCCCACTCGTACTCATAGACAGCGACGGCCTGAACGGCAAGTTGTTGCAACCGCCGACCTGGAACGGGCTGGAGAGCGCAGCCTGACCGTTTTCCGCGAACGCGGTACCCGTGACCGTCATCTTTTCGCAACTCGTCGGGTTTAGCGTGAACCTCGACCGCGTGATTTCAACCGCGATACTGCGAATATCCAATGGGATACCATCAAGGATCGTCGGGAACGGATCGGTCTTCACAGTCACCTGCGCCGTACTCGGGTTGATGAACAGAGCCGAGCGCACAACCACTACACCGAGATCAAACGGACCCGCCACCGCAGGCGTGATCGCCACGATACTGAACGGCGCGCCCTCATACGGCCCCGCCAAATACGCCTTGCCAGTCACATAAAACGGTGCGCCAGAACCAGTACCAACATGCGCTACACCGATTTCACTTCCAGACGGACACGACGGGTGTTCCCGCTCAATCACGCCTTCACCTTCATGACTACGACCCTCCGCCGCTTCAATATCACCCTGCGCACACTGTTCTACACCAGCGATCTTGCCGAGCAAGCCATCGGGCAACGTCACACTCAAAGCGCTCAACCTCTGTGAGCCATCTTCACGCGCCAAGTGCAACACAAACGGACTATAAGTACCTGCGATCGGACTGAACGTACCCGCGCTAAACGACGGAGAATCCGGCTCCTGCGCTAGTGTCGCGGCACACGCCCCACCACCGGGCGCATTACTCACTTCAAATGACGCCGATGGCGAAACGGCGGGACTGCCACTCCACGGGCTGAGCAGCGACGTCGTCGTGTATTGGCCGCACGTCGCGGGGGTCGTCAGCTGTGCCCGCGAACCTTCAAACAAATTGATCTTGAAATCTTCAAACGGAACCTGCGGATCCTGATCGACCACCGTCGACAGCTGCCCCGTCACCGGATTCGCTTTGACTTCACCGGGAAGCTTCACGACGATGCCAGTCACCGGATCATAAACCGTGATATACACCGCCAACAACGAACCGAACGGATTTTCGCCCTGCCTCGCCAAATAGACCGCGCCCGGCAGGGGATGATCGAGCAGGGGCGTATCGACTTCGACAGAACCGAGCTTCGAAGCATCAGGACATTCCGCGGGAGTCGGCGTGAACTGGGCAGTACGCACACCAGGTTCGCTCGCCTTGTTCAATTCCTTGAACCCAATAAAACCGGCCTGGGCCTCAGAACACGCCTGCAAGCCATCCGCGGCAGACGGGTTGACAGCCAACCCCGCGGGAAACGTGATCGTCGCGTCCTTCAAATCAGCCTCGGACAGACCTTTCGCTTCCTCGGGCTGAGGAACATGCAGATCGAAATGCAAACCCGACGAAGAATCGGCGACGCCGCTAGTCGGCTTCACTTCCGTCAGCGACGGCGTGAACGGGACCTGTGCGCAGCCCGTCATCCCCGCCATTGGCGAGACGGCCCGCGCAAAACTCGTGGGAACCTGCCAAGAATTGACACGCGTCCTCGTTTCAAGCGCACCGAGGCAGGAGGTCGGATTACGCAAGAACGGCTTCAGTCCGGCGCCCGTCCCATGTTCGCCAGGCACACCCCAGAGGGTCAACGAAATACTACTGATCCCTTCGGCGGCGGAGATCTCGCTGGAGTTCCCGGTAATCCCATAGTCCCCGCCACTGCGGATGCCGACCTGGATGAACACGGGGCCGAAGGGACTGACCTCGGCGCCGATCTCAGCCACAACGCCGGCGGACGGAACGACATTGTAGAGCGGCACTTCGAAGCTGTTTTTGGTCGTCCCGACCGCGAGCACACCTATCTGCTCGGCAGCACTGCATTGGAGGTTTTCGACATGGTTCGGGGAGCACTTCGGCGTCGCGTCCGGGTCACCGATCAGCCCCGGCGGCAGTTCCGTCTGGACTTCCCGGAGGTTCGCGTCCGCGGCGCCCTGATGGCCGGACAGGTCGGTCGAGGTGTTCAGGCGGATGCTTTCGGTCCACTGGTAGGGGTGAGCGCCGGCCTGAGTGGAGAGTTCGCCGTTTTCGCCCAGTGCCGCGAACGAGAACGATTCGAGGCCGAACGTCGCGAACGTCTGATCGGCGCCGGTCACCGTGCCGGCCTGGCTGGTGGCGATGAATCGGTAATGGTAGATCGTGTCGAGCTGCAGGCCGCTGAGCGACGCGCTGGAGCGCTGTTCGCCGAAGCCGGACCCGAGGTCCGCCGGCGCACACGGCAGCGTCGCCGCGTTCGCATAGCCCGAACCCTGGAAGTCAGTTTCGTCGACGTACTGCACCTCCTTGCAGGTCGTGTCATAGCCGAACGGGTTGATCCGCGCTTCCAGTCTCATCGCGCTGATCGTCAGCTCGGTCGCGGACTCGCCGTCGAACACCGGCGGCCCGTAAGTCGTCAGTGTTTCTTCTTTCCCATAGCGGGCGACGGCGTTGGCGTCCGCCGCCCGCAGACGGAAGTGATAGGTCGTGTTCGGCACAACCGTGATGGTCCTGCTCACATCCGTCGGAGCTTTGTACGGCGTCGAAGTCGAGGGTTCGCACGCCGCCGCGGCGGCCCCTTCGAAGGAATGTTCCTGAAATTGCGCTTCGGTGACGTATTCGAACTCGCATGCGGTGGTCTCACCGCCGTGCGCCGCGTCGGGTTCGACTTCGCCGTTCAGCGTGGCGGTCGTCTGCCCCACGTCCGTGGCCGTGCCCGTGGTCACGCCCGGCACGACGATTTCCGGGCCGAAGATGCTGACCTCGTTCTGTCCGGCCGCGTAGAGCTTCCCGCCCAGACCGGCGGCGAGACTGCGCGCGATGCCGTAGATGTTGCCTGCGCCGAAGTGGCCGAGCGGCGCGGCGGCGCCCGGTTCGTACACGGCGACCTGCCCTTCAGCGGCATCGTACACGTCGACGTGGCCGGTGACGGGGTCCACCGCAACGCTCGAGGGCTTGCCCCCGCCGTCGAGCGCCCATACGAAGGAGCCGGCGGCGTTGAACTCGGCGACGTCGAAAGTGTTGGTGAAGTAGTTCTCGTTGGTGACATACAGGTCGCCGCTGGAGTCGAACGCGAGCGGCGCCGCGGAGAAGAGGGCGAGTTCCGGGCTACTGATCTGTCCGGCGTATTCGCCGGATGGCTTGAACTCGTCGATGACATCGTGTTCGCTGTCGGCGACGTAGAGGTCGCCGTTGGCGGCGACAGCGAGGCCCGCAGGCTCGATCCCGGGCTCACCTTCGCCTTTCGCGTTCTTCGGTTCGCTGCCGGCAGCGCCGTTGCACTCGTGCGCTATTTCTTCGGCGGAAACTGGTTTCTTGGCGGTGATCTGGCATTCGAAGACGCCTGAGCTGCTGAAGCGGTCGATGACGTTGTTGGCGACGTCGGCGACGTAGACGTCGCCCTTGTCGGGGGAGCCGGAGCTGTCGACGGCGATCCCTCCGTAGCGCCCCTGGTAGTAGATCGAGAACGAGGGCTGCGGCGTGTCGGCGCCGACGATCTGCACGTTTTCGTATTTGCCTTCTGCGTTGAACTTGTCAACGACGCTGGCGTAATTATTGGTCCATCCCGCTGCGTAGACGTCGCCGTCGCTGGCGTCGCCTGAGGTGTCCACGGCGACACCAAAGATATAAGATAATGAGCCTTCCGGTGCTTCGGCGCCGGTGAAGCTCGCTTCGAAGGAGCGCGAGATTTCCGCTGACGCCGGCACGCTTGTCAGCGCCGGCGCACACAGCGCGAGGAGCACAACCGTGAGCGCGCGGACGGACCACTTCTGTTGACGAGCGATCATCACTTACCCCTCCGGTTGGTCTTTGCCGGCTGCTTCGCCTTCAACGCGCCGTATTTCTGTTTTGCCTGCTTACGGCACTCGGCGCGCTTCGACTTCTGCTTGTCTTTGGCACATACCTTCAACGCCTTCGCAAGCTTCTGCGCACGGGTGAGCGGCTTGGACTTGGGTTTGACGCCCGGTGGTGGTGGCGGCGGCGAGACGATGTTCCCCGCGCCCGAGAACGCGGACGACGCGGGGAACGATTCGATCGGGGGTTCGCTGGGAGGCGGCTTGCAGGCTTCCTTTTCGCACGGAGGACCACCGGGGGACACCACCGACTGCTCGGGGAACCCCCCGTTCACGCGCGCGTCATAGATCGCATACGCCGCGTCCCGCGTTTCGCCCGCCAACTGCTGGGAGGTCTCGAAGAATACGTCGCTGCCGTCAACGCTCGCGTCGAGGAAGTAGGAGCCTTCGTCGCTGGTGCCGCTGGAGATCAGATGCAGCTCCCCGCCCTCATACTCGTAGACGTTCTGCTGGGCGTTGGTGGCGGTGGGCAGCAGCGCTTCGGAGCTGTCGAAGAACACCTGGCCTTCGTTGGAGACATAGCGCTGCGGGTAGGCGTCCGTCACTTCGGAAACGTTATAAGGCTCCACCGGGGGCCCGATGGCCGCGCCACCGGCGGTGGGCGCGGCGCCGCTCGGATCGCACGACGCGCAGCCGAGCGTTTCCGTGGCCGCGTCATAGAGATAGATCTCGCTGTCGTCGGTGTTGTCATAGCTCGTCAGTTGCGCGGATGATGTGAAGCCGAGGAAGTCGCCGTTCGCGGATACCCTGGCGGTGAGACCGGACTCATTGCCACCGCAACCGATCTCGATCCAGTCGCACGAGTCGCCACTTGCGAGCGTCGCGATGAACACGGTGCGGTAGGCACCGGGATGGGCCGGGTCGGGCTCATAGGCATACAGGTTGGGTTCGCCCGCGACCGGGGTCTGTTTGCCTGCCGGCAACGACCGATCCGGTGCGGCGCTAAGGACACCATCGGCGACGAAGTAAACACGCGAACCGTCTTCACCGGCGCCGCTGAGACCCAACACGTCGGCGGGTTCGCCGGTGTCCACGGTGAGGTCGATCAGGCGTTCGCCGACGGGCTTTTCGAGGTCGTACTCGTAGAGGTCGGGCTTACCGGACTGCGCAGTCGAATCGGATGTCAACCGGTTTTCGTCGGTGAAGAACACCTGTGATCCCGTTTCGCTGGCCTGCATGAACACGCCACCACCAGCGGGGCCGGGAGCGGACCCCTGCGCGGCATCGACCTGGATCGTGCACGCCTTTTCGGGTTCGCTGCATTGTTCGCCGTTGACAAGCGGGCTGCCAGAGACGATCGCGCTCTGTTCCCGTTCGGTGTTCTCGCGCATGTACAGGTTCCCGCCGGCCTGGAAGAACACCCGCGAACCCTGCGCGGGGATCGCTTCGGAGACGGCGTGCCGATAGTCCGCGATGTTGTAGCGGTTGAGTTCCCCCGCATTTTTCGTGGCGCCGGCCAGCGAGCCTTCCACCGCCGTGCCGTCCGGCAGGAGCGTCACCAGGCGCACGCCGGAGGCCGTCCACTCGTAAGTGTCGTCATGGCCTTGCCATTCGTCCGGGTATCCCGGGGCGTTTTCGGTGAGCGGGAGTTCCTCTTCGAAGACGATGTGGCTGAGATCGGCCGAGCCCGCCAGGAAGAACGCTGCGTAGTAATGCGTAGATCCGTTAGACGTCGGCGGGGACACCGCGCTCGGCGTGACGTCTACGAGCTGATAGGGATCGACGCCGATTTCGCCGTCACGGACGAAGTTTTCGTTGTCGCGGACGAACAGGTTCTGAAAGAGTTCGAGCTCGCCGGCGACGAGACGCGGTTCGTCGTGGCCGCATTCGTAATTTGCGTTCGCGCCCGTCTCGAAGCCCCCCGGCTGTTGGCTCCCCTGGAACAAGCCGTCGGCGAGGACCCCCTTTTCCAAATTTGCGGACCAGGCGTCCATCCCTACGTTTTCGGGGCACACGATGCCGTTCTCCACCGACTGCGGCGGAATCACGTTTTCTGTGGACCAGCCATCAGGCCCGCGTGCGGAGAGATAGTCCAACCCCACAGTCTCAGAGCCGGGAATGCCGGACTGCGCGAACCAGGCCATCCTGTCGCCATCGGCCGCCGCGTGCGTACCGATCCCTCCGTACTTCACCGCGGGCTCGCCGGAGCCCTTCTCCGCCGGGGTGACCAGCTCATACGCGCGGCAGTCGGGAAGATAGATTGAGGACTGTTCTGAGCGACGCGCTTCGTTTGTACAGTTCTGCGGTGGTTCGGAGCCCGGCGCCGGATACGTGGTGAAGGTCTTGTCGGGGCCGTCAGTGACGCAATGCTTGTCGTCTTCGCAGGTGCTGGTCGCGACGACCCGGTAGCGGTAGGTGGTGGACGGTTCCAAAGGCGGCTGGCCCTGTTCGGCGATCCGCGCCGGGACAGCGGGGTGGATGCTGTCATTCGATCCGACCGAGGCTGACTCGGGGGTGCTGATCGTGTGCTCGCCGAACGTGTTCCCGTCCGCTTCATACTGCGCTTGGGGCAGGTATTCGAAATGGGTGGTCGTGGCCGCGCCGCCAGGATTGATTTCCGCCTCCAGCGTCGCCGTCGTGGATTCCACGCCCGAGACGGTCTCTTTGACGATCGTGGGGGCCGCGGCCAGCGTTGTGAAGTATCTGGGCGTCAGATCCTCTTCGGCATCGCCGAGCGTGTTGGTGGACAGGAGGCACACCGCGTACTTCTGGTGGGGTTCCAGTTCGGTTACCGCCGTTGACACGTTGGCGAGGCCCGATCCGGTGCCTGCGCTTTCAATGCCCGTGGCGTGTTCGCCCGTGCACACGATTTCTTCACCGACATTGTAGAGAAAGTAATATTCCGCCGGGACAATGGCGTTCAACGGCGCCAACGTGCCCTTGAACGTCGCCGTGGTCGTACCGATCGAACTCGGGACTTCGGTGGCAGGTACCGGCAGCGTCGTGAACTCTTCGGGATTGCCTTCGATTTCACCCGACACATTCTTCAAAACGACCCTCCAGGAGTAGGTCGTGCCCGCTGTGAGACCTTTAACGGTCACAGCGACACCCTGTTCCCCCCCTTCCAGAGTGTTGCCCTGTTCGCATACATCTTCGTGTTCGGTCACACTGCTCGCGCCGTACTGGAAATGGCATTCGGTGGTTATCCCAGCCGCTTCTTCGCCCGCGTTGACCGTCGCTTCCAAACGCGCTTCCACGGAGGGCGTCGCAGGCGAGGAGGTGTACTCGCTGCTCACCGACGGAGCGGCGGCGAGCGCCGGCGCACTCATGAAAACCAGCGCGCCGAGCGTCCCCGCCAGCAGCAACAAAACCATGCGGCGAGCACGATCGAAGCGGCCAAGATCCCACTCGCCCGCGGCACCTCGTAAAGCCATCAGCGTGGCCCACGATCTCATCTGCTTCCTCCCGTTCATCTGCTTTCCGTTCTCTTCGGCGCCGAAACGCTGTCCAGCGCGAACTGCTCCGCTACACGCTCTCCCAACGGTGGTCAACTGCCACGCTTTGGCCTCGCCCCTGGCGTGCCCAGCACCGACGTTCGGGCTCACGCGGCGTCCCTGTGGCTTTCGGAATCGAGGCTGAGGTGCTCGATCACACGGTCACCGAGCTCGGTCAGGCTCCAGGCGTTGGGGGCGCCCTTGGTGCGAGTGTCATGACCGGCAGCGTTGGCGAGCAGCCCGAGGCCCTGCAGGCGCGCGAGGAGCTTTGAGACCTGGCCCTGATCGTGGATATCGGCGAGCTCACCGATCTGGCGGTTGCTCGCACCCGACTGCTGCGCGATGGCCTCCAATACGCGGACCGTGCGGTAGGTGAGACGCATCGGCACGGTCGTCAGGGGGTTGTTGCCGGGGCGATAGGCTCGCGTTGGCTCTGGTAGGAGGCTGACGACCGGCGGCGCCGGCTTGGCGCGCTTGCGTTCGCGTAGCGCCTCGCCGGACCCGAGATAGGGCAGCACAATCAAGCCCATCAACGCGCCCAACAGACCGCGTAGAGATACTTCCCCGCCGCTTGACAGACGCAGGTTCAGGATCGCAAGGACGGCACCGACGGAGCCCTCCGCGGCGAGCTGGGTCACCTCGCCCGTGCGCTCACTTTCCGAGCGGCCTTGATCGACGATCGCTGCCAAGCGCGCCAGCACATCCAGCCGCCAGGCCGACACCTGCGGACCACCGAGCGCGCTCTGCACGACACACAGCCGCGCAAGCTCGGGCTCACGGTCAAAGAAGCACAGGATCACCCACAGGCCCCCGCGGACACGCTCACGCCACCCCAGGCCATCCAGACAGGCGGCGTGCAGCTCCGCCGCGATCCGCTCTTGCGTGGCACGCAACACCGCGAGCAGGCAGTCCTCGCGATCGCGGAACAGGTCATAGAAAGTCCTCCGCGATACCCGCGCGCGTGAGGTGATGCTCGCGACGCTCACGTTTGGCCAGCCGAGCTCCTCGGTCGCCGCGACAGCACCATCGAGCAGGCGCGAGCGCTGCAGATCAGCGACCCGCAGACGACCGTTATGCGCCGACTGGCTCCCGTTCTGAGCGCGCGCGACGCGATCGCCCGGCCCGGGGGCAACCTGCGTGCGCTTAGAGGGCATTGCTCACCGCCCGCGCAGCCTCCTGCAGGCACGGCAGACGTTCCGTCTGCGAGCACCGAATGGGCATCGCCACCCTACGATCGGGAACCTGACCTGTCCAGGGCGTCCCCGGACGGGCACCCAAAGAGGCTATGCGCTCAGCCGTGCAGGCGAGATATACGGACGCATTCCGCCCGGGATGGGCGGCCAGCGAAAGCGGAGAAGGACCTAGACGCTCAGCCCGAGTACCTGCAAAGAGAGAGAGAGAGAGAGAGAGATGCATCGATGCCGATGCATCTACAAGACGGCCACGCAGCCGCCCAAGGACCCTTCATCACATCTGTTCTCTGAGAACCCACGTGCACACAATCCTTCCCCATGCGGCCCGGCACCTCTCCCTTGCGATCCCCTGCAGCTTCAATGTCGACCCAAGGCGATCGAAACCCAGTCGAACCTATCGTATCGCGGTGTGCCAGTTCAGTCCACCGCTCTCAGCATCATAAACATATTTCGAGACGGATGTCAACCTGGAACCCCCTAGACCGCAGCGGACCGGCCAGACCAGCCGCACCTTGACGGAGTGCTAGTGCACTAGTACTCTGGCACTATGGTGGGACGTGTCGGACGGGCGGCTCTCCCCGGGTTGGCCTTCTTGGAGGAGCTCGGGGACATGATGCTGCTCACGGGCCGCACGGTGTCCTCGGCGGTGCGGCCGCCCTACCCCTACGGGGGCGAGCTCGTGGCGCAGTTCCTGTTCGTGCTGCGGCTCTGCTGGTTTCCGCTGCTGATCTCGACGGTCTGCATCAACTACGCCGCCCCGGGGCTGCAGGGCGCGAACTTCCTGACGCTGTTCGGTGCGCTGGACCGCCTCGGTGCCCTCTTCATCCTCGCCGCGATCCGCGCGATCGGCCCGCTGGTGACGGCGGTGGTGCTCGCCGGCATCGCGGGCACCGCGATCACGGCCGACCTCGGCGCCCGCAAGATCCGCGAGGAGCTCGACGCCCTGCAGGTGCTCGGGGTGGATCCCGTCAAGAACCTCGTCGTCCCGCGCTTCCTCGCGCTGATGCTGGTGACGGGCCTGTTCAACATCTACTCGATGCTGTTCGGCCTGTTCGGGGGCCTGACCGCCGAGCTCGTCTACCACCAGCCGCTGGGGCCGTTCTGGGCCAACCTCTTCTCCAACGCCGATACCACGGACCTCTGGGGCGCTGCGCTGAAGGCGGTGATCTATGGGGCGATCATCTCGATCGTCTGCTGCTACAAGGGCATGACGGCCTCCGGCGGCGCCGAGGGGGTGGGGCGGGCGGTCAACCAGGCGGTGGTGGTCGCGATGCTCGCCGTCGGTGCATTCGACTACGTCTTCACGCAGACCCTGCTGGCGACGCACCCCCAGATCCTGGTGGTCAAGTAGCGATGAACGAGTCGCTGCTGACGCCCCGCGAATGGATCTACGCCGCCGGTGAGATCGCGGGGTTCGCGGCGCGGGTGCTGCAGGAGGTGTACTCGCTGCGGGTGCTGCGCTTCTTCGGCGAGACCCTGCGCCAGGCGGGGATCCTGATCGTCTCCTCGACGCTGATCATCTGGTCGCTGATGTTCATCCTCGGACTGCAGTGCGGCATCCAGGGCGCCTACTTCACCGAGGCCGCCGGCGCGCCGGCCTACTCCGGGGTCTTCACGGCGTGGTGCGACCTGCGCGAGGCGATCCCCTACGCCTTCGGCTACATGATGTCCGCCAAGGTCGGCACCGGAATCGTCGCCGAGCTCGGCGCGATGCGGATCTCCGACGAGATCGACGCGCTGGAGGTGATGGGCATCGACTCCGTCACCTTCCTCTGCGCGACCCGCCTGCTGGCAACCTGGATGGTGATCCCGTTCGTCTATCTCGCCGGGCTGGGCGGAGCCTTCATCGCCTCCTACATCGCCGTCGTCGACCAGGTCGGCGTCGTCAGCTCCGGCGGCTACATGCTGATCTTCTGGCAGTTCCAAAACCCGCCGGACTTCCTCTTCAGCCTGACCAAGGCAATGTTCATGGCCACCGCGATCGTGCTCGTCGGCTGCTACTACGGATACAACGCCAGCGGGGGGCCGGTCGGCGTCGGCACAGCAACCGCAAAGTCCATGGCGCTCAACCTCGTCCTCGTAGCAATCATCGGGATGCTCGGGACCGAGGTCTTCTGGGGCACCAACCCACGGGCGCCGATCGGGGGGTGAGGACGGCGGCGAGTGCTACCAGATTGCGACGGACCGCGGGTGAGCGTGATCGCGGAGCGCGCGATCCTTGGGAAGTTAGGCTCAGCCTGACGGCGCTCGCAACAAACACAGGTCGACTCGGCCTGGTGGAGAGCGTCAGCGATCAGCTGGGTGGTAGCCCTCCAGGAAGCCACTGGGCTCGAGCGTCAAATCGAGCTTGCCATCGTGTCGCTCAGGGCCGTTCCAAAACCAGCCGATTTGCAGGCATTTTGTGGAAATGGGCCGTGCAGGAATCGAACCTGCAACCTTGGGCTTAAGAGGCCCCTAGATACGTGCTGAACCGGCTGGATACGGGCGATTTGATGACGCTAAAATGGCTAAAAGCCGGGGAATCAGGTTCATTTGGTACCCAAAGTGGTACCCAAGAACGCGTGGTACCCAAGTGGTACCCAACGATTGCTAGGCTGGTCCTGCAGCGTTGAGCGGCCCCACCTGAACGCGTTTCGCCGGGAGCGAGACGCTGGAGGTAGACAAGTGCCGGTATCGAGCCCAACAGCCAGCATCATCGTCCGCGAATACCGCGGGCGGCCGTACTACGAAGCCAAGTTCCGCCACCAGGGCCAGCAGATCAAGCGGCGCATCGGACCCGCGTGGTTGGAGCGCGATCCCGAGGGCGGCTGGCGCCGTCACCGTGGGCGAGTCCCCGAGAGCGCATTCGACGAACGCGCCGCCCATGTAGCCGCCGCACAGATCGTGGCCGAGTACGTCGCCGAGGCCTCTGACCGTGAGCGCGCCGAGTATGAGCGTCGCACTCGGGGAGCGACCTTCCGCGAGGTCGCCCACGCCTACCTGCGATGGCTGGAGGATGTGCGTGGCGCGAAGCCATCCACCCTGGTCGGCCATCGCTCAGTGCTAGGCGAGCCGGGAACACCGTACAGACGTGGCAAAGGAACGACGCTCGGGCACGTGATGGCCGCGCTCGGCGATCGACCGGCAGCGAAGATTACGACTCGTGAGGTGGAGGACGTGCTGGCGACGATCAGCGAGACCGGCGCATCGCCGAGAACGGTCAACAAGCACAGGAACGTGATAGCCGCCGTGTTCGGCTACGGGTGCAAGCCCTCCACCTACGGCCTGCCGGCCAATCCCGCCAAGGGTGCCGACAAGCGGCGGGAGCCCAGTCCTGGCGCGCTCGTGTTCTACTCGCCCGAGGAGATCGAGGCGCTCGCGCGAGCACTCGCCGACGGGCGCCACCGCGATCCGTCACGACCGGCCGTCAGTGCACAGGAGCGGGACGTTCGGCAGGCGGAGGATCGCCAGGACGCGGAGATGATCCGTGTCGCGGCCTATGCCGGTCTGCGACAGGGCGAGCTGCTGGCGCTGCGTTGGCGCGACGTCGACTTCGCCGGCTCGGCGCTGACGATCGCGCGGGCGATGAGCGCAGGCGTGGAGTCGTCCACGAAGTCAGGGCACACACGGCGCGTCCCGCTCGCCGACCAGGCTGCAGCCGCGTTGGAGCGGATCAGCCGACGCGAGCACTTCACCTCGCCCGACGACTTCGTGTTCTGTCGCCCGCTCGATGATTCGGCGCTGCGGCGTCGCTACCGTCGCGCCCAGGACGCCGCGGGAATCCGGCCGTTGCGGTTCCACGACCTGCGGCACACGTTCGGCTCGCTGCTGGCGATGCGTGGCGTTGACGTCGTGACGATCCAGAAGGCGATGGGCCACAGCACGCTCGCCACTACGAGCCGCTATCTGCACGCCCGGCCGGCGTCTGAGCAGGCGCAGGCGTTCACGGCCGCGTTTGCAGCGGAGGCACCTGGAGTCGTGGCGGTGGCTGCGGCCTGAGCCGCGGTCACTATCGAGCGCTTGTGGAGTGTTCACGCCGTCTATCGAGTGAAGTCTGCATCCACCATGGGTTGCGGCCGATGAGAACGAAGCCAATCTGCACGAAGATCACTACAGCCAGAGCAGCCCAGAGAATCGGCCACTGGCCAACGATCGTAAAGACAACGCAGATCGCCACCATGACGATCAGGAATGGGAGCTTCCATCGACTGTTCGGAGGCTCAGGCTCGTGCCGTTTCGGATAGAGCCGCAAGAGCCCGACTCCGGCGACAATCCCGCCAATGATGACTCCGGTCAGCATGGCCAAATCCTAGATCAGTTGCCTGCTGAGCACCCGGAGCCACATCGCACCGCGGCCTCGACACGCGGCCCTTCGCCGGGATCGTCTGGGTAGCTCCGGTTCATGCTTATGATCCGCCATGATGTCTGAGCGTACGCTGGCAGGACGCGGACTCGACGGGGGCAGGAACCCGGACTATCTCGCTGATGCGTGGCAGCGCCTTGAATGGGCGAACAGCAATGGCCAGGCCTTTGATGATCTGAGCCAATGGTTCATGGACGTAGGCGCGTACGCCATCTGGGTGGAGCATGAGGGTGATCGGTGGCAGGCGACGTTTCGTCGCCTCTGTGAGCCATCCATCGAGCAAGAGAAGCGCACGGCACTTGCTCTCGCCCTTGGGTCGTTTCTCGACCATTCACGCGCGGCACTCAACTACACCGTCTACCAGCTTGCGCTCCTCGCGATCCGCGAGGAGCCGGCCCTCGTTAGTCCCGATCTTCCCAAGCGGCAGCAGCTGCGCCCCGAGACGGTCGAATTCCCGATCGTCCGCAAGCCGGAGCATTTCGACAGCCACAGCGGAATACGGAACCTTCCCGAGAAGTACCGGGACTTCCTCAAGCCGAAACAGCCGTACCACGGAGAGGATCAGCGCCTCTGGAAACTCAACGAGCTTGCGCGGGAGTACCGACACCGCCTCGTGCACACCATCGCGATCTCGCCCGTCGAGAATCTTCACCACGTCCTCGTCAACGGGCAGATCACCCCCACACCGGACATGGAGATCATACCCCACGAGCGCCTTGAGGACGGCGACGTACTCCTGCGCTTCACTCTTCCCGGTATTGAACCTGACGCGCACGTGCAACCCCAGGTCGTGATTACGGTAGGCATCGATCATCCCCTTGGCCGCGGCATCGTAGGCACGGGCGTTCTCAACGACATTCGGGCGGTGGTCGCCGCCGTCATCAACGAAGTCGAGGCCGAGTTCTTCGAGCCATAGCGGCACACTCAAGGCAATCCACCGACATACGTATGGGCTCCGATCACGCAGGCCCGCCTCGGACGGCAGCCTCGACCTCGTCGCGCAGGAAGATCCAGCGGCGACCGAGCTTGTGCGCCGGGAGTAGTCCTCGCCGGGCGTATTCGAGCACTGTCGAGATGGGTAGGTGCAGCAGTTCGGCTACGTCGCGGCCGTCGAGGACGTCCTCGCGGGTGAGTTTGGGGCGGGAAGGGGTGGTTGTGGGTGGGTTCATCGGGCAGGCCGGGCGTTGTCTTTCTGTATGTAGACCCCAACTTGCCCTGACCGGCCAACGGATTTGCGAATAGCCGTCCGTCGCGTGTCCTTACCGGACCGCCCCACCACCCGCCAGCTGGCCCATCTCAGCGATTGATCCCGCCCGCACCCAGCGCTCGGCCGATTCCTTGTTGCCCGCCTCCACGCGGCCTCCCCAGCAGTGTCGCTCGCTGTCGCGCTGCGCTTCACAACGGCCTGCACAGACCTGATGCACGGCACAGCGAGCGCTGTATCAGCGCTGTATTGAAACTCGTTGGCCGGTCTGGCGGGGTTGGGGTCTTAAGGGGGGTGATGATGACCGCTTCCAGCATCCCCGCCTCCCGCGGTGGCGGCTACGCCCGCTACCTGGAGGGCAAGACCGTCGCGCCCGAACGCGGGGACTACTACCTGACCCCCGATGGGGAGATGACCCAGGCCCCGGGACGATGGCTCGCCGAACCCGACACCCTGGAACACCTGGGCGTGCAACCCGACGAGCCCGTTGCCGGTGACGATTTCGTCGCGCTGATGGAAGGCCGCCACCCAGGCACAGGACGGTGGTTGCGACCGACGGGCGCCGGTGGTGGGCGTGGCGGAGGGATCGACGTGACGTTCAGCGCCCCGAAGTCGGTGTCTGTGGCGTGGGCGCTCTCCGATCCCTGGCAGCGCGAACGGATCGAGGCCGCGCACGCCCAGGCGGTCGAGCAAGCGGTCTTGTACATGCGTGAGCGTGTCCCGCTCGTCCGCCGTCGCCAGAACGGTCCGGTGATCGAAGAACAGGCCAAGGATCTGATCGCCGCGGAGTACCGGCACACCACCGCTCGTGGAGTCTCAGGCGCCCCGGCCCCTGACCCGCAGTTGCACAGCCACGTCGTGATCACGGCGGTGGTGCGTGAGGATGAGCGTGTCGTCGCGGTCGCTTCCCGTCCGGTGTTCCGTTCCGCGCGGGAGGTCGGGGCGTTCTACCGCTCGGCGCTCGCGGAGGGTCTTGCTCGTGAGGGCTGCGATCGAGCAGGGCACGGGCAAGGACAGCCGCTATTTCGAGCTCGTCGGCGTACCACGAGGATTGGTCGATGAATTCTCCAAGCGCTCCCGTGAGGTCGCCCACGCCGCCGAGCGCTTCAGAGCCAAGTACGGGCGAGCACCCGAACGAGGAGAGCTTCGCAACCTCGCGCTTGAGAACCGCAAAGCCAAGGAGCTGACCACTCGTGCGGACCTGCAGCGCGTATGGCAGGACACAGGCCGCCGCCACGACTTCGACGCCGATGAGGCGCTGCGACTGCTCGCAGCCGAACCCTCCAAGCCCAGCAGGACGATCGAGGATCGCATCGAGCAACGGCTGACCGAGCATCACGCCATATTCGATCCCGTCGTCCTGCGCGCCGTCGCTCTGGAGCAGAGCGCCGGAGAGATGACGCCCGACATGGCCCTCGGTGTCGCTCGCGAGATGGTGCGCGATCGGCATGTGATCCCGCTGGAAGGCGACCGCATGACAACCCTTGCTGTCCGAGCACAAGAGCAGGCGATCGAACGCCGCGCCAAACAGCTCGCCAGGCCAGTCGGTCGAGATGTCGGCGAGCGAGCGCGAGCCGACGCGGCACGTGAAGTCGCGGAGCGCATCAGCGGACAGTTGAGCCCTGAGCAGGACCATGCGCTGCGGGTGCTCACCGGACCCGAGCGAGCGACGGTCCTTGTTGGGCCTGCCGGGACGGGGAAGGGCGTGGTGATCGATGCCGCTGCCCGCGCAGAGCGGCACGCCGGACGCCACACGATCGGCATCGCGGTGTCGGGCTCCACAGCTGAGCGCCTCGGCGCCGACAGTCCCGCGCTAGCCGAACGCACGCTGACCCTCGACGCTCTGGTCGCACGAGCAAACACGGCCACGATCGACGTCGATCAGGGCACGACCGTGTTCCTGGATGAGGCGGGGATGGTCGACCACAAGCGCTTGGACGCCCTCACCGAGCTGATCGAGCGCTCGGGGGCAAAGCTGATCGCGGTCGGTGACGGCAAGCAACTCCCCTCGATCGGCCCCGGCGGCATGTTCGATCGACTCACCACACACGCCCCGACCGCTGAACTCGAAGACGTCCACCGCACCAGTGACCCCGGCGAGCGGAAGGCATGGCGGGCGCTGCGCAACGGCGAACCGGAGAAGGCGATGGCGCACTACGTCTCTCGCGGCCAGCTGTACTTCCGCGACACCCGCGACGAAGCAGGCGAGACCGCCGTACAACGCTGGCACACCCTCACCCAAAAACACGGGCTACGCCAAGTCGCGCTCATCGCCGACGCCTCCAACATGGAGATCGACAGGCTCAACGCCCGCGCCCAACACCTACGCGCCCAGAACGGCGAACTCGGACACCACGAAATCCGACTGCCACACGTCCACTACGGCGTCCGCCAAGGCGACCTCATCACGTTCACGACACAGCACCGACCACCGGGGCAACCACGGGTCGAGAACGGCACCCGTGGCCAAATCGCCGCCGTCCACGAACACGACAGCGTGACCATTACGCTCGACGGGTCAGACCGCCACATCCACCTCGACCCTGATGACCTCGGCTCCATACACTTGGCCTACGCCCAACACGTCTACCGCCAACAGGGCGCCACCGTCGAGCGCTCCGTCATCGTCACCGGTGGCTGGCAGACCAGCAAGGAGAGCGCCTACGTCGAGGCCACCCGCGCCCGCCACGGCACCGAGTGGTACATCGCCCGCGACCAACTCGGCGAACACGGCCAAGACCCCGACCGCGTACAACGCCTCGCCCAACACATGCGCAACAGCCGCGCACAAACACCATCAGTCGCACACCAGGAACGTGCCGACCCCGACTGGTCACCCAGCGTCGACCCACTCCGGCTCATCTCCCGTCCGGTCGAGGATCTGCTGCTTGCTTGCGCATCACGCGGCGACCGAGCCAGTCGCGATATCGGCCGCGGACGGTAGTCGCCTCGTCTCGTAGCTCACGCGAAAGGGGCGCGACCGGCTCGGGCAACCTCTGCTGACTACCTGGAGCGTGTCGGGGGCGGGTTCTGGGTTTCGATTTCCTCTGTCACACGTGCCACCTCGGACACCTCGACCCCAAGTGCAGCGGCGATGCGTCGGACGGTGCCCCAGGCAGGGTTGCGGCCGGCCTCGATGTGGCTCAACCACGTGGCGTGCAGGCCCGCTGCGTGCGCGACCGCTTCCTGCGAGAGACCATGAGCAGTCCTGATCTGTCGGATGGCTTGCCCAAGGGCCGTCTGGGGATCGGATCGTGGAGCCACGTCCACAACCGTCGCGGGCGGAGCCGAGTCTGACCATAGAGTCGAACTCAAGTATCATGCGCGCCAGGCGGCGGCTATCCGGAACTCGGTCGAGGAGGCATAATGCGCGTGACGATGGCGATGGGGAAGGCAAAGGGCTTCTGTGCAGCGAGGAGGTCGTACATCGGACCGTGGCTCGCAGTCGCGACCGTCTTGTGGGGCTTGTCGCCTGTGGCGGCACAGGCCGCTCCAGCGAAGCGTTACGTGCTGAAGCATGGGCGCTGCAAGGCGCACTACGTGAAGCGCCGGGAGAAGGTCAAGCGGCGCGAGCACGGAAAGCTCCGGGTCGTCGCGGAGACGTTCTGCGTCCGCACAGTGGCGAAATCCAAGGTTCCAACTCATGCGCAGCCCTACACGCCCGCAGCTCCGCCCACGCGGGCAGTGACCTTGCACTCCCATCTGGACCCGAGCTTCGTTCAGTCACCGTCGAACCCACTTGCCGTCACCTACGCCTACAGCGCGAGCGCGACGACGACTAACTCGGAGGGCACAACGACAGCAGAACCAAATCTCCCTGACGGTTTCCTAGACTTGTACTCAGACGGCCTGCTGGCGTGCTCGATCAACGTTGGTGGCTCGACCACGGGCGGCGAATGCCCTGTGACGTATTCGGCCATCGGCGCGCATCAGGTGATCGTCACCTATAGCTCGGGGAGTTTGAGCGCGACAGAAACGTACGCGGAGCAGATCGAACCGTATGCGACCACCGCACATCTGGCGTACAAATACGGAGCGGCTGGATCGGGCGAATGGCAGCTTGAACTCAGCACGAGCCTGACCGACGCCTACGGCGCCGTTACGTTTCGCAGCGCACCCGAAGAATGCGAGATAGTCAAGGCCGAAGTCGAGGAGGCTTGCTCCTCGTCATCGGAGACTTCCAGTCTGCCTGAATGCTCGACCAAGCTCACGGACACACAGATCGGAAAACAGATCGCGACTGGAGGTTCGTCACTCACAAAGCGATTGAAGCTGGTCAACGGCGAAACGGAACTCGAATGGAATCCCGGCGATACAAACAGCTTCACAGTGCTCGTGACGGCGGCCGAAGAAGGTGCGATCGTCGGTCAAGCTTCGTGTACGTCCGCTGATGGGTTCGCCAGCTCATCCAGCTCTGCGGTACCTCTGACCCTCAGCCGATAATGACGGTGGTGACTACAGCCGAGATGATTGATCGTGCCGGTCGCCTGGTGGCGGACGCGCCGCCTGAGTCCAAGGTGATCCTGTTCGGGTCACACGGCCGCGATGACGCTGGCGCCGACAGCGACTTCGACTTCCTCGTGATTGAGCCGTCAGTCGTGAGCAAGGCGGCGGAGATGGTGCGCCTGCGCGCCGCGCTCGACCCGCTGAAGGTCGCCGCAGATGTCGTGGTCGTTCCGCGCGAATACGCGGAGGGGTGGGGCGATGTCCCCGGAACACTGGTCCACGACGCGCTGGCAGAGGGCCGTGTCCTCGCCGAAACCTGACCTGCACGACCTCGCTGCTAGGTTCGCGCGCAAGGCCGAGAGCGACGAGATCGAGATCGGCAAGCGCCAGTTACGACGGCATGCTCGACAAACGGCTCGTTCTTAGCCACTCGCAAGGCGATCCAGAAGAGGCGCGACGCATAGGCCCGAACGGGCGTGCAGAATGCATTGGGTGTCCATAGATGTGAAGCTGGGCGCAGCGATCGGGGCCAGGGAAGCACGGCTGCGCAAGCTTGACGGGGAGCGGGAAGCCGTAGCTCGTGAGCTTGCCGAGCTTCGTGTTCAGCAGGAGCGAGCGGTCACCAACGACGCGGATGAGAATGAGCATGCGGACGCGGATTCATGGACGCCGCAGCGCAAGCTCGCGTTGTTCGCCGATCTCTTTCGTGGCCGCGAGGACGTCTTCCCCCAGCGCTGGGAGAAACCAACGAAGGGCAAGAGCGGGTGGTCGCTGCGGTGCGACAACGAGTGGAAGGCCGGCATATGCGCCAAGCCGCGTGTGAAGTGCGGAGAGTGTTCCCACCAGGCGTTCCCCGCCCCGACTGAGATCGAGCTGCTCAAACATCTGCAGGGCCGCCAGGTAATGGGCGTCTATCCGCTGCTGGCCGACGACACATGTCGGCTGTTGGCGATCGACCTCGACGAACACTCATGGCGTGCGGACGTGCTGGCGTTGCGTGAGACATGCGACACGCTTGGGCTCGTGCCAGCGGTCGAGCGGTCGCGATCGGGGGATGGCGCTCATATCTGGTTCTTCTTCAGCGAGCCGGTGTACGCGGCGCTGGCGCGGCGACTGGGACTGATGCTCCTGACGGACACGATGGCGCGCAGCCCGACCCTCGGCATGGCCTCCTACGACCGACTGTTTCCAAGCCAGGACACGCTGCCCAAGGGAGGCTTCGGCAACCTCATCGCGCTGCCGCTCCAACGACAGGCACGCGAGCTCGGCAACACGCTGTTCGTGGACGAGCGCTTGGAGCCGTTTGATGATCAGTGGTCCTATCTAGCGTCGCTGCCCAGGATCACTCCGGCTCGTCTGGAAGAGCTGGTGACCCACGGAACCCGTGCCGGCCCTGCCCTGGGCGTGCCCGAGGAGACCGAGGATGACGACGCGCCGTGGCGACCAGCCAGGACGCTTACCGAACGCCTTGCCAAGGCGCAACTGCCAGACACCGTGAGCGCGACGCTCGCTCAGCGCCTGTACGTGCGCTGCGACGGACTGCCGCCAGCTCTGCTGGACGCGCTGCGACGGCTCGCGGCGTTCTCCAATCCGGAGTTCCTCGAACTTCAGGCGATGCGCAAGTCCACCGCGACTACGCCCCAAGTTATCGCCTGCTTCGAGCAGACCGGCAACTTCCTGGCATTGCCACGCGGCTGTTGTGAGCAACTGGAGGACCTGCTGAGCGGCTTGAACATCGCGTTGAACATCTCCGACGAGCGCACCGAGGGAAAACGACTCAAGACGCGGTTTACGGGAAAGCTCACCTCTCGCCAGGAGGAGGCCGTGCCGGCAATGCTTGCCCACGATCTCGGCGTGCTTTACGCGCCGCCGGGTATCGGCAAGACGGTCATCGCCGCCCGGCTGATCGCAGAGAGAGAACGCTCAGCACTCGTGCTCGTCCACCGCAAGCCACTGCTCGAACAATGGGTAAAGCGTCTGAGCGAGTTCCTCGACCTCCCCACCGATGCGATCGGCACCATCGGCGGCGGCCGCACCAAGGTCACGGGCAAGGTGGACATCGCGACAGTTCAGAGCCTGGCCCGTCACAAGACCCTCGACCAACTGTTGGCGGGCTATGGCCACATCATCGCGGACGAGTGCCATCACGTCGCCGCCGTGACTACCGAGCGTGTTATTCAGGCCGCGCCCGCACGCTACGTGACCGGGCTGACCGGCACACTCAAGCGCCGCGACGGACACCATCCGATCGTCGCCATGCAGTGCGGCCCGGTCCGCCACACGATAGAGCTCGGCGCAACTCGCTCATCCCAACCGTTTGCGCTGCGCGTCGTGCGTCGGGACACTCTCTTCGATCCCCGGACACTCCCAACGGAAGCGAGCATCCACGAGGTCTACGCCGCGCTCGCCGTTGACGACCAACGCACCGCGCTGATCGCGAAGGACACGCTCGATCTGGCAGCCCAGGGTCGCTGCCCGATCGTGCTCACGGAACGGCGCGAGCACCTGCAACGACTGGCCGAGCACCTCGACGGCGCTGCCGATCTGCTGATCACCCTGCACGGCGCCATGCGAAAATCAGACCACCGCGCGGCGCTGGAGCAGCTTGCAAGTCATGACGGCGCGGGTGGACGCGTGGTGCTCGCTACCGGCCGCTATGTCGGCGAGGGCTTCGACGACCCGCGCCTCGACACCATGCTGCTCGCCATGCCAATCGCCTGGAAGGGCACCGTCGTCCAGTATGCCGGGCGCCTGCACCGCGCCCACCCCGGCAAGCACGACACACTCATCTACGACTACGTCGACGCAGAGCTGCCCGTACTACGACGGATGTTCGCCAAGCGCATGCGAGCGTACCGGTCACTTGGCTACGAGCTGGCCGAGGTACCCGGCTTGTGGTGATGCGGGCTATCCCGCGACCAATGGGGGCAGAGCGCCGCCGACCGCAGCATCGCATACCTGCCTCAGCCACGCGCCGGGGGCGACAATTCCACCGAGGAAGTGGACCTGGGCGAACAGGAACGCCTGCGGGTGGGGTGGGTTCTCGAACTCGTAGTCCTCCTCGGCGGGCTGACCGGCGAGGTGCCGGAACAGGGCGTGGATCTCGCCGTTGGTCAACCAGCGCTCGCGCCGTTTGGATCCAGCGTGGAGATACGCAAGGCGCCGGCGGATGACGAGCGTCCAGATGTCTTCATCGTCCTTGGACAGCTCCAGGTAGAGCGCTGACGGGTAGCTGATCCTCTGGCCAGTGGCGAGTTGCGCGTTGCTCGTCTCCCATGTCTCCAGCGCGCCGTAGATCGCCTGCGCCCACTCGTGAGCATCCTCGTCGACGTGGGCTCCCCACGGCAGCAGTGCGCTCGCGGGCGAGTCAATGTGCTGCTCGATGTCGGGATACAGCATGCCCGCACGCTGTAGGCGCTCGGCGTGCTCATAGCCGCGATTGTGCGCATCGTCGAACGCACACAGCCAGAGCAGGCCGCGTGGCTTGTCGTGCCAGCGAACCCCGCGACCCTTGCCGAAGTGGTACGTGAAGGTGTCTGGCCGACTCGCGGCAGCAAAGGGCTCGGTCCCGGATGAGCGTTGATCTTGCTGTTCGAGGAACTTGACGATCGCGCCGCGAGCTGTAGTGAGCTTCGGGACATCCTCGCGCCAGCAGCGACTGGTCAGCCATCGTTCGAGCACGCCGGGAAGATACGGAGAGCCGCGGTCGTGGCGTATTCGCAGCTCGGCTATGCGGCGCGCTGCTTAGCGCGCTCGCGCAAGCGTTGCTTGGCTGCTCCGGCTTTCGGCGCCTGGCGGCCGCCTGCCAGTGCCCTCTCGATCGCCCCGGTGAGCCTGGCGACGGTATCGCCTACGTCCTCGGGTGTCGTGTGGGCAAGCTCGCGAACCTCGGGCAGCACGCTCTCGTAGCCGAGCGAACGGATCTGCAGGTAGGCGGCGAGCGCGTCCTCGACGATCGCGCCCTCGGTGCGATCCTCAAAGGCAGCGATGAGTCGCAGCAGACGCTGGGCGTCCTCGGTGATGCGAATGCTCTTGGTCGTGCGCTCGGGCATGATCGCTCCTTGTAGCTTACTTGCTTACATTATTACACAGGGCAACGGCCAAACGGTCGGGGGTCGCCTCTCGTTTGGTACCCAAAGGTGGTACCCAAGTCCTACAGGGCTTCTGATCACACCCCTCATTACTCCGCGTTTTCCGCTTGATTACTGGGGATTCAGACGATGGGCCGTGTTGGAATCGAACCAACAACCTTGGGCTTAAGAGGCCCCTGCTCTGCCAATTGAGCTAACGGCCCGCGCGGGGGCTCCGGCTGGGGTGAGGAAGCCCCGAGGAGGCGCTCATTCTAGCCGAGACCCGCCGTCCGCCGCCCGCCGGCAACCCGCCCACGTCGGGACTCAAGCGTCCGGAAGCCCGCGGGCGACCCACGCCCCCCCCTCGCCCTCAGAACACCACGGTCCGCCCCCCGTCGACGATCACGCGGTCGTCGAGGTGCATCCCAACGGCCCGCGCCAGCACGACCCGCTCGATGTCGCGCCCGACGCGTTCCAGCTCGGCGACGCCGAGTCGGTGGTCGACGCGCTCGACGCCCTGCTCGATGATCGGCCCGGCGTCGAGCTCGGCGGTGACGTAGTGGGCGGTGGCCCCGATCAGCTTGACCCCGTGCTCGCGCGCCCGCCGGTACGGCTCGGCGCCGGGGAAGGCCGGCAGGAAGGAGTGGTGGATGTTGATCGCCGGCGCCCCCAGGCGCTCGAGGAAGTCGCCGCTGAGGATCTGCATGTAGCGCGCCAGGACGAGGACCTCGACGCGACCGGCGAGCAGCTCCAGGAGACGCTCCTCGGAGCGCGCCCGCTGCCCGGGCTCGACCGGCACGTGGTGGTAGGGGACGCCGGCGGCACGGACCGCGGGCTCGAGGTCGGGATGGTTGGAGAGCACCCCGACGACGTCGGCCTGCAGCTCTCCGCGCCCCAGCCGCCAGAGGAGGTCCACGAGGCAGTGGTCCTGGCGGGAGACCAGGATCGCCAGGCGCCGGCGCTGGCCCCAGAAACGCAGCTCCCAGTCCATCGCGAAGCGCTCCGCGACCTCCACGGCGAACCGCCGCCGCAAATCCTCGCGAGCCTGCTCGGACTCCAGGGCGCCGTCGAGGAAGAGCTCCATGCGCAGGAAGAAGCGCCCGCCGCTGGGGTCCGAGGAGTACTGGTGGGAGGAGACGATGTTCGCGCCGAGCTCGAACAGGAAGCCCGAGACCGCCGCCACGATCCCCGGGCGGTCGGGACAGCCGACCAGCAGGCGCGCCGTGTAGCGCGGGGCATCGGCGCCCTGGCCGGCCGAACGCGGCCCGTCGAATCCGGTCCGGTCCGCTCGGTCCGGAGGCGCCTGCCCCGTAGCGCCCGGCTGAGTGGACACCGCACGCCTATTTCTTGCCGGCCGAGCCGGTCGTGGAGGTGCTTTTCGGCACCTCCGTCAGCGTCCCCTTGCCGTTCGATTTGACGACCGTCGGTTTGCCGTTGACCGTCGTCGTCAGATTCCCGGCCGGAGGCGCCGAGCTGGCCGAGCTCGAGCCGAGATTGGGGTTCGCCTTGATCGCTTCCAGCTCCTCCTTGACCCGCTTGCGTTCGCTCGCCGGGGCGAGCGCCTCGGCCTTGCTTGCCGCGAGATCCCCGACCCCGGTGTTCTTCGCCTTGTAGGCCGACTCCGCCAGCCGGCCGTAGAGCGCGGAGCTGGGCGGTTCGGCGGCCACCACCAGCTGCAGGGCCGCCAGTTCCTGGGAGGGCTGGTTCAGGGCGCCTTCGGTGAAGACCCGCGAGGCCATGTACTTGGCCAGCGTCACGCTCGGGTTGTGCGATTCCAGCGCTAGGTAGGTGCTCCAGGACTGGGCGACCTTGCGCAGCAGCTTCTTGCCTTCGGCGGTGTACTGTTCGGTCGCCTGGTCGAAGTAGGCGCCTTCGTCGGCCTCGTGCAGCTGGGCTTCGATCAGCGCCGCCCACGCCTTGGGGTTGCTCGGCTCGTGTTTCGTGCGCTTTTCCGCGGCCGCCACCCGGCCGGCGAAGCTCGCGCTGTTGGAGCCGCCGCCTTCGGTGAAGGCGTTGAAGAGACCGCCGCCGCTGCCGCCGACCCCGACCCCGAAGCCGACGAAGCCGAGCAGGAAGAGCAGGGCGAGACCCAGGTAGATCACCTGCACCGTGCGGCGCCGGCCGCGGCCTCGTAGATCGAAGAGCATCAGTCGGAGAGCTTTCTGTCGATGTGGTCGATTATGGCGTCAACCGAGGGGTCTTGGGTCCCACCGGCCCGGCCCGCTTCGCCCGCCCCACCCGACGGCGGGGAGCCCGGGCCGCCGGACGGCGGCGCCGGCGGGCCGGCCGGCCCCTCCGGTGGATGTCCCGAGGGACCCCCCGCCGCCGCGGCCGCCGCCTGCGCTCCCTCTCGCCTGGCGTCGCGGTGCGCCACGAATGCGGCTACCAGGATACTGGCCTCGTAGAGCACGTACAGGGGCGCCGTCTCCAGCAGCAGCGTGATCGCGTCGCCCGGCAGGAACGCCGCCACGGCGGCGCAGGCGACGATCGCGAAGCGCCGTCCCCGGCGCAGCTGGCGCGGAGTGACGAGGCCGGCGCGGGTCGCGCCGACGATCACGACCGGCACCTGGAAGACCAGCCCCATCGCCAGCAGCACGGTGGCCGCGAACTGGTAGTACTGGTTGGCCTGGACGACGACGTTGAACTGGTCGCTGTTGAAGTTCTGCAGGAAGTGGATCGCGGCCGGCATCACGATGAAGTAGCCGAACAGGACGCCCGCGACGAACAGGAACGGGACCGCCGTCAGCGCCGGGCGCACCGCGCGTCTCTCACTCGCGCTCAGCGCCGGCAGGACGAACCCGTAGAGCTCGTAGAGGATCACCGGCAGCGAGCAGATCAGGGCGAAGACGAACACCACCGTCACGGTCGTCGTGAACGGCTCGCCGACGCCCAGCGTGATCAGGTTGTTGCCGCTCGGGGTGCGCGGGATCTTCGCCACGTCCTGGCGCAACCGCGGTATCAGGGCCGACAGCCGCGCCCGCGTCGCCGCCGGCAGCTGGCTGCTCGGCGCCGCCAGCACGCCCGCCAGCGCCTGGGTGTCCCGCGCGACGTGCAGGATGCCCTGCTGCGCCACCGCCGCCGATCCGAGAAACCCGTCGCCCCGCGCGATCTGTTTTTGGATCTGGTGGTTGATCGGCCGGTTGATCAAGCTCAGCAGCGCATGGTTCTGCCAGAAGCAGACGCCGAAGGCGAGCGCCAGGGCGATCCCGCTGATGATCAGGCGGGTGCGCAGCTCGTCGAGGTGCTCGACCAGCGTCAGGCGCTCGTCGTAGTGGATCGGGCGAATCGCCGTGGCCATCCGCCTCTGAAGCTATCACCGTCCCGGTCAGCCTCGGCGCGCAGGACGGCGGCCGCGCGGAACCCCCGCGGCGCCCCTCCTTACCGCCGCCGCACGGCTTTCGCGCGCGGAACGCGGGAAACCCGAAGGCGGCGATCGGCCATCCGGCCAGCGGGCTGCACAAAGCTCGGTATTCGTGCGTGCGCGCTAAAGCGTGCCGGGGGGCAGGTCGATGACCTCTGGCGAGGAACCCCATGCACTCCGACGAGACCGACAACCGAGCCCGCCACCACGTGCGACTGCCCAGCGGCAAGCGCATCGAGGTCGTCTACCTCGAGAACCCCCCGCCGCCCGCCCTGGACGGCGCTCGCGGCACGGAGCCGGCGCAGCCGACCCCGACGACCGAGCCCCTCCACGTCTGCTTCTACTGCGCCAGCGAGCTCGTCCACCCCGTCGACTGGACCGAGGCCGGCACCGGGCGCTGGCGCATCCTGCTGCGCTGCCCCGAGTGCGAGGCGACCCGCGAGGGCGTCTTCGAGCAGCCAGCCGTCGAAGACCTCGACGACGAGCTCGACCGCGCCACCGGCGCCCTGCTCAGCGACCTGCAGCGCGTCACCCACGCCAACATGGCCGAGGAGATAGACATCTTCGTCCGCGCCCTGCAGGCCGATCTCATCGCGCCCTCGGACTTCTGACCTAGCGGTAGCGCTCGACGACGGCGTCGGCGACCATGTCGAGCAGCGCGCAGCGCTCACCCGACAGGAACGTCGTCAGCTCCCGCTTGGCCTCGGCGACGAGCGCCAGCGCGCGGCGGCGGGCCTCCCGCAACGCCCCGGTTGCGGCGATCCGGTCGCACAGCTCCCCCGCCTGCTCAGGCCCGTCGAGGGTCGCGAGATCGACCTCCGCCAGCTCGGGATCGCGTTCCCGGGCGAGGATCAAGGGCAGCGTCACGGTGCCGTCGAGCAGATCCGTGCCGCGCGTCTTGCCCGTGCGCTCGACCGGGCCCGAGACGTCGAGCACGTCGTCGAGCAGCTGAAACGCCAGGCCGATACGGCGGGCAAACGCGCCGAGGCCGTCGGCCAGCGTCGCGAGCTCGGCGGAGCCGGCGCCGTCGCCGGCCACGAGCGCGCCCAGCCGGCAGGCGGCCTCGAACAGGGCTGCCGTCTTCAGCTCGCAGCGGCGCAGGTAGCGCGCCACCGCGACCCGGCCGGCGTAGGCGTCCTCGCGCTGCAGCAGCTCGCCCACGGCCAGCGCCGAGCTGGCGTCGGAAAGCGCCTGCAGCTGTGCCACGTCACCGTTGCGGGCGAGCTCGGCGAAGGCGCAGGAGAAGAGCAGGTCGCCCGTCGCGATCGCCGCCTCACGGCCAGCGTCGGCGACGACCGTCGGGTGGCCGCGGCGCAGCTGGGCGCCGTCGACGACGTCGTCGTGAACGAGGGTCGCCGAGTGCACGAGCTCGACGGCCGCGGCCGCCCGGACGAGGCTTTCCTGCGCATCGGGGCCCGCGCCGGCGGCCCCGTCGGCGGCTTCGTAGGCGAGCACCACCAGTAACGGGCGCAACCGCTTGCCGCCCGCGGCGACCGTCGCCGAGGCATGGACGGCCAGCGGCACGCCGGCCTCGGCGGTGACGGCCTCCAGCTGGCGCTCGACCCGGTGCATCCGCTCGCGCAGCAGCGGCCCGGCGCTCCCCATCAGTCCGGCGACGGCGTCGCGGTCGGCGGCCGCGCGGTCGGCGGCACCGCTCGCCGTGCTCACGGCGCGGGGTCCTTCGGCACGGTGCCGGCGTGCATCGTGACGATCCCGCCCGCCGTCAACAGGTAGCGGATCTCGCCGAGGCCCGCCCGCTCGAGCTCCCCGGCGAGCGCCGCCGGCGGAGGGAAGCGCTTGACCGAGCGCGGCAGGTAGGTGTAGGCGTCGGGGTCGCCGGCGAGGCGGCCCAGCAGGGGGACGATGCGGTCGAACCAGACCCCGTAGAAGAGCGAGAGCGGCGGGCGAGTGGGTGTCGTGAAGTCGAGCACCACGACCCGGCCGCCGGGGCGCACGACGCGCACCATCTCACTCAGGCCGCGGCCGAGATCCGCGAAGTTGCGGGCGCCGAAGCCCACGGTGGCGGCATCGAAGGAGTCCGTCGCGTAGGGCAGCTCCAGGGCGTCGCCCCACTCGAAGCGGACCTCCGCTCCGGGCGGCCGGGGCTTGCGCCGCGCCAGAGCGAGCATGTTCTCCGAGAAGTCGCTGCCGACGATCTCCCCGCCGGGCGCCACCCGGCGGGCGAGCGCCAGGGCGAGGTCGCCGGTGCCGGTCGCCACGTCCAGGACGCGGCTGCCCGGGCCGACTTCCGCGAGGTCGACCGCCCGCGCCCGCCAGCGGTGGTGCAGACCGGCGCTCATCACGCCGTTGAGGAGGTCGTAGAAGCCGGCGATGCGGTCGAACATGCTCCGCACCTGGTTCGCCTCGAGCGTCCCCGGCGCACGTTCGAGCATGTCCGCCGAGCTGTCCGTCGCTATTCGCCCTTGAGCTGGGAGAGGAAGTCGACGACGGCTTCGAACTTTTTGGCCGGCATGTACTTGAACGAGGGCATCGGCGCCGTCGGGTTGACCAGCGTCCGCGCGATTCCCTGGCGGGGGATGCGCGCACCGATCTCGGTCAGCACGGGGCCGGGGCCGTTGTTGCCGTTTCCGCCGAGCTCGTGGCATGCCAGGCAGCCCGACTGTGCCACGACCTTGCGCCCCGCTTCGAACTCCGCGAGTTCCGTGCCGCCGGCTTGCGCGATGCGCTTCGGGGTGGCGATCTCGATGGGCCCGTAGGGGGAGCCGGTGCTCGCCCCCGACCACGTCAGGAAGGTCATCGCGCCGATCACGAACAGCAGCGTGAACATCGCGATCGGCCGGCGCTCCGGCCGGCGCTCGGGGCCACGGTCGTAGAACGGCAGCAGGAACAGCAGGATCATGCCGATCGTGGGGATCCCGATCGTCGCCATCCCGACCATGCTCGGCGGCTTGATGATGCGCAGCAGCTCGAAGAGGAAGAAGAAGTACCACTCCGGCCGCGGCACGTAGGAGGTCGTCGTCCCGTTCGCCTTGGAGCCCAGCTCGGCGCCGAGCACGAGCGACATCGCGATGATCACAGCCATCACGATGCACGCCATGATCGAGTCCTTGGCCACCGCGTAGGGGAAGAACGGTTTCCCTTTGGCCTTCAGGATCGAGTACTCGCGGAGGTACTCCTCCTTCTCGCGACGGTTCATCGCCGGTTCACGCCTCCGCTTCGCGCAGCTCGGGGTCTTTCTCGGCTTTGCTCCACGGCGGCGCGGTCGTGCCGAGCTTGGCGACCAGGTAGAGGTGGGCGCCGATCAGTGCGATGATCAGCCCCGGCACCAGCAGCATGTGGATCGCGTAGAACCGCGACAGCGTCGTCGGGCCGAATTCGGCGCCGCCACGCAGGAAGTCGCTGAGATAGGGGCCGACCAGCGGACCCGTGCCGTTGATGTTCACGCCGACCTCCGTCGCCCAGTAGGCGCGCTGGTCGAACGGCAGCAGGTAGCCGCTGAACGACATCACCATCGTCAGGATCAGCAGCACCACCCCGATCACCCAATTCAGCTCCCGCGGGTACTTGTAGGCGCCGAAGACGAAGGTGCGCGCCATGTGCAGGAAGACCAGCACAACCATCACCGTCGCCCCCCACTTGTGCATGCCGCGCACGAACTGCCCGAGGAAGACGTCGTTGGTGATGTAGCGCACCGATTCGTAGGCGCCGCCGGAGGCGTCGGGGCGGTAGTACATCGCCAGGAACACCCCCGTGACGGCCTGGTTGAGGAAGGCGAACATCGTCGCCGAGCCGAGCGTGTAGAACCAGTTGGTGCCCTTGGGCACCTTGCGGAACATCATCCAGCGCGCGGCGCCGCTCAGCGAGGTGCGTTCGTCGACCCAGTTGACGACCGTCATCCCCGCCTCGGCGCCCTGTTCGGCGGGGCTGCCCCCGTTCTGTTCGCCGGGGCGCGGCGGCGGCGCCTTCAGCGGGCCCGGAACGGGCGGGGCGGGGAGCTTTGGTGTCCGAGCCATGGCCTGTGACTAGCGGCGGATCGAGGGACGGGAGGGATAGGCGTACTGGCCGATGCCGTCCAGCGGCTCGCCCGGGTCGCGCGGCGAGAAGCGCCGCAGCTCGCTGTTGACGCTGAAGCGCGCCCCGATCTGCACCATGCCGTCCTTGACGCGCGTGTAGAAGCGGTCCAGGGGTCGCACCGCCGGGCCGCTGGCGCGGACCCCGAGCAGGTCGAAGACGCTGCCGTGGCACGGGCAGATGAAGCGCTCGGCCGCGTCGACCCAGCGCACCGGACAGCCGAGGTGCGAGCAGCGCGAGGTGATCGCGATGTAGGGCATGTCCTTGTCGCCCGGGTCGGTGTCGACGGCCGGGTTTTTCTTGCGCACGTAGACCGTCGTCTTGCCGGCCTCACCGACCCCGGGCACCAGCGTTATGACCGTCTGGATGTAGTTGTTGTCGGGGAACAGCTCGGTCGGGCCGACGGTTTCCCAATGCTGCGGCGCGGCCTTGAAGATCGGCCCGATCGCGAAGCCCAGGGCGGGCAGCACGAAGGAGGCGGCCGCGAGACCGCCGGCGCCGTGCGTCACGCCGGTCATGAAGCGCCGTCGCGTGACGGTCTCCCCCTCGAAGGCGCCGGGAATGCGGCGGTCGAGGGTGTATTTGGAGGGCTGCTTGTCGTGTTTGCTGGGCAAGGGCGCCAAAGAATACCGACTGAGGCTCAGTCGTCGTCGTGCTCGGCCGCCAGGCGCATCGCGGCGAGCGCCGTCGGGTCGCCCGCACGTGTCAGCGACTTGGCCTGGCGATGGCGCTCGCTCGACCCCCAGCCCACCGCCCGGGCGCCGGCCGACCAGATCGCGCGGGCCAGCTCGGGCCGCCCCGCGCCGTGGGCCAGGGAGGTCAGCGTGATGACGTCCGCGAGCTCCGCCACGGCGGCGAGGTCGCCGAGCGCGACGAGCCGGGCGAGGCCGAGAGCGTAGAGGCGATCGCCGGCCAGCAGCCCGAGGTCGTCCTCGGAGGGGTGCAGCAGGCGGGGCGCGCCGTAGTGCAGCAGGTAGCCCTCGTAGATCGCCTCCATCAGCAGCTCGTACTCGGCCGCCCGAGCGCGCGTCCTCGGACCGGCCGCCGCCAGCTGCGCCGGGCCCGCGGCGTGATCGCCGCCGCCGTTCGACGTCTGGGCGAGCAGGCTCGCCATCAGCCCGCCCTCGCCGCGCAGCAGCACGCCCAGGCGCTCGAGCGCGCCGGCCTTCATCCCAGGTCACCGAACGCCGCGGCGGCCGCCGCGAGCGTGCGCTCGACGTGCTCCGGGGTGTGCGCCAGCGAGGGGAGCCAGGCCTCGAACTGCGACGGCGGCGGATATACGCCGCGAGCGAGCAGGCCGCGGCACCAGGCGCCGTGGGCGTCGAGGTCGCAGCGCCGCACGTCCGCCACGCTGCGCGGGAGCCGCTCGGCGAAGAACACCGTCAGCAGACCCGGCCGGCTGTTGACCTGGATCGCCCTCCCCGCCGCCTCGCCTGCCTCCCGCAGGCCGGTGGCGAGCTGCTCGGTGATCGCCCCGAGGCGCGCGTAGGCGGCGGCGTCGAGCAGCGCCAGCGTCGCCAGGCCGGCGGCGACCGCCAGGGGGTTGCCCGAGAGCGTGCCCGCCTGGTAGACCTCGCCGGCGGGCGCCAGCAGCTCCATCAGCTCACGGCGGCCCCCGACGGCCGCGGCAGGCAGGCCGCCGCCGAGGACCTTGCCGAGGATGGTGAGGTCGCCGTGCACCCCGAGCAGCTCCTGGGCGCCGCCGCGGGCGACGCGGAAGCCCGAGATGACCTCGTCGAGCACGAGCAGGGCGCCGCTCGCGTCGGCCTGCTCGCGCAGCAGCTCCAGAAAGCCGGTCGCGGGCGGCACGAGGCCCATGTTGGCCGGCAGGGGCTCGGCGATGATCGCCGCCGGGGCATGGCGCGCCACGGCCTCGCGCAGGGCGGGCTCGTCGTTCCACGGCACGATCACGGTCTGCGCCGCCAGCGCGGCCGGCACGCCCGGGCTCGCCGGGATCGCCTGTGTCGCGAGGCCCGAGCCGGCCTCGGCGAGCAGGCCGTCGACGTGGCCGTGGTAGGCGCCGGCGAACTTGACGACGCGCTCGCGGCCGGTGGCGGCGCGAGCGATCCGCAGCGCCGTCATCGTCGCCTCGGTGCCCGAGGAGGTCATGCGCAGCATGTCGATCCCGGGCATCCGCCGGGCGACCTCCTCGGCGAGCTCGACCTCGCCCGCCGTGGGCGCCCCGAAGCTGGTGCCCCGCTCGGCGGCGGCGACCACGGCGGCGAGGACGTCGGGATGGGCGTGGCCGTGGATCAGCGGGCCCCACGAGCAGACGTAGTCGACGTAGCGGTTGCCGTCGACGTCCACCAGCTCGGCGCCGGCGGCGCGATCGACGAACAGCGGCTCGCGCCCGATCGCGCCCATCGCGCGGACGGGGGAGCTCACGCCGCCGGGAAGGACCTTCAGGGCGCGCCGGTAGAGCGCCGCCGAGCGATTGTCTGTCAGCGATGGCGTCACGCCGCGCCGTTCAGGCGTACTGGTCTTCCCAGCGCTTGAACTCGTCGGTGAAGTAGAGCAGGCGGATCTTCTTGAACTCGGTCGAGGAGTACAGGGTGGCCCGCCCCTCGATGCCGGTCTGCTCGGCGATGGCGTCGAGGATCGCGTCGCACTCCTCCTTGGAGCGGCCGTGGGCCATGGTGAAGACCGAGTACGGCCAGTCCTCGTAGGTCGGGCGCTGGTAGCAGTGGGAGATCCCGCGAAACGCCGCCATCCGCGGCCCCAGCTCCGCGATCCGCTCCGGCGGCACCTTCCAGACGCCCATGCCGTTGGCCGAGAAGCCCGCCCGGCGGTGGTAGAGGATCGCCGCGACCCGGCGCAGCAGGCCGCGCTCCTGCATGCCGCGGAGGTGCTCGAGCAGGGCCTCCGTCGAGATCCCAAGCTCCCGAGCGGCCTCGGCGTAGGGTTCGGAGACGACCGGCAGGTCGCCCTGGGTTGCGCGGATGACGGCGACGTCGAGCTCGTCGTAGGGAGCTGACTCCAGCACCGCCTCCTCCTGCGCGGCGCCCTCGCTGGCCAGCGTCCTGGTGTCGCCCTCCATCTCGAGGTCCATGCGGATCTTGAACAGCTTCAGCGTCGGCAGCTGGCGGATCGACTCCGCCTGCGTCAGTCGCTGCAGTACCTCCAGGGTGCCCTCCAGCCCAAGCGGCGAGTCGGGCTCGGTGGCGAGCGTGAACCACATGTTGAAGTCGTGGTTGCGCAGGTAGTTGTGCGAGACCCCGGGGTGGGAGTTGACGATCTTCGCCGCCCGCCAGGGATGCTCGGGATCGACCTTGGCGGCGACCAGCATCGAGGAGTAGCCGAGCGCCCGGGTGTCGAAGATCGGGGTGACCTGGCGGATGATGCGGTGCGCGAGCAGCTCCTGGATACGGCCCAGCACCCACTCCTCGGGTGCCCCGGCCCGCTCGGCGACGGCGGCGTAGGGCCGGTGCTCGATCGGGAAGCTGCCCTGCATGAGGTTCAGCAGCCGGCGGTCGGCCTCGTCGAGCGCGATGGCCGCGCCGCCGGCGCGGCTGCGGGTCTTGGCGATCGCGGCGCTCGCGCGATCCGTGGCGGGGACGGCGGCCGCCTGGGCGGGGGTCTCTGTGCTCAGCTCTGCTCTGTCAGCCATCGGGCGGCGTCCTTTGCGTGGTAGGTGATGATGACGTCCGCGCCCGCGCGGCGCAGCGAGGTCAACAGCTCCAGCACCGCGGCGCGCTCGTCGAGCTGGCCCGCCGCCGCGGCGGCCTTGACCATGGCGTACTCGCCGCTGACGTTGTAGGCGGCGAGGGGCAGCTCGGTGGCGCGGCGCACGGCCGCGATCAGGTCGCCATAGGCGAGGGCGGGCTTGACCATCAGCATGTCCGCCCCCTCGCCGGCGTCGAGCAGCGCCTCGCGCAGCGCCTGGCGGCCGTTGGCGGGGTCGAGCTGGTAGCCGCGGCGGTCGCCGAATGCGGGCGCCGAGGCGGAGACGTCGCGGAACGGGCCGTAGAAGGCGGAGGCGAACTTGGTCGAGTACGACAGGATCGGGGTGTCCTGGAAGCCCTCGGCGTCGAGCGCGGCGCGGATCGCGCCGACGCGGCCGTCCATCATGTCCGAGGGCGCCACGATGTCGGCGCCGGCGCTCGCGTGGCTCACCGCGGTACGGGCGAGCAGTTCCAGCGAGGCGTCGTTGTCGACGCGCGCCACCGTCCTGCCGTCCGGCCCGAGGACCTCCTCCAGCACCCCGCAATGGCCGTGGTCGGTGTACTCGCAGAGACAGACGTCGCTCATCGCGAGCAGCTCGGGCAGCTGACGCTTGAGCTCCTCCAGGCAGCGCTGGACGACTCCGTCCTGAGACCACGCCGCCGATCCCTCGGGGTCCTTCTCGGCGGGTATGCCGAAGAGCAGCACGGCACCGATCCCCAATGCCCGCGCCTCGCGGGCCTCCTCGACGGCGGCGGCGACGGTGAACCGCCGGATGCCCGGCATCGTGGCCAGCGGCTCGCTGGTGGCCGCGGCGAGCGCCTCGTCGACGACGAACAGCGGCAGCACGAGCTGCGCGGGGCGCAGCTCGGTCTCGCGCACCAGGCCGCGCAGCGCGGCGGAGGCGCGCAGGCGACGCATCCGCGTCTCGGGGAATGCCATCGCTCCGAGGATAGGGCCTATTCGACGCGCCGGAGCCCAGCCCGGGCGAGCGCGCCGAACAGCACGGCGAGCGCGAGCAGGTGGACGAGGGAGCCCGCGAGCGGGGGCGCCGAGCGGTTGACGGCGGCGTCCAGGGCCTGCAGGGCGGCCTTGTAGGGGAAGACGAACGAGATCGCCGCGATGGCGTCGTAGAGTCCGCCCGCGACGGCGCCGGCGGGGACGAGCGCGAGGAACGCCAGGGGCAGCGAGAGCAGGAACGCCAGCAGGGTCGCCGCCCTCACCTCGCGCGCGAGTGCGCCGATCGCGATCCCGAGACCGGCGAACGCCGCGGCCCCGGCGGCGAGGGCCAGCAGCCAGAGCTCGGCCCGGCTCCAGTCGAGGCCGACGAAGGCCCCGATGCCGGCGAGCATCGCGAAGGCAAGGATCAGCGAGCAGCCGGCGGCGAGCAGCAGCTTCTCGGCGAGCAGCAGCTCGCGCGGGACGAGCCCTCGGGTGAGTCGGGCGAGGGTGTGCTCTTCGCGCTCGAGCGCGATGCCGCCGGCGGCGAGCAGGACGCAGACGAACATCAGGGAGATGCTGACGGCGACGACGACGGCGTAGTCGTCCAGCGGCGTGCGGCGGCCGCGCAGGAGGGTGCTGCGCACCGCGAGTGGACGGCTGACGGTCTGCAGGACCCGCCCGCTGATGCCGAGGTTCTGGGCCGCGAACTGCGCGAACTGCGCGATCCGGGCGAGCGACTGCCGCCGGCGTCCGGGCGGCTCGCGGCGCAGGACCGCGTGCAGGATGCCCGGGATCCGGGTCAGGCCGGGCAGATTCTGGGGGGCGCCGGGCACGCCGAGGTTGCCGCCCCTGAGGAGGTCTTCGATGACGCTCGCCGCGACCGTCCTGATCTGTGTGGAGAGCTGCAGGTTGGCCTGGGCCAGGGCGGCTTCGATGGTGGAGCGGGCGACGCTCTGCTGCAGGGCTTCGCCGTTGTAGATCACTTCGACCTCCGCCTGCTGGGTCACCGAGGAGAGCCGGCTGGCGATGTCGGCGGGGATGACGATCGCCGCCAGGACGTTCCCGGCCTTGACTTCGGCGACCGCCCGGGCGCGGGTCGCGACGTGCACGACCTGGACCTGGCCGTAGAGGGCCTGGTAGTAGTGGGCGACGTCGACGCGGTGGCCGCCCAGTTCGACGCTGGCGCCCGGGGGCGCGAGGTTGGCGACGGCGACCCTCGGCTTGGACGGCGCCCGCGAGATCGCCAGGCCGATGAGCAGGGCGACGGCGACGGGGTAGACGACGAGCACCCCGACGAGCAGTCGCGAGCGGGCGAGGATCCGGAGGTCCTTGAGCAGCAGCCAGCGCATCAGTGGCCCCGGGCGCGCAGGAACGCGACGAACGCGCCTTCGAAGCCCAGCCCACCGTCGCTGCCCGCCGAGCGCGCGAGCTCGGCGGGGGTGCCGCTGAAGAGCAGCTCGCCGTCGGCGAGCACCAGCACGCGGTTGGCGTAGCGCTCGGCCTCGGCGACGTTGTGGGTGGAGAAGACGATGCAGTGGCCGCGCTCGGAGAGGCCGAGGATGAAGCGCCAGAGCCGCTCGCGCTGGCGCGGGTCCAGCGAGGAGGAGGGCTCGTCGAGGATCAGCACCGGCGGGTCGGCGAGCAGGCCCAGCGCGATGTTGACGCGCTGCCGGTTGCCGCCGGAGAGGCGCCCGACGCGCTCGCCGGCGCGCTCGGCGAGGTCGGTCTGGGCGAGCATCCGGCTGACCGTGGCGCGCGGGTCGGCGACGCGCTCCAGACGGGCGAAGAGCTCGAGGTTCTCGGCGACCGACAGGCGCGAGTAGAGCGCCGGGGATTGGGGAGCCCACCCGACCCCCGCGGGGCTCGCGACGTTTCCCGCGGTGGGCGGCTGGACGCCGGCGAGGATCGAGAGCAGCGTGGTCTTGCCCGCCCCGTTGGGGCCGATGACGGCCACGAGCTCGCCTGCGCCGGCCTGCAGATCGACGCCGCGCAGCGCCTCGCGCTCGCCGTAGCGCTTGACGATGCCCTGCGCGCGCAGCGCCGGCGCGCCGTCGGCTGCGCTCACAGCACCCCGCCCCGGGAGGAGCGCTCCCAGGGCTCGAAGCTGAGATGCCGCTGGAGATAGACGAAGGTCTCGCGCAGCACCGAGAGGATCGGCAGGGCGATGAGGGCGCCGATGACGCCGTAGAGCTGGAGTCCGAGCAGCAGGGCGAAGATGACGAGCAGGGGATTGATGCGCAGGGTGTGCCCGAAGATCTGCGGCGCCACGACGTGGCCCTCGAGCTGTTGCAGGCCGATGAAGAGCAGGGTCACCCAGAGGGCGCTGATGGGGTCGGTGACGAGCGCCACGAGCACCGGCGGCGCCGCCCCGAGGATGGGCCCGATGTAGGGGATGAGCTCCATGACGCCGTAGAACATGGCGAAGGCGACGGCGTACTTCTCGCCGTCGGGGAAGATGCCGAGCAGACCGAAGATGTAGAGGGCGAGGCCGGTGGAGGCGCCCATGACGAAGCTGAACAGGAGCTGGCCGCCGACGTAGCGAGAGACTGCGTGCTGGGTGAGCGTGGGGTAGTCGTCGGCGGGGGTGCCGTCGCCGTCGGGCATGGCTCTGCGCACGAGGCGCCCGATGCGCTCGCCGTAGACGAGCATGTAGATGGAGAGCACGAAGATCAGCACGAGGTCGAAGATGGCGTTGGCGACTTCCGAGAGCAGGCCGCCGCCGAACGAGGCGAGCGAGCCGGCGCTTTTGGCGACTTTGTCCTCGATGGTCTGCAGCGCGGTTTTGCCCTGCTTGATGAACTTGACGTGCAATCCGCGGTGGTTGAGCCACCGCTGGAGCTCTTCCAGCGATTCGTTTGCTTCGCGCACCAGCGCGGGTAGGTTGTGCGCGAAGGACTGCACCTGATGGAAGATCGGGTTGGCCAGGAGGAAGCCGATCACGGCCAGCGTCAGGAAGAATGCAAGGTAGACGGCAAGCACCGCCAGTCCGCGCGGCAGGCGCGAGCGCTGAAGCAGCGCGACCGCCGGATTGAGCATCAGGGCGATGAGCCCAGCGACGATGAAGAGCACGAGAACTTTCCCCGCCGCCCGCGCCAGCGCCCACAGGGCGAGCAGCGCCAGCGGCAACGCGACGAGCTGCACCCAGCGCGGGACGACCGCCCGCGGGGGAGGCGCGGGAGCGCTCGCGCCGGCGTCGTCGGCCAGCTCCTTCTCCTGCTCGCGCGGCGGCGCGGCTTGCTCCTCGACGCTCACGTGCCTCCCGTCATGGGGCAAGTATGGCTGAGGCCCAGGCCGACCCCGGGACGGCGACGGCGGGCACCGACGGGGCGGCGGCGAGCATCCTCTTCGTCGGCGACCTCGTCGGCAGCATCGGCCGGCGGACCCTGCTGGAGTGCCTGCCGGTGCTGCGGGAGCGCTACGCGCCGACGTTCGTGGTCGTCAACGGGGAGAACGTGGCGGGGGGGCTCGGCATCACCCCGAAGTCGGCCGACCAGCTGCTCGCCGGCGGGGTCGATGCGATCACGCTTGGCAACCATGCCTACCACCGACGTGAGATCTACCCCTATCTGGACTCCCAGCCTCGCATCGTGCGCCCCGCCAACTACCTGCGCGGCCAGCCGGGGCGTGGCACCTGTGTGGTGGAGTCGGACACGGGCCTGCGTCTGGGGGTGATCAACCTCAGCGGCAGCCTCTACCTGCGCACGGGCCGCTCGCCGTTCGTGGAGATCGACGGGGCTCTGCGCGAGCTCGGCGAGGTCGACCACGTGCTCGTCGACATGCACGCCGAGGCGACCAGCGAGAAGGTCGCCCTGGGCTGGCATCTCGACGGTCGGGTGACGGCGGTCGTCGGCACCCACACCCACATCCCGACGGCGGACGCCCGGGTGCTGCCCGGGGGGACGGCCTACATCACCGACGTCGGGATGACGGGGCCGCGGGGCGGGGTGATCGGTGTCAAGCGCGAGCTGGCGCTGGAGGCTCTGATCACGCAGATGCCGGTGCGCTTTCAGACCTCCGAAGTCGATCCGTGGCTGAACGGGGTGTTGATCCGGGCCTCTAGGCGGCTGCGAGCTGACTCGATCGAGCAGGTTCTGATGCCGCGACCGGTGCCTCCGGCGAGCGCGTAGGAGCGGCGCGGGGCGCGAACAGCGCGACGGCGACCAGCGGGAAGAACCAGGGGATGTAGAGGTAGAACCAGTATTCGATCCCGAGCTGGAGGGCGATCAGGATCGCGGCTGCCGCCGCGGCCAGGGACGGCAGGCCGGGGCGGCGGGGCACGACGGCGAGGGCCAGGGCAAGCGCGACGGCGAGCGCCTCCACCACCTGCTGGGGCAGTCGGAGGCCGCCGTAGAGGCCCCAGACGGAGAACGGCGCCCCGCGGTTGGCCTGGTAGGCGATGGTCCGCTCGTAGATCTCGTGCAGGGAGTCGTGCGCCAGCGCCGGGATCGAGACGAGAGCGGCGGTCGCGGCGAAGGCGAGCACGAACAGGGCCAGCGCCAGGGCGCGGCGACGGCGCGGCAGCTCGGGCAGCCCGTAGGTCGCCATCAGTGGCGCCAGGGCGAGCGGCGCGAGCTTGGTCAGGCCGGCCAGCGCCGCGAGCGCGCCCCGCGCCGGCGGGGAGCTGGCGAGGAGCAGCGTCCCAAGCAGGAGGGCGGCGAGGATTGTGTCGTTGCTGTTGCTCTCCAGGGCGTAGAGGGTGAAGGGGTAGCTGACCCAGGCGTACGCCAGCGTGACCCCGAGCGTGGGGCCGCGGATGCGCAGCCCGAGCAGGAAGATGAGGGCTAGCGCGAGGAGATCGAAGAAGATCGCTGTGGCGTGCGCCGCGGGCAGGTCGTCCCAGGTTCCGCTCCAGCCGAAGATCTGCTCGAACGGCACGTAGAGCTCGTAGTTGGCGGGCCCGTAGGTGTCGCCGTGTTCGTTGTCGGTGGGGTAGTGGCCGTAGAGCGGCCGGTCGTGGGTGATCCGCTGGGCCCCGATGACGCCGGCGTAGCCGACGTCGACGACGTTGGAGTCGGTCACGTTGAGGGCGACGCGGAAGCCGAGGAGGAAGACGACGCCGACCGCCAGCCAGGGCGCGGGAATCCAGGAGCGCAGGGGCTCTCGCCGGGCGGCGCGCTCGGGGGCGACGTCGGAGGGGCGCCCGCGTCGCCCGAGGCCGGCGAGGGCGAGCATTCGCAGCAGGAGGTAGACGAGCGGCGGGTAGACGAGGGGCACGGAGGCGTAGATGTCGCCGTGGTTGAAGAAGGCGAGGGACACGGAGAAGGAGAGCAGCGCGAGCAGGTCGAGGTGGCGCAGGGAGAGGATCCGCCGGCGATCGACGAAGGGGAGAAGGAAGAGGAGGCACAGCGGCAGCCAGATGTAGAGGGCGTTGACGTGTCGTCCGAAGGCCCCGGGATAGCCGCGTGCCATGGTCCAGGCGACCTGGAAGCCGGTCCACTGTTCGAGTACGCGGCCGGTGGCGTCGGAGATGATGACCTGTCCGATTTCCCTGCCGCCGCGGGCGAAGTAGCTGACCTGCCAGTGGCCGGGGCCCTTCAGGTAGGCGCCGCCGTAGGAGCCGCGGTGGCGGGAGCGTTCGCGGCGCATCTTGGGCAGGCGATCGGCGATCTGCAGGACCTGGTCGGAGGACAGTCGCCGTCCGGGATAGGGCAGCGTCGAGGGCGGCACGGGCACGGGCGATTCGGCGCCTTCGTCGCCGGCGGTGCTGGCGCTGTCGGGGAGGTGGGACGTGAGGCGGGTTGCGAGGCTCTTTTGGGCGATGGTCGCCGTGCCCGGCCGGGCGGCGTGGGAGCGGGCCACGCGGGGCGCTCCCGCGAAGCCGAGGGAGGAGGGGGTCGTATTCCGTTTTGGGCCGGTGTGCGCGGGCGCGTGCGCGTGCGCGGGCGCGCACACTCCGCCGAAAAGGCACATGCAAGCCACCAGGCTCGTGGCGAGCGTCCGGCGCATGGTTTGAGAGTACCCGCCCCTCGCCGGCGGCCGTCTCAGGCCGCGGTGACGCCGAAGTGGTCGAGGACGAGCGGCGCGACGTCCGCGATGGACCATTGCGCGGAGCGGTCCTCGGGCGGGGCCGGTCCTTGGTGGGAGAGGC
This sequence comes from Solirubrobacteraceae bacterium, assembly GCA_035524055.1. Lineage (GTDB taxonomy): Bacteria > Actinomycetota > Thermoleophilia > Solirubrobacterales > Solirubrobacteraceae > Palsa-744. Next base: position 87,393 of record DATKPO010000024.1, read on the forward strand.
CGCAGAGGATGAGGGCCCCGAGCGAGTCTTCCCCGCGCAGGGAGCCGTGGCTGCCGCCGCCGACGTGCGCCTGGCCGCCCCAGTCGAGGAACTCGTAGCCGGGACCGGCCGAGAGCAGCACCTCGCCGGAGCTGGGGCATGTGAGCGCGGCCCAGGCGCGTGCGAGGGCGTCGGGGTGCTCCGGGGTGTGGAGTGCGCCGTCGCGGACCTCGGCGCGGAGGACGGCGAGCTCGCCGTCGATCGCCCAGGTCCCGCCGCGGGCGTCGCGGGCGTCGTCGCCATCGGGGCGGAAGCGCAGCTCGCCGACACCGGGCCGCGCGACCGCCGCTTCCAGCGCCGTGCCGTGGGCGTCGCGCTCGAGCCACAGGACGAGCTCGACGCCGTCGAGCGAGAGGGCGCGCCGGACGACGTCGGAGCGCAGGGCGCCACGGCGGTGCTCGCCAAGCAGATAGACCATCGCGGCGCGCTGGGACGGGCAGAGCGCCAGCCGCGCCCGCGCGGCCTGCTCGCCGCGGGCGCCCGGTGCGAGCACGTCCAGCTCGGCGAGGGCGGGCGCGAGGTCGATCGTGTCGCGCACCTCGGCCTGGGAGTGGTCGGCCATGACGACGACGGCGTGGTCCGCGAGGAACTCCCCGACGCCGCCCGCCGGCTCCATGGTGCGGGCGAGCTGGGCGTCGGCGAGCGCCAGCGAGCGCAGCTGCCCCTCGGGGCCGCGCTTGTGCGAGTGCCAGTCGTTGTCGGGCAGGGAGAGCAGCAGGAAGTCGAAGAGGTCGTGCTCGACCATGTAGGCCGAGACGCAGCCGGAGTGCTGGTCGCGCACGCCGGGCATCCCCAGCGTCGAGCGGCAGCCGGTGCGGCGGCTGGCGAAGATGTCTGCGTAGAAGAGCTCGCGCGGGCCCATCACGGGGTGGCGGGCGAGGGTGCTGGAGGCGAGGCGGCCGAGGGCGCCTTCGCGCTGGGGCTCGTGGCGGTGGCGCCCGCGGTAGATGAGGTAGGTGGTGCCGGCGGTGCGCAGGCCGGCGTCGTCGAGCGACTCGAACACGGTCGGCACCTCGGGGGCGAGGTGGGCGCGGTTGAGGTTGTAGACGGTGTCTGTGAGCTGGCGGACGATGCCGAAGCGCTGCGAGGCGCGGAAGCTGGAGCCGTACTCGACGTAGCGGTCCTCCTGGCGCAGGTACCAGTTCATTCCCGGCACCCGGTGGCGCTCCTGGCTGGTGCCGGTGGCGATCGACGCCGCGCAGACGGGCGTGACGGACGGGAAGGCGGCGGCGCAGTCGGGAACATAGGTGCCGCGCCGCATGAGCTCGCCGAGCACGGGCGCGACTCCGGCGGCGACGGCCCGCTCGAGCATGGCGGGGGCCATGGCGTCGATGACGCAGAGGACGAGCTTGGCTGGCTTCACCGCCCCAGGATCCGCAGCCCGGCGTAGCGCTCGCCGGCCCGGCGGCGCCCGGCGGCGAGCAGCCAGGCGAAGGGCACGAGGGCGATGTAGCCCAGGGGATGCAGCAGCGCGACGATCGCCGCTAGCAGCAGTGCCGCGGCGTCGAGGTAGAGCGTCAGCGCTTCGCGGGCGCCGCGGTCGGACAGTCGCGAGCGGGTGCGCGCCAGCAGCGGCAGCGCTCCCGCCTGCACGAGCGCGGCGGCGGCGGCGCCGCCGAGCAGTCCCGGCCAGGCGGCGTCGCCATGGGCGTCGAGGGTGCCGGCGAAGAGCAGCGCGCCGACGCCGATCCCGAGCCCGGCGAGGATCGCCCCGAGGGGGCCGGCGAATGCGCCACCGGCGTCCTCGCCCTGGGCGCGGCCGACGAGCGCCTGAGCCACCCAGGCGACGACGAAGGCGACGACGACGAGCAGCAGCCACCAGCCCTCCTCCAGGAAGCCGTAGCCGTGGCCGAAGCTGACGCCGAGAGCGCCCGCCGAGCCCAGGGCGCCGGCGAGGAGGGCGGGCAGGAAGGGGCGCAGGCCCGCGGCGAGCGCCAGGCCGAGACCGAGGCCGATGTAGAAGACGAGACCGTTCATTTGCCGGGCGCGCTTGCACCGCAGGCGCCTGGGTGCGCTACGGTGGCAGGCGCCATGACGATAGACGACGGCAGCCGCCGGGCGCGTCCGACCGCGCACGAGCTGCAGCGCTACGAGGGCCTGTTCGCGAAGCGCACCCGCGGGATGCGCTCCTCGGCGATGCGCGAGATGATGGCTCTGACAGAACGGCCGGAGGTGATCTCGCTCGCGGGAGGGCTGCCCGATACGGGCACGTTCCCCCCGGAGCTCTACGCCAGGCTGATGGCGCGCGTCGCCGACGGGTCGACGGCGCGGGCGTTGCAGTACGGCCCGACGGAGGGCATGACGGCGGCGATGGACTGCATCGTGCAGGTGATGGCCGAGGAGGGGACCGACGTCGGCACCGAGGAGATGATCGTCACGACGGGCGGACAGCAGGTCATCGACCTCGTCTGCAAGGCGCTGATCGACCCCGGCGACGTGATCGTCGCCGAGGCCCCGACGTATCCCGGCGCGGTGCCGACCTTCGGCGCGTATGAGGCGGACGTGGTGCAGGTCGAGATGGACGCCGACGGGATGCTGATAGAGGAGCTGGAGACCGTGCTCGGGCGTCTGGAGGGCGAAAGCCGCCGGCCGAAGCTGATCTACACGATCCCCAACTTCCAGAATCCCGGCGGTGTGACGATGTCGCTGGAGCGCCGCCGCCGCCTGGTGGCGATCGCGCGCGAACGGGAGCTGCTGGTGCTCGAGGACAACCCCTACGGCCTGCTGCGCTACGAGGGCGAGCCGCTGCCGACGCTGTACTCGCTCGACGCGGCCAACTCCGACCGTGACGGCAGATCCGATTTCGTGATCTACCTGGGGACGTTCTCCAAGATCCTCTCTCCGGGCATCCGCCTCGGCTGGGCGGTGGCGCCGCGGCCGGTGCTGGAAAAGCTCAACCTCGGCAAACAGGGCGCCGATCTTTGCTCCTCGCCGATGACGCAGCTGTTCGTGGCGGCCTACTTCGGCGAGCACGACTGGCGCGGCTACCTTGCGGAGCTGAAGGCCCTCTACGGGGCTCGACGCGACACGATGCTGGCGGCCCTGGAGGAGCACTTCGGCGAGCGGGCGCGGTGGACGGCACCAGAGGGCGGCCTGTTCATCTGGGCGACGCTGCACGGGGGCGTCGACACCACGAACCTGCTGGCGCGGGCGCGGGACGTTGCGTTCGTGCCGGGGCGGGCGGCGTACATGGATGGCAGCCGCGGCAGCTCCTCGATGCGGCTGAACTTCGCGGGCCTCCCGGAGGAGGCGATTCGCGAGGGCATCCGCCGCATAAGCGAGCTGCTGGGCGGCGAGAGCGGGCTGTTCGGAGCGTTGACGGGCTCCCCGCCGGTGCGTCCCTCGGCTGCGCGCACTCCGGGCGCGGCGCCGTCCGCGCGGCTCGCGGACGACGGCGAGGAGGGAGCCGGGGGCGCGGCGGCGCTCGCGGACGCGCTGCGCGGCGACGGCCGCCGGCGACGGGGGCGATGAGCGCGGGCGGAGCCGCGCGGGGCCGCGCGGGCGGGGGCGAGGCGCCGGCCAGACGTGCGCATCTGCGCCTTGCCGGCGACGCGGAGGGGCAGCGGCAGAGACCGGTCGCGGTGCTCAAGGGCGGAGCCTCGCTGGAGCGCACCGTGTCGCTGAAGTCCGGGGAGCGGGCGCAGCGCGCCCTGAAGGCGCTCGGACACGAGGTGATCGCGATCGACGTCGGCCCGGAACTGCTCGGCGAACTGCTCGAGCACGCCCCGCGGGCGGCGTTCGTGACGCTGCACGGCCGCGAGGGCGAGGACGGCACCGTGCAGAGCCTGCTGGAGGCCGTCGGCGTTCCCTACACCGGCTCGGGGCCGGCGGCGTGCCAGCGCTGCACGGACAAGGCCCTCGCGAAGTACCTGATGCGCGAGGCGGGCATCCCGACGCCTGATTTCCGGGCGCTGAAGGAGAGCGCCGTCAGGGAGCTCGGGGTGGCGGCGGCGCTGCCGATCATCGGGCGCGAGCTGGGGTTCCCGATGGTCGTCAAGCCGGCGAGCCAGGGCTCGGCGCTGGGCGTGAACTTCGCGCAGTCCAGCGAGGACCTGCCGCGGGCGATCGTGGCGGCGCTCTCCTATGACCGCAAGGTCGTACTGGAGCGTTATGTCAAGGGCCGCGACCTGGCGGTCTCGGTGCTCGACTCCGACGGCGGGCCGGACAGCAGCCCGGAGCCGGTGGCGATGCCGGTGATCGAGGCGATTCCGCGCGAGCAGGAGTTCTACGCCTACGAGTCGCGCTATGAGATCGGGATGACGACGTTCGTCTGTCCGGCGGAGCTGCCGGCGCAGACGGCGGCGAGGGCTCAGGAGCTGGCGCTGGCGACGTACAGGCTGCTCGGCTGCCACGGGGTGGCGCGGGTGGACATGATGCTGGACGACGAGAGCGGCGAGCTGACGGTGCTGGAGACCAACGTGGTGCCGGGGCTCACCGAAACCAGCCTGCTGCCGCTGGCGGCGGAGGTCGTGGGGATCGACCTCGAGGCGCTGGTCGCGCGGATCCTGGCCAGCGCGTTCACGCGCTAGGAGTCGCCTGCGGCGAAGTCCTCGGGGGAGACCTGGTCGAGGAACTCCTTGAACTGCTCGACGACGTCCTCGGACTCCTCCTCGTTCTGCTCGAATTCGATCGCGGACTCGGCGATGACCTCCTCGGCGGCATAGATCGGCGCACCGGAGCGGACGGCGAGGGCGATGGCGTCGCTGGGGCGGGAGTCGATCTCGAGCTCGCGGCCGTTGACGCTGAGCGTGATCGAGGCGAAGAAGGTGTTCTCGCGCAGCTCTGTGACGGCAACCTGGGTGCAGCGGGCGTCGAGCTCGCCGAGGAGGTCGCAGAGCAGGTCGTGCGTCATGGGCCGGGGGGTGCTGGCGCCCTGGAGCTTCATGAGGATCGAGGCGGCCTCGGGGTGGCCGATCCAGATCGGGAGGAACTTGTTGCCCTCGACCGTCTTGAGCAGCACGATCGGCTGCTTGCCGACCATGTCGAAGCTGACGCCGTAGATGACCATCTCCTGCACGGAAAATCCTCCGCTCCTGGGAGTCCAGAGTATAGGTGCCCGCTGGGCCCGCGCCCGAGCCTGCTCCGACTCCGCGAACCGCTCAGCGCGGCGCCCGGAAGCTCCAGAGCTTGTTGCCAAGGAAGTTCAACGGCATCGACAGCGCGACCGCGATCGCCTGGGCCGGCACCTTGGCGAGGTCGGCGCCCTCGACGAGGGCCGTGAGGACCAGCAGGCTGAACGCCTCGGCGACGAGGCTGACGGCAAGGAAGCGCATGGCCTGGAATCGCGCGCGGCCGGCGCCGGCGTCGAACGTCCAGTGGCGGTTGAGGACGAAGTTGTTGGCGACCGCCACCAGCCAGGCGGCGACGGAGGCGGCTTGGTAGTCGACGCCGAAGGCGTGGACGAGCAGGGCGTAGACGGCGATGTTGACGAGGAAGCCGATCCCGCCGACGATCCCGAAGCGGATCAGCTGCAGCCAGTTCGCGGGGTGGCGCATCCCCCGGAGCAGGCGCGCGTGGGCGCGCGCCTCGATGGACGCCGGGATGCCAGGGCGGGGAATCCCGACGGCGCTAGCCTTCTCCTGCATTCGAGAAGGGTAGCGATCACGCAGGGCGGGGAGCCGCGCTAGCCTTGCCCGATGGGCATGAGGTGGATCGGGGCTGGCGCGGGCGCGATGGCGGCGACGGCGGTCGCTGTGGCGCTCAGCCTTGGCGGGGGCCACCGCGCGAGCGCCCACAGCCGGGCGACGGCGACGCTCGCGCCGGTCCGCCGGAGCGCGGTGAGCCCTCACGCGACGCGCGTCGCGACGACGGCGGCCAACGAGGCCGCCCACACCGCGACGCACGCCGATGCGCCGGGGACGAAGGGCGCCGCGGCTCACCGCGAGAACGTCGCCGCGGAGGCTCCGGACCCCGAAGAAGCCAAGAGCTTCCCGGTGTCGGGGACGATCCACCACGCGAATGCCGCGACGCCGCGTACGGCCGCCGAAGAAGTGGTGGCGCCCGGCGCGCCCTCGGACGCCGAAGTGCAGGCCGAGCTGCACCGGATGCACGTCGTCCAACAGGCGGCGCGGCACCAGGAAACGGCGACGATGAGCACCGTTCCCGGCGGGGACTCGGTCGGCGGCGACGGCCAGATCCCGATCCCGCAGGGCATCCCGGAAGTCGTCCAGCGGGTGATCGCGGGCGCCAACGCGATCGCCGACTTCCCCTATGTCTACGGCGGCGGCCACGCCTCGTTCGTGTCGAACTCGTATGACTGCTCGGGCTCTGTCAGCTACGCCCTGGCGGCGGGCGGCCTGCTGAGCGCTCCGGAGACCTCGGGGGCGCTGGAGAGCTGGGGGGAACCGGGGCCGGGCAAGTGGATCACGATCTACGCCAACGCCGGCCACGTCTACATGTACGTCAACATCGGGGGCCGCTGGATGCGCTTCGACACCGTCGGACGCAGCGGCCCCTACGCTTCGCGGTGGCAGCCGGAAATGCGCTCCAACGAAGGCTTCGTCGCCCGCCACCCACCAAATTTGTAGGCGCCGAGGCCTGCCGCTCCGTCGGCGACGCCGTTGGCTAGCCGTGCAGCACGCCCTGGGCTAGCCGTGCAGCACGACGGTGCTCATGACGGTCGTCGACAGCGGGCTCTTGGCGGCGTTGTGGACGATCATGCGCAGCGTGAGGGTCACGCTGTGGGCGTGGCGCAGGCGCTTGGCGGTGTGCTTGGGGAACTTGATGCGCACCGAGTTGTGGCCGCCCCTGGTCGTGACGAGGAGCGCCTGGCCGATGACGACCGACTTGGCGAATCCGGCGGGCAGGCCCTTGGCCACCGGACCTTTCACCTTCAGCTGCCGGGCGACGCTCGCGGGCAGCAGAACTTCGAAGCGGCCGGCGACCTGCTCGTTGACGCTGTAGTGGACGACGAGCCCGGCGCGTGAGACCTTGGCGAGCGAGCTTCCCGCGGCGGCGGCGGTGGCGACGGGGCCGGGAACCGTCACGACGGGCTTGGCGGGGGGCTGGGGCGCGGGCGCGGGCGCCGCTGCCTGAGGCGCGGGACTGCCCGAGCCGCCGGACCCGGAGCCGCCAGATCCGGAGCCGCCACCGCCCGGGCCGGAGCCGCCTTCCGACGGTGCGGGCGGGCCGATGACGGTCACCGAATGCTTGATGGTCGCGGTGTTGCCGCCGGTGTCGGTCACGGTCAGTGTCACTTCGTAGGTCCCGCCGTAGTGGTAGCTGTGGAATGCCGTCCCGGCACAAGGCTCGCGCCAGGGTTCTTCGCAGAGGCTCGAGGGCTCTTCTCCGGGCGGGGAGCCGGGGGCGTAGCCGGTGACTTCGTCGGGACCATCGGCGGTGTCGGGGTCGCCGAAGTTCCAGGTGTACTTGGCGTAGGTGGGCTCGGGCTTGCCTTCGGCTTCGTATTCGGTACCCCAGTTGAGGGTGATGTCAGACTCCATGCCGTTGAAGCCGATCACTTCTTCCGCGTTGACCGGGTCGGGCGCGGTGAATTGGGGAGCAAGGCTCACCCCGGGCAGGCAGGGAACGCCGGGGTAGGGCAGCTTCAGGGCCGCCAGGTCGAATGCGTCGTCGAGATAGTAGTTGCCACCCGACAGGGTCTGGTTGTAGAGCGTGCCGGCCTTTGCCGTCTCGGTCGCGGTGACGCTGCCACCGGCGCTGGGGGCAAAGAAATTGCGGCACTCGTCGGTCGCCTCCAGGCTCAGCTCTTCCCCGTCGGGCAGTTTCAGGTCTTCCGCGGCGCGCCACGATTTGAGCAGTGGATCGGTGACGATGTTCTGCTGCTCGACGGCGATCTGGTTGATGATGAGATCGGCCAGGCCCGCGTCGTGGGTCCCGTCGGGATCCAGTAGCGACGGCTGGTTGGGCTCCTGCACGTGGGGGCCTTCCAGCAGTCGCTGCTGGGCCCTTTCCTCACGTTCCTTTTCGGTCTCTTTTTCTTCTTCTTCCTTTTCTTCCTGCTTGGTCTGTTCTTTGGCGGTCTCGTATTGCTCCGGCGGCTTGCTGGCAGGGTTCCAGCCGCCGTCCTGGCAGGCGAATTCCTGGGATTCGTTGACCGACTCATAGTGGCCGTCGGCGAGCACGCCGGCGGTCCACGGAATCACGGAGTAGAGAAGTGTGTTGGGCCCACCTGCTTCGCCCGGCAGTTCGGGGCCGGCGTAGGCGTGGTAGCTGCAGAAGCTTTTTTCCTCGGTGGCCTTTTCTTCGGCCTGCTTTTTTTCGGTTTCTTCTTTGGTTTCGGTCAGCAGTTCGTAGATCGGTTTGACGTAGTCCGAGCAGTGGCCGGTGATCCCGCCTTTATCGAGGCAGACGGCGGCCCCGGGGGGTGTCAGGACGTAGTACACCGTGCCCAGACCTCGAGGCAGCTTTGGGTGATCCGCGATGAAGCGTTCCAGCTCTTCCTGGATCTGCTTGGCCGTCAGGCAGGTTCGCTCCGCCGGTTCGAAGCTGGGAAAGAAAACCCCGCGCAGCGGCCCCGGATCGGTGCAGCCGGCCGGTGGGTAGCGATCGACGTCGTCGTAGGAGCCCATGTAGACCGAGTTGTACGATGCCCGCTGGCCTTCCTTGTCGGTGTACTGCGAATCGACCGAGAAGACGCTGTCCAGGGAGCCGCTGGCGCTGCCCATGCGCTGGAGGAAGCCGTCGATGAGTTCCTGCCAGTCACCGTCGTAATAGTCTTCGGGATCCCAATAGATGGCGTAGATGTGCGTCTCGGGCAGCACCTGTTCGCCGTCGGGGTTGGCAAACGAGAAGACCGTCTTGTTCTCGTAGGCTTCTTCGGATGGTTCCTTGACGATGCTTGCGTCCCAGAGCTGCGCGTTGCGCGGCTGCAGACCGACTTCGGTGCCGCCCACCTTGACCACCGCCCCATGCGCCACGCCGGCGCCGAGCAGCCAGCTGACGAGGACCGCGGCCCCGGCAAGGAACGGCGCCAGGCGGCGCACATGGGTGGGCGCGCCTGCAGACTGAAGACCTCGCGTCACGCAGGCATCATCGGCAGCGACCGCCGGTCGCCTTTAGCGTCGCTGGACACACGCGCGGCGTCCACCTCGAAGGGGCGCGGCGGGGCCGAGTGAGCGCGGAGCGCCGAGATCAGGCGTCGCCGCGCGCGAATAGCGCCGCCTGGCCCTGTCCGACGCCTACACATAGCGTCGCCAGGCCGAGGCCGGCATCGCGGCGGCGCAGCTCGTGGGCGAGACTGACGACGAGTCGCGCGCCGCTCATCCCGAGCGGGTGACCGATCGCGATCGCTCCGCCGTTGACGTTGACCCGCTCGGCGTCGAGGCCGAGCTCGCGGATCACGGCCAGGCTCTGCGAGGCGAAGGCCTCGTTGAGCTCCACGAGGTCGATGTCGGCGACTTGCACACCGGTGCGCGTCAAAAGCTTGCGCACCGCCGGGATCGGCCCGACGCCCATCACCCTCGGATCCACGCCGGCCGCCGCAGAGCCGACGAAGCGCATCAGCGGCTCCACGCCGAGGCGCTCCGCCGCCTGCGCCGAGGCGATCACGAGGGCGGCGGCGCCATCGTTGACGCCCGAGGAGTTGCCGGCGGTCACGGTCCCGCCGTCGCGAAAGACGGTCCGCAGCTTGGCCATCGCCTCCGGCGTCGATTGGGGCCGGGGATGCTCGTCGCGCACGCACTCGCCGACCGGCACCAGCTCGTCCGCGAAGCGCCCGGCTGCCTCGGCGGCCGCCCAGCGGCGCTGGCTCTCCAGGGCGAAGGCGTCCTGGTCCTCGCGGCTCACGCCCCAGCGCTCGGCGACGTTCTCGCCGGTCTCGCCCATGCTCTCCAGCGGGAACAGCTCCGCCATGCGGGGGTTGGGGAAGCGCCAGCCGATCGTCGTGTCGTACATCGTCCGATCGCCGCGCGCGAAGGCCTTCGCGTCCTTGCCGACGACCAGCGGCGCCCGGCTCATCGATTCCACGCCGCCGGCTATGGCCATCTCGATTTCGCCGGCGCGAATCGCCTGGCAGGCACAGACGACCGCCGACAGGCCCGAGGCGCAGAGGCGATTGACGGTGACTCCGGGGATCTCCTGCGGCAGTCCCGCCAGCAGCAGCGCCATGCGGGCGACATTGCGGTTGTCCTCGCCGGCCTGGTTTGCGCAGCCGAGGTAGACCTCGTCGATCTCGGCCGGATCGAGCGGCGCGACCCGCTCCACCGCCGCCCGCAGCACGATCGCGGCGAGGTCGTCGGGGCGAACACCGGACAGCGCGCCGCCGTAGCGACCGACCGGGGTGCGCACCGCGGCGAGGATCACGGGGTCGGTGGGGGAGGTGGGAATGGGCACCTGAGTCGGACCGGTCGGACAGTCGAACCGGCGAGCGCCGGCCGGCGCCAGGCTAGCGGGTATCGGCGGCCGGCGGCGCGCAGCCGGCTCGGACCCCGGCGCGGCCCCGAATCTCGCCGGCGCCAAGCGCATGCCGTCCGTCACGACGCGCGGCTCGCCGTGCTGGATCCAGTCGGCGACGAGCTCGCCGATGACCGGAGAGAGCTGGATGCCCGAGCCACCGGCGCCGGCGGCGAAGATGACGCCGGGCGCGTCCGGCGCGGGGCCGACCTGGGGCAGACCGTCGGGGCTGACCGGGTACAGCCCGGCCCAGCCATGGGCCAGCTGCGCCGCGGCGAGCCCCGGCAGGCGCCTGGCCAGCAGCTCGGCGAGCGTTTCCAGGAACTCCGGCTCGGCGGCGCGCGCGAAGCGGTCGGGGTCGGCGGCCGCACCCAGCGGCTCCTCGTCGTGGAGGCCCGCGATCAGCTGCCCCGGCCGCTCGTGGCGGAAGTACAGGCCAGGCCTGCCCGAGCCCGGCGTGTAGTCCATCACCGAGGGCATCGCGTAGGCGAGCTCGCGCGGGAGCCTGACGACCACCGCCTCGTGGCGCTGGGGCGAGAGCGCGAGCGTCGTGCCGAGCCGCTGCGCGACCCGTCCGGCCCAGGGCCCGGCGGCGTTGACGACGTGCTGGTAGCGCAGCTCGCCGGCGCGCGTCCGCAGCAGCCACTCGCCCGCCGGCGAGCGCTCCCCGGCGAGCAGCTCGCAGCCGGGCAGCAACCGCACCCCGTGGGCGCCGGCGAGCTCGGCCAGCAGGCCGCAGTAGAGGTGGCCGTCGATGAAGCCGTCGCCGGGCCCGAACAGGCCGCCGGCGATGTCGTCCAGCGCCATGTCGGGCACCAGGCGTCCGATCTCCCCGCGATCGAGCACCCGGGCGTCGGCGACTCCGAGCTCACGCTGCAGATGCACGCTTTGCGCGAAGGCCTCCAGCTCGGCCGGATCGTGGGCGAGGCGCAGGTAGCCGTTGTGCGTCATCCGCAGCCCGTGGTCGCGCTCGAGCTCGGCGAAGAGCGCGAGCGAGCGCACCCGCAGCTCGATGTCCAGCGGCCGCACGTACTGGGTCTCGACGATTCCCACAGACAGACCCGAGGACCCGGCCGCGACGTGACGCGCGTCGAGCACCGTCACATCCGCGACGCCGCGCCGTGCCAGGGTCAGGGCGCTCGCCAGGCCGAGGGCGCCGGCGCCGACCACGCACACCGACGGGCCGGGCATCTCAGGTCCGCGCGAAGGCCGCGAGGGCAAGGTCGATCGTCGTCTCGTCCATCGGTGTGGAGACGCTCATCAGCCCGCGGCCCGCGATCAGGACCCCCGCCCGGTACAGCCGCCACCACAGCTCGGTGGGGTCGGGGGGCGCGACCTGCGCGAGCGACCCCCGCCCGCGCACCTCGTAGCCGAGCTCGAGCAGCCCCGCGCGCAGACGCTCGCCGAGCGCGTCGATCCGGGCGATCGCCTCGCTGTCGAGCGCCGTCAGCGCCGTCAGGCCGGCGCGCATCGAGACGGGGTTGGCGGAGAACGTGCCGCCGTGAGCCACCGCGTCGGGGCGGCGGGGGTCGAAGACGTCCATCAGCTCGGCCCGGCCGCCGAGGGCGCCGATCGGCAGGCCGCCGCCGATGAGCTTGCCGAGCGCGACGAGATCGGCCTCTATCCCATAGCGCTCCTGCATCCCGCCGACGCCGAGGCGGAAGCTGACGACCTCGTCGAGGATCAGCGCGATGCCCCGGCGCCGGGTCTGCTCGCGCAGCAGCGCCACGAATGCCGGCTCCGCGGCGTGCAGACCGAGCCGGCTGGGCATGAGGTCGAGCAGCACGCACGCCATGCGCTCGCCGTGGCGCTCCAGGGCGTCGAGCAGCGCGTCGGCGTCGCCGAACGGCAACGTCACCACATCGCCCTGGGCACTCGCGGGCAGGCCGGGGGCGTCGGCGGGCACGACCTCGTCCCAGCTGCCGTGGTAGCAGCCCGCGAATCGAACCAGCAGCGCGCGGCCGGTGGCCGCACGGGCGGCCCGCACGGCCATCATCACCGCTTCGCTGCCCGAGCCGGTGAAGCGCCAGCGTTCGGTCCAGGGCATCCGCTCCCGCAGATGCTCGGCGAGCTGCACCTCGTCGGCGGTCGGCAGGCCGAAGGCCGAGCCCCCCGACAACGCCTCGTTCGCGGCGCGCACCACCGGGGCGAAGGCGTGGCCGTGGACGAGCGAGGTGTAGTTGGACTGGAGGTCGATCAGCTCGTGTCCGTCGACGTCCCACACCCTGAAACCCTCGCCGCGCCCGGCATAGGGCGGGTGGGGCGCCACGAAGACCGTGGTGCGCGAGTTGCCCCCGGGCAGGCTGCGCAAGGCGCGGTCGTAGAGCGCGTCGCTGCTCGATGTCTCGCCTGCGATCGGCATTTCGTGCCCCGCTATGATCGCTCACCGTGAACGCCGCCGAGCTGACCTGGCCGGCCTTCCGCGAGCGCCTGCGCGAGGGGGCGCCGCTGCTGCTCACGGTGGGGTCCTTCGAGCAGCACGGCCCGCATCTGCCGCTGGCGACAGACTCGATCATCGTCGAGCACCTCGCCCGGGAGGTGGCGGGACGCGTCGGCGGCGTGCTGCTGCCGGGGCTGGCGTTCGGCGCTCCCTCGCGGCCCCGCTCGGGCGGCGGCGACGGCTTTCCGGTCCCCGCCCTGACGCTCGGGGCGCTGCTGGCAAGCGTCGAGGCGCTCGCCGAGGGGGCGCTGCGCGCCGGCGCCCGGACGCTGGTCGTCCTCTCCTGGCACATGGAGAACGCGGCGGTCCTGTGGGACGCCCTGCGCGGCCCGTTGGAGCGAGCCCAGGGCGCTCGGGCACTGCTGTTCGAGGCGCCTTGGGACTACCTCGACGACGAGCTCACGCAGGTTCTCTTCCCCGAGGGTCCGGCGCTGTGGCCCGCCGACCACGCCGGGCGGCTGGAGACCGCGGTCATGCGCCACCTCGCGCCGGCGCTCGTCGGGGAGCCGCCCGAGCCGGTGCCGTTCAGGCCGCGCCACGGCTACGACGTGCTCCCAACCCCGCCGGACGCGGTGCCCGCGACGGGGGTCGTGCTCGACGCCCGCGACGCCCACGCCGGCCTGGGCGAGCGCTGCCTGCGGGCGATGGTGGAGGGCATCGCCGGGGCGCTGACAGCCGAGCTATGAGCTGATCGCCGACGCGGCGCCAGCGGCCGGCGCATCGATCTCCTCGGGCTCCTCGTACCAGCGCACCCGGTCACCGAGGCGGCTGCGGGCGCGCCAGCGCAGCGACTTGGGCGCAGCCGCGAGTGCCTGCTCCAGCGTCCGCAGCCGAGCGTCGATGGGCGCCCTGTCCTCGTCGGCGAGGCCGGCCAGCTCGGGCAGCGCCTCCCGGGCGGCGGTGAGGTTCGCGCCGAGCGTCCGCCACCAGCCCCAGTCGCGGGCGCACAGCGCCGCGACGTAGTCGGCGTCGACGTCGTGGTTCCACAGCAGGCAGTAGAGATCGAGCCGGTCCTTGGCGCTGAGTTGCGCGATCTGGCCCTTGCTCAGCAGCAGGTCGGTCGGGGAGAGCGTGAGCGGATCGTGCCCGAGGCGGCGTCGCAGCGGCACGACGTGGCACATCTCGAGGTCGCCGACGAAGACATCGACCTTCGCGGTCGGGTCATGGGGCTCGACGAAGACCAGTCGCCGGTGGCCCTGGACCGCGTTGAAGCGCTCGGAGAGCGCGACGAGACCGCTTTCGCCGAGCACCGCTCCGGCGCGGCGGCCCTCGCCTTCTTCGACGGCGAGGTCGATGTCGTTGCCGGTCCGCAGCAGCGCGGGCGGCGTCCGCGGCGCGGCGCGCAGGGCGACGGCGACGCCGCCGAGCACGCGCATGCGCAGCTCGTGCTCCTCGCCCAGCGCGACGAGCCGGCGAGCGCGCTCGAGGATCGCCGCCGGCTCGCTGGGCGGCGGCGGCGAAGCTGAGGTGTGGGGTGAGGAGGAGGCCATCTGGGTGTCTTCCCGGAGGTCCGCCCCGGGGGAGGGTCAGCCGGTCGTGAACTGGAACGTCGGCCGCCGTACGTCGAGCGTAGCGATCACGCCTTTGAGCACTCCCGCCTGGGATTCGCTGCCGGGGTTCAGCGCGAGCGTGCCGTTCAGGCGGGCGTTGGCGCGCGACTCGTGGATGTGCCCGTGCAGGCTGAGAAAGGGGCGGAACTCGTGCAGCGCCTCGCGGACCGCGCTGGAGCCGGCGTCGGTGTACTGCACCTCGCCCCCGACCCGCACGACCTTCGGCGGGTCGCTGGAGGTGTCGAGCGCCGGACAGCGGTCGAGGCCGCTGGCGATCGGCGGGACGTGCAGGTTGAAGATCGTGCGGTGGGGGTCCGGCGCCTGGCCGGCGAGCGCGCGGATCCGGTCGAGCAGCTCCTCCTCGGTGAGCTCACGGGGGGTCTTCCAGGGGGTGTGGTTGCTGTAGCCGAGGCTGAGGATCGAGATGTCCTGCCCGATGTCCCGGACCTGGCCCTCGCAGAACACCAGCGGGGAGTCGGCGGGGCGGCGCAGCGGCTCGAGCACCTCCTGGGGGTCGTCGTTGCCCCCGGTCACGTAGCAGCGGGTGCCGCAGTCGGCGAGGCGTTCCTCGGCCAATCGCGCCCACTCCGCGACGCGCACCCGGGCGGCGGCGGTGAGCTCGGCGTGCAGCTCGTCGTGATCGGCCGCCAGCTCCTGGGCCCGCTCGCGCGAGGCCCGCACCGTGTAGTTGCCGGCGTCGGCGATGCGCCGCTCGAAGGCGGCGACCTCGTCCTCGTCCTTCAACAGCGGCGCGTCGCGCGCCAGTCCGCCGCGCAAGCCGGCGCCGGTCGTGTCCGGGACGAGCGGGACGAGCGCCTTGCCGGTGATGTCGCCGCCGAGCACCAGCAGGTCGACGTCGTAGACGCGGGCGGCGGCGAGGAACTTGCGAAAGCAGGCCTCCGAGGCGTGCAGGTCGGTGGCGAAGAAGAGCCGGCGGGCGCTGCCGCCGTGGCGCCGCCGAAAGACGGGGCTCATCGCAAACGCCCGCGCAAGGGAGCCGGCGCCCACAGCGCGTCGCTGCACGCCCGGCTCACGCGCTCACTCCACGGGCAGCTCTTTCATGGCCACACTCAGATTGATTCCCTGGGAGCGTCTCACCCACCAGGACAGACCATAGAGCAGCAGCGCGACCACCGGGGCGACGAGCATGGCGATGGCCTCGCCTTTGTTGTGCGCCCAGCTCGTGCCCGAGTTGGGGTCGACGAGCAGGACGTAGACCATCACGCCGAGCCCGATCACTCCGGCGACGCCGGCGACGCTCATCAGTGGGATGCCCGCGACTCGCACCGCCCCGGCGGAGCCCTCGAACAGGTCGCGGCGTCTGTAGGGGAACACGATCGCCGCGCAGCAGGCGATGAAGAAGGTGATCGTGAAGCCCAGCAGCGCGGTGATGACGGAGAAGAAGGAGGTGAACGAGTAGAGCGCGAGCAGGACGATCGCGATCGCGGTCGTCACGAGGGTGGCGTTGACGGGGTTGCCGCGGCTGTCGACGCGGCCGAGCCACTCCGGCATGACGCCGTCGAAGGACCAGGCCAGCATGCTGCGGGTGACGAGGATGGTGAGCGCCGGCACGTACTGCCAAAGCCAGGCGCCGAAGCCGATGGCGATGATGATCCCGACGGCCGGGCCGGTCCAGGCGGCGAGCAGCTCGACGAAGTACGGGATCGATTCGAACCCGTACTTGGTCGCTTCGGTGTTGCCGAGCGCGGCGAGGAAGTTGGTGCCGAATGCCGACAGCGCGAGCTGCAGGACGACGATGATCACGACGAACGAGATCGCGAAGGGAATGACCATGCCGATCACGTGCGAGCGCAGGCCGGTGCGGTGCTCGCCGGCCCAGTAGGCGGACATGAGCAGGAACGAGGAGACGTAGTACGGCCAGGTCGCGGCCAGCAGCGACTGGTGGAAGTCGAACGCCCCGTGCGTCCCGCCGGTGGCGAGGATCAGGGAGTAGGGGTGAAGCGTGTGCGGCGAGTAGGCGCGCACGTAGTGGTTGAAGGCGCTGACGAACGCGCCGTGGGACATCACGGCCAGCGCGACGGCGGTGGCCAGCAGCGTGATGCCGCAGAAGTAGAACACCCAGCGCTGGAAGCGGAAGTAGCGGCGCAGGCCGCGGCGGCTGGTGAGCAGCACGGGGTAGATGAGGATCGCGAGCAGGAACAGCCCTGAGAGCATGCGGCCCCAGTGCGTGTTGAACCAGTTGCCCCAGGTCTGTAGGTGGTGGTCGCCGGTCCAGTAGCCGAGCTCGCGGAAGACGGTGGCGAGCGAGAGCTGGCCGATGTAGGAGCCGGCGGTGCCGATGTAGAAGGCCAGCCAGAACATGAAGCTGGCGTTGGCCATGAAGCCGATCGACGGCGAGAAGGTGCGGCTGATGAAGACGTAGTCGCCGCCCGAGCGCGGCATGGTGGCGGCGAACAGGGCGTAGACGAGGTTCAGGCCGATGCAGCAGGCGAAGGCGATGGTGGTCGCCAGCAGCACGTTCGACCCCGGGTAGAAGGGGATCGCATAGAGCAGGATCCAGCCGATCACCGGACCCAGGGTCGTGCCGAGCACGTTGAACAGAGCCCCGTCGGTCGGCTTGCCCTCGCGTACGAGGCCCGACGCCTGTCGGTGCTGAATCGCTTCTACGGCGGCCATCTATACCCTCCCCCGGGTCTGTCTCGGCCGGCGTGATCCGGCCCCTGGCGCTGCCGGCCGCCGACTCGAAGTTGTTCTGGAGTCTAGGTCTTTGTGGCAATCGGCGTCAAGTCCTGCATGCGCGATCGGCTGAACTGTTCGACGCCCGTCCGAACTCGTCCCGAAGGGCCGAAATTCGGGCCGTTACCGGCTGATCAGCTCAGTCGTCACGTCGTTGAGCACCTCGGGGGCGCCGTCGGTGACGAGGACGTTGTTGCCGAACATCATCGTCGCGCCGTCGGCGTAGGCGAGACCTGGCTCCATCGTGATCACCATCCCGGGCTCCAGCACGTGCTCGTCGCCGCGCATCAGCGACAGGCCGCCGATCCAGATCGGGGGGTAGGCGATCTCCATGCTGAAGCCGAAGCGTCCCCAGGTGTTCTGCTCGTAGCCGCCCTGGAGCTTGGCGACGAGCTCGACGATCTCCCTGACGGAGGCCCCGGGGCGCAGCGCGTCGGTGGCCTGGTCGAGCGCCTCCCTGACGACGGCGTAGAGCTCGCGCAGGCGGGCGCTGGGCTCGCCGAGGACGACAGTGCGGGAGATGTTGCAGTGATAGCGGCGGACGACGCCGCTGACCTCCATGTAGACGGTGTCGCCGGGCGCGAGGAGCTTGCCGATCGGGGTGCCGTGCAGCGTGCCGCGGGCGTCGACGAGGAAGGGGTAGGCGGGAAACTCGCCGCCGGCCGCCGCGGTCGCCTGCTGGATCGCGGCCATCACCTCGCGGTCGCTGACGCCGGCGGCGATTGCCTCGATGCCGGCGCTGACGCCGAGATCGGCGACGTGCGCCGCGCGCCGTAGGTAGGCGATCTCGGCGGGGCTCTTGACGAGTCGCAGGTCGTCGAGCGCGGCGGTGACGTCGAGGAGCTCGGCGTCGGCGAGCGCCTCGCGCAGCTCGAAGGCGAAGCGCGGGCGCAGGTGGTAGCTCATCAGGTTCAGCCCGATCCGGCGGGCGCCGCGCAGCCCGCGCTCGTCGAGCACCTCCAGGGTGCGCGCGACCTGGTCTTCGTGGGTCCAGACGACGCGGACGTCGGGCACCCAGCAGGTTTCCTCGCACAGCGCCAGCTCAGCCTTGTTGCAGATTAGCGTCGGCGGCTCGTCGGCCGCGGGCACGATCAACGACTGGTGGTAGAAGACGCTGGTCGGGTCGTAGCCCGACAGCCAGTTGTAGTGCTCGGGCTGGTTGAGGATCAACAGCTCGACGTCGTGCTCGGCCATCCAGCGGCGGGTCTTGGCCAGGCGGGCGGCGTACTCCTCCAGCGTGACCGCCATGCGCGGGGCCGGACGCATCAGCCGACGACCGTGTGGCTCTGCTCGCGCATGAACTGCTGGAGGTAGTAGGGGCCCATCCCGCCCTTGCCGGTGCTGCCGCTGGACTTCCAGCCGCAGAAGGACTGAGCGCCCGGCCAGGCGCCGGTGGTGGAGCCTGCGGCGCGGTTGACGTACACCACGCCGGCCTCGATCTCGTCGAGAAAGCGGTCGATCTCGCGCTGGTCGGCGCTGAAGATGCCGGCGGTGAGGCCATAGTCGGTGGCGTTGGCCTCGGCCAGCGCCTCGTCGAGGTCCCTGACGCGGGTGACGGCGAGGAAGGGCAGGAACAGCTCGCGTCTGAGCAGCTCGTGGCCGCGGGGAAGCTCGGCGACGACGGTGGGCTGGACGAACCAGCCGCTCTCCGAGCCGACGTCGCCGCCACAGGCGATGCGCCCGTCGCGCTCGGCCTGGGTGACGCTCTCGCGGAAGCGGAATTGGGCGTACTCGTTGATGACCGGGCCGAGGAAGCTGTCGCGTTCGGCGGGGTCGCCGAGCTTGAGGGTCTCGGAGAACGCGCAGATCTGCTGCACGAGCTCGTCGTGGACGGCCTCGTGGACGATCGCGCGGGAGCAGGCGCTGCACTTCTGTCCGGAGAGGCCGAAGGCGGCCCGTCCGATCCCTTCGGCCGCGCGCTCGAGGTCGGCGGAGGCGGTGACGAGCGTTGGGTTCTTGCCGCTCATCTCCGTCAGCGCGGGCCGTGCGTAGCGGCCTTCGGTCAAGCGGGTGGTGATGGCCCGCCCGACCTCGGCGGAGCCGGTGAAGGCGATGCCGTCGACCGTGGACTCAGCCAGCGCGCGGCCGGTGTCGGGGCCGCCGTGGAGAAGGTTGAAGACGCCCGCGGGCAGCTCGGCGGCGAGCATCGCCTCGGCGAACAGGGCCGCCGTCCAGGGAGCCTCCTCGGAGGGCTTGACGACGACGCAGTTGCCGGCGAGGAGGGCGGCGACGCTCATGCCAAGGGTGAGGGCGAAGGGGAAGTTGAATGGAGAGATCACTCCGAACACGCCGTATGGCTTGAGCGTCTCGCTGCAGCGCTCCTCGGGCGAGACCCCCTGCAACGGCATCGCGACGAAGCCCCCGTTGCGCTCCAGCTCGCGCGAGTAGGTCGCGATCAGCTCGACCGCCTCCTGGGCCTCGCTGAGCGCCTCGACCCGGCTCTTGCCGGTCTCGAGGCTCATGACGGCGGCGATTTCGACGCTGCGGCTGGCGATCTCCTCCGCGACCCGCCGCAATAGCGCGATGCGTTCCGCATATGGCGTGCGGCGCCAACCGGCGCGGGCGGCGTGAGCGGCTTCGACGGCCTGCGCGACGACCTCGGGGTCGGCGGCATGGGCGCGGCTTGCCACCCGATCTATTCGGGAGGGATCCGCCCTCTCGAACACACTGCCCTCGTGCCGCGGGACGCCGTCGATTAGGTGCGGCCACGGCGCAGGGGTGTCCTGCCTGGCCTCTGCCAGGCAGCGCTCGAACTCCGCGTGTGTCGCGGGGTCGATGCCGCCACTGGTGTACGTCAGCCTCAGGACCATCTCGATGCCCCGGGCGTCACGCTAGCGCAGGCAACGTCCAAATGGCTGACCGGTGGCGATGTTTACGCCTGTCACGATCCGGCAAGCGGGGTCACGTAGCGCAGAAACGGCTCGACCTCGAGCGCCCGCCCCGTGGCGTGCTCGACGATGGGCAACGTGTCCAGTCTCCGGCCGTGACGATGGACGCGCTCGGCGAGCCAGCGCTGGATCGGCGCGACCTCGCCGCGGCGCAGATCCTCGGCGCGCGAGCCGATGTCGCTCTCCATGGCCTCCCAGAGCTGAGCCGCGATCAGGCAGCCGAGCGCGTAGCTGGGGAAGTAGCCGAAGCTGCCGGCGCTCCAGTGCACGTCCTGCAGGCAGCCGAGGGCGTCGGTGGGGACGTCGTCGAGACCGAGCAGGCGGCGCACACCCTCACGCCAGGCCGCCGGCAGGTCCCCGACATCGAGTCCGCCCTCGATCAGCTCGAGCTCGAGCTCGAAGCGCAGGACGATGTGCAACGGATAGGTGAGCGGGTCCGCCGAAACCCGGATGAGCGATGGCTCGACGCCGACCAGCGAGCGGTGCAGCTCGCCGGGGGAGATCTGGAAGCCGCCGCCGGCGAGCTCGCCGGCGAGGACCTCCGCGAAGGCGGGGCTGCGGGCGACGTGGTTCTCCCACAGCTTGCTCTGGGACTCGTGGATCGACATCGAGGTGCCGTGGCCGACGTTGGTGCGATCGAGAGCGGGGTCGACCTGGCGCTCGTAGAGTGCATGCCCGTACTCGTGCAGAGAGCTCAGCAGCGACTCGACGTCGCCGTCGCTGTAGCGAGTGGTTATGCGGATGTCGCGACTACCGAGCCAGGTCGTGAATGGATGCGTCGAGACGTCCACCCGCCAGCTGGCGGGGTCGACGCCGATACGGCGCAGGACGTTGGCGACGGCCGTCCGCTGCGCCGCCACGGGCACCGCGAGCGGGCGACGCGGAGTGTGCACCCTGGCGCGCTCGGCGAGCGGCGGCAGCTTCTGCGCCAGCTCGGCGAACAGGGGACGCAGATCGGCGGTGCACAGTCCGAAGTCGTAGTAGCCCAGCAGCGCGTCGTAGCGGCTCTCTCCGGGGTCCGCCACGCACTCGGCGCGCATCCTCGCCAGCTCGACATTCCGCCGCAGCGCCGGAGCGAAGGCAGCGAAGTCGCTCTCGGCGCGCGCCCGCTGCCAGATCTCCTGCCCCTCGGCGGCGGCTCGAGCGAGGTCCGCGGCCAGCTCCGCCGGCACCCGCCGCGCCCGCCCCCAATCGCGGCGGGCGACCCGCACGACGTCGGCGTCCACCGGATCGAGGTCGGCGCCGTCGAGGGCCGCCAGCCAGTCCCCGAGCTCCTCGCCTGTCGCCCGCTCGTGGATCAGGCCGGCCAGCGTCGCCAGCTGGTTGGCGCGGCCGGGGCCGCCCTCGCTGGGCATCATCACGAGCTGGTCCCACTCGCCGAGCATCTCCAGGGCGGTCAGGTCGGCCAGCTCGGCCAGGCGGGTGCGGAGTTGCTGGAGCGGGAGCATGGGCGCCGCGGAAAGGGTACGCGCTACGGCCCACAGACGGGTTGGGCTCAGCCGGAGACAGCGCGCGTCGATCGCTCGGCATGCGTCACCTCGTGAGCAAGGGGCTCGCGAGTAGCCCCACGAGCGTGCATGAGGAGGAGTCGCCTCCTCCCGACGAGAGCAGTACCGAAGCCCAGTCATAGGGCAGCGGCAGTCGGTTTGTTTGCCGACCAGAAAAATGGGCGAAACTTCTCTGTGCGCAAACCACACGCTGATGGCTCCGGCGGTCGGGATCGACTGACGCGCTCGCAACGGCTGAGGATGTGCGGGCTCCAACGCCACAAGAGCCCGGCCGTGGCGAGTGATCCCTCGCTCTCAGGATGGCTCACGCCGCGCGGGATCGCCGCGAACGCGCGGCGGCCTGCGCCTTGAGCTTGGCGCCCGAGACGAAGTCGCCCACGCGACACCCATGCTCGTCCAGCTCGATCATCCCGAAGTCCTCGGCGACCTCGGGGTGCTCCTCGACCACGGACAGCACGCTTGCGCGCGCGGTGTCGTGGTCGTCATGGAAGTCCAGGAGGTTGCCCTCGTCTATGTACAGCGTCGCGAACGTCATCGCCCTCTAGGGTGCCACATGACACGTCTCCACACAAGTTGCCAGCACATCCGGGTCGCCCCAGACGGTACGGTGGCCGTACGATCCCGTGACCGCCATGTGGATGCCCCGACCGGCGGCCAAGCGCAGCTCGGCGACCCACGCCGGCCGGCGCCGGGCGATCTGCAGCGCCCCATCGCGCGTGTCGAACATCGACACGCCGACCAACAGCAGCCACGGCGTGCCCGCCGGAACCGGGCGCCTGCGCGGCTGTTCGCGATGGGAACGGAAGTCCTCCACACGCGGCTGCTCGGTGCGCACGACGCGATAGAGCACATCGCCCTGGGCGGGCTGGGCGACGATCTGAGCATCGGACACCATGAGTGCGAGGAGTGTAGGAACATGACCGGCTCGACCAGCGACCCGACAGGGTCAAACTGGGCGAGCGAGCGAAACTTGTCTGCTGCGAACCGGGCGGCGACGGGGGCCCCGGCCCAGCCTTCTGGGCGAGGGATACCAAGTCAGAGCGGCATCACGCCGGCCGGTGCGGCACGATCTCACGATGGCTTTCTATACGCGGACCCACGAGATCACGCCTTGGGGCGGAACCGTCGCGGACCTTGTCTCGCTCGCTGCTGAAACGCGGCGGCTAGTCGCAAAGGCCTTTGACGAGGATCAAAGCAATGTAGGGCTCACGATCGCGGTCTACCGCCCGGGGCGCGCGGACACATACGAGGACCTTGAGGAGTTCGAGAGCGATCTGACCGGGGACATCCGCTCAATCAAGACCATCGAGATCGTCACACATCCTCCAGAGCTCGTGAAGAAGACCGCGAGGGCGTCTGTACACTTTTGTATGGGCATCCACGCATGGGCACAGGTCGAGGGCGGAGATCAGGTTCGAGTAACCGGACTCGCGACCGCCCTGCGCGACGTGCTCATGCGTGGTCGACGTCGCGGACGATGGCTTCGTCCACGTCATCGCCAACGGCGACACCGACCAAACCAAGGCCCTGCTGCGCATCCTCATCGCCGACTTGCGCGTCAACAGCCGCCGCGAAATCCTGCCCACCTACCGGGTCGGCGCGCCCGTGGTTTGCGCACAGACAAGTTCAGTGGGCGATCCTGGACTCGAACCAGGGACCTCTTCCTTATCAGAGAAGCGCTCTAACCGGCTGAGCTAATCGCCCTCACCGCACGGTCGGCGGCCCAACCACACGGGGCGATCAATGATGCCACATCAGGGATCCGCCCCACGCGACGACCCTCCTCCCGCACGCCTCGACCGCGGGATAACCCAGCTAAGCCGCCGACCGAACCCCCAGCCGTTCGGCCAACGCCAGCGCCTCGGCCGAGGACGCGAACGCCAATTCGACCCTGAACCCTCCGTCCGGCCGCGGGCGCACCCCGACGTCGGCCCCAAGCGCGGCCCCAAGCGCGGCCTCGATCTCGCGCGCGGCTTCGGCCTGGTCGGGGTGGACTTCGGCATCGCTCGCCCGCCCAGCGCGAGGCTTACCCGAACGCCGTGAACCGGCCTCGTTGCTCTGACGAGCCCGCTCCTCGGCGACGCGCACCGACCACCCTTCGGCGACGGCTGCGCGCGCGAGGCTGCGCCGCGCCCCGTGGTCCTTGGCCAGCAGCAGGGCACGCCCGTGTCCCTCGCTCAGGTCTCTCCGCTCCAGCAGATCCAGGGCCTCGTCAGGCAGATCCAGCAGACGCAGCAGGTTCGTCACCGCGACCCGCCCGCGACCCACGCGTCGGCCGACTTCCTCGCGCGTCAACCCGAGCTCCTCGACCAGCGCGGCGCAGGCCCGCGCCTCCTCGACCGGATTGAGGTCCTCGCGGGCCATGTTCTCGATCAAGGCCAGCTCGAGCGTCTCGGCGTCGTCTCGGGCGCGCACGAGCGCCGGAATCCGCTCCAGCCCGGCGATCTGGGCCGCGCGCCAGCGACGCTCGCCGGCCACCAGCTCATAGGTGCCGTCGGGTCGCGGCCGCACCAGCACCGGCTGCAGCACCCCGCGCGCGCCCAGCGAGTCCGCCAGCGCCCGCAGCGACTGCTCATCGAAGCGTCGCCGGGGCTGGCGCGGGTTGGGCGAGATCGACGCCACCGGCACCTCGCGCAGCTCACTCCTCTCTCCGTTTCCGGGTGAGACCGACAGGATGGCGTCCAGGCCGCGGCCCATACCGCGTCGAGGAGGACTCATCGCTTCGACTCCCCCGAGCGACTTCGGCGGCCCCGGACGCAACCCACCGCGAGCGAGCACGCCTTCGAGCTCGGGGCCCCCGTGTCAGTCACGCGCGGCGACCTCCTTGGCCAACTCGAAGTAGGCAGTCGCGCCGGCGCTGTGCGGGTCGTGGTGGGTCACCGGCAGACCATAGCTCGGGGCCTCGCCTACGCGCACGCTGCGTGGAATCACGGTCTCGAATACAAGCTCACGGAAGTGTTGGCGGACCTCCCGCTCCACGTCCCGGCCAAGCCTGGTGCGGCCGTCGTGC
Organism: Solirubrobacteraceae bacterium; assembly: GCA_035524055.1. Lineage (GTDB taxonomy): Bacteria > Actinomycetota > Thermoleophilia > Solirubrobacterales > Solirubrobacteraceae > Palsa-744. The sequence continues at coordinate 111,878 of DATKPO010000024.1, forward strand.
ATCGTCAGGAGCATCCCCGCCACCGTCAGGCTCGGGTTGAGCTCACGACGGACGAGCTCGAGCGTCTCCAGCAGCCCCGCCAGCCCCTCGAGCGCGAAGTACTCGGTCTGCACCGGCACGATCACGCGATCGGCGGCGACCAGGGCGCTGACCGTCAACGGCCCCAAGGACGGCGGGCAGTCGAGCAGGATGTAGCGGAACTCGTCCCGGATCGGCTCGAGCGCTTCGCGCAGATGGCTCTCGAAACCATCCAGCCTCGGCAACTCCACATTCGCGCCCGCCAGGCCCGCGCCGGCCGGCAGCAGCTTCAAGCCCTCGATCGACGTCTCTACGATGGCCTCGCGCGTCGCGCAAGCCCTGGTCAACACCTCGTAGAGGCCTCCCGCGGAGCGCGGATGGCCGAGGCCCACCGTCGCATTCGCCTGCGGATCGACGTCGACCAGCAGCGTCGAGTACCCGGCCTCGGCGATGCACGCCGCCACGTTCACCGCCGTGGTCGTCTTGCCAACCCCGCCCTTCTGGTTGGCGATCGCGTAAACCGTGCCCATCTCCACGGCAAGCTAGCAACCGAGCGGGCGACGACGGGCGACGCCAGCTCGGCGGGGAAACCGCGATGGGGTCGAGGCCGCCTTCTCGTACACGTGCAGATGGTGCTCGCGCGCCCCTCCGTAGGGCTCGACATGGCGTATCTCGACCAGCCTCATGCCCAGCTCCCGCCCGGCCCGCAGCGCGCGCTCCTCCTCATCCGCATCACGCATCCCCCTCCAGTCGATCAGAGTCCCGCCCAGCCGCAGCAGCGGCGCGGCGTACTCGAGCACGACAGCCTGGGGTGCCAGCGCCCGGGCCAACGCCGCATCGTGACGGTCGAGGCCCTCCCCCCACTCCTCGCACCTCGCGCAGACGACGTGTGCGTTGCCGAGCTCCGCAGACTCACAGACGCCTTCGATGAAAGCCGCCTTGCGGCGTTGACTCTCGATCAGCCAGACAGTCGCGGCCGGCAGAGCCACCGCGAGAGGCAGGCCGGGGAAGCCCGCACCGGACCCGAGATCGACGATCGAGGCCGTCGCGGACAGCCGCCCGAGCTCGAGCGCGGACAGCGAATCCGCGAGATGCACGTCCACGGCCGTCCCGCGATCGCGCACCGAGGTTGGTGCGCGATCGTTTTCCTCGATGGAGTCGAGGACGCTCGCCAGACGCGCCTCTCGACCGGAGTCCAGGTCGTAACGCATGCACAGGCGGCCCAGGGCGTCCTCCACAGCGCTAACCCCGGACCGCTCTGTTTTCACGTGAAACATCTGCCCCGGGACCGGGGCCAGCTACTCGCCAAACGGCGAGACGACGAGATACCGCTCGGGCTCCTCACCCTCGCTGTGCGTCTGCACGTCGCCACGCTCGCGGAGGTACTCGTGCACCACGCGCCGCTCCGACGCCGGCATGGGATCGAGGTCCACAGACTCACCCAGCCGCAGTGCCTCGTCGGCGGCGGCGTCGGCCTCCTCGCGGAGGATCGCCGCCCGGCGCTCGCGGTAGCCGTCGGCGTCGATCACGACCCGCGCGGTCGGCTGGCCCCCGGGAAAGACGATGCGTTGGGCCAGGTGCTGCACCGCGTCGATCGTCTGGCCTCGTCGGCCGATCAGGAGGCCTACGTCCTCTCCCTCCACAGATCCACGCAGCACGCCCTCTTCGCGTACCACGCTGACCTCGCACTCCAACCCGAAGCCGTCGGCGACTTCCTCGAGCAGCTCCTCGAGCAGCTCAGCCGGATCCGTGTCCTCCTCGTCGTACATCGCCCCTCCCCGATCGAAGCTCACCGTCGCCGGCCCGAGCGTTTCTTTTTCTTACGCGGCGGCGGGGGGGGCGCCGCCGACCCAGCGACCCCGACGCCGGCCAAGGCAGGCTTTCCCTTCGCTGCGCCCGGCCCCTCGGGGCCGCCATCCGAGCCGCCCGGCTTTCCGTTGGACGAGCCGCCATCCGTCGGGCCGGCCCCCTTTCCGGGCAGCGCCGCCGGAGGCACGCCGATGCTGCGCCTGACGAAGTAGCCCTGGGCGACCGTCCAGATGTTGGTGGTGATCCAGTACACCAGCAGACCCGCCGGGTATTTGATGAAGATCACCACGAAGACCAGTGGCAGGAGGACCATCATCCAACGCTGGCTCGCTTCGGCGCTGGCGCTCATCAGCAGCGTCGAGCCGAGCTGAGAGACCACGTAGACCAGGATCAGCACGATCAAGACCCAGCCCGTCGCCTTCGACGTGATGTCGGGGATGAACAGGAACTTCGCGGGATGCCCCACCTGACCGCATGTCGCGTTTTCGATCGCCTTTGTCGAGACGATTCCATGTGCCTTCAGAGCCGGGCCGCAGATGTGCTTCTTGAGGTCCGTCCGCAACATGTAGAAGAGCGAGATGAACACCGGCAACTGCAGCACCAGCGGCAGACACGAGGCGAAGGGGTTGATCCCCTTCTCCCGGTAGAGCTTCATCATCTCCTCGTTCTGGCGCTGTTTGTCGTCCTTGTACTTCTCTTTGAGCGCCTTCAGCTCCGGGGCGACGAGCTGCATCTTGCGCATCGAGCGGAACTGGCTGAACGTCAGCGGCATCATCACCGCCCGCACCAGAACCGTGAGACCCACGATCGCCAGGCCCCAGCTCGCCGTCGTCACGTTGTCGTGGATGAAGACCAGGATCGCTTCGAAGACGCTTATCAGCGGCGAGAAGGCTTCCTCGATGATGTTCGCGAGAATCGGCATTGTCTGGTTTGGGCCGGCTGGAGCTGCCCTATCGTCGCCTCACTGATGGGCCCGGGTCGGGCACGAAGCCGGGCGGGACTTGAAGACGCGTTGCGCCCGGACCGGATCGTACCCTCCCGGGCTGAACGGATTGCACCTCAGCAGGCGCCAGGCGGCAAGCACCAGCCCCCGCAGTATGCCGTACTCCCCGATCGCCTGTACCGCGTAGCGCGAGCACGTAGGCTCATATCGACAGCGCCGCGGCAGTCCAGGCGAGATCACCTTCTGGTAAGCCAGAATCGGGCTGCTCACGAGCAGGCGAGCGGCTCGGTTAGACCGTCCCGCCGCTGGCGATGCTCCGCGATCGGCGTGCTCGGCCGTGAGGCTCTTCGGGGCGCCCTCGGCGCACATCACTGGCCCTCTCCCCTGGAGGGCTCCCGCCGCTGGCCCTCCCCGCGAAGGCCGGACCGCTCCAGGAGATCGGCCAGAGACGTCTCGACGCCCGCCAGCCCCTCGCGCTCGGCGAGCTCACGCGACGGAGGACGGGCCACGACAACCAGGTCATAGCCCGTCTTGAGCTCGCCCCGGACATGCTCGAAGGCCTCACGCAACAACCGCTTGACGTGGTTGCGCTCGACGGCGCCGCCGACCTTGCGCGAGACAGAGAGTCCGAGCCTCGGCGTGCCCGCCGACGTGTTCGGGAAGCTGTAGAGAACGAGGTGGCGATTCGCCAGCGAGCTGCCCTGACGGTACACCCGCTCGAACTCGGCGCTGCGCGAGAGACGTCCTCCCCTACGACCGCTGCGACGAGGCGGGTGCGCCTTCATCGCGCCGCCGTCACGTCGAGAGACGCTTGCGCCCCTTGTCACGCCGGCGCTTGAGGACCGCTCGTCCACTTCGCGTACGCATACGCGCACGAAACCCGTGCGTGCGGGCGCGCTTGCGCTTCTTGGGTTGGTAGGTGCGCTTCATGCGTCGCTCTCCAGATAGCCCGTCAGAACACCGGCGGCAGGACCCACTGGGTCCACCGGCGGGCGAACAAGTATAGCCCCAGGCCCGATCACGATTTTCCCGCCAATTGCGGCGGGCCGGAGACACGGCGGTCGGACGCCGCCGCCGTTGGGGTATATTCGCCCGGCCGGGCCAAACCGGCCCCCCTCCCGATCCTGCACCAACCCGTCCGCGAGGAGTCGCTGACCGCTGCCGTGAACACAGAGCTCGATCAGATCTGGATGCGCGTGCAGGCCGACCTAGCCGCGGCCGTCGACGAACCCACCTACCGAGTGTGGTTGGAGCCGCTGAGCCCGATCGAGCTCTCCGCATCGCGCATCACCGTCCACGCGCCGCCCCAGATCCGAGGTTGGGTGAACGAGCGCTTCGGACGCCTCTTGCAGACGTGTGTCGCCGATGTCGTCGGCCGGCCCGTGACCGTCGTCATGAGCGACGCCGATCCCGCCTCGACCGAAGCCCGGGGGCGAGGCGGACGAGACCTCACCATAGAGGCGCCCCGCCTGGCCAACCCTGGCTACACCTTCGACCGCTTCGTCATCGGCGACTCCAACCGCCTCGCCCATGCCGCCGCGCTCACCGTCGCCGAGATGCCCGGGCAGGCCTACAACCCGCTCTTCATCTGCGGCCCGCCGGGAGTCGGCAAGACCCACCTCATGCACTCGATCGCGAACCTCCTCGCCGAACACAGCCCCGGCCTGGTCCTGCGCACGGCTACCGGCGAGTCCTTTGCAAGCGACTTCCGCAACGCGCTCGGCGCCAGCGCCATCGACAACTTCAAGTCTCGCTTCCGAGACATCAGCGTGCTGCTCGTCGACGACGTCCAGTTCCTCGAGCGCAAGACGCGGACCGAGGAGGAGTTCTTCCACACCTTCAACGCCCTGCATGAAGCCGGGGCGCAGATAGTTCTCACCTCCGACCGTCCCCCGCGAGACCTCCAGGCGCTGGAAGACCGCCTGCGTGAGCGATTCGAGGCCGGGCTCGTCGCGGACATCGCCCCTCCCGACCTCAAGACCCGCCTGGCGATCCTACGCAAGCGCGCCCTCCAGGATGGGATCGAGGGCGCGCCAGACGCCGTCCTTGAGCTGATCGCGCAGCGGATCACGATGAACGTCCGGGCGCTCGAGGGGGCGCTGATCCGTGTCGTCGCCTACAGCTCGCTGGCCTCGCGGCCGATCTCGCGCGAGCTCACCGCCGAGGTGCTCGACAGCCTCTACCCGGCGCCCCCCAGGCAGCGGTGCACGATCGACGACATCCAGGCGACCATCTGCAGCCACTTCAGTCTCTCGCGCGAGGAGCTCCTCTCGAGCGCCCGCGTAAGTCGCGTCGCTTGGCCCCGGCAGCTGGCGATGTACCTCTCCCGCGAGCTCACCGAAGAGTCCCTCCCGTACATCGGCCGCCACTTCGGCGGACGCGATCACACCACGGTTCTCCACGCCTGCCGTCGCGCCGGGACCCGGCTCGAGCATGATGCGACCTGTAGAGAAGCTGTGGAAAGCATCCGCCGAGAGCTCGGGCAAGATCTTTCCTGACCGACCACCTTGCCAAACTTCTCGTCTTTACCCACAGCGCCAACTTCGACAACCTCGATCGCCGCAGGCCTTCCACACATCAACAGCCCCTACTACTACTAAGACTTCCCAACAGACGCAGACCTTGAAGCTCTCGATCCCCACACCAGATCTCCTGGCTCAACTACAAGCCGTGACGCGCGTCGTCTCGACCCGTACAGCCAACCAGGTGCTCTCCGGCGTCATGATCGTCGCCGGCGAGAGCGGTGCCGAGCTGTTGGCCACCGACTCCGACATCGGCCTGCGCATGGCGCTCCCGGGCGAGGTCTTGAGCCCTGGGCGAGCCGTTCTTCCAGGCCGCCTGCTACTCGACGTCGCGAAAGCCCTCTCGGCTGAGACGACGACCGTGGAGCTTCGCTCGGCCGAGCAGGACGTCGAGGTGCTCTCGGGCGGCGCCGTGTTCCACCTCCGAACACTGCGGGCCGAAGACTTCCCATCACTGCCCGAGCCGACGCCGGAGACGAGGATGACGCTCCCCGCCGTCGCCTTCACGCAGACCGTCGAGCGGGTGGCCCGGTCGGCATCGAAAGACGAGACGCGGCCGGTGTTGACGGGCATCATGATCTCGGCGTCGGGGCAGGAGCTGAGGATGGTCGCCACCGACTCCTACCGGCTCAGCGTGAAGCGGACCTTGTTGGAGATCCCGCTGGAGGGAAGCCTCGACGCCAACGTGCCGGCGCGGGCCCTGCAGGAGTTGGCTCGGCTCACGCAGCAGGCGGAGAGCGCCGAGCTGGCCGTCAGCGTCGGGCAGAGCCAGATCGTCTTCGAGCTCGACGGGGCCGTGCTGTCCTCGCGTCTGATCGAGGGTCAGTTCCCCAACTACCGCCAGCTGATCCCAGAGGCGGTCGAGCACGAGTTGCGCCTCGCGACCGCCGAGCTCACCGACGTCGTACGCCGCATCAGCCTGCTCGCACAGAAGAACACGCCGCTGCGCCTGGCCTTTCGCGAGGGTGAGCTGACGATCTCCGCGCAGACCCCCGACGTGGGTGAGGCGAGGGAGGCAATCCCGGTGCCCTTCCACGGCGATCCCTTCGAGATCGGCTTCAACCCCGATTTCTTCCGCGATGGCCTGGAGAGCGTCGACGACGAGGAGGTGCTCCTGAAGCTGATCAGCCCGCTGCGGCCAGGCCTGCTCGAGTCCCCCGAGCCCGGAGATTTCGTCTACCTCGTCATGCCGATTCGCCTCAACGCTTGACGGTGCCGCTATGCGCGTGCCTGGCGTGGTCCACGGCGTGTTATAGGAGTGGCCATGCGCGTCCTGACCGTAGTCATGCGGGACTTTCGAACCTACGCGCGTGCCGAGGCGCGACTCGGTCCGGGTCTGACCGTCGTGCACGGCCCGAACGGGGCTGGAAAGTCCAATCTGCTCGAGGCCCTCTTCTTCGGCTTGACAGGCCACTCGTTGCGTGCCCGCAACGACCGCGAGCTCCTGCGCTTCGACGCCGAGGCGGCCCGGGTCGTCGTCGAGGTCGACGATGCCGGTGAAAGGCACGAGCTGAGCGTCGGCTACGGACTCCTTCCCGGGGACGAGCGGCCGGTTAAGCGGATGCGTGCCGACGGCACACCTGTGGAGCGTCTGATCGATGTCGCGACCCGACCGCTCCTCGGCGTCTTCCTCCCCGACCGCCTCGAGCTCGTAAAGGGCTCCCCCGCGACGCGCCGCGCCCACCTCGACCGGCTGGTGGCTGCACTGTGGCCCGCGCGGTCGGCGACCCGCCGGTCCTACGGGCGGGCGCTGGCTCAGCGCAACGCGCTGCTTGCCGGCATACGTGCCGGTCGCGCCTCGCGCTCGGCGCTCCCGGCGTGGGATCGAGAGCTGGCGGTACACGCCGTCGCGCTGCGGGAGGATCGCGCACGCGCGACAGAGCTGTTGGGTGGCCGCTTCGGTGCTCACGCCGCCGATCTGGGTCTCGCCGGAGAAGCCGTGCTGCGCTATCGCCCTCGCTCGCGGGCGAAGGACGTCGAGAGCTTCCTGGAGGAGCTCGAAGAGCGGCTCCCCGGGGAGCTCGAGCGGGGCTTTGGCGCCCACGGGCCGCACCGCGACGAGCTGCTCTTTCTCAGGGACGGCCGCGAGCTGCGGATATATGGCTCCCAGGGTGAGCAGCGTCTGGCCCTGCTGGCTCTGCTGCTGGCCGAGCGCGGAGTGCTCGGAGAACAGCGCGGTCGCACACCTCTGCTGCTCCTCGACGACGTCATGAGCGAGCTCGACCAGGGCCGCCGCGAGCTGCTCGTCGGCGAGCTGTCGGGAGGCGGGCAGAGCGTGATCGCCACCACCGACCTCGGACACGTGCCCGGCGCCGGAGATCCAGGCGTCGCGCGGCTGCGCGTGTCCCCCGGGACGGTTCTCCAGGAGGCGTTGGCGGCATGAATCGCCTGGCCCCCAGGGCGCTCGCCGGTGCGCTGGACGAGCTGAACGGCCGTCTTGCGCCCGTGAGCACGCTGGCCCGGGTGCAGAAGATCTGGGAGCGCGCCGCCGGTGCCGCCGTCGCCGGTGCCGCCTCTCCGACCGCGGAGCGCGACGGTGTGCTGACGGTGACCTGCGCCGCCGCGGTCTGGGCGCAGGAGCTCGAGCTGATGGCCCCCGAGCTGCTCGCGCGCCTGAATGCGGCGCTCGGGGACGAGCCGCTGCGAGCCCTGCGGTTGCGCACCGGCTGAGCGCGCACGTATCTCGCGCGCCTTTTCCGCTTGTTTGCAGGGATTTGGCGGGCTCTGGCGGCTGGTTCCAGGGGGCTCCTGTGCTATTGTCCGCAGGACAAAGCAAGTGCCCCGGCCCACGCTCTAGAGCGCCTGGGATACCGGGGCTTTCTCGCGTCTGGCAGCACCGACGCAGGCAGTGGAGAGCCCTTGACAGCAGCAAGCGACAGCAACAACGGCCCCGCCGACATGGAGTCCGGCGCAGGCAGCACCACAACCGCAGTCAGCGCCGGGTACGACGCGCAGGACATCACCGTGCTCGAGGGGCTGGAGGCTGTGCGCAAGCGGCCCGGCATGTACATCGGCTCGACCGGGGTGATGGGGCTGCATCACCTCGTCTACGAGCTCGTCGACAACTCCGTCGACGAGGCTCTGGCGGGCTTCTGTACCGAGGTCACCGTCAGGATCCACCCCGACAACTCGATCACAGAGACCGACAACGGCCGCGGCATCCCCGTGGCGATCATGGAGAAGGAGGGCCGGCCGGCAGTGGAGGTCGTCCTCACCGTCCTGCACTCCGGCGGCAAGTTCGGCGAGGGCGGCGGCTACAAGGTCTCCGGCGGCTTGCACGGCGTCGGCGTGTCCGTCGTCAACGCGCTCTCAGAGCGTCTGCTCGTCGAGATCCGTCGCGACGGTCACGTCTTCTCGCAGGAGTACGCGCGGGGCGCGCCGCTGGGTGAGCTGCACAAGGGCGAGGCGCTGCCCAAGGGGGCGGCGACCGGCACGAGCGTCACCTTTCTGCCCGACGCCGACATCTTCGAGACGCTGCAGTTCGACTTCCGCACGCTCGAGGAGCGCTTGCGCGAGACGGCCTTCCTGACTCGCGGCCTGAAGATCTCGATCGTCGACGAGCGTGGCGAGGGTCACTCGGCCGAGTTCCAGTACGAGGGCGGGATCGAGGACTTCGTCGCCTACCTCAACGAGAACAAGGAAACCGTGCACCGCAAGGTTATCTTCTTCTCAGGTGAAAGCGAGGAGGGGGCCGTCGAGGTGGCGATGCAGTGGAACTCCTCCTACCAAGAGTCGATTCACTCCTTCGCCAACAACATCAACACCCGCGAGGGCGGCAGCCACATGTCGGGCTTCCGGTCGGCGTTGACGCGCACCTTGAACAAGTACGCGCGCGACCACAACCTGCTCAAGGAGAAAGAGGACAACCTCTCCGGCGACGACGTCCGCGAGGGATTGACGGCCGTCATCTCCGCCAAGCTTCGCGACCCCCAGTTCGAGGGACAGACCAAGACAAAGCTCGGCAATCCCGGAATGGCGGGCTTCGTCGAGTCGGTCGTCAACAGCGGCCTCGCCGAGTTCCTCGAGGAGAACCCGAGCGAGGCCCGCGCCGTGATCCTCAAGGCCGTCCAGGCCCAGCGCGCCCGGGAGGCAGCCCGCAAGGCACGCGACCTCACCCGCCGCAAGTCCGCGCTGGAGAACTCCACGCTCCCAGGCAAGCTCGCCGACTGCTCCGTCAAGGATCCCTCACTGGCCGAGCTCTTCGTGGTCGAGGGGGACTCCGCCGGCGGCTCCGCAAAGCAGGGCCGCGACCGCAACACCCAGGCCGTTCTGCCACTGCGCGGAAAGATCCTCAACGTCGAGAAGAGCCGCATCGACAAGGTCCTGCAGAACACCGAGATCCAGGCCCTGATCACCGCGATCGGCACTGGCGTGCGCGACGAGTTCAACATCGAGAACGCCCGCTACCACAAGCTGATCATCATGACCGACGCCGACGTCGACGGAGCACACATCCGCACGCTCGTCCTGACGCTGCTCTTCCGGGAGATGGAAGATCTGATCAAGGCGGGATATGTCTACATCGCCAAGCCCCCGCTCTACAAGCTCAAGCAGGGCTCCCGCGAGCGCTACATCGAGAAGGAGTCCGAGCTCGAAGAGATCCTGCTCGCCGACAAGTGGGACAAGCTCCAGGTGTTGGACCGTCATCGCAGCCAGTTCAAACTGACGGAGGCCCGCTGGCAGCGTTTCACGCGCCTGCTCAAGCAGTACGAAGGCTGGGCCTCCTCGTTGCGAGCCACCCATGGGCACGACGTCGTGCAGTTCCTCGAGGAGTCCGCGCTGCTCGGCGAGCAGGCGCTCACCGCCGAGCAGGCCATCGCGGTGCTCTCCCGCGACGGACTCGTTGGCGAGACGCACGCTGTCGAGCTACTCGAGCAAGACCCCCTCGAGCTGCGCGTGCGCGCAGTCGAGGCGGGGACCGGCTTCGCCCGCGTCCACCGCATCAAGCGCACCATGTTCGACGCCCAGGAGTACCGCCAGCTGGCCTCCGTCCACCACCAGCTTGCCGAGCTCGCCGGCGCCCCTCCCTTCGAGGTTCGCCTCGCTGACAACCTCGAAACCGCGGCCTCCTTCGAGGCCCTGCGCTCGGCCGTGCTCGGCGTTTCCGAAAAGGGCATAAAACTCCAGCGCTTCAAGGGGCTCGGCGAGATGAACGCCGAGCAGCTCGGCGAAACCACCATGGCTCCCGAGTCACGCACGCTTGCCCAGGTCACACTCGAGGATGCCGTCGCCGCCGACCGCATCTTCTCAATGCTCATGGGCGACCAGGTCGAGCCGCGGCGGGAATTCATCGAGGAGAACGCCCGCGCTGTCGCGAATCTGGATGTCTGAGGGGGTGAGCAATGGCAACGGCTGACGTGATCGGCGGGGGCAACATCGAACCGCGCGCGCTCGAGGACGAGATGCGCACCGCGTATCTCGACTACGCCATGTCCGTCATCGTCGGGCGTGCCCTGCCCGACGTGCGCGACGGCCTCAAGCCCGTCCACCGCCGCGTCCTCTACGCGATGAACGAGCTCGGCCTCGGTCCGACCCGCTCGTACTCCAAGTGCGCGCTGATCGTCGGCGAGGTCATGGGCAAGTACCACCCCCACGGCGACGCCGCGATCTACGACACCCTCGTCCGCATGGCGCAGGAGTTCTCCATGCGCACCGAGCTCGTCGACGGCCAGGGCAATTTTGGCTCTATCGATGACGATCCGGCTGCCGCGATGCGGTACTGCGTGACCGGCGATACCCAGGTGAGGCTGCCACATGGAACCGCGCGTATCCGCGATCTGGCCGAGGGCTTGACCGCCGACAGTGAGCGCGACATCGACATCGAGGTTCTCGATCGGCTTGGACGGCGGGTGCACGCGTCGCGGATCTTCCATTCCGGCGAGCATCCCGTCTTGACGCTCCGCACGCGAGAGGGCTACGAGCTCACGGGTTCCGAGAACCATCCAGTTCTATGCCTCGTGGACATGCTCGGCGTGCCGTTGCTGCTTTGGAAGCGCCTTGACGAGCTCAAGACTGGCGAGCGAGTCGTCATGAACCGAACACCACGGGCTCCGGGGTGCGAGCTGGGCCGTAGCGAGCGCTCGCTCGCTCTCCTGTTGGGGGCGTTTGTATCCGAGGGGTGGGCGTCAGGCACAAGGGCCGGGTTCAACAACATCGACGAGGATTACTTCTGGGCTGTCCTCGCTGCATATGACGAGCATGTTGGAGGCCCCCGCTATGTGAGTGAACGGGTCATCGCCTCGGGGAGTCGGCTTTTCGAGCTTGACATCCAGAATCTTTCAGCCTTTTCTGAGAGCGAGCTGGCCTGTCTGCAGGGCTTGCGCAGCTCCATGAAGACGATTCCCGACCGGGTGTGGCGAGGTTCGACGGCCTTTAAGAGGGTCTTCCTGCAATCGCTCTTTACCGGCGACGGATCATCCTCGTTGCTGCCACGCAACACCATTCAGGTCTCCTACTCTTCCTACAGCGAGACGCTCTGCGCCGACGTTCAGCGGCTGCTGTTGGAGTTCGGCATCGTCAGCCGTCGCTGTGGCCCGTCACCGCAGGGCGAGTACAAGACCATCTTGACCAACCGCCGCGAGGCGCGTCTGTTTGCGCAGCGCCTTGGGTTCATCGGCAACAAGCAACGCAAGCTGCAACGCGATCTGCGCACGATCCCCACACGCAGCAGGTCCCTGAGCAGCGATCACGTCCCATTCATCGCGAACTACATCCGATCTGAGGCGGGAGGCTCACCGACCGACCGAGATTGGTTGCGGCGTCATAACGTCGACCGCATCGAGCGGTGGGAGCGCGAGGGCACGGCGATTCTCACGCGCATCGCTTCAGAGGAGGTCAAGCGCGTGGTCGAGCCGCTGGTAGCCGGCGATCACTATTACGCGGAGGTGGTCTCGGTTGAGTCGGCCGGCGCTCAGGCCGTCTACTCGCTACGCGTGGACACAGAAGACCATTCGTTTCTGACGGATGGCTTCATAAGCCACAACACCGAGGCAAGACTCGCCCGGGTCGCGACCGAGATGCTGCGCGACCTCGACATGGACACGGTGGACTTCGCGGCGAACTACGACGGCTCGCGGCGCGAACCGCTGGTGCTGCCGGCGCGCTTCCCGAACCTGCTCGTCAACGGCTCGTCCGGCATCGCCGTCGGGATGGCGACGAACATCCCGCCGCACAACCTGCGCGAGGCGATCGACGCGACGGTCGCCTACATCGAGAATCCCGACATCGACGTCGACGGCCTGATGGCGCACATCAAGGGCCCGGACTTCCCGACCGGGGGCATCATCCTCGGCCGCGGCGGCATCCGCGACGCCTACGAGACCGGCCGGGGCCGGGTGCGGGTGCAGGCGCGGGCGCACATCGAGCCGCTCAAGCAGGGCAAGGAGGCGATCGTCGTCACCGAGCTGCCGTTCATGGTCAAGAAGGGCGGACCCGGCAATCTGATCGAGAAAATCGCCGACCTGGTGCGCGACAAACGCATCCCCGAGATCTCCGACCTGCGTGACGAGTCGGACAAGCGCGGGATGCGGCTGGTGATAGAGCTCAAGCGCGACGCGATCCCGAAGGTGGCGTTGAACAAGCTCTACAAGCACACCCCGATGCAGACGACCTTCGGCGTGAACATGGTGGCGCTCGTGGACAACGTCCCGCGCACCCTGAACCTGCGCTCGGTGATCCACAACTACGTGGCCCACCAGCGCGAAGTGATAGTGCGCCGCACCAAGCACGAGCTCGCCGAAAAGGAGGCCCGCGCCCACATCCTGCAGGGCCTGTTGATCGCGCTGGAGAACCTCGACGCGATCATCGACCTGATCCGCGCCTCGCGCGACCGCGACAGCGCCCGCGAGCAGCTCGTGGCGCGCTTCGAGCTCAGCCACATCCAGGCGACGGCGATCCTCGACCTGCGCCTCTCCCAGCTGACGGCACTCGAGGCCGACTCGATCAAGCAGGAGCACGCCGACGTCAGCGAGCGGATCGCCGAGCTGCGCGCGATCCTCGGCGACGAGACCCGCGTGCTGGCCGTCATCAAGGAGGAGCTGGGCGAGATCCGCGAGCGGTTTGGCGACGAGCGGCGCACCGAGATCACCCACTCCGAGGACGAGATCGACATCGAGGACCTGATCGCCGACCAGCAGATGGTGATCACGATCACCCGCTCGGGCTACATCAAGTCGCTGCCGCTGGCCACCTACCGCCAGCAGCACCGCGGCGGCCGCGGCGTCACCGGCATGGACATGAAGGACGGCGACTTCATCGAGCACCTCTTCGTGTGCTCCTCGCACGACTACCTGCTGTTCTTCTCCAACCGCGGAAAGGTGTACCGCTCGAAGGTCTACGAACTGCCCGAGGCCTCGCGCACCGCCAAGGGGCGGGCGCTGGTCAACGTGCTGCCGCTGCGCGAGGGCGAGCGGGTGCAGTCCGTGCTCGCCACCCGCGACTACGGCGAGGGCGCCTACCTCGTCTTCGCCACCCGCCAGGGCATCGTCAAGAAGACCGAGTTCAAGGCCTACAACACGCCGATCAACGCCGACGGGATCATCGCGATCAAGATCCGCGAGGACGACGAGCTCGTCGCGGTGCGGCGCACCAGCGGCGAGGACGACATCCTGATGGTCTCCCGCTCCGGCCAGGCGGCGCGCTTCCACGAGTCCCAGGTGCGGGCGATGGGCCGCGACACCTCGGGCGTGCGCGGCATGAACGTCTCTGATGGAGATCCCGCCCGCCCCAACTACGTTCTCGCCATGGACGTCGCCCGCGACGACCAGGAGCTGCTGGTGGTGACGGAGAACGGCTACGGCAAGCGCACCCCGCTCGCCGACTACCCCCGCAAGGGCCGCGGATCGAAAGGGGTCAAGACGATCGCCCTCAACGATCGCAAGGGGGCGCTCGCGAGCGCCCTGGTGGTGCGCGAGCACGAGGAGCTCGTCTTCATCTCCGCCGGCGGCATGGTCCAGCGCACCTCGGTGAAGGGCATCAACCGCTACGGTCGCGCCTCCCAGGGCGTGCGCCTGATGAACCTCAAGGGGCAGGACTCGGTCAGCGCGGTCGCGCTGATCGTTGACGACGACGCTGAGGAGCCCGGCGCCGAGACCGGTCCGCTGGACGCGGCGCCACCGGACGCCACGGGGGTCGCGCCACCGGACGTCACGTCGCCCGATGCCACGGAGCCCGAAACCCCGTAGGCCGCCGGGTAGAAACGCCCCTTGGTCAACGTCGCCTCGGTCCGCTACTCTTCTCAGACCAGAGAAAGGAGGTGGTCCGTACGTTATCTGACAGTTCTTGCGGGACCCTGGAGGTGACCGGCCGCTAGGTCGGACATGGCTGGACCGCTTGGCGGAATCCAACCCGGGACACCCCGAGACGATCGCCGGATCTGGTCCCCCCGGCAGCAGCTGAGAGTCTCGGCCATTCCAGTCAAGGCAGCGGGCAAGGGGCGTCGGAGGTCGACCGGCGCCCCTTGTCTTTCTCAGGCGGCGCGCGGCAGGTACTGCTTCCAGGCCGCCGGGATCGTCGGGCTGGCGACGTGGATGAAGACCTCCGCGCGCGGCGCCCGCGGAACCCGCCGGGGATGCATCCCCGCCTGGCGCGGCAGCCGGTCGCCCTTGCGGCGATTGCAGGGCGCGCAGGAGGCCACGATGTTGTCCCAGCTGGACGAGCCGCCCTTGGAGCGGGGGATGACGTGGTCGACGGTGAGATTCGCCCGGGCGCCGCAGTACTGGCAGGCCCAGCCGTCGCGGGCGAATACCGCCCGGCGGGTGATCTTGCGCTGGTGCGCGTCACGCGGGACGCGGACGTAGGCGACCAGCCGGATCACGGCCGGCCTGGCGTACGTGGTGTTCTCGGAGTGCAGCTCCCAGCGTCCCCGCTCGAGCAGCTCGGCCTTCTCCTTGAGCAGCAGCACCACCGCTCGGCGCACCGAGCAGACGTTGATCGGCTCATACGTCGCGTTGAGGACAAGCACCCGCCCACTGTCAGGCCCGCGCCGCCGGTGCTCGGTTGGCGGCACGGACCGTTCTGAAGCTGGTGGAACGGTGGTATCCATCTGCGTTGCGCCGCAGTGTAGCGTCAGCCGGCACGGTAGGAGCCAAGTACGCGGACGTGTTCACATACGGCCCCCAGTGCGGCGATCGCCTCCGCGACCCTGGGATCGCCCCGCTCGCCGTGGGCGTCGAGGAAGAACACATAGTGCCCCAGCGCCGAGCGCCGCGGCCGCGACTCGATCTTGGTCAGGTTGATCTCACGCCGCGCAAACGCCTCCAGGCAGCGCACCAGCCACCCTGGGTGCTCGGCGCCGGGACCCCAGAAGACCAGCGATGTCTTCCACTCCCGCCCCGAGCCGGCCGACCACGGTGGGCTCGCCGTGTCGCCCTCGCCGGCGTCAGATGCGGCGGGCCTGCGCGCCAGCCAGACGAAGCGGGTGACGTTGTCGTCCCGATCCTGGACGGCTTCCCGCAACACCGTGCCCCCGTAGATCTCGGCGGCGAGGCGGGTTCCCAGCGCGGCCCGTCCGGGGTCGCCCTCGGCGACGACCCGACGTACGGCCTCGGCGGTGGAGTTGGTCGCGACCACCCGTGCATGGGCGAGCTCGTTGCGCAGCAGCCGCGTGCACTGTCCGGGCGCCTGGGGATGAGACAGGACGGTCTCGATCGCGCTCAGCTCGCACGGTGCCGCGGCGATCAGGGCGTGCTCGATGCTCAACAGGACCTCCCCGACGATCTCCAGATCGCCCCGCTCGTCGGCGAGGAGGTCGAGGGTCACCGTCACGGAGCCCTCGAGGGAGTTCTCGATCGGAACCACAGCCCAGCGCACCGTTCCCTCCCTGACGGCGAGCGCGGTGTCGTAGATGGTCGCGAACGGCACCGGCTGGACGGCCCCGGCGGGCACGCTGGAGAGCAGGGCCTCCTCGGTGAAGGTACCCGCTGGGCCGAGGAAGCCGACGGTCGGCGGCTGAGTCGCCGGGCCCCTGCTCGCCGGTGCCCCGCCTCCGTCGTCGCCCAGAGCGGAGCGTTCGTCGGGAGTCATCCGTCGGATGGCGCGCCCGCGACGGCGCCGCCGGCCCCGGAGTTGAGCGCGACGCGGACGGCCTCGGCCTCCTCGGGCGAGAGCTCGAGCTCGCCCCGCCCCGATCGGACCTGCTTCGCGTAGACCCGCGCCTGGTCGCGGTGGTGGATGCAGGAGAGCACGATGCCCGACTGGGTCTCGTCGAGCAGGGCGATCGACATCGACTGCTGCCCGGAGAGCTCGTTGTAGGCGTCGTAGCGCACCAGGGAGCGGTGGGCGATGGTTCCCCGCAGCGCCCGTTCGACGCCCGCGAGACCCTGCTCGAGGCGCTCGGCGGTTTCGCCGACGTAGGCCTGCAGCTGCTCGAATGCCTCCTGCAGGGTCGCGGCGTGGGCGACGACGTCGCGCTCGTCGCCGCCGAGCACCACGCGCTGCCCGGCGCGCAGCCGGCGTACGCTCACGAGCAGCCCCGCGCAGGCCAGCAGCGCCAGCAGCGCGATCGCGACGGCGGCGATCGCGACGACGCCCTGGGTGTCGGTCAGGGAGCTCGCGGTCACGAAAGGCGGGTGTCGGCCGAGAGGCAGGCGCTCACAGCACAACGCTATCGCGCCGGCCGCGGGCCGCGCCACCCTCCATCAGCCGAACACCGCCAGGTAGCTGGCCTTGTTGTTTTCGGTGTTGGTCTCGCCGGGCACCGGCTGGACGTAGACCGTGACTTTCGCGCCCGTTCCCTGAGGCACCCCTTCGACGGGGATTTCGACGTTGGACACGGCGCCGGGTTCGGTCTTGGGGATCACTCGGGAGGCCTTGTACTGCTTGCCTTCGGCGGTGACCGTGGCTTCCACCTTGACGTTGGTCTCGGGGTTGCTGCCGGAGTCTTCGACCTTGGCCGTGAACGTCTGCGTGGTGCCTCCGGGAAGTTTGTTGACCGTGGGTTCGGCTTCCAGGGCGCTGGACCCGACGCTGACGCCGAGCAGCGCCGATCCGTGGGTGCCGGGTGCCAGCTGGCCGCTGGAGGATGAGCTGCTCGCCTGGCCTGTCAATCTCGCCGAGACCGTGCTCGGTTCCAGCCAGCCGAGATTCGGCAGGAAGCTGGTGCCGGCGGTGCTGACCCCGCTGATTCCGTCCGCCGCGAGGGCCTCCTGGATCAGGGGCGCCACGCGCTGGGAGTAGACGACGTCGGACGCGAGGAACATCTCCATCGCTCCGGCTATGTAGGCGGTTGCCTGTTTGCTGTGGTTGCTCAGCGCGGTGCGCACCTGGTTGGCGATCTTGGCGAGCCCTTCGGCGCGCAGGTCGAGCACCAGCAGCAGGTTGCGCTGGGC
Organism: Solirubrobacteraceae bacterium; assembly: GCA_035524055.1. Classification (GTDB taxonomy): domain Bacteria; phylum Actinomycetota; class Thermoleophilia; order Solirubrobacterales; family Solirubrobacteraceae; genus Palsa-744. The sequence goes on from DATKPO010000024.1 coordinate 129,496, forward strand.
TTCGCGCATTTCGCCGGGCACGCTCAGGCTCTTGGCGTGCATGGCCTGCTGCTGGGCGGTTTCGCGCAGCCCGTTGACGGCGCTCTCGACGTCCAGGGCCGATTTGCCCGAGGCGCCGGCGAGGGTTTCGAAGAGCGGACGCGAGACCTGCTGGTCGGATTCGCCCACAACTTCGCCGGCGTCGTGGTTGTATTCGCGCAGAGCCGAGTCGCGGCCGCTTTTCAGGGCGCTGTCGATGACGAGCGCGATCACGATCAGCAGCACCACGGCCGCGCCCGCCGCGATGCGCCGGCGTACGAGGACGGCGTGCCGATCGCCGCCGTGCCGGTCGTGGCCCGAGCCCGCCCGCTGCGGGCGTCGTGGCTGGGGCCGTTGGCGCCCGCCGGTGCTCGCCGCCGCCGGTCGTGGCGGGCGGTCCTCCTCATCGTCGAAGAACGACAAAAGCCGGTTGCTCCTTCCCTATCCGTGCCGTCCCTGCAACTTCTCGGTCACCGTGGCTTTTCCTGCCGCTCCTCGGCAGGGAGCAGGAACGCCGCCGGCGAACGCAGAGCCCGGTGGATCATCACGACACCTTAGTCGCGCCGGTCCGGGAGCCCCGCGACGACGACGCGCTCCTCCTCGGGCGCTACCGCCTGCGCGAGCGGCTCGGCGCGGGCGGGTTCGGCGTGGTGTGGCGCGCCCAGGACGAGCTGCTTTGCCGGGAGGTCGCGCTCAAGCGCATCCCGCTGCCGACGGCCGCCGATCGCGAGCGCGCCCGGCGCGAGGCGCTGGCCGGCGCCCGCCTTGCCCATCCGGCCATCGTGGCCCTCTACGAGGCCGCCGCCGACGACGAGGCGTTCTACCTCATCAGCGAGCTCGTCCACGGCGAGACGCTCGCCGAGGCGATCGCGGCGGACGACCTGGACGACGACGAGCTGCTGGAGATCGGGGTCGCCCTCTGCGACGCCCTCGCCCACGCCCACGGACGGGGGGTGGTGCACCGCGACGTCAAGCCCCACAACATCCTGCTGCCGGGGGCGGCGGCGCAGGCCGATTCGCGCCCGGCGGTGGCCAAGCTGGCCGACTTCGGCGGCGCCCGGCTCGCCGGCGAGGAGGCGCTGACGCGCACCGGCGACGTGCTCGGGACGTTCGCCTACATGGCGCCCGAGCAGATCGAGGGCCGCGAGGCGGGCCCCGCGGCCGACCTCTACGCGCTGGCGCTGGTCATCTACGAGGGGCTGAGCGGCGTCAACCCCGTGCGGGGGCCGACGCCGGCGGCGACGGTGCGCCGCATCGGGCGCCCCCTGCCCCCGCTGGGCCGCCTGCGCGGCGATCTGCCCAGGTCGCTGACGCGTACGCTCGACGGCGCGCTGCTGCCCGACCCCGGCGAGCGCTGCTCGCTGGCCGAGCTGCGGGCGGCTCTGGCGCGGGATGTGGTCAGGGGTCCTCGTTGGTCCGGCGGGGATACGGATGCCGATGCCGGGCCTCGGCGCAGGACACGGCGCGAACCCGAACCCGATCCCGGTGACGGCGATCCCACGGGCGAGCCCGATCCTGGGTACGGCGGTCACACGGTCGAACCTGAGCCCGAACCCGACGCTGGCGGCTGGCTGACCGCGCAGCGACTCGCGTGGCTGGCGGCGGCGCTCGCGGTCTGCGTCTGGCAGGCCGCCGGGCATCGCCCCGGGGTGGCGCTGCCGGCGCTGGCCGCGGTCCTGCCGCTGGTGGGGCTCGTGCGCCGGCCCGGCCCGAGCTGGCTGGGCGCCGGCCTGGCGCCGGCCCTTGGCGTGGTCGGTCTCGCCGGGGCCTATCCCGCGCTCGCCGGGCAGGCGCCGCGGTGGCGCTCCCGGGCGTTGCTCGGCGGGCTGGGCTACTGGTGGCTGGCGCTCGCGGGGCCGCTGCTGGACGGCGGCGGGCGGATCCTCTGGTTGGCGCTGCCGGCCGACGCCGCCGGTCGCGGCGCGGTGGGACCCGCGGGTGTCGGGGGACATCTCTATCGGGCTCTCTGGGAGGGCTCTCCGGGGTCGGCCCTGACGCACGCCGTGACGCCGCTGCTGGGGTTGGGGCTGCTGCTGGGCGCGCTGCTGTGGGCGCTGGCGGCGGTGTCGCTGCCGTGGCTGGTGCGCGGCCGCGGGGCCGGCCCGGATGCGCTTGGCGCGCTGGCGTGGGCGATGGCGCTGGCCGCGGCGACGCCGCTGCTGGACAGCTGGCCGCCGGGTCGCGTGGGGGCGCCGGGCCCGCACGGCGTGATCCTGGGCGCGGCGCTGGGGGCCGCGCTGGCCGTCGCCGCCCGCGCCCTGCGCGGGCGTACCGGCGCCGACGGGCATTAGCATGGCTTCAGGGCGCCGCCACATGGGCGGGGCGCCCGCCTTCGATGAACCCTCTGCGAACTCTGGAGACCACGCTCGCCTCGCTGGTGGAGGGCGCTTTCGGCCGCGTCTTTCGCTCCGAGGTGCGCCCGATGGAACTGGCGCGCAAGCTGGCGCGGGAGATGGACGAGCACCGCACGACGTCGGTCTCCCGGGTCTACGCGCCCAACGAGTACGCGGTTTGGCTCTCGCCCGAGGATCGCGCCCGCTACGAGGGGGTCGAGGACGATCTGATCGAGGAGCTCTGCGCCTACCTGCTCGAGCACGCCCGCGGCGAGCAGCTGACGCTGGTCTCGCACCCGGTCGTCGCCTTCCACACGGACGAGGAGCTCTCGCTCGGCGAATTCGGCATCCAGGCGCGGCTGGTCCGCCCCGAGGAGCACGAGGAGGCGGGAGGGCGCGCGGGGGTCGAGCCCGGGAGGGAGCGGCCCGACCCCTCTGACTGGATGGCCCCGGTGGCGCCGGCGCCGGCGCCGCGACCCGAGTCCGCGCCGCGGCCAGCGCCCGCGCCGGCGCGGGCGGCGGGGCAGGGGCATGGGCAGACGATGATCTTCAGCGGCTCCCGCCGGCTGCGCGAGCCGCTGGAGGCGCGCCCGAATGCTCCGCGGGCGGCGCGGGCGATGCTGTTGCTCGACGGTCGCCGTGTGCTGGTCGCCCCCGTCGGTGCCTTGGTCGGCCGCAGCCGCGAGTGCGACGTGGCGCTCGACGACGCCGGCGTGTCGCGGCGTCACGCGCAGATACGCTCCGGGCCGGACGGCTGGACGATCGAAGATCTGCACTCGACGAACGGGGTGCGGGTCAACGGCCGCCAGGTCCGCGGGGTCCAGCCGCTCGCCGACGGCGATCGCATCGCGCTGGGCTCGACGGAGATGATCTTCGAGCTGCGATGAGGACACCGCTGTGAACGCCCTGCAACCGGTCTCGGTGGCGCTGAAGTTCGGTTTCCTGGCCGTGCTCTACCTGTTTCTCCTGTGGGTCGTGCGCAGCGCCCTGCGCGACCTGCGCGGCCGCGGCGCGGGCGCGACGGCGGGGATCTCGCCGACGGTGGCGGCGCCGGACGCGACGGGCCTTCACTCGGCCTCGACGGTGGGGCAGGTGGACCTCGCCCGCCGCCTCCCCCGCCTGGTCGTGCAGCGCGCCCCGGGGCACGATCCGGGCATGATCTACGACCTCGACGCCGATCTCGTGCTGGGGCGGGGGGACCGCGCCGAGATCCGTCTCGCGGATCCCTTCGCGTCGTCGACCCATGCCCGCGTCTACCGGCAGGCGGGGGCGCTGGTGCTCGAGGACCTCGGCTCGACCAACGGAACCTACCTGAACGAGGAGCTGCTGGACACCCCGCGGCCGCTGCACCCCGGCGATCACGTCCGCATCGGCGAGAGCGAGTTCGTCTTCGAGGTCGAGGGCTGATGCTGCGGGTCTGCGAGCAGTACACGGGCACCGACACCGGCCTGCAGCGCCGCGCCAACGAGGACTCGCTGCTGGCCCGCTCGCCGCTGTTCGTCGTCGCCGACGGCATGGGCGGCGCGCAGGCCGGCGAGGTCGCCTCGCGCCTGGCGGTCGACTCCTTCCGCGACGGCCTCGGCGATCCGGAGAGCCCGGAGCGGGAGCTGGCGGAGCACGCGCTGCGCGCCAACAACCGCATCCACGAGCTCTCGCAGAGCAACGCCGAGCAGGCCGGGATGGGGACGACGCTGACGGCGGTCTACGTCGGTCCCGAGGAGATCGCGATCGCTCACGTCGGCGACAGCCGCGCCTACTGCCTGCGCGAGGGCGAGCTGCTGCGCCTGACGGACGACCACTCGCTCGTGGACGAGATGATCCGCGAGGGCCGGCTGACGCCGGAGGAAGCCGAGGAGCACCCGCAGCGCTCGATCATCACCCGGGCTTTGGGTCCGGAAGAGACGGTGGAGGTGGATACGCGCTCGTTCCGGGCCCGCGCCGGCGACGTCTACCTGCTGTGCAGCGACGGCCTCACCTCGATGGTGCCCGAGCCGCGGCTGGCGGAGATCCTGCGCGCCCAGCCGCGGCTGCGCGACGCCGGTGAGGCGTTGATTCGCGAAGCGAACAGGGCGGGCGGGCGCGACAACATCACGGTGATCCTGCTGCGCCTCGAGGAGGTCCACGTGCCGGGCTCCGAGCAGGTCGATCGCGACGCGACGCTCACCGGCGTCCCGGCGGTGTCTCCGGCGGGCGCAACGGCGGCGCTGGCTGTGCGGGCGCCCGAGGCGGTGCCGGCTCGGCTTCCGCGCCGACCGGCCGTGGGTGTCGCGACCCCGACCCGACGCCGGCGGCTGCGCGGCGCGCTGCCGCTGGCGGTGGTCGTCGGCGTGCTCGCCGTGGTGCTGGCCGCCGCCTACGTGGCGATGCAGTCGGTGTACTTCCTGGCGGCGAACGGCCGCGGGCTGGTGACGATGTACCAGGGGGTGCCCTACGAACTGCCGGGCGGCATCAGGCTCTACAGCAGCTACTACGTGTCTGGGGTGAGCGCCTCCTCGCTCGGCCCGCGCCGGCGCGAAGAGCTGCTGGCGCACACGCTGCGCTCGGAAGGCAGCGCGGGCTCCCTGATCCGCGACATCGAACGCGAAGACCTCAGCGAATGAACCGGCCGATCCTGCGCCTCTACGGACTGGTGGTGGTGCTGTTCGCGCTGCTGATCGCGTTCACCTCGCGCTGGACGGTCTTCCAGGCGGCGGCGCTGCGCGAAAACCCGCTCAACCAGCGCGAGCTGCTCGAGCAGGAACACGTCGACCGCGGCCGCATCGTGACCGCCGGCGGCACGGTGCTGGCGCACAGCGTCCTGGACTCCGAAAACGACTACGTGCGGCGCTATCCGACGGGTGAAGAGTTCGCGAACGCGATCGGCTACTCCTACACCGACCTGCGCCAGACGGGGCTGGAGCTGTATCGCGACGAAACGCTCGAAGGCAAGGCCCCGAGCGGGCTGCAGGCGATCCTCGACCAGCTCAAGGGCGTCGGTGACCGGGGCGACGAAATCGTGACGACGCTCGACCCGCCGGCGCAGCGGGTGGCGCGGGAAGCGCTGGCGGGCCACGAAGGCGCGGTGGTGGCGCTGGATCCGCGCACGGGGGCGGTGCGGGTGATGGCGTCGAGCCCCAGCTTCGACCCCAACGCGATGCGCACGCCGGCGTCGGCGGCGAAGGTGAAAGAGGCGGGCGGCGACCCGCTGGTGAACCGGGCCGTGCAGTTCGGCTACGCGCCGGGCTCGACCTTCAAGATCGTGACGGCGACGGCGGCATTCGAAACGGGCCGCTTCAACCCGTCCTCGACGCTGAGCGGCCGCAACGGCATCCCGATATCGGGCGTGCCCCTGCACAACGACCAGAACGAAAGCTTCGGCGAGCTGACGCTCACCCAGGCTCTCGCCAAATCCGTCAACACCGTCTGGGCGCAGGTCGCCGAGCAGGTCGGCCGGGGGACGCTGATGCGCTACATGAGCCGCTTCGGCTTCGACGCCAAGCCCCAGCTGGACTACCCGGCCGATGAAATGTCGGTCAGCGGCTCCTATGAAGGCGAACGCCTGCTGCTGCCCACCAACCCGCTCGTGGACATCGGGCGGATGGGCATCGGGCAGGACAAACTGGAGGCCACGCCGCTGCAGATGGCGGAGGTGGCGGCGACGGTGGCGAACGGCGGTCGGCTGATGGCGCCGCACCTGACGGAACGGATAGTCAATCCGGAAGGACAGACGCTGGAAAGGATCGCGCCGCGTGTGCAGTCGGTGGTGATGAAGTCCTCGACGGCGGCCGAGGTCAGGACGATGATGGAAGCCGTCGTCAACGAAGGCACGGGCGAAGGCGCGCGCATCCCCGGGGTGCAGGTGGCGGGCAAGACCGGCACCGCGGAAACCCAGATCGGGACGCAGCTCAACGACGCCTGGTTCATCGCGTTCGCGCCGGCCTCCGACCCCCGGGTGGCGATCGCGGCGACGGTCAAGAACGTGCCGGGATACGGGGCGACGTACGCGTTGCCGATCGCACGACGTGTCATGGAAGCGCTGCTGGATGGTTGAGGCGGGAACGGTCATCGACGGGCGCTACGAGGTGCTCTCGCGCATCGGCACGGGGGGCATGGCCGACGTCTACCTCGCGCGCGACCAGCTGCTCGGCCGCCAGGTGGCGGTGAAGCTCCTGCACCACCGCTTCGCCGAGGACCAGGAGTTCGTCGAGCGGTTCCGCCGCGAGGCCTCCAGCGCGGCTGGCCTCTCGCACCCGAACGTCGTGGCGATCTTCGACCGCGGGGAATGGGACGGGACGTACTACATCGCGATGGAGTACCTCCCGGGCCGCTCGCTGAAGACGGTGGTGCGGGAGATGGCTCCGCTGCAGCCGGTCGGGGCGATCGACATCGTCCTGCAGATCCTGCTGGCGGCGCGCTTCGCCCATCGCCGCGGCGTGATCCACCGCGACCTGAAGCCGCACAACGTGATCCTCGACGAGGAGGGCCGGGCGAAGGTGACGGACTTCGGCATCGCCCGGGCCGGCGCCTCGGACATGACGCTGACGGGCTCGATCATGGGCACCGCGCAGTACCTCTCCCCCGAGCAGGCCCAGGGCCAGGCGGTGAGCGCGGCGTCGGATCTCTACGCGATCGGGATCGTGCTCTACGAGCTGTTGACGGGCAGGGTCCCGTTCGACGGGGAGACGGCGGTGACGATCGCGCTCAAGCAGGTCTCGGCGGCGCCGCCTCCGCCGAGCGCGCTCAACCAGGAGGTTCCACCGGAGCTCGACGCGGTCGTGGCGCGGGCGCTGGCGAAGGACCCCGGGGAGCGTTTCGCGGACGCCGACGAGTTCATCGCGGCGCTGGAGCAGGTGCGCCACGAGCTGACGGGCGAGCCGATCCACGTGCACGGCGGCAACGGCCCGGTGCCGCCGACGACGGCGACCGCGGTGCTGGCCGCGGCGAGCCCCCCCGCGGCGGGCGGGGAGAACGGCGCAGGGGCCGAGGAGAGCGCCGCGCGCCGCCGCCGGCTCTGGTGGATCGCGGGCGCGGCGCTGCTGCTGGCGGCGGCCGCGGCCGCCCTGATCCTGCTGCTGCCGGGGTCCAGGCGGCAGGTCACGGTGCCCGGCGTCACGGGACTTGCGCAGGCGAGTGCCGAAGCCCGCCTGACGCGGGCGGGCCTGACCCCGGTGGCGACGTCGCGGACCAGCGCGACGGTGCCGCAGGGCGGCGTGATCTCCGAGAGCCCGGGGGCGGGCAGCGTGGTCGATCGCGCGGCGCGGGTCACGCTCGCGGTGTCCAGCGGCCCGGGCACGGCGACGGTGCCGGACGTCAAGGGGCTGGCGGCGGCGCAGGCGGTGCAGCGCCTGCGCGGGGCGGGCTTCAAGCCGACGCGGCAGAGCGAGGCGAGCAGCACGGTGGCGTCGGGAAAGGTGGTCGCGACGGAACCGGCTGGCAACACCGACGTCCAGGCGGGCAGCCCGGTGACGGTGCTGGTCTCCAGCGGGCCGGCGCCGATAGAAGTGCCGGAAGTGACGGGCCAGAGAGAAGCCGAAGCGAAGGCGTCGCTGCGCGCCGCCGGACTGGCGCCGGGCACGGTCGAACGACGCGAAGCGAAGGGCGGGGAAGAAGTCGGCGAGGTGCTCTCGCAGTCGCCGTCGGCCGGCGAATCGGCGCCGGCCGGGACGCACGTGAATCTCGTCGTCGCGGCGGCCCCCAAGGAAGTGGAAGTGCCGCGGGTGGTCGGCAAAAGCGAGGCCCAGGCGGCCGGCGAACTCGGCCAGGCCGGCTTCAAGCCGCGCTCGAAGACGCGGGAAGTGACGAAATCCGAAGAAGCGGGGATCGTGCTGCAGCAGAGCCCCGCCGGGGGGCACAAGGCGAAGCCGGGGGCGACGGTTACGATCACGGTGGGGGAACTGGCGGCGCAGACGACGCCGAACACGACGACGACGCCCCCGCCGAGCACGACAACGACGACGACGACCGCGGCCCAGGCGCCGAGCCCCGAATGAGCGCAACCCAGCCAGCCGCCCCCGACCTGTCCTCGCGACCGCTCACGGTGGCGGTGCTCGCGGGCGGCCGCTCCTCCGAGCACGACGTCTCGCTGGCCTCGGCGCGGGCAGTCGGCGGGGGCCTGCGCGATGCCGGCCACGAGGTGCGCTGGGTGCAGGTCGAACGCGACGGCGCCTGGCGCTGGGAGGGTGAGCGGCTGAGCGTCTGCCCGGGGGCGGGCCTGCTCGATGCCGACGTGGTCTTTCCGGCGCTGCACGGCCCGTTCGGCGAGGACGGCACGGTGCAGGGGGTGCTGGAGACGCTCGACGTGGCCTACGTCGGCGCCGGGGTGGCGGCGTCGGCGGTGTGCATGGACAAGGTGCTCTTCAAAGAGCTGATGGCCGCCGCCGGGGTCCCGCAGGTCGACCACCGGGGGGTGCGCGAGGAGCGCTTCCAGGCGGATCCCGAGGCGGTGCTCGCCGAGCTTCGGGAGCTGGGCCTGCCGGTGTTCGTCAAGCCCGCCCACCTGGGCAGCTCGAAGGGGATCGTCAAGGTCCGCGAGACGAGCGAGCTGGGGCCGGCGCTGGCGCGGGCCTTTGCTCACGACCCGCTGGTGATCGTCGAGGCGATGGCGGCGGGGGTGGAGGTGGAGTGCGCCGTGCTTGGCCTGGGGCGCGCCGAGACGGTGGCGCATGGCGCCGCGGCGATGGCCTCCGCGCCGGGCGAGATTCGCCTGCGCGGCGAATGGTACGACTACGAGGCGAAGTACGCGGCGGGCGGAATGGAGCTGCTGATGCCGGCGCGCATCTCGGCGGCGGCGGCGACGCGGGTGCGGGAGCTGGCGGTGCAGACCTTCGCCTACGCCGGCTGCGAGGGTCTCGCCCGGGTCGACTTCTTCGTCGACGGCGAGCGGGTGCTGGTGAACGAGCTGAACACGATGCCGGGCTTCACGCCGACGAGCGTCTACGCCAAGCTGATGGAGGCCTCCGGCGTGGCCTACCCCGAGCTCGTCGATCGTCTCTGCCGGCTCGCGCTGGAGCGCCACGCCCGCAGTCGCGCGCACAGCTACTGAGCGAGCGGTGAGAGGAGCAGGTCCAGCAGCATCCGGGGGTCCCGGCGGACCCGCTCGCGGCCTGCGCCGGGGGGCTTCTTCTTTATTTGGATTTGGGTTGGTTGGCGCAGCCTGAGTAGGCGGCCTTCGCGGATCAGCCGCTCGTCGACGGCGCCGAGGCGGCCCTCGAAGGTCGTGTACACCGGCGTCCCGAGGGCGACGGCCTCGCGGTTCATGGTGCCGCCGGCGGAGACGACGAGGTCGGCGAAGGAGATCAGCGACTGGGCGTCGACGGCGCGGGCGGGCACGATCAGCTCGGGCGCGGCCCGCAGCTCGTCGCGCTGGGCGTCGGTGCGGGGGAAGACGACGGTCTGCGCTCCCTCGGCCGCCGCGCCGCGCAGCCGCCGCAGGACGTCGGCGAAGAGCTCGTTGTGCAGGCGGTGGTAGAGGGAGACGTCGGGCGGGGTGCGCACGACGACGATGGGACGGGCGGGGTCGAGCCCGAGCTCGTCGAGCACCGCCGGCTGGGCGAGGAAGTCGGCGAGGTAGTACTCCTCCTTGAGGCCGGGGTAGGGGCGCACCTTGCCCCTGGCCCCGTAGCGGCGCAGGCGCTCGGGCGGGATGGCGTCGGGCACGACGACGGCCCGGGCGAGGCGGCAGTTGAGGTGGTGCTGGACGGCGGCCCACTCGTAGTCGAACATGGTGGAGCTGGGGATGCGCAGGGCGGCGGCGGCGACGCTGATGTCGTTGGAGCCGTGTCCGAGGGCGATGTCGAAGCGGGCGCCGGCCCGGCGGGAGTCGGTGAGCGCCCAGCGCAGCAGGGCGGTGGAGCGCGAGGCGAGGCCCGTGGCCTTGGCGCCGAGGCGCTCGCCGCGGTGGCGGCCGATCGCGGTGTGGGGAATCTGGAGGCGCCGCAGCAGGCCGAGCGTCTGGGCGAAGTCGCGCGCCGTCACCCTCACCTCGTGGCCGTCCTGGCGCAACAGCTCGATGATCGGCCGCATGACGGGCACGTGGGGACTGTTGGTGAGGTCCAACCAGACGCGCATCGGGCGGACGATATCTTTGGCGTCGTGCTGATCCTCGCCTCGGTCACGGAATCGGTCGTCGACGTCACCTGGCACTTCGTCCGCGACGGCGGCCTGCCGGCGGTGTTCGTGCTGATGGCGATCGGCTCGGCCTGCATCCCGATCCCGTCGGAGGTGGTGATGCTGTTCGCCGGCTTCGCCGTCGCCGACCCGGGCGGCTCGGGCGCGGGGGCGCACGGCACGCACCTGACGATGCCGGGCATCCTGCTGGCGGGCCTGCTCGGCACCCTGGTCGGCTCCTGGGTCGCCTACGCGGTCGGCCGCGGTGGGCGCCTGGAGCTGCTCGAACGCCACGGCCACTACGTGCACATGGGCTCGGCGCAGATCGACCGCGCGGACCGCTGGTTTCAGCGCTACGGGCAGCCGGTGGTGCTGTTCGGGCGGATGGTGCCGCTGGTGCGGGCGTTCGTGTCGCTGCCGGCCGGAGTCGCGCGGATGCCGGTGGTGCGCTTCACGGTGCTGACGGTGATCGGCTCGATCCCGTGGGTGCTGGCGTTGGGCTTCGCCGGCCAGGCGCTGGGCAGCGACTGGACGAGCGTGCGCAGGGGCTTCGAGTACGTCGACTACGCCGTCCTCGCCCTGGTCGTGGTCGGCGTGGTCTGCCTCGTCGTGCGCCGTCGCCGCCGCTCGAGTGAGACCGCGGCGGCGTAGCGTGGCATCGATTTTTGCGATTTCAGATCAGCGCGATCGCGCCGATCTGAAATCGCAAGTCTCATAAGGCGATCGCATCCCGTCGGATGTCGCGTCTGAACTGCCGAGGACGAGCCGCGGACCGCGGGGGAGCGAGTTATCTGCGCCGCGCGTTCCTGCTCGGCCTGGTGCAGGGCCCGGCCGAGCTGCTGCCGGTGTCCTCGTCGGCCCATGCCGCGCTCCTGCCCGGCCTGCTCGGCTGGGAGGAGGCGGAGCTCGACAGGGCGGCGCGCAACGAGCGCGAGGTGGCGCTGCACGCGGGCACGGCGGCGGCCCTGTCGGGGCTGCTCTGCGCGCCCGGCGTCCGTGCGGCGGTCGATCGCGAGCTGCGCGAATTGGACCGCCGACGCCTGGCGGCGTTGGCGCTCGCGTTGGCGCCGCCGGCGCTCGCCGGGCTCCTCCTGGAGCGCCGTCTGGAGCGCCGGCCCGCGACGCCGCCGACGATCGCCGTCGGCCTGGTGGCGGGCGCCGCGGCGATGGCCCTCGCGGACTCGCGCGGGGGAGGACGCAGGCTGGCCGAGGTCGGCCCGGCGGATGGCCTGGCGCTGGGCGTCGCCCAGGCTCTCGCCCTGCTTCCGGGAGTCTCTCGCAGCGGGGCGACGCTCACCGCGGCGCGCCTGCGGGGCTTCGCCCGGGAGGACTCTCAGGGACTCTCCTGGCGGGCCGGGCTGCCGGTGCTGGTCGGGGCGGCCGCGCTGAAGGCCGTGCGGCGCGGGCCGGCGGGCGGGGATGTTCGTCGGAGCTCGTCGGACGGGAGTGAAGGGCCAGCGAGCGGCGGCCCCGACCGGCCCGCGTACCGGCGCCGGGCGGCGCACGCCGTCGCCGCCGCGGGCGCCTTCCTCTCCACGCTCGCCGCCGCTCCACTGATCCACCCCAGCCGTCGAGGCCGGCCGCTGGCCCCGTTTGCGCTCTACCGCTGCGCGCTGGCTGTGGTGGCAGTGCATCGCTCACGGCCGGCGCGCCGGCAGCCGGCGGTCGGCAGGCGCGGCCGGCGGCAGGGGGCGGCTGGTGGCGGGAGGCAGCCGGTGGCGGGGAGGCGGCCGGCGCCAGGGAGGCAGCCGGCGGCGGGGATTGAGAACGCCTGCCGGGTGCGCAAAATAGGGGCATGACGGCCACCCAGCTCGGCTCGGCCCTCGGCGGGCGGTATCGCCTCGACGCGGTGATCGGGCGCGGCGGGATGTCGACGGTCTACCGCGCCTTCGACACGGTGCTGGAGCGGCCGGTGGCGATCAAGCTGATGCACCGCGAGATCGCCTCGGACTCCGATCAGCTGGAGCGCTTCCGCCGCGAGGCGCGGGCGGTGGCGCGGCTGAGCCATCCCCACATCGTCACCGTCGTCGACGCCGGCGAGGAGCCCGAGGAGTCGGGTGAGGGGGGGACGCCGTACATCGTCTTGGAGTACGTACAGGGCGAGACCCTCAAGGAGCTCGTGCGGCGCGGCGGACCGCTGGACATCGCCGAGGCGGTGGCCTACGCGATCGAGATCGCCCGGGCGCTGGGCGCGGCTCACGAGCAGCTGATCGTGCATCGCGACGTCAAGCCCCAGAACGTGCTGGTCAGCGAGGAGGGGACGGCGAAGATCACGGACTTCGGGATCGCCCGGACGCTGACGGAGCAGGGCCTGACGCTCGACGGGCGGGTGCTGGGGACGACGGACTACGTCTCCCCCGAGCAGGCGCTGGGGCAGCCGGTGACGCCGCAGTCGGACATCTACTCGCTGGGGGTGGTGCTCTACGAGATGCTGACGGGGGTCGTGCCGTTCACGGGCGAGACGCCGGTGTCGGTGGCGATGCGCCACGTCCGCGAGGACGTTCCCGACGTGCGGCTGGCGCGCCCCGAGGTCTCGGCGGCGACGGCCGCCGTGGTGGACCGCATGACGGCGAAGGACCTCGGGCGCCGCTATCCCGACGTGCCGGCGCTGCTGGTGGACCTCGAGGAGGCGCTCACCGTGGAGGCCGCCCGCGCGGGGCAGGCGACGGGGGAGGTGACGACGGTGCTGCGCAGCCTGCCCGGTCCGGCGCGCCGGCGGCTGCCGTTGCGTCTGCGCCACCCGGTGCGCTGGCTGGCGCTGCTGGCGTTCGTCGGCGGCGCCGTGGCGCTCGGTCTCATCCTGGCGGCGGGGCACACCCACGGCGGCACGGGCGTGGCCTCCGGGATCGACTCCAGCCCAGGGCTGGAACCTGTGTCGCTGGCGGCCAACGCGGCGCACGACTACAACCCGTTCGGCAACGAACCGGAACACCCGCGCCAGGTGGCGAACGTCGTCGACGGCGACCCCAACACGGTGTGGAGCACGGAGCACTACCTCGACGACACGCTGGCCGGCAAGCCCGGAACCGGCTTCTACCTCGATGCCGCACCCGGGCTGCGGGCCCGGGCGATCGAGATCCAGAGCCCCTCGCCGGGGTTCTACGCGGCGATCTACGCGAGCAACCGCTTCGACGGAGGACTCCCCTACGGTGCGCCAGAGAGCCTCGCTGAACGCGGCTGGCAAACGGTGGGCGCGGCGCGGCGGGTCGGACAGCGCACGACGCTCTCACTCGATTCGGGCGGGCGCTCCTATCGCTACTACCTGGTCTGGATCACCCGGCTGCCGCCGGCGAGGGAAAGCGCGGAAATCTCCGACGTGACGCTCTTTCAGTAGCGCGCCGGCGCGGCTTTCCCCCAGTCGTCGCACGACGTCAGATCCGGCTCTCGCAGCGCCGCGGGGGGCGGCCGTCCCTACAATCCGCGGTGATGCGCCGACGCCTCCGCTCGGCGGCCATAGTCCCCCTCCACCGTCACGCGCTTCCGCAGATCGCCGTGGACGGGGCGCTGGTCGCGCTCGCGTACCTCCTCGCCTTCCGGCTGCGCTTCGATGGCGGCAGCGAGCAGCACCGCTACGTGGTGCTGCTCGACAGGACCCTATGGTGGGTCGTGGCCGGCGGGGTGCTGGTGCTGGTGCTCTCGCGCGTCTACCTGCGCAGTTGGAGCTACTCGGGGCAGCGCGACTATTGGGCGATCGTGCGCGGCGTGGTGGCGATCACGCTGCTCGCCGTGGTCGGGGTGGTCGCGGTGCGTCCCGTCCAGATCCCGGCGAAGGGCACGATCTCGCTGACGCTGCCAAACGGGGTGGTGGCGCTGTTCTTCCTGCTGCTCCTGGCGATGCTGATCGGGGTGCGGGTGCTCGCCCGGGCGCTGCACGAACGGCGCCTGCCGGGGGTGTTCAGCGGTGTGCGGGAGGGCGGACGGGGCGTGCTCATCGTCGGCGCCGGCGACGGCGGCCGGCTCGTGCTGCGCGAGATCGTCCGCAACCGCGAGCTCGGCCTCACGCCGGTGGGCTTCCTCGACGACGACCCCCGCAAGCGGGGGCTGCGCATCGACGGGGTGGCGGTGCGGGGCAACACCGAGGGCGACCTGCCGCGCATCCTCGAGGAGGCCGAGCCCGACGAGGTGATCATCGCGATCCCCTCCGCCCCCGGCTCGACGCGGGCGCGGGTGGTGCGCGAGTGCCGCCTGCGCGGCATCCCGGTGCGGACGCTGCCGACGGTCTTCGAGCTGCTCAAGGCCCGCCACCCCTCGGCGGAGGCGGGGCTTGGCGACATCGCCGGCCAGGTGCGCGAGGTCCGTGTGGAGGACGTGCTCGGCCGCGAGCCGGTGCTGATGGAGCTCGACCGGGTCGGCGCCTATCTGGCCGGGGAGACCGTGCTCGTGACGGGTGCCGGCGGCTCGATCGGCTCCGAGCTGTGCCGCCAGATCGCGCACGTGGGGCCGCGGCGGATGGTGCTGCTCGACCACGCCGAGGACAACCTCTTCGCGATCCTGCGGGAGCTGCAGGACGAGCGCCACGTGCCGCCGGGGGCGCTGGCGGCGGTGCTGGCGGACTGCAAGGAGGGGGAGCGGATGCGCGAGGTGCTCCACGAGCACCGTCCGACCGTGGTGTTCCACGCCGCGGCCTACAAGCACGTGGGCCTGATGGAGGCCAACCCGGTGGAGGCGGTGCACAACAACGCGATCGCGACGCGCTCGACGGCGCTGCTCGCCGGGGAGCTGGGGGTGCGGCGCTTCGTGCTGGTCTCGACCGACAAGGCGGTCGCCCCGGCGACGGTGATGGGGGCGTCGAAGGCGCTCGCCGAGTTCGCCCTGGAGGGCGCGGCGGCGCGCTTCCCCGACACGGTGTACCGGTCGGTGCGCTTCGGCAACGTGCTCGGCTCCTCGGGCAGCGTGGTGCCGATCTTCCGCCGCCAGATCGCCCGCGGGGGGCCGGTGACGGTCACCGACCGCCGGATGACGCGCTACTTCATGACGATTCCGGAGGCGGTCCAGCTGATCATCCGCGCGGGCTCGCTGTCGACGCCGCCGGCGGCGCCGGGGACGGCGGAGGTGCTGGTGCTGGACATGGGCGAGCCGGTGCGCATCGTCGACCTCGCGCGGGCGATGATCGAGCTCTCCGGTCTCGACCCGGATCGCGACGTCGCGATCGAGGAGATCGGCGCCCACCCCGGCGAGAAGCTGCACGAGGAGCTCTTCAACGACTACGAGCGGGCCTGCGCGACGGCGGCGGAGAAGATCATGCTCGCCGAGCGCGAGCCGCTCTCCCCGGACGTGGTGGCGGGGATGTTCGACGAGATCCGGCTGCTGGTGCTCGAGGGCGACGCGGCGGCGCTGGCGGCCAAGGTGACCGAGCTCAGCGCGACGGTGCGCCGCGCCCGCGCGTCGGACTCCGTGGCAGCGGGCGCGCTCGACGGAGTGGCGAGTGCGTCGGGGGCGCCTGCGCCGCTCATACACTCTGGCGAGCCATGATCCAGCCGTCGCTCGCGCTGTCGCTGTCGAACACCGTGCTCAAGGTCGGGGCGCTCGCCGCGTTCGCGGGTCTGCTGGGCATCGCGATCCTCGCGCTGCTCGTCTTCGCCCAGGCGCGCGAGCTCAAGCGCCTGCGCGAGTGGGCGGGCCGCGCGCCGGAGCGTGCAGCCGAGCTCGAGCGGCGCGTCAGCGCCGCGGCGGCCGCCCGCGCCCAGCGCACCGTCCAGCCGGTGTCACGCGTCGTTCGCCCGCCCGCTCGTGCCGCCGCGGCGGCGCCCGCACCCGTCGCGCCGGCTCCCATCGCCACGGTCCTGCCCCTCCCTGCCGGCCCAGGGCCGGCGATCCTCCGCGCCCTGGCCGCGGCGGCGCCGGTGCTGCGGGCACCCATCGCGCCGAAGCTTCCCGCCCCTTCCCCTGCCGCGCCGAACGCTCCTTTGCCTGCCGCGCCGAAGCCGTCCGCCTCTCCGTCTGCCGTGCCGGGGGCGGGTGAGGACGCAACACAGATCGCCCTGCCGGCGGAGTCCGGGGTGCAGGAGGAGACGGCGCAGCCGCCCCTCGGCAGGGAGCCCGCCGAGCTCGCCCCGGCCACCGCCGCGGCGGTGGTGGCGGCTTCCATGGCCGCCGCGAGCTCGACGGCCTCGCGCTCGGTGGCCGAGCAGGCGGCGGGTGAGGGAGCGCCTCAGGAGTCGCATGAGAACGGCGCCGTCCCCGCCTCCCGGGCCGCTGCTTCGCCGACGGCCTTGGAGTCCGCGGCGCCGGCGGCCGCTTCGCCGACCGCCGTCGAGTCCGCGGTCCCGACCCCCGAGACCGTCGCCGCCCGTGCGGCCGCCACGCCCGGGCGCTCGCCGCTGCCGCCCGCTCCGCCACGCCCCCCGACCCCCGCGCGCAGGGGCTCTTCCTCGCGGCCGGCGTCCCCGCCACGCTCGGCGGCGCAACGCACGGCGGCCAGCACCCGCACGGAGGGGGCGACTCGCACGGTTCGCGCGGCGGCCCGGCCCTCGGTGGGCGCCAGGCGTACGCCTGGGCCGCCCTTCCTGCAGGAGGAGGAGCGCTCGCCCGGGCGCACGGTGGCTCTGATCGTGGGCGCCGCCGTCGTGGTGGTGGCGGTCGTCGTGGGCGTCGCGCTGTCGCTCGGCGGGGGCTCTCACGGTGGGACTCCGACCACGCGTGCGTCGTCCTCCACCCGGCACTCGCGGGGCGCCCGTGCCCATCACGTCGCCGCACGGGTGGCGGACCCGGCGGAAACGAACGTGGTGGTGCTCAACAGCACGGAAACCAATGGCCTAGCGCACAGCCTCTCGGGGAACCTGCAACGCAGCGGCTACACCCAGGCGACGGCGCTGTCGGCCCGCCCGCCGGAAGCGCTGGGCGTTTCGGTGGTGCAGTACGCGAGCGGTCACCGCAGCGAAGCGGCGCACGTGGCCCAGACGCTCGGCATAACGCAGGTCAAGCCGCTCGAAGGCAACGTCGCCGCACTGGTGGGCTCGGCGGCGGTCGTCGTGATCGCGGGCGCCGACCAGGCCGGGGCGGCCGGCACCGAAGGGACGGGCTCGCAGACGGCGACCACAGGCTCGGCGGCGCCCACCGAAGAATCGGCGGCGACGGGCGCTCCGGCGGAAGGCGGCTCGGCGGGCGCGGCGGCGACCGGCGAAGCGCAGGCGCCGGCCGGCGGTGAAGCCGCCGCCGGCCAGTGAGGTTGCGTTGAGCACGGATGCCGGCCCCGAGCGCAACGGCGCGAGCTTCCTGGAGATTCCGCCGCGCACCGTCAAGCCGCGCGAACGGGGGCTGACGCACGTCCTCGACCGCGGCCTGTCGCTGGCCGAGGTCGACGGACTGATCGAGACGGCGGGGCCGAGCGTGGACATCGTCAAGCTCGGCTGGGGGACCGCTCTGGTCAGCGCGAACCTGCGTCCCAAGCTCGCCCGCTACGCCGAGCACGGGATTCCGGTGGTGCTCGGGGGCACGCTCACGGAGATCGCGATCAGGCAGGGCAGGATCGAGGGTCTCATGGGGTGGCTGGGTGAGCTGGGGCTGCGCCACGTCGAGATCTCCGACGGCACGATCCCGCTGGAGCCCGAGGTCAAGAGCCACCTGATCCGCCAGTTCGCGGCGAACGGCTTCACGGTGCTGGCGGAGGTCGGCAGCAAGGACACCGACTTCATCATGGCCCCCTACGTCTGGGTGGAGCAGATCGAACGCGACCTGGAGGCGGGAGCGTGGAAGGTGATCGCGGAGGCGCGGGAGTCCGGAACGGCCGGCATCTATCGCGGCGACGGCGAGCCGCGCACCGGCCTGATCGATGAGATCTTGCACGCGGTGGCCGCCGACCGGCTGATCTTCGAGGCCCCGCGCAAGGACCAGCAGGTGTGGCTGCTGCGGCATCTCGGCGCGGAGTGCAATCTCGGCAACATCGCGGCGAGCGACGTGATCTCGCTGGAGACGCTGCGCCTGGGGCTGCGCTCGGACACCGTGGAGCGCTTCGCGCTGGGCGGGTCCGATTGAGCACGGAGCGGCTCGCGCGGGCCGTCTTCGCGCTGCTCGTGGTGGCCTCGTTCGCGGCGTTCGCCGTCACCCAGCGGCTGAAGCACACCCCGCCGGCGGTGCAGAGCTTCGAGATGGACACCTCCTTCGCCCCCACCCGGGCGCCCGCCGCCACCTGCCGCGGACGGGTGCCGGCGGCTGAGGTGAACGCGACGAAACGCGTCGAGTACCTCTCCTTCAAGCCGGCCTCGGCCGATCTGGCGACGGTCGCGATCGTGGACTCGGCGGGCGGGGAAGTGGCGACGATCGCGCGGGATCTGCCGGTGCAGCGCTACAAACAGGTCTCGCTGTGCTGGAACGGGCACCGCGGCCCGCGCCAGGCCGGGCCGCTGGCGCCGCCCGGGGAATACCGCCTGCGCGTCCACCTGCGCCACGAAAGCCAGGCGCGCTACTCGCCGGGCAGCTTCACGCTGGAAAGGGCCGGGCGGTGAGCGGGGCGACACCGGCGACGATCCCCCTCGTGCTGGCGAGCGCCCACGGGCTCGGCGAGGCCGCCGAGAAGCTCGGGGTGATCGCGGTGGCGCTGCTGGCGGCGCTCGCCGTGCTCGGCGGACCGGAGGCGCCGGGGCAGGTGGCGTCGATCGGCCCGCTGCGCATCGACCGCCGCGGCCGGGCGGTGGCGATGGCGGCGGCGCTGGTGCTGACGCCGGTGCTGCTGCTCGCCGACATCTGGCACACCTCGCAGCTGACGCACCTGCGCGACCACCCCGGCGAGGCCGTCGCGGCGGTCGTGCTCGGGCTCGCGGTGGTGCTGACGCTGGCGCTGCTCATCCACCGTCGCCCCCGGGCGCTGCCGTTGCTGGCGATCTTCGCGCTGCCGTTTCGCCTGCCGATCGCGACCGGGGGCGGGACGTCGAATCTGCTGATCCCGCTGTATCTCGTGATCGGGGCCGGCGTCTTGGCCCACGCGCTGCCGCGGCTGCGCCCCGGGGCCAGAGGCGAGGGCGCGGGAGGCGCCGGCACGGGCGCCGTGGACGGCGACGAGCGATCCCGCGGCGAGGCCTCCTCCCAACCGGCGTTCGGGTCCGAATTAGGCGCGCAGGCCGCGCCGTGGCGGGGACTGCTGACGCCGCGGGGCGCGGAATGGCTGCTGGTGGCCTCGCTGGTCCTCTACGGGCTGCAGGCGAGCTACTCGGGGGACTTCTCGAAGGCGCTGGAGAACATGACGTTCTTCTACGTCCCCTTCGCGCTGCTGTTCGCGCTGCTGCGCGAGGTGCGCTGGACGCGGGAGCTGCTCGTGCGGTGCCTGGCGGTGGCGGTGGCCCTGGCCGTCGTGTTCGCCGGCATCGGCTTCGTGGAGTACGCCCGCAAGCAGCTCTTCCTCAACCCCAAGGTGGTGGCGGCGAACGAGTACAGCAACTACTTCCGGGTGAACTCGCTGTTCTTCGACCCCAGCATCTACGGGCGCTTCCTGGCGCTGGTGATGACGGCGGTGATGGCCGGGGTGCTATGGACGGCGCGCCGGCGCTCGGTGCTCCTCGGCGGCGCCGTCCTGCTGTGGCTGCTGGGGGGGCTGATAACGAGCTTCTCGCAGTCCAGCATCGCGGCGCTCCTGCTCGGCCTGGCGGTGCTGGCGGCCTACCGCTGGGACGTGCGGGGGACGCTGTACGTGGCCGGGGCGCTGCTGGCGGTGGCGCTGGTGGTGGTGCTGGTGGCGCCGCCGAGCCTGCACCTCGGCCTGAGCGGCGCGGGCTCCTCGGCGAACAGCGCGACGAGCGGGCGGGCGAAGCTCGTGGAAGGCGGCCTCGGGCTCTTCGGCGACCGTCCCCTGCAGGGCTTCGGCCCGGGGTCGTTCGCGGCGGAGTACCGGGCACACGAGCAGGGCGCGGAAAGCGCGACGGCGACGTCGGCGTCGCACACGATCCCGATCACGGTCGCGGCGGAGCAGGGAATCGTCGGGTTCGTGCTCTACGCGCTGCTGCTGGTCAGCTCGTTCGCCGTGCTCTTCGGCGGCGCCTGGCGCGGGCCGCCGTCCCCCCTGCGCCCGGCGCTGGCGGCGTGCTGGGCGGCGCTGGTGCTGCACACCTTCACCTACGCCGACTTCCTCGAGGACCCCGAGACGTGGGTGCTGCTGGCGATCGGTCTCGCCCTGGCCTGCGCGCCGCCGGCGGCGGCCGAGATCGGCCGGCCCGAGCGCCGCGCGGCGCCGCTGACGCTGAGAAGCTGAGGCGGTGCGCGAGTACCTCAAGCGGCTCCTCAGCACGGGCGCCGCCTACCAGGCGGCGGACATCGTGGCGAAGGGCTTCGCGGTGTTCCTGCTGCCGCTCTACACCCGTCACGTGTCACCCGAAGGGCGCGAAGGCTACGGGGCGTACAACCTCCTGCTGACGACGGTCGTCCTGACGAGCATCCTGCTGCGGGTGGGCCTCGGGGAGGCCTTCGTGCGCTTCTACTTCGTCGACCACGACCGCGAGCGCCGGGCGCGGATCGCGCGCACGGTGACCGCCACGGTGGCGTGGATCACGACGCTGGCGGCGCTGCTCGCGGTGGTCTTCTCCGACGAGCTCTCGCGGCTGGTGCTGGGCTACGGCGACCCGCTGCTGATGGACTGCGCGATCCTCGGGCTGTGGGCCTTCACGAACCTCGAAATGGCCTACGCCCAGCTGCGCGTGGACGAGCGCGCCCGGGTCTACCTGCGCGCCTCGATGGCCAATGTCCTGCTGACGATCGCGTTCACCGTGACGCTCGTCGTCTTCGCGGGTCAGCAGGCCCGGGGCCTGCTGCTGGGCAACTTCGGGGCGTCGGCGCTGGTCGTGCTCGGCCTGTGGGCGGTGCTGCTGCGCGAGCGGCGCTTCTCGCTGCGCGTCGATCCCCGCGACCTCGGGGCGATGCTGCGCTTCGGGGTGCCCACGGTGCCGGCCGACGCGAGCGTCTACGCGCTGCAGCTGGCCGACCGCTTCTACCTCTTCCGGGTGTACTCGGAGCGCTCCGCCGGCCTGTACTCGATCGCGCTGCAGCTGGCCACGGTGGTGTTCCTGGCGGTGCGCGGCTTCCAATACGCCTGGCCGCCGCTGGCATACTCGATCGAGAGCGACCGCGAGGCGTCGCGGCTGTACTCGCTGGTCACGACCTACTACGCGCTGGCCACCGGGGTGATCGTCTGCGGCGTCGCGCTCGAGGCGCACTGGATCGTGAAGCTGCTCGCCGGGCCGAAGTACGCCGGCGCCTACCGCGCCCTGCCCTGGCTGGCGCTCGGCTGGGCCCTCTACGGCCTCTACCCGGTGCTGATGGTGCTCGCCGGACGCGCCGGGACGATGACGCGCAACTTCCCCGCCGCCACCGTCGGGCTGGCGGTGAACGTGGCGCTGCTGTTCGCCCTGGTGCCCGCCGGCGGCCTCGGCCTGGGCATCGCCGGCGCCGGCCTCGCGCTGTGCGGAGCCTACCTGGCGATGCTCGCCGTCCTCTACGCCCTGACCCGCTCGCTCTTCCGGGTGGCCTTCGAGTGGCGGCGCCTGGCGGTGCTCGTCGCGATCCTCGCCGGGGTCGCCGTCTCCGGCGTCCTGCTGCTGCCGAGCGGCGGCCTGGAGGGCCTCGTCCTGCGCGCCCTGTGGCTGGCGCTGGTGCCGGCGCTGCTGATCGCCAGCCGCTTCTTCAGCGCCCAGGAGCTGCGCGGCGCCCGCGGCCTGATCAGCGCCGCTCGCGGCTATAGGCCGCGGCGGCCTCCCGCAGACCCTCCCCCCGATCCGGCCTGAGGGCGGCCGTGACGTGGCGCACCTGGCAAGAGCAGAGATGCTGCCCTTATTGCCAGTTCATCGCCAATATCAGCAGCTTCTTTTGAAAGTCAACTGCCAATAACGGCAGCATCTCATGGTATGGTCCGGTGGACGATGGCCCTGGCCGATAGGCAGATACTCACCCAGAACCCCTGGTGGACAACCCCCAGCTGGGAGGCCGGCGACCCGCACCTGGCGCTGCTGGAGTCACAGCCGATGCGCCTGGAGGCGGACTTCGTCGCCACGATAGACCTGGGCCGACCCGGCATCCACGTGCTGAGAGGGCCGCGCCAGGTCGGCAAGAGCACCGACCTGAAGCTGCTCGTCGCCCGGGCGCTGTCCGCCGGTCTGCAGCCGCGCCGCATCCTCTACCTGGCGCTTGACCTGTTGGAGGGCCGTCATCTGTCCGAGCTGGCCGAGACCGTCGAACGGGGAAGGGATCTCTCCGGCGCGTCCGAGCCCGGCCTGATCCTGCTCGACGAGGTGACCACGGTCCGGGGCTGGCAGACCGCGGTAAAGGCGCTATGGGACCAGGGCACGATTCGCGGCGACGTCGTCGTCTGCACGGGCTCCTCGGCAATCGACCTCCAGCGTGGCGCCGTCGAGCGGCTGCCGGGACGGCGCGGGGCTGGGACGGACCATCTCGTGCTGCCCCAGAGCTTCGCCGCGTTCGCACGGGCCGTGGACGGCACGATCCCGGCTTCGCCGCGCCTGACGGTGGCGGACCTCGTGGGTGACGGCGGAGCGGGATTGCTGCGCGAGATGCGTCTGCACGGCCCGGCGTTGGAGGACGCGCTGCGCCGCTACCTGCGCTTCGGCGGGCTGCCCGCCGTGGTCGCGGAGGCCGTCTCGGGAGCGCCGGAGCCTTCGCCCGAAGTGATGCGCGTCGTCCGCGACTCGCTGCTGCGCGAGCTGCAGCGCCGCGGGGCGAGCGTTCCCGCCGCCCAGGCGTTGCTCGAGCGCGTCGTGCGCTCGCTCGGGTCGAAGATCAGCTGGAGTGCGATGGCGCGCGAGATGGACGTCCCGCTCGGCCGCGGCAGCGGGCCTTCCAGCCACCAGACGGTTCGCGACTACATCGAGCTGCTCGCCAGCGGCTACTTCCTGTTCGTCGCCTATTTCTGGCGCAGCGGCTCGCAGACCAACGAGCAGTCGCGCGAGAAGAAGGTCTTCTTCGCCGACCCCCTGCTGCACTCGATCGCACTGCAGAACGCCCCAGGTCTCGTCCTCGACGAGGCAGCGCTGATCGAGAACGCGATCGGCCTGGCCCTGCTGCGGCGCTACGAACCCCCGGAGCGGCTGATCGAGACCTTCGTGCTGCCGGAGCGCCTGCACATCTGGCAGACCGCGCGGGGCGGCGAGATCGATTTCGTCTGCGGTCCCCGCCGCGCGCTCGACGTGGTCGAGGTCAAGTACCGGGCGAACCCCGGCACCTCTCCCGCCTCCGCCGCCGCCCGCGCGCATCCCGGCCGGCCAGTTGTGATGGCCACGCGGGATCTCCTGCGCCACGAGGAGCGCTACAGCCTCGTGCCCGCGCACCTTTTGCTGTGGGCGCTGGGCTGAGGCGGCGCTCGGCTGACGCGGCGCTCGGCTGAAGCGGAGCTGGGCTGGCGCGGAGCTGGGCTGAGGCGGCGCTTGGCTGTCGTTGCCGCGACGGCGGGTCTGGGTGCCGGGCACGAACGCTTAGGAGGGCGCTTCGCGGTTATAGGCCGCGGCAGCCTCCCGCAGGCCCTCCCCCCGATCCGGCCTGAGGGTGGCGATGACGTGGCGCCGGTAGCGCGCCGCGGAGTGGCCGGGCAGGAGGACGGCGGCGAGGGCGCGCACGGCGTAGGCCCAGGCCGTCAGCCAGCGCACCGCCCGGGCGGCGGCGGGGGAGTGGTGCTTGCGCATGTAGAGGTCGCGGTTGCGCGCCATCTCCACGATGCGCCGCTCGGGGACGGCGGCGGTCGAGAGCTGCTCGTGGTGGACGGCGACCGCGCTCGGAACCCACAGGCTGCGCCAGCCGGCGTCGCGCAGGCGCCGGGCGAAGTCGACCTCGTCGGAGTACACGAAGAAGTCGGGGTCCAGGTAGTTGACCTCGGCCGCGGCCTCGCGGCGGACGAGCAGCGCGGCCGACTGGCACCAGTCGACCTCGCGGGTGCGCTCTCCGCGGCTCTGCACGACGAGCAGCCGGTGCAGGAAGAGGGCGCCGGCGAGCGCCGTGAGGGGCGTCGGGAAGCGCCACGCGGACGCCTGGGGCACGGCATCGGGCGTCGGCGGGCTGTCCGTGGTCGAGGGACCGTCACCTGTCGGGCTGCCGGTGGTCGTCCCCTCGCGGGGGTCGCGATGCGACCCGACTCCCGCGGGCCGCAGCAGCGCGGCGCCGGCGCATGCCGCGTCGGGACGGGCCTCCAGCGCGGCGTGCAGTGCCGCGACCGCCCCCGGCAGCAGCTCGGAGTCCTCGTTGAGCAGCAGCACGTAGCGGCCCCGGCCGCGGCGCAGCAGCTCGGAGTCGTTGAGCGCCTTCCCCCGGCGTTCGGGCAGGGCGATGACCTCGTCGACCGCCGGGTGCTTCCGCGCGGCCTGCGCCGAGCCGTCGCGGGAGCCGTTGTCGAGGACCAGGGTCTCGGTCGCGAAGGGCAACGCCTCCCGCTCCCGCGCGATCGCGTCGAGCCCGCGCAGCAGCAGCTCGCGCTGGGAGGTGTTGACGACGGCGAATGTCAGCTCGATGTCGGTGCCCACGCGCCTATTGTCTCCGGCGATGCGCGTCCACGTGGTCGACCCCTCGGCGTACACACCGCCCTATGACCACGCGCTCTGCGCCGCCCTCGCCGCCCAGCCCGGTATCGAAGTCGAGCTCTTCACCAGTCGCTTCGCCTACGGCGAGGTGCCGACACCCGATGGCTATGCCCGGCACGAGAGCTTCTACCGGCTCGCGCACCGGGGCGGACTCGGTGGTCGGCGCTCCCGGACGCGGTTGGCCGTGAAGCTCGCCGAGCACGTCCCCGACATGCTGCGCTACCGCCGCGCCGCGCTGGCCGCCGACATCTCGCACTTCCAGTGGCTGACGGTCCAGCCGCTCGACGTCCACCTCCTGCCCCGGCGTCGCCCGACGCCCGCCGGGCCGCGGCCGGCGCTGGTGCTCACCGCCCACGACGTCCTGCCCCGCGAGCCGCGTCCCGGGCAGCTGGCGGCACAGCGGCGGCTGTACGAACGCTTCGACGCGATCGTCGTCCACAGCGACCACGGCCGGCAGCGGCTCACGCAGGATCTCGGCGTGGACCCGGAGCGGGTGAGCGTCATCCCGCATGGCGCCTTCACGCACCTCACCGCGGCGGCCACCGGCTCCATCCCCGGCGACGCCCGCGGGCAGGGGCCGGTCGTGCTCTTCTTCGGCCTCCTGCGCCCCTACAAGGGCCTCGACGTCCTGCTGCGGGCGTGGCGCGGCGTCGAGCCTCCGGCCGAGCTGTGGATCGCGGGGATGCCGCGCATGGACCTCGCGCCGCTGCGGGCGGCCGCGCCGGCCAACGTGCGGATCGACGCCCGCTTCGTCCCCGACGCCGAGCTCGCCTCCTACTTCCGGCGCGCCGACCTCGTCGTCCTTCCCTATCTTCAGGCCGAGCAGTCGGGCGTGCTGTTCACCGCGCTGGCCTTCGGCAAGCCCCTCCTGCTGAGCGACGTCGGCGGCTTCCCCGAGATCGCCGCCACCGGCGCCGCCCGCATGGTGCCCGCCGGCGACCCGGACGCTCTGCGCGCGGCGCTGGAAGAGCTGCTCGCCGAGCCCGCCGAGCTCACCCGGATGGCGGCGGCGGCGCGAGCGGCCGCCGCCGGACCGTACTCATGGGAGGCCGTCGCCGCAGCCCATCTGCGGCTCTACGAACGACTGCTCGCCAGGTGAGCGCCACCAGGCCGGTCCTGCCGCAGACCGACCGCTCCCGCCGGCGGTGCTCCCGGGCGCTCATCCCCGACCGACCGCTCCCGCCAGCGCTGCTCCCGGTGTGCCCAGCCCGGACCGACAGGTGCCGAGGGCCGGCTTGGGTGAGAATGCGGGGGCCATGCGTCTAGCTCTGCGAATCCTCTTCTGGCTGCCCCTGGCCCTGATCGCCTGGACCCAGCTGGGCTACGCGGCCGCCCTGGCCGCCGCCGACGGTCTGAAACGGGTCGGCCGTCGACGCAGCGGCACGCCGGGGCAGGGATACGCCGACCCCCCGGGGCGCCCTCCCGCCGACCCCCCGGGGCGCAGCGCAGCGGAGCCCACCCCAAACAGGCCCCTGCCCCGCGTCACGCTGATCGTCGCCGCCCACGACGAGCAGGCCTCGATCGCGGCCAAGGTCGCCAACGCCCGGGCGCTCGACTATCCCGGCGAGCTGCTCGAGGTCATCGTCGCCTGCGACGGCTGCGCCGACGCCACCGCGGAGATGGCCCGCGACGCCGGCGCCGACCTCGTCCTGGACCTGCCCCGCGGCGGCAAGATCCGCGCCCAGGACGCCGCCGTCGCGCGGTCCTCGGGCGAGGTCGTGGCGTTCTCCGACGCCAACGCCCTCTGGGAGCCCGCCGCGCTGCGCCCCCTGGTCGCGGCCTTCGACGACCCCGCCGTCGGCTACGCCTGCGGTCAGATGGGCTTCGACGAGCTCGACCCCCTGCACCCAGGCCCGCCCGCTGCGAGGACCAACCAGGAGGGCCTCTACTGGCGCTACGAGCTCGCCGTGCGCCGCCTCGAGTCGCGCCTGTCCTCGATCACCGCCGGCAACGGCGCCATCTACGCCACCCGCCGCGAGAGCTACCTCGTGGTCGACCCCATCATGGGCCACGACCTCTCCTTCCCCTTCCAGATGGTCAAGCGCGGCTGGCGCGCCGTCTACGTCCCCCAGGCCCGCTCCGTCGAGCGGATGGTGCCCTCGCTGGAGGGCGAGTCGGCCCGCAAGCGCCGCATGATGGCCCACACCTGGCCGATCCTGCTCCGCGGCGGGATGCTCTCGCCCCGCGGCTACCCCCCGGGCTACGCGCTGATGATCCTCTCCCACCGCCTGCTCCGCTACGCCACGCCCTTCCTGCACCTGCTCGCGCTGCTCGCCAACCTCGGGCTGGTCGCCCGGCGCGACACCCCCCGCCGCGGCCCCCGGCGACTCTACGACCTGGCGCTCGCCGCCCAGCTCGCGCTGCTCGCCGCCGCCGGCCTCGGCGGGGTCGTGCGCTCGCGACCGCTGCTCCTCGCCCGCTACTACGTCCTCACCACCGCCGCGCTCGCCCTCGGGCTGTGGGACTGGCTGCGCCACGGCACCGACGCCAGCTGGGAGGCCGCCGAGGGGACCCGGCCCGCGGAGACCGCTACGCCGGGGGAGACCGCTACGCCGGGGGAGACCGCGGGCGTAGCCGGCCCGACCGGTCCGGCGTCGACCATCTCCGACACCGGCGACCCTCTCGCCCCATGATCCGCCGCGCCCTCGACATCGTCGTCTCCGGCGCCCTGCTGGCGCTCACCTCCCCGCTGATGGTGGCCGCCATGCTCGCCATCCGCCTCGAGTCGCCGGGGCCGGCGCTCTACCGCCAGCGGCGAGTCGGCCTCGGGGGGCAGCCCTTCGACATGCTCAAGCTGCGGACCATGGTCGACGGCGCCGAGCACATCGGCGCCGGCCTCGCCGTCAACGAGAACGACACCCGCATCACCCGCGTCGGCGCCCTCCTGCGGCGCACCTCGCTGGACGAGCTCCCCAACCTCCTCAACGTCCTGCGCGGCGAGATGTCGCTGATCGGGCCCCGCCCGACCGTGCCCATCCAGGTCGCCCAATACACCCCCCGCCAGCGCCGGCGACTCGCCGTCAAGCCCGGTCTCACCGGCTGGGCCCAGGTCAACGGCCGGGCCTCCCTTCCCTGGAGCCAGCGCATCGAGCTCGACCTCTACTACATCGAGCACCGCTCGCCCGCGCTCGACCTGCGCATCCTGCTGCGGACCCCCGCCCTCGTCCTCGGCGGCGGCGGCCTCTACAAGGGGCACACCGGCGGCTGGGAGGTCGGTGGGGATGGCTGAGACGGCTCCGGGAGATCCCGGCGGCGGCAGCCCGCGGGCGGGCGCCGATATCTCTTTTTCGGCCGCGTCGCGCGCGCGCACACACGCGCGCGCACACCCCGCCGATTTCGATCCCGACGCCTCCCCCCCCGCGATCCTCCTCACCGGGGTCGGCAAGCGCTACGACATCGTCTCCTGCTTCGCCGCCCTCACCACGACCATCGCCGCCGACCCCAACCCGCTGGCGCCGGCACAGTACGCCGCCCACATCCGCGTCGCGCCGCCGCCGATCGCCGACCCCGGCTACGTCCCCGCCCTGAAGGAGCTCTGCGAGCGCCACCGCGTCGGCGCCGTGATCCCGCTGACGGACCTCGACATCGAGGTGCTCGCCCACGCCCGCCGCGCCGGGCTCCTGCCGGCGCTCGTCCCCGACCCCGAGATCGCCCGGGCCACGTTCGACAAGTACGAGGCCCATCTCCTGCTGAGCAGCCTCGGCCTGCCCTCGCCGCCGACGGTCCTCCCCGAGGAGGAGCCCGAGAGCTACCCCGTGGTCGTCAAGCCCCGCCGGGGCTCCGGGGCGCGCTCCATCCACCTCGCCCGCGACGCCGAGGAGAAGGACTTCTTCGTCCGCTACATCTCCCGCGGCCGGCCCGGCTACGAGGCCGAGCCGGTCATGGTGCAGCGCGCCATGGGCGGCCCCGAGCTCTCCATCGACTGCCTCGGCGACCTCGACGGTCGCTGCCTCAACGCGATCCCGCGGACGATGCTCGAGTCGCGCGGGGGAGAGTCGATCAAGGGCTGCGCGATCCGCGACGAGGAGCTCATCGAGCTGGGCCGGCGCGTCATGGAGGCTCTGCGGGTGCGCGGGCCGGCCACCATCCAGGTCTTCCGCGACCCCGACATCGGCCTCGGCATCACCGACGTCAACACCCGCTTCGGCGGCGCCTTCCCCGCGCCCGCCTACGCCGCGCTGCCCGGCCGCGGCTACCCCGAGCTGATCCTGCGCCTCGCCGCCGGCGAGGCCGTGCAGCCGCACCTCGGCGACTTCACCGCCGGGCGCAGCTTCACGCGCTACTACTGGCAGCTCGAGCTCGACGAGCAGCTGCGGCCGACCGGGCGCGAGATCGTGCCCGGCGGCCCGCCCTCGCCGCGCCGGACCGGTGGCGGCTAGAATCGATTCGCAGTGAGCTCGCTGCTGGTCGATCACTCGGCGACCCGGGAGCCCGAGCAGGGCTGCCCGGGCGGCGGCCAGGCGGGAGGCTCCACCCCGCCCGCTCCCGGCGATGCGGAGACCGCCGCCGGTCGCACCTGCGTCGAGTGCGACGCGCCCCTCCAGGACGGGCAGCAGTGGTGCCTGCACTGCGGCGCCGCCCAGCCCGGCAGCCTGGGCGACGGACGCGGCTGGCGACCGCTGAGCACCCTCGCCCTCGCCGCCCTCCTGCTCGCCGTCGCCGCCGCTGCCGCCGGCGCGGCGGCGCTGAGCTCCCACAAGAGCGCCCCGACCCCCGCTCCCCTCACCGTCGCCCAGGCTCCCGCCGCCGCGACACCCCCGGCGACCACGTCACCCACCCCCAGCACCCCCGCCCTGCCGGCGACGCCGCCGGCCGCCAGCACCCCCAGCAAAAAAGTCCCGCCCCTGCCGAAAACGAGCACCCCGAACAACCAGCTCTTCCCCTCGACCGGCAAACCCCCGAAAATCCCCAGCCCGACCAGCACCCCGAAAACAAAAAGCACGACCACCAGCACCACCCCCAGCGGCTCGGATGGGGGCGCCACCGAAAACGAAACCGGGACAACCCCGAGCGAAGCCAAAAGCCCCGGCGGCGGCGAAGGCAACGGCGAAGCGCCCAGCGCGATCCTGCTCGACACCAACGCCGCCACCACCTACAACCCC
>DATKPO010000025.1:0-27778 GCA_035524055.1 Solirubrobacteraceae bacterium
GAGGCCGTCGTCCTCGATGGAGTCGAGCAGCCCCATGACCTCGCGGCCGTCGATCTCGAAGCGCAGCGGGCTGGCGGCGGTGTTCACGGCGCGGTGGGCGCGCACCGCCCGTGCCGGGCGCTCCCCGGGCTGGCCGGCTGCGGCGGGCTCGAAGGCAATGACGCCGCAGCACTCGTTGGGCGCCTCCTCGCGGGCGTGGGCGACGATCTGCTCGAGCAGCTCGGCGGAGATCTCCATCGGCCTCAGTCCCTTCGACGACGCCGCGGGGGCCGTTCCCGGCTCTCGACGGCGGGACGGCCGCGGGGGGTCCCCACGCTCACCACCAGACGGTCCCGTCGAGGTTCTCGATCTCGTCGACGGGGCGGGTGTAGATGCCGCTGGAGAGGTACTTCCAGCCGTCGTCGGCGACGATGAAGACGACGTTGCCCTCGTCGAGCTCGCCGGCGATGCGGACGGCGACACGGGCGATGGCGCCGCTGGAGACCCCCGCGAAGACGCTCTCCTCGTCGAGCAGCTTGCGGGTCCAGAGGATGGCGTCGCGGTTGGTGACGAAGATCTTGCGGTCCAGCAGGGAGATGTCGATGATCGGCGGGATGAAGCCGTCGTCGAGCGAGCGCAGCCCCTGCACGGGCTCGCCCTGCATGGGCTCGGCGGCGACGATCTTGATGTTCTCGCCGAACGTCTCCTTCAGGCGCCGGCCGTTGCCCATCAGGGTGCCGCCGGTGCCGAGGCCGGCGACGAAGGCGGAGACCTCGTCGAGCTCCTCGAGGATCTCCAGGGCGGTCCCGTTGTAGTGGGCGTTCGGGTTGGCGGGGTTGCCGTACTGGTAGGGCATGTAGTAGGAGGAGTCGGCCTGGGCCATGTCCAGCGCCTTCTCGACGGCGCCGTTGGAGCCCTTGGACCCCTCGGAGTAGACGATCTGGGCGCCGTACATCCGCAGCAGCTGGGTGCGCTCGGGGGTGACGTTCTCGGGCATGACGACCTGCAGCGGGTAGCCCTTGCGCGAGCAGATCATGGCCAGCGAGATGCCGGTGTTCCCTGAGGTCGGCTCCAGGATGGTCTGGCCGGGCGCCAGGGCGCCCTTCTCCTCGGCGTCCTCGATCAGGGCGCGGGCGACGCGATCCTTGACGGAGCCGGTGGGGTTGCGCGACTCGAGCTTGGCCCAGATCCGCACCCCCGGCTTGGGCGAGAGGCGCGGGAGCTCGATCAGCGGGGTGTTGCCGATCGACTGGACGATGTCGCCGTAGCGACCCCCGCAGGGCTTGTTTCGCAGACCCTCCACTGCCATTACTTCACGGAATATAGCGAGGACGCAGCGCGGCTCGGTCGCGACGTTGGGATGGGCTCGGCGTGAATTCCCCCTCTACGACAGCGGAGGACCAGGCAGAGGCGCTGTCTTTAGCTCATCTAGCATTGTCGTTATGTGTTCGTGTATACTCCTTGCATGAGGAGTACGACGAAGTTGATGCGAATACGAGCCGTATCTCGCGCGTTTACGCCGGGCGCGCCGGTGAGCGAGCTCGACATGCTCGCGGGCCGCGCCGAGCAACTGACCGACATCGTGAGTGCGGCCGAGCTGCCGGGACAACACATCGGGCTCTATGGGGAGCGGGGAGTGGGAAAGACATCGCTTGCAACCGTCCTGGCCGAGTATTTCGGCGATGCAGGCGATGACCGGCCGGTTCACTCCGTCGTCGTCAACTGCAGTTCGGACGAGGACTTCTCGTCGCTTTGGAGGGAAGTCTTTGCCGAGCTGCCATCGGTCCCGGAGGACCGGCTGGGCGCATACACGCCAGAGTACGTCCGCAGACGCCTGCAGCAACTCGACACGCCGGCTCTGATCGTGATCGACGAGCTGGACCGACTGGACAACGACGATGCACTGACGGCGCTCGCCGACACCATCAAGACGCTGTCCGACCACCGGGTGTCGTCTACGCTGGTGTTGGTCGGCGTCGGTCGTTCAATGGGCGACCTCATCGGAGAGCACGCTTCAATCGTGCGGGCACTCGTCCAAATCGAAATGCCGCGCATGAGGTCGGACGAGTTGGCGGCGATCGTCACGACCGGCTGCAGCAAAGCTGGGATCAGCGCCAAGCAGAACGCGATTGCGGACATCGTGGCGCTCTCGGAGGGCCTGCCGCACTACACCCACCTTCTCGCGTTGCACGCCGGCCTACGGACGGTGCAGGACGACCGCGACGAGATCACCGCGACCGATGTGCAGAGGGCCATTCCGAAGGCCGTCGATCGCCACACGATCGAGAGCGACTATCAGCTCGCCACACGTAGCGCCAGAAAGGACGCGCTCTTCTCGCAGGTGCTCCTGGCCTGTGCGCTGGCGCCGAAGAACCAGCTCGGATTCTTTACGTCCGGGGCGATCCGCGACCCGTTGGAGGCCATCGCAGGACGACGGATAGAGATCCCCGCCTTCTCAAATCACCTGAGCCAGTTTCTCGAGCCTGAGCGCGGAGCCGTACTTCAACGAGAGGGAACGTCGAGGCGATATTTCTACAGATTCGCCGACCCGATCTTTCAGCCGTACGTGATCCTGCGAGGACTGTCGGAGGATCTGATCTCGGACCTCCAGCTACGGCAGATTCAGAACCGCGAGCACCCTGAAGCGATCCCTGGCGACTACGAGACGGGCAGATCCCAGCAGCTCTTCTAACCGACGGCGCCCGCCTCGCCGACGATACTGGTCACGCAGCCAGTAGGATGGGCCTGGGATGCCGGAGGACTTCGACTACGACTGGCTGGTGATCGGCTCGGGCTTCGGCGGCAGCGTGTCGGCGCTGCGCCTCGCCGTGAAGGGCTACCGGGTCGGCGTGCTGGAGTGCGGGCGGCGCTTCGCGGACACGGAGATGCCGTCCTCGACGGCGGACTACCGGCGCTACTCGTGGGCGCCGTTCCTGGGCATGAAGGGCATCTTCCGGCTGACGATCTTCAAAGACGTCACGGTCGTCTCCGGCTGCGGCGTCGGCGGCGGCAGCCTGGGTTACGCCAACACCCTCTACGTGCCGCCCAAAGCCTTCTTCGATGACCCCCAGTGGGCGGCGATGGAGGACTGGGAGAGCACGCTGGCGCCCCACTACGCCGAAGCCCAGCGGATGCTCGGCGTCACGCAGAATCCCCACGACGACCCCGCCGACCAGCTGCTGCGCGAGCTCGGCGAGCACCTCGGCGTGGGCGACACCTACCGGAAGACGCCGGTGGGGATCTACTTCGGGGAGCCCGGCAAGACCGTCCCGGACCCGTTCTTCGGCGGCGAGGGCCCCGACCGCACCGGCTGCCAGCTGTGCGGGCGCTGCATGGTCGGCTGCCCGCACGGCGCCAAGAACACGCTGGTCAAGAACTATCTGTACCTGGCCGAGCGCCGCGGCGCGCAGGTGATGCCGCAGCGCACCGTGCTCGACATCCGGCCGCTCGGCGAGGGCAGCGGCGCGGAGGGCTACGAGATCACGTCCGTGCGCTCGGGTGCGTGGCTCAACCGGGAACGCCAGACGCTGCGCGCCCGCGGCGTCGTCGTCTCGGCGGGAGCGCTGGGCACGAACAGGCTGCTGCAGCGCTGCCGTCTGAGCGGCTCGCTGGGTCGCATCTCCCCGCGCCTGGGCGAGCTGGTGCGCACCAACAGCGAGTCGATCCTGACGGTGACCGTGCCCGAGGACTACCCGGAGGACCTGATCAAACGGGTCGCGATCAGCTCCTCGATCTACCCCGACCCGGACACGCACATCGAGACGGTCACCTACGGAGACAAGGGCGACTCGATGCACCGCCTCTACACGCTGCTCGTCGGCGACGGGACGCGCGTCACGCGCCCGCTGAAGCTGCTCGGCCAGATAGCGCTGCACCCCAGGCGCCTGCTGCAGGTGCTCTTCCCCAAGCACTGGTCGCGGCGCACGATCATCCTGCTCGTGATGCAGACGCTCGACAACGCGATCGCGCTGCGCCCGCGCAGAGGTCCCTTCGGGATGCTCACCCTGACAACCGAACAGGACCCAGAGCGCCCCAACCCGACGTTCATCCCGATCGCCAACGAGGCCGCGGAATGGTTCGCCAGGCGCACCGGCGGCATCGCGCAGAGCTCGGCGACGGAGGCGCTGTTCAACATCCCCACGACGGCCCACATCCTCGGCGGGGCGGTGATCGCGCCGGATGCGGCGCACGGAGTGGTGGACGCTCGCCAGCGGGTGTTCGGCTACGAGAACCTGCTGGTCTGCGACGGCTCGGCGGTGCCGGCCAACGTCGGCGTCAACCCGAGCCTGACGATCACGGCGCTGGCGGAGCACGCGATGAGCTTCGTGCCGGCGGCCGGTGAGAAGTCAGAGCCGCTGGCCGCCGCCGGCGTTTGAGCTCGGCCGACCGAGGAGCGGTCAGAGCCGCTGGCCGCCGTCGCATTTAATACCCGGCGGAGCCGGGTAGATTCGGGGGCTCAGCGCAGGAGCAGGCGGCAGCGGCGCAGGAGCTCCTCGATCGTCGCCGGGCGTAGGCGCCCGAGGCGACTCGAGAGTCGCTGGTGCGAGATGGCGCGCAACTGCTCGGGCATGGCGTAGCTGCGCTCACGGAGACCACCTTCGGGTGGATTGACCTCCAGGT
Source organism: Solirubrobacteraceae bacterium (assembly GCA_035524055.1). Lineage (GTDB taxonomy): Bacteria > Actinomycetota > Thermoleophilia > Solirubrobacterales > Solirubrobacteraceae > Palsa-744. The sequence continues at coordinate 4,600 of DATKPO010000025.1, forward strand.
GCAGCGGATTGGCGAAGTCGGTCCGCGTGAGCGGAACGGCGAGCGACAGTCCCAGAGGGGCGCGGTTGAGCTGATCGACCGAGACGACCACGAAGGGGCGGGCCTTGGCCTGCTCGGAGCCCCGGGTGGGATCGGGATCGGCCCAGTAGACGTCGCCCTGGGCTGGACTTGCCGCACTCACCAGGCCGGGGCCGGCGCGTCGAAGGCGGCTTCGATCTCCTGTGCCTCCGAGCGATAGCGGGCGAGTGCATGGGGGTCCGCGGCGATGAGCTCAAACGCGGCCTCGGCATCCGCCAGCAACTGCTCCTCGTCGGCGGCGGCGACGAGCTTTGCGACGACTTCGCCCGCTGATCCCCCGGCGCGTGCGCTCAGCGCATTCAGCCGGTCTCGCGTCTCGATCGACACCCTGATTGTCGCGCTCTGCGCCATGTATACGGTTAGTATACAAGGGTTGCGCGATCCCTACAGCCGGCTGTGGGCCGCCGGCAGCGAGACCGGGGCGCTGCGCAGCGAGCCGGCGACGAGGCGCAGCGTGGCGGCACCGCGCAGGCGGAGGACGACGTTGAGCACGGCGGCGCCATCGGCGTGCAGCGACGCCACGGCCCGCCAACGGAGACCGCCCCGCGTCGCGGCGAGCCGCTGCAGTGTCGCGTCCTCGCCGCCGCGCATCAGCAGCGCCCAGACCCGCACCCGCCGGCGATCGAGGCGCAGGGGGTCGAAGGGCAGCGTGAAGCCGGTCAGGAACGGCTTGGGCCGGGCGAGCGCCGGATCGGGCCGCCCGTCGAGCTCGCCCGGCCCGTAGAGGCCTGCGGGCCTGGGCACCTGGACGGTCCCGCCGGTGGGCGTGGCGAGGGTGACGCCGGGATCTGGGTCGTCGAGGAACTGCCACTCGGCGAGGCCGGCCCCGGCGATCCAGAGGCGGTGCAGGGCGCGCGAGATCCACAGGGCCTGCAGGCGAGGCGGCACGCCGTGGGCCGACGGGGGATCGCTTTCCCAGTTCAGCTCGGTCACCCACAGGGGCTTTGGGGTCCACGGCAGCGCGGTGCCGGCGCGCACGGCGCGCGAGACGAGCCGGGTGACCTTGGCGATGTCGGCGATGCCAACGTCCTGGGAGGAGGCGGCGGGGAGGTCGGGGCTTTCGAAGGAGAGGGGGTGGAAGGCGAGCACGTCGAAGCGGGCCGGGCCGGGGCAGGCGGCGCGTGCCGGGCCCTCCCGGGCCCACCGTACGCGACCCGCCCCGGCCCACCGTACGCGACGCGCCCCGTCCCTTGGCATCCGAGGCGTCGCGCTCCGCCGGGTGCCATGCGCTGGCGTTCCTTCCAGGCAGAGCATGGTGCGCAGGAACCGCACGGGGGTCATCCGCCCGACCCCGGCCGGTTCGCCGTTGGGGGCGACGCCGGCGGCGATCACGGTGGCCGATGGCTGCACCGCCTTGACGGCCGCGTAGAGGGCGTCGAGCAGCTCCCGGTAGAGCGCCGGAGAGAACGCCTGCCAGCGCCCGTCGCGTACGACCCACTGGGGCTCGAGGTAGCGGGCGAGGTTGGGCTCGTTCCAGGCTTCGAAGAGCGTGACCCGCGGCAGTGGACGTCCGGCGACGAGCGGATCGGGATAGGAGCCGTCGTAGCGACGGGCGACGGCGGCGGCGAATTCGCCAAAGGCGCGGGGGTCGGGCGCCCAGCTGCCGGGGTAGGCGTAGGGCCAGCGGTGGGGCGCTTCGGCGAAGGCCGGGGCGCGGGTGAGGACGAGCAGCGGGCGCAGACCGGCGGCGACGGTGCTGCGCACGGCGGCGTCGACGGAGGCGAAGTCGTAGGCGGAGCTGCCGGGATCGCTGGCCCGAAACCCGGCCGGCGGGTCGGGGCTGACGATGTAGCGCCATTCGACGGGAATGCGCACCGTGCCGGCGCCGGTCGCCCGGATGCGCGCCAGCGCCGCCTCCCGCACCTCCGGGTCGGGGTCCATGATCAGCGTCGGGTCGGAGATCCCGCGGGCGAGGCCGCCGCGGGGGAAGGGTCCGTAGAGCAGCGCGCGGTTCTGGGCACGCGCCAACCGGGGGCTCGTGCCCGCCGCGGCGCGGCCCGGCGGCGGCGCCGCGCCGAAGAATCGCGGCGGCCCTTCGGGGCCGTCGCGCGAGGGGATCGGGAGGACGGCGGGCGGCTGCAGCCAGGCGGCGGCGCTCAACGCGATCGTAAGGAGACGCCCGGCGCCGGGTAGACGGCATCGGATCGACGATCCACGGCGCATCCGGCCACGCCCATGTACGGCGCCCGCCGCGACCTAGCGGTGGAGCGCGATCGCGCGGCGTCCGAGGCTGAGCTTGGCGCCGGAGCCGGCGTGCAGGGTGGTCACGAGCACGGCTTTGATGCTGTGGGCGTGGCGCACGCGGCGGCGGCCCTGGGGTGTCAGATCGAGCGTGACCCTGACGGTGCCGGGGCTCGCGGCGCTCGCCGAGCCGCGGGCGAGCAAAAGTGCTTTGGGCTTGTGCCGGCGTCGCCCATGCCGGTGGCCGCCGTGGACGTGGCCGACCGAGGAGGCGCTCGCCGGCACGCTGCCCTGTTGCAGGTAGAGGTCCTGGACGACGGTGCCGGGCTGGTTGATGGAGACCTCGTCGGACAGGCCGAAGCGGACGAGCCGGGCGAGCGTGATGTGACGCAGCTTGAGGATCGAGCCCGACAACGCCGGAGACGGAGGCGGCGGAGACGGAGGCGGCGGCGGCACGGGGCAGGCGCCGACGGCACGCTGGGTTTCGCTCTGGTAGGTGAAGGTGGCGCCACCGGCGAGCGGTTCCTGCCTGCGCTCCACGGCGCTGACCGTCTCACCGAGGGCCAACGGCTCGAGGAAGTTGCCGCCGAAGGCGGAGCCGACGAGGGAGGTTATCTGGGCGACGCCGCCGTGCCGGGTGGCGACATAGGAGGAATGCGGGACGAGCGTAAAGAAGCTGCCTTCGACTTCGGTGCCGGGGGTGCGTTGGCCGGAGAAGTTCGTCGAGCCGGCACAGACGCCGGCTTCCATCGAGGGCAGCCCGTCGTAGACGACCGAGCCCACGACCTGGCCAGACCCGGTCGGCGCTTCCAGGGTCACCGCTTCGCCGACCTGCGGCACCTGCGAGAGCCAGGCTCCGCCTTCGTCGGTGTCCTGGGCGACGACGGCGCCGCCTCGCAGTATCCGCAGGGTGACCGTGACGTGTTCCGGCGCGGAGGCGCTCGTCGAAAGGATCGAGTCTTCGGGGAGGGTGGTGACGCCCTCGACTATCGAGATCGAGTAGCCGTGGTTCCACGCGGCCGCCGAGCTCGCGGTCCCGGCGAAGACGCCGACCGCGACGACGGCGACACCCGCGAGACGCAGCGAGGCGCGCTCGAAGATTCTCGCTGCCAGGATTGTGCGACGGGCGCCCACGACATCGAGCAGATCGTTCGCCGCGGCGCGACGGTTGAGCGTTGCAAGGAAAGTTGGACGTGGTGCTGACTAGCGCCCGCCGGCCATGGCCGGCAGGATGACGAGCGTGTCGCTCTCCCCCACCGCCGTGTCGAGACCCTGCAGGACGCGGACGTCCTCGTCGTTGAGGTAGACGTTGACGTAGCGGTTGAGCTCGCCGTCGCCCGCGAACAGCTGCTCGGCGGTAGCGGGGTGGCTGGCGGCGAGGTCGCGCAGGACCTCGCCGACGTTCTCGCCGGAGGCGCTGACCTCGCGCTCGCCGCCGACGGAGGCGCGTAGCACCGGGGGAATTTTGATGGTGGCCATCGCGCGCACTCTACCGTCTGGCGGACCGACGGAGGCGGTCCGGGGCGGCCACTATCCCGCCGCGGCGCAGAACGCCTCGTAGTCGGGGAAGACGCCGAGCTCGTCGTCGCGGATATCCTCGGGGTCGCGCGAGCAGATCGGGCAGTCGGGGTCGCGGCGGACCTTGACCTGGGTCAGGGTGGCGGCGAGGGCGTCGTAGAGCAGCAGCCGCCCGATGGCGGGGTCGCCGATGTCGAGGATCAGCTTGACGACCTCGGTGGCCTGCAGCAGCCCCATCGTGCCGGGCAGCACCCCGAGGACGCCGTTGGCGCCGCAGGAGGGAGCGAGCTCGGCCGGCGGGGGCTCGCGGAAGAGGCAGCGGTAGCAGGGGCCGTCGTAGGGCTTGAAGACGGAGAGCTGTCCGTCGAAGCCGAGGATCGAGGCCGAGACGACGGGGATGCGCAGGCGGACGGTGGCGTCGTTGAGGAGGTAGCGGGTGGGGAAGTTGTCGACGCCGTCGACGATGACGTCCCAGCCCTGGATGATCTCCATGATGTTCTCGGCCCCGAGGCGCACGGGGTACTTGACGACCTCGACGTCGGGGTTCAGGGCGCGGATGGACTCCTCGGCGGAGTCGACCTTGGGGACGCCGACGCGCTCGGTCGAGTGGATGACCTGGCGCTGGAGGTTGGAGAGGTCGACGTCGTCGTCGTCGACGATGCCCAGGGTGCCGACGCCGGCGGCGGCGAGGTAGAGCGCCGTCGGCGAGCCCAGCCCGCCGGCGCCGAGCAGCAGCACTCTGGCGTCGAGCAGCTTCTGCTGGCCCTCGGCCCCGATCTCGGGGATGAGGAGGTGGCGGGAGTAGCGGTCGCGCTGCTCGGCGCTCAGGGCGCGGGGGATCTCGACCTCGTAGCCGCGGTCCTTCCAGAGGGTGATCCCGCCGGTCATCGAGCGGACGTTCTCGTAGCCCATGTCCTCCTGCAGGGTGCGGGCGGCGTAGGCCGAGCGGGCGCCGGAGGCGCAGTAGAGGACGATCTCGGCCGAGCGGTCGCGCACGGCGCTCTCGATGCGCGACTCTAGATGGCCGCGGGGAATGCTCTTCGCCCCGGGCAGGTGCCCGGTGGCGAACTCTTCGCTGCCACGGACGTCGACGATGGCGACGCCCTCGCCGATCAGCTCTTTGACCTCGGAGGGATCGACCTCGTCGATCCGGCTCTTGATCTGGCGGAGCAGCTCCGCCGAAGACACGCTCATCTCGATACTCCCGAACTGAGGTCGGATTTCATGGACTTCAGAAAGTATAGCTCGGCTTGGGTCGCTCCCGGGGACAAGGATCGGGTGATCCCGCAGGTCTCGAAATCGATTTTCAGATCTGCGCGATCGCTCCGATCTGAAAATCGATTTTCGAACACCCAACCTCCGCGCCCGCCCTCGTCAGGCCCAGCGCTGGCGGCGTCCGCCGAGCCAGGTCTCGAGCACGCGCAGCTCGTGCAGCCGTTCGGGCGCTACGCCCCGGGGATCGCGGTCGAGGACGACGAGATCGGCGAGCATTCCCTCGCGCAGGACCCCGACGCGATCCTCGAGCAGCACCTGGCGGGCGGGGTTGGCGGTGACGGTGCGCAGCGCCCTGGTGAGGTCGAGCTGCTGGAAGGGTCCGAGGACGTCGTCGCTGTCCCGCATCAGCCGGGTGGTGGCGGTGCGCAGGGCGAGCATGGGATCGACCGGTGAGACCGGGGAGTCGCTGTGGCAGGAGGCGCAGATGCCGTGCTCGAAGTCGCGCGCCAGCGAGTGGATCTGGGCGGCCCGGCCGGCGCCGAGAACGTAATCTCGCAGGCTTTCGCCCCAGTAGTAGATGTGATTGATGGTGTGGCTCACCGCCAACCCGAGCGCCGCGGCGCGCTGCGCCTGCTCGTCCTGGGCGAGCGTGAAGTGCTCGATGCGGTGGCGCACCCGCGACGGCGGCTCCTGGCCGAGGATGCTTTCGAAGCAGCCCAGAACCTGCTCGATGGCGCGGTCTCCGTTGGAGTGCACCAGAATCTGCCACCCGGCGCGGTGCCAGCGGAGCATCTGCTCACGCAGTCGCTCGTCGTCGTGGTTGAGCCGCCCGCGGCCGCGACCGTCGAGATAGGGCTGCTCGAGGGCGGCGGTGAAGCCCTGGGTGGAGCCGTCGGCCCAGAACTTGATGCCCACGACGCTGTAGCGGTCGTCGCCTTCGCCCGGCACGGCGCCCAGCGTCTGGGCGAGCTCGGGGGTGAAGGCCCCGCGGATGCGCAGCGGAGCGTCGGGCGCATGGGCGAGGTCGCGCAGCAGCTCGTGCTCGGCGGCCCCGGCGACGAGCCCGATGCCGGCGTCGTAGATCGTGGTGCAGCCGCGGGCGGCGAGCTCGCGCAGCGTCTGGGCGGTCATCGCGGCGACCTGTGCCGAGGTCGGCTGCGGCATGGCGCCGAGGAAGGCCTGGATGGCGGGGCCTTCGTAGACGATGCCGGTGAGCCGCCCCGCGGAGTCGCGACCGAAGCTGGCGGCGGGCGGATCGGGAGTGTCCGGTCCGATGCCGGCGGCGGCGAGGGCGGCGCGGTTGGCGTACGCGACGTGGCCCGACTGGTTGACGAGCAGCGTCGGCACCCCGCCGGCGACGGCGTCGAGCTCGTCGGCGTCGAGCTCGGGGTAGTCGGGAGGGAGCCGCGAGGGGTCGTAGCCGAAGCCCACCACCCAGCCCCCGCGCCCACCCTGGGCGGCGGCGTCGCGGACGGCGGCCAGGACGCGCTCCTTGGAGGGCAGGACAAGCGGCGTGACGTCGAGCCACCAGTGGGCGGCGAGGGCACTCATGAGGACGTGCAGATGGGGCTCGACGAAGCCGGGAAGGATCGTACGGCCGTCGAGGTCGACGATCTCGGTGCCCGGCGTGAAGTGGCGTTTGACGTCGGTCGCCGAGCCCACGGCGAGGACGCGGTCGCCGCGAATCGCGAGCGCCTCGGCGACTGGGAGCCGCTCGTCCTGGGTCAGGATCGGCCCGCCCCGCAGGATGATCGGGTGCATCCGACCGGCGTCGCGGCCAGACGCGAGCCCCCCCGCCCCGCCGTCGGTGAAGGACGGGCCGTCGCCGGGAGTGAACGACGGAGCGGCCAGATTTCCCAACGCACCCCGCGCAAGTGCGGCGATGCCTGGTGCGCACGCGACGCACATACGCTCGGAGCACCTCTTCCGTGAGTCAGTCTGCCAGGAAACCCGAACAATACCGTTTGCGGCAACCACACCTCGGTCGTCGCTGAGCAAGACGGCCGTCCACCGGGAAGCCGGGCACCCAGGCCCTGATATCCTACCAAGCAGGTAGGTATTCGAACGATGATGTTTTCGACCAAGGCGGAGTACGGCGTGCGGGTGATGGTGGCCCTGGCGCAGCGAGCCAGGACCATCGAGGCCGGCGAGGAGCCGGTGGTGCCGCTGGCGGAGATCGCCGAGCACGACGGCCTCCCGCTGGCCTACCTCGAGCACCTCGTGGCCCGCCTGCGCAAGGCCGGTCTCGTCGACAGCCGCCGCGGGTCGCGCGGCGGCTACATGCTGGCGCGTCCGGCGACGCAGATCACGATGGCCGAGGTCGTCGAGGCGCTGGAGGGCGCGATCGCGCCGATCGAGTGCATCTCGGAGAATCCCGACGGCAGCATCGTCTGCGCCCGCGAGTCCAAGCGGCCGTCGGGATCGCACGTGTGTCCGACAAAGCTGCTGTGGACGCGGGTGCGGATGGCGATCGTCGGCACCCTGCGGGAGACGACTCTCGCGGAGCTGGCCGGCGGTCTCGCCGAGGCGTCGTTGAGCGGTGCGATGACCGCCGGCGCCGGCGGCGAACTTCCCCTGGCAACCGCCTGAACGTAAAAAGCGAAGGAGACCATGGCCGATCTGGAGATACGCAACCTGCACGTCCGCATCGAGGAGCGCGAGATCCTCAGAGGCGTCGACCTCAGCATCGATCGGGGCGAGGTGCATGCCCTGATGGGGCCCAACGGCTCCGGGAAGTCGACGCTCGCCAACACCCTGCTCGGCCACCCCGGCTACGAGGTGACGGAGGGCGCGATCATCTTCAAGGGAGAGGACATCACCGAGGCGGAGCCGCACGAGCGGGCCAAGGCGGGCCTGTTCCTGGCCTTCCAGTACCCGGTGTCGATCCCGGGGGTGTCGGTGGCGAACTTCCTGCGGATGGCGATCAACGCCAAGCGCGAGGATCCGATCCAGGTCAAGGAGTTCCGCAACGAGCTGCAGCACGCGATCGAGCTGCTCGACGTCGACCGGTCGTTCACCTCGCGCCACCTCAACGAGGGCTTCTCGGGCGGCGAGAAGAAGCGCGCCGAGATCCTGCAGATGGCGATGCTGAAACCCGACGTCGCGATCCTCGACGAGACCGACTCGGGCCTGGACATCGACGCCCTGCGGACGGTGGCGGAGGGCGTGGACAAGCTGCACTCCGAGCAGGGCCTGGGGGCGCTGATCATCACCCACTACCAGCGGATCCTGCACTACATCAAGCCCCAGTTCGTGCACATCATGCTCGACGGCCGGATCGTGCTGGAGGGCGGGGTGGAGCTGGTGGAGCGCCTGGAGCGCGAAGGCTACGACGAGATCCGCCGCGAGTTCGGCGCCGAGCCGGCCGCGGCGGGGAGCCAGTGATGGCCGGCGAGGAGTCGGCCGAGCCCGGTCGCACCGGCGAGGAGTCGCCCGCCCGCACCGGCGAGGAGTCGGCCGAGCCGGCCCGCGCGGTCAAGCCCGGCACGGGCGGAGTGGCGGTCAAGGCCGGCCGTCACCGCGAGGCGACGCTGTACCACGCCCTGCACGGCGCGGGCGCGGGCGACGGCCGCTCGCTGGCGCAGCTGCGCGAGGCGGCGCTGGCGGCGTACGAGTCGCTGGAGCTGCCGGTGTGGCGGCGCTCGGGCTTCTGGACGACGAGCTTCGAGAGCCTGGACCTCGACGCGCTGGAGGTCCGCCACCACTCCCCCGGTCCGGAGGCGATCCCGGCGGTCGTGACCGAGACGCTGCCCGAGCGCGAGCGGGCGGGCCGGATCGTGCAGGTCGACGGCTCGGTGGTGGCGGTCGAGCTCAGCCCCGGGCTGGCCGAGCGCGGGGTGATCCTGTGCTCGCTTCAGGACGCCGCGCGGGAGCACCCGGAGCTGTTCGCCCAGTGGTACTCCAGGCGCCTGGTCTACGACCGCAACAAGCTGGAGGCGGCCAACGCGGCGTTCTGGACGGGCGGCGCCTTCCTGCACGTCCCCGCCGGCCTGGCGGTGGCGGAGCCGTTCGAGATCGTCTACGCGATCGCCGAGGCGGGCACGGCGCAGTACGGGCGCACCTTGATCGTGGGCGAGCGGGCGAGCGACTTCCGGGTGCACGAGTACGACCTGGCGGGCGACGTCGAGGGCCAGGCGCTGAGCGCGAACGCCTTCGAGCTCTACCTCCAGGACGGCGCCCGCTGCCGGCTGGCGCAGGTGCAGGACTTCAGCGGCGGCTCGGGCAACGCCTCGGCCGAGGTCTTCGACGCCTCGACGCGCTTCGTGCAGGTCGGCCGCGACGCCTACTGCCACTGGCTGCCGGCGCTGCTCGGCGGCCACCTGGTGCGCCAGCACCTCGAGCTGGCGGTCAGCGAGCCCGGCGGCGACATGGCGTTCCGCGGGATCTTCTTCGCCGAGGCCCAGGAGGTGCTGGACGTCTTCGCGGTGGACCTCCACGAGACGGGCCCGTCGGGCGGCGACGTGCACTGGCGCGGCGCGGCGACGGGCCAGAGCCGGGCGAGCTTCGAGGGCCTGATCCAGATCGACCCGGGGGCGCAGCAGACCCACACGTACCTGCAGATCCACTCGCTGATGCTCTCCCCGAAGGCCCGGATCGACGCGATCCCCTCGGTGCTGGTCTCGGCCGACGACGTCTCGGCGTCGCACGGCGGCACGGTGGGCGAGCTCGACGAGGACCTGATCTTCTACATGCAGAGCCGCGGCCTGGACCGGGCGAGCGCGGTGCGGGTGATCGTCGAGGGCTTCTTCGAGCCGCTCGTCAGCCAGCTGCAGGACGAGCCCCTGGAGGAGGTCGTGCGGGGCAAGCTGGCGGCGAAGCTGGCGGCGGCGCGCGGCGACATCGAGGCCTACGCGACGAGCCGATGAGCGGGGCCGCGGACACGACCGTCCCTCTCGACGCCGCTGCCGCCCTGACCGGCATCGCGGAACGCGGCGGCGGCGGACGCGTCGCCGCGGAGCACGGCGCGGCGGCCCCGGACGTCCGCGGCGATTTCCCCATCTTCGCCCGCACCCCGGGCGGGCGGCCCCTGGTCTACCTCGACTCGGCCTCGACCTCGCAGAAGCCAGCCGTCGTGATCGACGCCCTGGCCGGCCACCTGGGCGAGCACAACGCCAACGTCCATCGCGGCGTCTACGCCCTGGCCCAGGAGGCCGACGCCGCCTACGAAGGCGCGCGGGAGCGGATCGCGGCGTTCGTCAACGCGGACCCGAGGACGACGATCTTCACCAAGAACGTGACGGAGGCGATCAACCTCGTCGCCTACGCCTGGGGCCGCGCCAACGTCGGACCAGGCGACGCCGTGGTGATCACCCAGATGGAGCACCACGCGAACATCGTGCCCTGGCAGCAGCTATGCCGGGAGCGCGGCGCCCGGCTGCGCTACCTCGAGGTCGACGTCGAGGGGCAGCTCGACCCGGCCCAGCTCGACGCCGAGCTGGAGCGCGGCGACGTCCGCCTGGTGGCGTTCACGCACGTCTCCAACGTCCTGGGCACGATCAACCCGGTAGCAGCCATGACGGCCCGCATCCGCGCCGCGGGGGCGGTGTCGCTGGTCGACGGCGCCCAGGCGGTGCCGCAGATGCCGGTGGACGTGGCGGCGGTGGGCGCCGACTTCTACGCCTGGACCGGCCACAAGGCGCTCGGTCCGACGGGCATCGGCGTGCTGCACGGCCGCCGCGAGCTGCTGGAGGCGATGGAGCCGTTCCTCACCGGCGGCGACATGATCGCGGCGGTCGACTTCGAGTCGGCGACCTGGAACGAGCTGCCCTACAAGTTCGAGGCCGGCACCCCCCCGATCGCCGAGGCCGTCGCCCTGGGCGCCGCAGTGGACTACCTCGGCGCGCTCGGCATGGAACGTGTGCGCACGCACGAGCTGGCGCTGACATGCCACCTTCTGGAGCGCCTGGCCGAGGTCCCCGGCCTGCGCGTCGTCGGCCCCCCCGACGCCGAGCGCCGCGGCGGTCTGGCGTCGTTCACGGTCCAGGGAATCCACCCCCACGACGTCGCCGAGCTGGCCGACCGCGGCGGGGTCTGCATCCGCGCCGGCCACCACTGCGCCCAGCCCCTGATGCGCCGCCTCGGCGTCGCGGCGACGGCGCGGGCGAGCGTCGGCGTCTACAACACGCCGGCCGATATCGACGCCCTGATCCAAGCGCTGCAGGCCGGCCGCGAGGTGTTCGGGCTCTGATGGACGACCTCTACCGGGACTACATCCTCGAGCACTACAAGCGCCCCCGCAACTTCGGCGAGCTCGAGCCCCACGACCTGGAGGCGGAGGAGCACAACCCGCTGTGCGGCGACGAGCTCGGCGTGCAGATCCGCGTACAGGACGGCCGCATCGAGGACCTGCGCTTCCACGGCCACGGCTGCGCGATCTCCCAGGCCGCGGCGTCGATCGCCTCCGAAGAGCTCAAGGGGATGGAGCTCGAGGAGGTCCGCGAGCTGGGAGCGGACTGGATGATCGACCTCCTCGGGATCCCCGTCTCGGCGACCCGGCGCAAGTGCGCCCTGCTGAACCTCAAGGTCGTCCGCGGCGCCGTCGGCGGCGGCAGCGACTGGCCGGCGTGAGGCCATGAGCCCCAGAGGGGCTCATGGCGAAGCTGATCGGGCTCGATGCCAACATCGACCCGCTACTTACATCTACTCTAAATTCTTTAGAGTACTTTCGAGTGGGCCTATGCCTGCGGCAACCGCCAGTAAGCCCGCGGATCCCGGGCGCTCTTGCCGACCCATTCGATCAGCCCCTCACCGCGAAGGGTCTCCAGACGACGGATCGTCGCCGGCCGCGATAGGCCGAGCTCCTCGGCGACCTCGCCGGTGCTGAGCCGCCCGGCGAGCCGCAGCGCGGCGACGATCACGCGGGCGTCGTCGGGCAGACGCGCGTCGAGCGCGAGGTCGGCGGATTCGGCGGACAGCGTCAGCACGACGCTTCCCGCGGTCTGCCGGTAGACGGGGTCGATCAGCCCGGCGGCGCGCATCTCGGCGAACATCCGTCGGATCCCCTCGCCGAGCTCCTGGCCGAAGTGCAGGTCCGAGCAGACCCGCGCGATGCGCGGGTTGCGTGCGAAGCGGGTGCTGCGCAGGGGATCGCTCGGATCCACCAGACCGGGGAAGCGACCGGGGCTGGAGATCTCCAGGCGATCGTCGAAGATCTCGACCCTGATGTGGTCCCCGGCGAGGCTGTAGGAGCGGTGGACAACGGCGTTGACGACACCCTCCAGCCAGACGTCTTCGGGGATCAGCGGAACCTCGCCGAAGCGCCCCGTGGCAGAGACCAGCGCCCGGCGGACGGGCTGCAGGCGCTGGATGACACGCCGCGCCTCGGCGAGCTGCAGTGGAATCGGCCCGTCGATCCGCGCGTCCTCCACCAGTTGCTGACCCGCGCCGGCGCCGCGCTCGCGCCCGCGGTAGCGCAGCACCCGCACAAACGACTCCGGCAGGACCGCCTGGGGCTCGTGCGCGAACAGCAGCGCGCCGGCGATCGTCAGCTCTCCGCTCCGCGTCGCCAGGCCGCGGGCACGCAGCAGGCGCTCCGCGTCGGGATGGCCGACGGCGGCCGCGTACTGCTCCAACAGGGCACGATCGAGCGCCTCCGGGCCGACGTCGAGCAGAGGCCGCGCCTCGTAGTTGGCCTGGCCCTTGTCGAACATCAGCTCCTGGCGTTGATGAAAGCTGAGGCGACGCGTCTCGTCGCCGACGCGCAGGAAGACCTCGTCTCTGGAGTTGGCGTGCACGACCTCGCTCGTGGGCACCTCGATGACGAGCAGCCGGCCGCGGCCGCCGTCGCTGTCGAGGCAGCTCACCAGTCGCTGCCTCACCGACACCGGCGGCTGGGCGAAGTCGATAGCGGCCTGCATCTGGGCGTTGCGGCGCACGACGTCTCGATCCCCGCCCTCGACGCGCCCCTTCCACAGCCCCACCACGATCGTGCCCCCGTCGGCGTTGGCCATGCCGATCAGGTCGTTGGCGAGATCGCGTGGAGCGATCCGCCGCGACTTGCGATCGAACCACTGATCCTCGGGAATCTCGAGCAGCCGCTGGCCGCGCTCGCGCAGGGGAGCCTTCAACGCCTGCTCGACGGCCGCCGTCGACATGAACGTACTCTAACATCTTTAGAGTAGATGCAAGTAGCTGGGGTCGCAAATCACCGATTCCGAGGGGTGTTTTCTCCCCGATTTGGAGGGGCCCGCGCGCCACTCCGCGCGCCACCCTCAATGCCCCACCCCGACGCGCCACGCCGGCCCACGCCCCGCACGCGATAGAATTCCTACTCGCGAGCACGGGATTGCCGAAAGGAGAGAGCCATGGCTGCCACCGACACCGCCAGAATCGCCAAGCCGAGCCCGATCGTCGAGGACGATCAGGGACAGCTGCTTGCCCGCCAGGGCATCTCGCGGGAGGTGGTGCGGGAGCTGTCCAAGATCAAGGGCGAGCCCGACTGGATGGCCGACAAACGCCTGAAATCGCTGGAGATCTTCGAGCGCAAGCCGATGCCTCGGTGGGGCGTGGACCTCTCGGGGCTGAACCTCGACGAGCTCGTCCTCTACTCCCCCCCCACCGCGGGGCGCTTCGACAGCTGGGACGACGTCCCGGCGGAGATGAAGCAGACCTACGAGGACCTCGGCATCCCCCAGGCCGAGCGCGAGCACCTCGCGGGCGTCGTCGGCGTGTGGCGCCAGGAGCCGGTCTACGAGGGCCTGAAGGAGGAGTACTGCAAGCTCGGGATCATGTTCTGCTCGATGGACACCGCCATCAGCGAGTACCCCGACCTCGTCCAGAAGTACTTCATGAACAAATGCGTCCCGGCCCAGGACAACAAGTTCAGCGCCCTGCACGGCGCCGTCTGGTCCGGGGGCTCCTTCCTCTACGTCCCGAAGGGCGTCAAGGTGGACCTGCCCCTGCAGGCGTACTTCCGCATGGAGGGCGCCGGGGAGGGCACCTTCGAGCACACCCTGATCGTCGCCGACGAGGGCTCCGAGGTGAACTACATCGAGGGCTGCACCGCCCAGACGTACTCGGTGAACTCGATGCACTCGGCGGTCGTGGAGATCTTCGTCCACGAGGGCGCCAAGGCCCGCTACACGACGGTCCAGAACTGGTCCAAGGACGTCTACAACCTCAACACCAAGCGCGCCGTCGTCGACGCCGGCGGCACGGTCGAGTGGGTCGGGGGCTCGATGGGGGCGAAGTACGTGATGCTCTACCCCGGCTCCTACCTGATGGGCGAGGGCGCCCGCGCCGACCACCTCAACGTCGGCGTCGCCTCCGGCGGCGTCCACAAGGACACCGGCGCCAAGGTCGTCCATCTCGCGCCGAACACGACCTCCAACATCCTCGCGAAGTCGATCTCCAAGGACGGCGGGATCATGGGCTACCGGGGCCTGGTCAAGATGGGCGCCAACTCGGCGGGCTCGAAATCCCGGGTCCAGTGCGACGGGCTGATGATGGACGGGATCTCCCGCTCGGACACCTGGCCGGACATCCAGATCCAGAACCCCCACGTCTCGGTCGCCCACGAGGCCACGGTCGGTCGGATCTCCGACGACCAGCTCTTCTACATGGGCTCCCGCGGCTTCACCGAGGACGAGGCGGCGGCGATGATCGTCAACGGCTTCATCGAGCCCGTCACCAAGGAGCTGCCGATGGAGTACGCCGTCGAGCTCAACCGGCTGATTCAGCTGGAGATGGTCGGCTCCATTGGCTGAGCCCGCCGCCGTGCCGGACGAGCCGCGGAGCGCCCCCGAGGTCACCGTCGACGACGTCTTCGACGCGCTGTCCAACGTGATCGACCCCGAGCTGGGGCTGGACTTCGTCGAGCTCGGCCTGATCTACGGCGTCGAGGTCGACGGCGGCGAGGTCCACATCAGCTTCACCCTGACCACCCCGGCCTGTCCGATCGGCCCGCAGGTGACAGAACAGATGGAAGAGTTCGTGGGTGAGCTGGAAGGAGTCGAGGCGGTGGAGTGCGAGATGGTCTTCACTCCCCCGTGGTCGCCGGAGAAGATGAGCGAGGACGCGAAGTTCGCGCTCGGGTTTTGAGAGGCGCTCGCAGCTGACGTCAGACCGGCGTCGCGGCAGCCTCGCCCTCGCGGGCCAGCTCGAGCAGCGTGGCGAGCTCGCCCGCGATGCCCTCGCCGAGCTGCTCGATGTCGTACATGGCGTCGAGATCGCCGAGCAGGCCGAAGTTCATCTGGCCGTTGTAGGACATGATGGCGATCGCCAGGGCGTGGTGCTGGGGCAGGAAGGCGACGGGGTAGGCCTCGAGCATCTTGCGCCCCAGGACATAGAGCGGGAACTGGGGACCGGGGACGTTGGTGACGATGAGGTTGAAGAGACGCGTGGAGAAGTTCAGCCGCGAGGCCTGGGCGAGGATCGTCGGCGGAGCGAAGTTCTGGACGTTGGCGATGACCTCGGCCCCCAGAGCCTGCTTTGACTCCTTGAGGCCGTCCATCTCGCGTTTGACGAACGCCAGGCGCTGGACGGGGTCTGAGATGTAGACGGGTAGCGGACCCCGCATCACGACGATGCGGTTGCCGAGCTGATGGTGCTCGTCCTCGGCGCGCACCGAGACGGGCACCAGGGCGCGCAGCTCGAGGCCCTCGGTGCGCACCCCGCGGCTGATGAGGAAGCTGCGCAGGGCGCCGGCGACGACGGCGAGGACGACGTCGTTGACGGTGCAGCCGAAGGCGTTCTTGACGAGCTTGAAGTCCTCCAGCCGGCAGCCCACTCCGCGGAACCGCCGGTGCGGCCCGATGTCGACGTTCAGCGGCGTCGCCGGCGCCGGGTTCAGTCCGGCCCAGACGATCTCGCCGATGCCCTCGGCGGCTTCCCGGGCGCCGCTGAGGGCGCGGTCGGGGTGTGTGAGGGCGTCGACGACCCCGCCCGCGACCTCCAGGCTGGCGCGCACCGCGCCTCTCAGCCCGGCCAGCGCGAGCTCCAGCGAACCGGGTTCGCGGTGCGGCTGCCAGGCGCGCCCGGAGTGGCGAATCGGCGGCGGATCGGGACTGAGGTCGAACAGGACCGTCGCGAGGTCGATTCCCGCGATGCCGTCGATCAGGCTGTGGTGGGTCTTCGATATCAGCGCGAAGCGGTCCTCCTGGAGACCCTCTATCAGCCACATCTCCCACAGCGGCTTGGAGCGGTCGAGCTGCTGGGAGAAGATCCGCGCCGTCAGGCCGCACAGCTGATCCCAGTCGCCGGGCGCCGGCAGCGCGGTGTGACGGACGTGGTACTCGAGGTTGAAGCTGGGGTCGTCGATCCACACCGGCCGGCCGCTGTCGAGCGCGGTGTGGGTGTGGGCGAGCTTGTGGCGGTAGCGCGGCACGAGGTGCAGCCGCTGGCGAATCTGGGCGAGGAACTCCTCCAGCGTCGGCGGGGGACCCTCCAGGACGGTGAGGCCGCCTACGTGCATGTGCGAGTTGGGACCCTCCTGGTGCAGGAAGGAGGCGTCCACAGCCGTCAGGCGGTCGAGATGGCGCTGGGGCATGAGGTGCAGCCTAGCCGGGGCGAGCCTCCATGCAAAGGACGGCCGGCAAACTTGCGATCCCTACAATGGGCCAGGTGTCCGAGCCTGGAAACACGGTGCGGCGAATCCTGCTGGCCGCCCCCCGCGGCTACTGCGCCGGCGTCGATCGGGCGGTGCAGACCGTGCAGCGGGCACTCGCCCTGCACGGCGCCCCGGTCTACGTGCGCAAGGAGATCGTGCACAACAAGCACGTCGTCGACGAGCTTCGCGGGCAGGGAGCGATCTTCGTGGAGAGCGAGAACGACGTCCCCGAGGGCGCCGTCACGGTCTTCTCCGCCCACGGCGTCGCGCCGAGCGTGCGCGCCAACGCCCGGATCAGGGGGCTGCAGACGATCGACGCCACCTGTCCCCTGGTCACCAAGGTCCACGTCGAGGCCAGGCGCTTCGCCGAGCAGGGCTACACGATCGTGCTCGTCGGCCACGCCGGCCACGAGGAGGTGGAGGGAACCACCGGCGAGGCGCCGGATCGGATCGTGCTCGTCGAGAGCGAGGACGACGTCGACGCGCTGGAGGTCGCCGATCCCGACCGCGTCGCCTACGTCACCCAGACGACGCTCTCGGTGGACGAGACGGCGGGTGTCGTCGCCCGCCTGAGGCAGCGCTTCCCGAATATCGTGGGCCCCCGCACCGACGACATCTGCTACGCCACGACCAACCGCCAGGCCGCCGTGAAGCAGATGGCGGGCGAGTGCGACCTGGTGCTGGTGATCGGCTCGCGCAACTCGTCGAACTCGGTGCGTCTCGTCGAGGTCGCCCGTGACTGTGGCACCGAGGCCCATCTGATCGACAACCGCCGTGAGGTGCGCGAGGAGTGGCTCGCCGGACGGCGTGTCGTCGGGATCTCCTCCGGTGCCAGCGCCCCGGACAACCTCGTGCAGGACGTGCTCGACCTCTTCCGCGAGCGGGGAGTCCGCGAGGAGGACATCTCCGAGCTGCACGTGGTGCGCGAGGACGTGCGCTTCATGCTGCCCAAGCCGATCCGCCACGCCGCCGCCGCCGGCCAGCCCGCGTGAGGGCGCAGCGGTAGTTGCTGACACTCGTAGTCTCCGACCTGCACCTCGGGGCGGCCTCGGGTGTGGACCTGCTGCGCCGGCCGGAGCTGCGGGCGGCGCTGCTGGAGCGGTGTGCCGAAGCCGACAGGGTGGTGCTGCTAGGCGACGTCCTCGAGCTGCGTCACGGGCCGCGCCACGAGGCGCTGGCGGCGGCGCGGCCGTTCTTCGAAGACCTCGGCGGGGTCCTTGCGGGCCGTGAGGTGGTGGCGCTCGCCGGCAACCACGACCACGCCCTCGTCGAGCCCTGGCTGCAGCGGCGCGGCGAGCTTCCCGGCCAGCAGCCGCTGGGCGTCGAGCAACGCTTCGCCGCCGCGGCGGGCTCGACGATGCTCGCCCAGCTCGCCAGCTGGGCGCAGCCGGCGCGACTGAGCGTCGCCTACCCCGGCCTGTGGCTGCGCGAGGATGTCTACGCCACCCACGGCCACTACCTCGACTGCCATCTGACGATCCCCACGATGGAGCGCCTGGGCATCGGCGCCATGGGGCGCCTGCTGCGCCGTCCGGCGCGCGGCTTCTCCTCGCCCGAGGACTACGAGGCGGTTACGGTTCCGGTGTTCGCCTGGATCGACGCCATCGCCCGCCAGGCGAGGACGGGTGAAGCTCTCAACGGCGGTCTGACGGTGCGCGCCTGGCACGCGTTGAACGGCGAGGAGTCACGCAACGGCGGCGGGCTGGCCCGGACGTTGCGCGCCCGGGCGCTCGCGGCGGGCTTTCCCCTCGCCGTCGCCGCACTGAACCGCGCCGGGCTGGGACCGTTCAACGCCGACATCTCGACCGGAGAGCTGCGCCGGGCCGGCCTGCGCGCGATGGGCGAGGTCGCCGCCCGGCTGGGTCTCGGCGAGGCCCACGTCATCTTCGGCCACACCCACCGCGCGGGGCCGCTGCCGGGCGACGCCGAGTCGGAGTGGCGGGGCTCCGGCGGGGCGCGACTGATGAACACCGGCTGCTGGACCTACGACGGCTACTTCCTGCGCTCGGCGCCGGCCGGCGGCCCATACTGGCCGGGCACCTGCGTGGCCGTCGAGGACGACGGCCCGCCGCGCCTGCTGGGGCTGCTCTCCGGGCGCACCCACGCCGAGCTGCGGCCGGCGACGGCCTAGCCGGAGCTCCAACACCGGCCTGGCGGGCTCCGCGCTCCCGCGGCCCGCGCTCAGACGACCCCCGGGGTGAAGCACGTCGCGAGGCACTCCACGCCCTCCCCCATCTCCAGATCGAGCACGCCCTCCGTGTGCCGCCCGTGCTCGACCAGGAGGTGGGCGCCGGGAGCTGTCACGGCCAGCTCGGCGCCGTTGACCTTGATCGCGCCGGCGCCGTCCAGGACCGCCCACACGGCGCCGGCCTCGTAGGGCCCGCTGTAGGCGCCGGGCTGGTCCTCGGTCTGCGGCGCCACCTGGGCGTCGGGTGCGTCCTCGGCTCGCAGCGGCGCAAGCGGCTCGCGTCGCACCTGCAGCAGCTCCTGGATGGCAAGCTCGGTTTCCGTGTAGGCGCCCTCGCCGTAGTGGTAGTCGAACAGCGACCCCCGGCCGTCGAAGAGGTAGCGCGCCGGCCAGCCCTGGTTCTCGTACTCCTGCCACATCTCGAGATCGGGGTCGAGCAGAACCGGGTACTCGATGCCGAGCCGGGCGACCGCCGCCGTGACGGAGGCCCGGCCGCGACCGGGCGGGAACCCGGGGGAGTGGATGCCGATGACCTGCAGGCCGCCGGCGCCGCCGTCCTCGCCGTAGCGCTCGTGCCAGGCCTTCAGATATGGCAGGGTGCGCAGCGAGTTGGGCCGGCAGAAGTCCCAGAACTCGATCAGCACGGGCCGGCCCAGCTGGCGCTCCATGCGCAGGGACTTCACGTTGACCCAGCGCAGGTGGGTGAGGAAGGCGGGAGCCGGGATTCTGTCGGGCGGAGCGCGCACGGCTGCTTATCTAGCGCAAAACGGCCGTGCCCGGAGCCGCGAGGCCGATCGGACGGACGTGGGGACGCCGGCAGGGCCTTGCCGACCGCCGGCGCCCGAGCTCCAACGCGAGGGCTCGCCGGCGGCTAGTTGTCGCAGCCCAGCCGGTCCCAGGTGTAGAGCTGGATGCACTCGTTGGCCAGCTCGATCGCGCGCTCGCGCGAGAGGCACGGGAGCACGGTGTCCAGCGCCTCGTCCTCGGCGACGCCCGCCTGCAGCGCCTCCTCGCCGCGGAAGCCAGCGGCGATCTTGAGTGCCTCCCGGCGGTTCTCGCCGAGACTGTGGAAGACGCCGACCAGGAATTCGGTGTTGGCGATCGGCTGGCCGACCTCCAGCGAGGCATGCCAGGCGGCGAGCAACTGGAGATCCTCGTCGTCGAGATCGGCGACGGCCTTGGCGTAGTGGACCGAGAGCTCCTGGTCGGGGATGTCATCGACCCATGCCCGCACGACCTCGCCGACGAGCTGGCGACGAGCTTCGCGACCGACCGAGTCGGCGATCACGCGAATTGCGTCTTTTGGCTCGATGAAGCAGAGTGGCATCGCGACTCCCATTGGCGCAGGCGGGGTTTGGGGATGCGTGCACTCTAGGAGTCCGACAGGACGGCACTTTTTCTAGAGCTCGAGCGCGGTGCGGGCGCGCTGCAGGGCGTGGTCGTCGAACGCCTCGGCCGGTACCCCGAGGGTCGCGCGTTCGCCGGCGCCCCAATTGGCGAACGCCAGGTCGAGGGCTTCGGCGGGCACCGACATCGCCTGCGCCAGGGCCCGCGCACGCCGCTCCAGGTGCATCGGCTCGCCGATCCCGAACAGGCGCTTGGCGGCCAGCAGTGTCAGATCGCCGTCGGCGCCGCCGCGGCCGGCGGCGAGGAAGAGGGAGTCGGTGTGCAGCTCGTAGACCCCGATCCGACCGAGGGTGACGAGCAGGTCGTAGCGGCCCATCCGCGCCAGGCCGGGCAGGGTGAGCCGCTCGAAGAGCCGCTCGAAGCGTCGCGCCGGCGTCCAAACGGGGTCGCCGACGAACGCGCCGCCCTCCCCCCCGGCCTGGCGGTCGCCGTGCTCTTTCCATTGCAGGTACGCCCGCAGCGTCGCCTCGCCGCGGGCGGGATCGTGCGAGGTGCGCGGACCCAGCGGGAGCTCGCTGAGATCGGGGAGCTCGCCGGCGCGCCAGTCGGCCCGCAGCGCCTGGCGCACCCCGAGGAAGGGGTCCGGGCCCTGCAGTGGGGAGAGGTAGGCCGCCAGGAAGCACATCCAGCTCGCCTCGTCGCGGTCCTCCTGCTCGCGGATCTCCCCGTAGAGGTCGGGCGGCGCCATCCGGATCGCCAGCCAGCGGCCGTCGGCGAAGGCGACCTCCTGGGCGAGCCGCTCGGCGTCGATCGAGGATCGCAGGCCGGGCGCCAGATCGCAGCGGTAGCCGTCGTCCTCGGCACGGAGCTCCTGGCGGACGTGCAGCTCGGGAGCGCCGCGGCCCCGGCGCGGCTTGCGGGCGGCCCCGGCCGCCCCGGCGCGGGTCCCCGTGGCTGGCTGCCTGCCGGCGCGGGAGCCGCCGCCCCTGCCGGCGACCTTCTCGGGAGGCGCCAGGCCGGGCACGGTCTCGCGACAGATCGGACAGCGCTCGATGAAGCGGTTGTGGCGGCAGAATCGCACGACGACCCAGTCTAGGACCGTGCGGTGGCGACCTCCGCCGCCCGGGCGGGCACCGGCGGCTGAAAGCCCCGGTCGCGGGCGCGCGCAGCGCCGGCGCGGCGCTCGCGCTCGAGCTCGACGACGTAGTTGGAGTAGTCGACCTGGATCGTGTGACGCTTGGACGGCAGGTAGCGGCGCTCCTGGCGGCGCTGCATGCGGCGCATGTCGCGCTCCATCTCCCCCACGCTCGGCAGGGCGTACTCGCCGAGGAGGTGGTCGCCGATCAGGCGGCCCTGGATCTCGGCGATCGGCATGATCGCGCCCCAGGGCTGGACGAACCCCACGAAGAACAGGCCGGGCTGGCGGGGCTCGAAGATGCGCTTGTAGAGCACCAGCTGGTTATCGGGCGCCGCGAAGAAGGCGTCGTCGAAGAAGGGGAAGGTGATCCTGTAGCCGGTGCAGCAGACGATCAGATCGGCGGCCTCGCGGGTGCCGTCGGTGTAGAGCACCTCGGCGCCCTCCAGCCGCTCGATTCCGCGCTTGACAGAGATCTCGCCGTGGGCGAGGCGGTCGAGGATGCGGGTCGAGACCGTCGGGTGGGTCCGGCCGAGGCGGTGCTCGGGCCGCGGCAGCCCGTAGCGCTCCATCGGTCCGACGGTGAGGCGCAAAAGGACCTGCATCCCGCCGAGCAGCCACTGGAAGGGCACCCGGCTGGGGCGCACCCCGGCGTCGAGCGGCTGCCCGAGGATGTACTTCGGGACGACGTGCACCCCGGTGCGGACCACGAGGGTCGTCGCCTGCGCGTGGTAGCTGGCGTCGACGGCGACATCCATCGCGGAGTTGCCGGCGCCGACCACCACCACCCGGCGGCCGGCGAGCTGGCTGGGGTCGCGGTAGTCGTGGGAGTGGATCAGCTCGCCCGCGAAGGACCCCGGCAGCGGCGGCTCGGGCCAGCGGGGATCCCAGTGGTGGCCGTTGGCGACGAGCACGGCGTCATATGGGCGCTGCTCGCCGCTGTCGAGGCCGACCTCGAAGGCGCCGTCGGGGCGGCGCCGGACGTGCTCGACGGAGGTCTCGAAGGCGATCCGCTCGCGCAGGCCGAAGTGCTCGACGTAGCTATCGAAGTAGCGCGCGATCTGGTCGTGGCGGGGAAAGTCGGGGTAGGACTTCGGCATCGGGAGGTCGGCGTACTCCATCCGCTCCCGCGAGGTGTTGATGTGCAGGGTCGAGTAGGCCGAGGACATCCCGTTGCGGTTGTTCAGCACCCAGTTGCCGCCGACCCGGTCGGACGCCTCGAAGCAGTCGAAGGGTATGCCGCGGTCGGCCAGCGCCTTGGCGGCCGCTATCCCGGAGGAGCCGGCGCCGATCACGCACGCCCGAGGCAGCGGCCGCGAGGCCACGGCCTACTCCACCTCGATCCCCGGGCCGACGTGCTGCGGCGGCCCCTCCGGCCCTTCGTCGGCGTCGGCGTGGCCGGGCAGGCCCTCGTCCTCGGACCTCGCCCCCCCAACGGGGGGAACGCCATCGGCGTCGAGGCCGTCGAGATGGCGCTGGACGATGCGCGCGCACTGGCGTCCCTCGTTGATCGCCCACACGATCAGCGACTGGCCGCGGCGGGCGTCGCCGGCGGCGAACACCCCCGGCACCGAGGTCGTGTAGGGCTTGGCGCAGGCGACGTTGCCGCGGGCGTCGGGCTCCACGCCGAACTGCTCGAGCAGGGCCTGCTCGGGGTGCAGGAAGCCCATCGCCAGCAGCACCAGCTGCGCCGGCAGCTCACGCTCGCTGCCCGGCACCGGCGCGAACGGCGGGTTGGGCTCGGCCTGGGCGATCCGCAGCGCCTGCACGCGGCCCGCCGCGTCGCCGCGCAACGCGGTCGTGACCACCGAGTAGTCCTGCTCGCCGACGCCCGTGGCCTGGGCCTCGTCCATGGCATAGCTCAGGCGGTACTTCAGCGGCCACTCCGGCCACGGCGTGCGCTCGTCGGGGCGCCGCCGCGGCGGCCTGGGCAGCAGCTCGAGCTGGACGATCGACGCCGCCCCCTCGCGCA
>DATKPO010000026.1:0-118127 GCA_035524055.1 Solirubrobacteraceae bacterium
TCGATGTCCAGCGGCTCGTTGGCGAGATCGTCCTCGAGCAGCTCCAGGGTGCCGTCGAGCGAGGCCAGAGGGGTGCGCAGCTCGTGCGAGGCCGTCGCCACGAAGGCACGCCGCGCCGCCTCCTGGCGCCGCAGCCGCGTCTGCATGTGGGCGAAGGCGCGGGCGAGCTCGCCGATCTCGTCGCGGCGATCGTCCTGGGGCAGGGGATCGGCCTGCAGTCCTCTGCGCTCCAGCTCCCTGGTGGCGTCGCGCAGGCGCTCCAGGCGGCGCAGCAGGCGCGTCGTCAGGCCGATGCCGAGCAGCAGCGCGATGCCGAGTCCTGCCAGGGCGCCCTCCAGGAAGGCGTTCTGGACGACGTCGAAGGCCGACGCCACGTAGTCCAGGCGGCGCGTCAGGACCAGCACGTAGCGGTGCCCGGCGATGACCAGCGGATAGGCGACCACGAGCTCGTTGCCGATCAGACGATTCACGCGGCGGTGGCTGGCGAACGCCTGGCGGGCCTGGCCGAAGTAGTCGGGCACGTTCTGGCTGACGTTCTCGCCGCTGTATTCGACGTCGAGGCGGCTGTTGAGAACCGCCACCGTCGCCTGCGAGCGGCGGCGCAGAGCGCTCGCCGCCGCTTCCAGCTGGGTGCGCTGCAAACCGCCCCGCACCCCTGGTTCGGCTTCGATCTCGGCGAACTCCGGGCGTGAGGCGCCAACCGCCGTCAGGACCCGCGATTCGCCGTCCTCGCGCAGCCGCTGCTCCAGCGGCGAGAGCAGCGCCAGAGCCGCGACCGCCAGGGTGACGGCGCTCGTCAACAGCAGCGCCGCCAGCAGTCGCGGGCGCAGTCCCATCGGCGCTCACGGCTCCTGGAAGCGGTAGCCGGCGCCGCGCACCGTCAGGATCAGCCGCGGCTCCTCCGGGCGGCGCTCGAGCTTCTCGCGCAGGTGGCGGATGTGGACGTCGATCGCGCGCGGGTCGCGGTAGGCAGAGTCGCCCCAGATCGCGCGCAGCAGCTCCTGGCGGTTGAGCAGCCGCCCCGGCTCGGCCATCAGCCTCGCCAGCAACTCGAACTCGGAGAACGTCAGGCGCACGGGCTCGCCGTTCACGGTCACCTCGCGGCGGCTGCGATCGAGCGCCACCTCCCCGACGCGCAGCACCTCGCTGCTCGGTGGGCGCGGCGCCGCCCGGCGCAGCACGGCGCGCACCCGGCTGCGCAGCTCGGCCAGGCCGAAGGGCTTGGTGACGTAGTCGTCCGCGCCCGCCTCCAGGCCCTGCACCGCGTCGGCCTCGGTGTCGAGCGCGGTGAGCATGATGATCGGCACCACGTTGCGCCGCTCCCGCAGCGTCCGGCAGACCTCGTATCCGTTGGGGCCGGCCCCGAGGGCGACGTCGAGCAGGATCACGTCGAACTGCTCCTCGTCCGCCCGCGCCATCGCCTCCGCGCCGGAGGCGACCGACTCGACGGTATGGCCCTCGCGTGAGAACGAGCGCGTCAACGTGTCGCGCAGCGAGGCCTCGTCGTCGACGACGAGGATGCGTAGCGATACCGGCGCCTCGACGGTGCTCATGATGGCCCTAACGCTACACGCCGCCGGGGCTATTTCCGGCTCCCGGCCCTCCGCGACGTCGAGCCGGCCGTGGCGCCGGCGCCACGGCCGGCGGGCGCGGTCGATCGCGAATGCGGGTACCCCGGCGCCCCGGGCAACAGCCACAGCATCCCCGGCCGGGGCAGCCCCGCCTGCCGCGAGACGTCGACGCCGTGGCTGACGACCCAGCGCACGGGAGGCGCGCAGTCGGTTTCCGTGGACGCCGAGTGGGGGCCGCAGTAGCCGTCGACGAACGCGTAGCGCACCCTGCCCGCCTTTGCCAGGGCCCGCAGGCGGGCGACCGATGTGAAGACCTTGCCTTCCAGCAGCGTCAGCACCAGGATCGGGCGGGAGTCGCGCTCGACGAGCTCTCCCATCTTCGTCCCGGAGTCGAACGCCGCCTCGTAGTAGGCAGAGCCCTGGTGGGCGCGCAGGTACTTGCTCAACGGCCCCAGCTCGTCCTTGTGCAGCAGGCCGAGGCTGTTCGTGTCAGACAGGTTTTCCCGCTGCGCCCGCAGCGCCGTGGAGAGAGGGATCGCCAGCAGGCAGACGAGCGTCGCCGCGAGCACCGCGACGCGGCCGAGCGCGCCCCGCGCCACGCCGGCAAAGGCGAGACCCAACGCCCCGAGCGCCCCGGCCGCCGTCACCCACCACAGGGCGCTGGTCCCGAACAGCAGCGACTGCGCGTAGATCGCGACCGCCACGAGCGTCACGGTCAGAGCCAGCAGCCGCCCCCGCGTGCGGCGCGCCGTGGCCCACGCCGCGCCGATGCCCAGCGTCGCCGCCACCGCCGGGGTGAAGCCCTCGGTGTAGCGGGGGTGCAGGCGCGCCATGTGGCTGAACAGCACCACGCCCGTCAGCAGCCACAGCATCAGCCCGGCCAGCGTCGCCCTCTGCACCCGCAGGGCATCCGGTAGGGGGGGCGCCGTGCGCGGCCAACACAGCGCGGCCAGCGCGCCGGCGCCGAGCAGCAGGCCGGCGAGCGCCTCCAGCCCTAGGTAGTTCGCCGACAGCGGCCCGATGCGGGCCAGCAGGCGCGTCGGCGAGGGCGGCACGATCGGAATCCGGTAGCGCTGCTGCGCCGTGCGCTCCGGATAGTGGTGGCCCTGGATGAAACCCGGCTGGACGCCTTCCAGGGTCTTGTTCTGCACCCGGTCCAGCCCGTTGAAGACGAACGCCGAGTTCCACGCGCTGCCGTTCGTCGACCCGTAGGCGTAGGCGCGTTCATGGGCCGGGAAGAGCAGTGTCGCGGTGAGCCACGACAGCGCCACCGCCACATAGACGACCGCCGCCAGCGTCAGCTGCGCCAGGCGCCGCCGGCGGCGGCCGGGCAGGCCTAGCCAGGCCAGCAGCGCCAGGCCCGGGAGCGCGACGAGCGACTCCAGCAGCTTGACGTCGAACGCCACCCCCAGGGCGGCCGCGGCCGCCGCCAGCCACAGCGTGCGCCCGCTCTGCGCCGCCCGCACCGCGCACAGCAGGGCGAGCACCATCAGCGCCATCATCACCGCGTCCATCGTGTCGCTGCGCGCCGTGATCACCTCGATCGGCAGCACCGCCAGGGCGAGCGCCGCCGCCAGCCCCGCGCGCGCCCCGAAGGCGCGGCGCAGCGCGAAGAAGAGCCCGACCACCGCCAGCGTGCCGCCCAGGGCCTCGGGCAGCTTCAGCGTCGCCGGGCGAAAGCCGAAGAGCTCGACGCTCGCCACCTGCAGCCACAGGTCCACCGGCGGCTTGTCGATCGCCACCGCCCCCGAGGGCTCGACGGCGCCGAAGAAGAAGTTGTGCCACGACAGCGTCATGCTGCGCACCGCGCCGTCGTAGAACGGGTCGCCGACGACCGCGCCGAGGTGCCCGAAGCGAAGCGCCGCCGCCAGCGCCGCGATCAGCCCGAGCGCGATCCACGCGCCCGGCGCGCTAAGCTCGCGGCCGATGGCCAAGCGACCCGAATCCTGTATGCCCTGCCGCGGCAGCGGGCGCGTGATCTCCAACCTCGAAGGCAAGTCGCAGGAGGTTACCTGCCCCTGGTGCCACGGCGACGGGGTGCGCCTGCCCGAGGTCGACGCCCAGGCGCCGTGGGTCGAGAAGGCCGCCCGGGCCAACGCGCCGAAGATGACGCCCACGAAGATGTAGGGGCGCGCGCCGGCGTGACGGCGGCGGCGCTCGGAGGTCTCGCAGCGAATGGCCACTCGGTCGGGCCATGCGTCCAGGCGATCGTGCAGCGCTCAAGCGCCGCCGGTGACGGTCGATACCCCCGCTGAAAAGAGCCAGCGCCGAGGTTCCAGGGCAGAGCATCCAAAGGGGTGCGTGGCAAAGCCGGCGACTCTCGCGGGGCGGCTGCACGGCCGGTCCAAAGGGGGACGTACCGTCGTATGGAGGCGGTGGAGCTGTGGGCTGGCGCCTACATATAAAACGGATCCAGGAGGATTCAATGTTGTATCGACTGCGCCAGCGCGGCCAGGATGAGGCTGGTTTCACCCTCATCGAATTGCTGGTCGTTATCCTGATCATCGGCATCCTCGCCGCGATCGCCATTCCCGCGTTCCTCAGCCAGAAGAGCAAGGCCGTGGACTCGGGCGCCAAGACCCTCGCCAGCACCGCCGAGACGACCGCGGAAACATATGCGACCGATCACAGTGGCGAATACACGGGCATGACCAAGGCCGAACTCAACAAATACGAACCGAGCATCAACGTCACGAGCTGTGGCACGGGTGCCAAAGAAGCCTGCATTCTGGAAACCACCAACGTGACCACAGATACGTACACGGTGACCGCCGAAGCTCCCAACGGGGCTCAGTTCAGCATTACGCGTAACGCCAACGGCGAACTCTCGCGCACCTGCAACTCGACCGCCGAAAGCACACACGGCGGCTGTGTCAGCGGCTCCTGGAGCTCGTAAACGCAAAGCTCTGTATGACCCCTCGATCCCATAGATGATCGGGCGGGCTCCAACCGAGAAGTCAAGCAGGAGGGGGACGGCCGTAGGGCCGTCCCCTCTGCGTTGGAGGTGCAAATGCCAAGCCGACAGCGTTGCGACCCGGGCTCCGATCAAGGCTTCACCCTCATCGAACTGCTGGTGGTGATCCTGATCGTGGGCATCCTCGCGGCGATCGCGATCCCGGCGTTCCTCAGTCAGAAAGGCAAGGCCGTCGACGCCGGGGCCAAGACGCTCGCGAACGCCGCGGCGACCACCGCCGAAGCGATCGCGACCGATCATGACGGCGAATACAAAGCCGTCAGTCTCAGCGAAATCAAGGCCTACGAACCGTCGGTGCAGGAGACCGCGGGCAACGGCAACGCCTATCTCGACAAAGCCGAAGGCACGGCCGACGAATACTCGGTCACCGCGACCTCGGCGAACGGCGACAAGTTCACCGTTACCAGGAAGGCGAGCGGCGAAGTCGTGCGCTCCTGCGAATCGACACTGGGCTACAAGGCCGGCTGTCCCAGCGGCAGCTGGTAGCCGGCGGCGCCGGTCCGGCTGCTCACCCGCGCGCCCCGCCCCGTCGCTGCGGGCGGGCGTCGCGGGCGAGGCCGGCGCACGGCCGGCGGGGACTCAAGCAAGCGCCCCCGCCGGCCGATCCTTCCCGCATGGAGGCAACCTTCGCCGGCCTGCTCGGGGCCGTCTTCGGCTCGTTCTTGAACGTCGTCGCCTTCCGCCTGCCGCGACGCGAATCGCTCGTCAAGCCGCGCTCGCGCTGCCCCCGCTGCGGCGACCCGGTGCGGCCCTACGACAACGTCCCCGTCGTATCCTGGCTGTTGCTGCGCGGGCGCTGCCGCGGCTGCTCGGAGCGCATCTCCGCGCGCTACCCGCTGGTCGAGCTCGCCACGGCGCTGCTCTGCGCGGCGGCCGTCATCGCCCACAGCGGCGCCGCCCAGATCGCGCTGTCCGTGGCGCTCGTGCTGATCCTCGTGCCGGCCGCCCTGATCGACCTCGAGCACCGCATCATCCCCAACCGCCTGACCCTGGCCGGCGCCCTGCTCGCGCTCGGCCTGGGGACGGCGCTCGATCCCGCCGGCGAGCCCGGCCGGCTGATTGCCGGTGCCGCCGCCGGCGGCTTCCTGCTCGTCGCCGCCCTCGCCTATCCCGGGGGGATGGGGATGGGGGACGTCAAGCTGGCGGGCGTCATGGGGCTCTTCCTCGGCGCCGCCGTCGCGCCGGCGATGTTGATCTCCCTCCTCGCCGGGGTGCTGGTCGGCGCCGTCATCCTCGCCCGCAAGGGCGCCCACGCGGGGCGCAAGACCGCCGTGCCCTTCGGGCCGTTCCTCGCGCTCGGCGGGATCCTCGCCGTCTTCGCCGGGGAGCCGCTCGTGCACCTCTACCTCGACCACTTCGTCCACTGAGCCGGACCTGGACGGATGAGCAATCGCGTCTTGCAGCTCTTCAGTCGGACGCCCCCACGGTCGATGACGCCCCTGTCCAGGACCATCCTCGCGCCGGCCGTGCCTCCGCTCCCGCGGGCCAGGCCAGACGGACGGGGCGTGTGAGGATCGCGATGCCCAGCCTGCCCAAGCTCAACCCCAATCTCAACATCAGCCTCGGCCGCCGCGGCGGTGCCCTCGTCGGCCTGGACATCCAGCCCGGCTACGCCGCCGCCGTGCAGGCCCACGTCAACGGCGGCATAACCGTCCAGCAGGCCGTCGGCGCGCCGCTGCCGCCCGACGCCATCCGCGAGGGCGAGGTCCTCGACGAGCATCTCCTCGGCGAGGCGCTGCGCGAGCTCTTCCACTCCGCTCCGCTGGGCAAGCGCGTCCGCGTCGGTCTCGCCAACCAGCGCACCGTGCTGCGCACGCTCGAGCTGCCCCCGATCACCGATCGCAAGCAGCTCGCAGCCGCCGTCCGCTCCCAGGCCGAGGACCAGGTGCCGATGCCGCTCGCCAACGCCGTCCTGGACTTCCACGCGCTCGGCATCATCGACACCCCCGACGGCCCCCGCCAGCGCGTCGTCGTCGTCGCCGCCCAGCGTGAGATGGTCGAGCGGCTGCTGCGCGCCGTCCGCCACGCCGGCCTGCGGCCCGAGGGCGTCGACCTCTCCGCCTTCGCCCTCATCCGCTCGCTCTACCGCCCGCTCGGCGCCGACGGCGAGACCGACGCCTCCGCGCGCGTCCTCTACCTCAACGTCGGCGGCCTCACCAACATGGCGATCGCCGAGGGCACCGTCTGCCGCTTCACCCGCGTCGTCGGCGGCGGCCTGGAGGCCATGGCCGCCGAGATCGCCGAGCGCCGCGCCATCCCGCTCGTCGAGGCCCGGGAAATCGTCGCCGACTTCGATCTCCGACCCGCGGCCGTCGCGGCGCCCGTCATGCCGGCGCCGATCGCGGTGAAGCCCGTGTCCGCGGCGGTCACGGAGATCGTGCCCACGGCTCCAGTCGGGCCGGAGACCTCGCCGCCGGTGGCCGAGAAAGAGATAGAGGCCGAGGCGCCGGCCGAGATCGCGCAACCCGACGCCGAGCCCGTCGAGATCGTGCACGCGACCATCGAGGACGCCGAGTCCGACGTCGACTTCCACGCGGGCTTCGGTGCCCCGCCCGAGCCCGCCGTCGTCGAGACCTGGGCACTGGCCCAGGACCCCCACGCGGCGGCCGAGCAGCCCATAGAGGTCGTGCCCGAGTCGGCCCCGTCCGCGCCGGCCCCGTCCGAGCCGGCCCCGTCTGAGCCCGCCCCGTCCCAGCCGGCGGGAATCCAGGCCGCCCCCACCCCGTTGTCCTCAGAGGAGCGCGAGCTGCGCATGGTGCTCGAGAACGGCATCCGCGAGATCGCCGGCGAGGTGCGCAACTCGCTCGACTTCCACCGTTCCCAGGACGGCGGCGGCGAGGTCTTGAGCGTCGTGCTCAGCGGCCCCGCCCTGGAGATCGCGGGCTTCGCGGAGGCGCTGGAAGCAGATCTCGGCATGACCGTGCGGCGCCAGGCCGTCGGCGCCGCGGTAACCGATGCCTTCGCCCGCGTCTCCGAGCATCGCCTCGCGATCGCCACCGGCCTCGCCACCGAGGAGGCCGTGCGGTGAAGGCCGTCAACCTCATCCCCTCCGAGCAGCGCTCGGAGGGCGGCCTCGCCACCCGCTCCGGCGGCGCCGCCTACGCCGTGCTCGTCCTCATCGGCGGCGCCGCCGTCATGGCCGCGCTCTACGGCTCCGCCAGCCACACCGTGGAAAGCCGCCGCGGCGAAGTCGCCGCGATCGAAGCCCACACCCGGGAAGTCCAGCAGCAGGCCTCGCGCCTGTCCCCCTACACCAGCTTCATCCAGCTGCGCGAACAGCGCGTCCAGGCCGTCGCCGAGCTCGTCGGCTCCCGTTTCGACTGGCCCGCCGCCATGGGTGAACTCAGCCGCGTCCTGCCCAGCGACGTCGCCCTCACCTCCGTCAACGGCGCCATCGCCACCAGCGCGACAAGCACCCTCGGCTCCGGCAAAGCGCCCGCGAGCGGGGCCTCCGCTTCCAGCGGCTCCTCCGCCGCGAGCGGGGCCTCCGCCGCGGCCGTCAGCTCCGCGACCCCCCCGGGCGCCGTCCCCACGTTCACGATCGCCGGCTGCGCCACCAGCCAGTCAGTCGTCGCCGCGACGCTCGTCCGTCTGCGCCTGATAGCGGGCGTCAAGTCCGTCGAACTGCAGAGCTCCGCCAAGTCCGGCAGCTCCGGCGGCGGCGGCGCGAGCGCAGGCGCCGGCGGCTGCTCGGCCAGCGACCCCGTCTTCACCGCCCAGGTCGCCTTCGAACCGCTGCCCGCCGCGCCCACGCTCGTCGAAACGCCGACGAGCGGCTCCGGAGGCACGAAGACCAGCGCCGGCGGCACGGATGCGAGCGCGGGCAGCACCGCGTCCGCCTCCGCCACCACGGGAGCCGCACGATGACCGGCCGCGACCGCCTCGTCATCATGGGCATCGTCGTCCTCGCCGTGCTCGCCGGCGCCTGGATCGCCGTCGTCTCGCCCGAGCGCAAGCAGGCCGCCTCCCTGGAAGGCCAGGTCGCCAGTGCCCAGCAGGCGCTGGCCGGCGCCGAGTCGCAGGCCGCCGACGCGCGCTCCGCCCAGGCCCGCTACGTCGAAGCCTACAAGTCGATCGTCAGCCTCGGCAAAGCCGTCCCTCCGCAGGACGAAGTCCCGTCGCTGATCTACGAGCTCGACCAGGCATCCAACCAGCGCAGCATCGAATTCAACTCGATCTCCAGCGGAAACAGCGCCGGCGCCGGCGGTGGCGGAGCCGCCGCCGCAGCCCCTGCCTCGGCGGCCAGCGTCTTCACCTCGATGCCCTTCACCTTCGTCTTCAAAGGCAGCTTCTTCGGGCTCGCCCACCTCCTCTCCCAGATCGACGGCTTCGCCGACGCCACACCGGCGCCGGGCTCCGCCGGCTCGACCGCGACCGCATCGGACATCAGCGGCGTGGACGTCAGCGGACGCTTGCTCACCATCCAGAGCGTCGACCTCACCGTCGAAGGCGCCGCCTCCTCACCGGCGCGTCTGCACGCGCCGGTCGGCGGCACCGGCACGAGCGGCTCCCAGAGCGAACTGAAGGCCACGATCACCGCCACCGCCTACGTCCTCCCCGCCAGCCAGGGCCTCACCGCCGGCGCCACGCCCACCGGGCCCGCCGGCGCCACCGCCAGCCCGAGCGCGACCGCCTCGAGCTCCCCCGCGGCCCCCGCGGTCATCAGGGTGACGCCATGAACGGCCTGCTGCAGTCGCTGAAGTCGGATCTCCTCGACCGCCGGCTGCTGCCGTTCCTGGCGCTTCTCGGCCTCGCGCTGGCCGGCGCCGTCGCCTACGCCGTGCTCGGCGGCTCCTCCAGCCCCAGCTCGCCCACCCCCGCCGCCAACACGGCCCCGCCCTCCTCGGGCCCCTCGCTGCCCGTCAGCCAGGCCCCCGAAAGCCCCCACGCGGCGGTGGCGGAGACGACCAACGGCCAGCGCTACCAGCATCACACAGGCAAGCGCAACCCCTTTACTCCGCTGCCGAGCAAGGAAGGCAGCAGCTCCGCCGCGACCAAGTCGACGGCGTCCGCCGGCTCCTCCACGAGCGGCTCCGGCTCTTCCGGCGGCTCCCAGTCGGGCAACTCCTCCGAATCGGGCGGCGGCACGACGACGACCACACCCTCCGCGCCCGCCACACCGCCCCCCAGCGAACCCAAGCCGGCGAAGAAACAGACCAAGCAGCCCGTCTACACCGTCGCCGTCCTCTTCGGGCTCGCCCCCACCACGTCCGGCCAGCTCACCCAGCTAACGCCCTACGACAAGCTCAAGCGCCTGGAGCCGCTGCCCAACCCAAGCGAACCGCGCATCGTCTTCGCCGGCGTCACCGACGGCGGCAAGGCCGCGGTCTTCGCGCTCGCCGGCGAAGCGATCCTCAAAGGCGAAGGCGTCTGCGTGCCCAGCGCCACCCAGTGCGAAGCGGTCGCCATCGCCGCCGCCAAGAACGAGGAATTCAGCTATCTGGTGGGCGAACAGACCGTCACCTACGAGCTGCACGTCGTCACCATCGACAAGCTCCAGGCCAGCACCGCCCGCGCGGCGCGCCTGAACCGCCGCGACCGCGCCGGCGAGGCGCTCGTGCGACGGCTCGCCCCGGGCGTCATGCACGATCTGCGCTTCTCCGCGGCCAGGAGCCTGCTCGTCCGCGTCACCCGCCACCGCCACTGAGCAGCTGCACCGGCGCGGCAGCCGCCCCGGGAGTGTCGCCAGGCCTGTTCGGGCCTCTGCGACCCATCACCAACCCGGGGCCGGCCCAAGCCGGCCCAACCAAATAGATTGCCCTTAGTGATCCTGCGCCTCACAACCGCCGGGGAGTCCCACGGTCCCGGCCTGACCGCGATCGTCGAGGGCCTGCCGGCCGGTCTGCGGCTGAGTCCCGACGACATCGACGCCGACCTCGCCCGCCGCCAGCTCGGCCACGGCCGCGGCGGACGCATGAAGATCGAGCGCGACGCCGCCACCGTCACCGCCGGCATACGCCACGGCCTGACCCTCGGCGGGCCCGTCGCCCTGCAGGTCGCCAACCGCGACTACGCCAACTGGGAGGAGCGCATGAGCCCGTGGCCGGTCGACGAGCAGACCCCAGAGGTCCATCTCCCGCGGCCCGGCCACGCCGACCTCGTCGGCACCTGGAAGTACAAGCAGAGCGACGTCCGCAACATCCTCGAGCGCGCCTCCGCCCGCGAGACCGCCGCCCGCGTCGCCGGCGGCGCCCTCGCCAAGGCCCTCCTGCGGGCGCTGGGCGTGGAGATCCGCTCGCACGTCGTCCAGATCGCCTCCGTCCACGCCCCCCCGCCCGAGCGGGCGCTGAGCGTCGAGGACTTCGACGGCGTAGACGAGTCGCCCGTGCGCTGCCTGGACGCCGACGCCTCGCGCGCCATGGTCGCCGAGATCAACCGCCTGCGCAAGGCCAACGAGTCGCTCGGCGGCGTCTTCGAGGTCCAGGCCTTCGGGCTCACACCCGGCCTCGGCTCCCACATCTCCTGGGAGGAGCGCCTCGACGGGCGCCTCGCGATGGCCATCCTCTCGATCCAGGCCATGAAGGGCGTCGCCATCGGCGACGGCTTCCACATCGCCGGCGTCCCCGGCTCCGAGGCCCACGACGAGATCTTCTACTCCGAGGAGCACGGCTACTTCCGCGAAACCAACCGCGCCGGCGGCCTGGAGGGGGGGATGAGCACCGGCGAGCCCCTCGTCGTCCGCGGCGCCATGAAGCCCCTGCCGACGCTCACCAAGCCGCTGCGCTCCGTCGACATCGCCACCCACGCCCCCGCCGAAGCCCTGCGCGAGCGCACCGACTCCTGCACCGTTCCCGCCGCCGCCGTCGTCGGCGAGGCCATGATCGCCCTCGTCGTCGCCGACGCCTACCGGCGCAAGTTCGGCGGCGACCACATCGACGACGTCCTGCAGGCCGTGCGCGCCTACGAGGAGCGCATCGCGTGGCGCCGCTGAGGCCTCTGCCATGCCCCCCGCCGTGAGCAGCGCGCAGGCAGGTCGCCCATGGGGAGAAGCGCCGTGACGCCGCTGCCGCGGGCGCTGGTCTTCATCGGCTTCATGGGCGCCGGCAAGTCGACCGCCGCCGCCGAAGCCGCCGCCGCCCTCGACGGCGAGCTCATCGACTCCGACAAGCTGCTGGAGGCACGCCTCGGGCACTCCATCGCCCGCGAGTTCGAGCTCCACGGGGAGCAAACCTTCCGCGAGCACGAGCGCCGGCTCGTCTGCGAGCTGCTCGGCCAGGCCGGCCGCGGCGTCGTCATCGCCCTCGGCGGCGGGGCCGTGCTCTCCCCGGAGGTCCGACACGCGCTGCGCCCGCATCTCGTCGTCCTGCTCGACGTCGCCCCGGAGACCGCCTGGGAGCGGGTCCAGGCCGAAGTCGCCGGCGGCGGGCCATCGCGGCCGCTCGCCCGCGACAGGACCGCCTTCACCGCTCTGCACGCCGAACGGCAACCGCTGTACGAGTCCGTCGCCGACGCCATCCTGCCGGGAGACCTCCCCGGCGTCGCCCGCCGCGCCCTGCCCGCCCTGCGGGCGCTAGCCGCGCTCGGGACGGGCAATGGGGGAGAGGAGCGGCCACGTCTCGTCTGGGGGCGAAGCGCCTCCGGCGAGTACCCCGTGCTCGTCGCCCGCGGGCTCCTGCGCACCGACGCTCCCGCCGAGGCCTGGCGGCTCGGGTGGGATGGCGGTGGCGGCGGACACCGCGGGATCGGTCTTGGCGGGAGTCGGCTCGGCGGGGGCGGCGAGATGATTGGCGATGGAGGGAAGATGAGGGGAAGGGGAGGGGGAGGGGATGGGGATGTCTTTTTCGGAGGTGTGCGCGGGCGCGCGCGCGTGGGCGCGCACACGCGCGCGGGCGCGCGCGCACACACCGCCGAAATCGAGCACACAACGCCCACCCCCGCGCCCGCCGGCGTCGGCCGCGAGTTCTGCGTCACCGACGCCAACGTCGCCGCGCGCTTCGCCCCGCCCCCGCTCGCCGGCGGGCGGGATGCGTCGTCCCCGATCGTGCTCCCCCCCGGCGAGGAGCACAAGACGCTCGGCACCGCCGAGCGCGTCTGGCGGGAGCTCGCCGCCGCCGGCATGACCCGCGCCGACCGGCTCCTCGCCATCGGCGGAGGCGTCGTCGGCGACCTCGCCGGGTTCTGCGCCGCCACCTACCAGCGCGGGGTCCCCGTCGTCCAGGTGCCCACCACCCTCGTCGCCCAGGTCGACTCCGCCTACGGCGGCAAGACCGGCGTCGACCTCCCCGAGGCCAAGAACTACGTCGGCGCCTACCACCAGCCCGCAGCCGTCCTCGTCGATCCCGACGCCCTGCAGACGCTGCCCGCCGCCGAGCTGCACGCCGGCTGGGTCGAGGTGCTCAAGACCGCCCTCATCGCCGGCGGCGAGCTCTGGGAGCGGGTCTCGCGCGAAGCGCCGCCCGACTCCCATGCAGGGGAAGCGGACCAGGCCGGCGCGGAGGAAGTCGGCGCGGACGGGAGCGGCGACCCCGGCCGCGCCCTGCCGGTGCCGGTGTCCACCATCCTCGACTGCGCCCGGGTCAAGCTCGACGTCGTCGCCGAGGACGAGCGCGACGGCGGCCGCCGGCAGGTGCTCAACCTCGGACACACCGTCGGCCACGCCATCGAGACCGCCACCGGCTACGCCCGCTACCGCCACGGCGAGGCCGTCGGGCTCGGCCTGCTCGCCGCCCTGCGGCTGTCGGGTCTGCCCGACCTGCGCGATCAGGTGCGGGAGCTGCTCGCCGCGCGCTCCCTGCCCGTGGCGTTCAATTCCGGGTCCGGGCTCGAGGTCGACGCGATCGTCGCCGCCGTCGCCCGCGACAAGAAGCGGCTGGGGGCCGGCGTCCCGTTCGTGCTCCTCGACGCCCCCGGCGAGACGCGGATCGGCTGCGAGGTGCAGCCCGACGCCCTCCACGCCGCCGTCGCCGAGCTCGCCGGCGCCTGACCGCGCGAGCCGGTGGCTGGCGCCGGCGTCGAGCTACGCAGCCGAAAGGCCGCGGCGGGCGGATACCCTCTGAGCCGTGCCCGACACCGCCCACCGCGTCGAGGTCCTCCACGGCGTCAACCTCGACATGCTCGGCCGTCGCGACCCCGCCCTCTACGGCACCCTGACGCTGCCCGACCTGCAGCAGCGCATCGAGGGCTACGCCGCCGAGCTCGGCGGCCTGCGCCTGGGCTTCTTCCAGAGCAACTTCGAGGGCGAGCTCGTCCAGCGCCTGCACCGGCTGCGCGGCCAGGCCGACGGGATCGTCATCAACGCCGGCGCCTGGAGCCATTACGCCTGGGCTCTGCGCGACGCCCTGGAGATCGCCGCCTGCCCCGCCGTCGAGGTCCACCTCTCCGACGTCAAGGCCCGCGAGCCCTGGCGGCGGGTATCGATCTTCGACGGCCTCTGCCTCGCCAGCGTCAGCGGCCACGGCGCCGAGGGGTACCGCGTCGCGCTCGCCCGGCTGCGGGACGCGCTCGACGGAGCCGGCGCGGGCGCCGCCGACGCCCCTGCGCCGCCCGCCGAGGAACGGGGTGAGCGGTGAGCACGACATCGCCGAGCACGGCCGGCCTGGCGATCGCCCGCGAGGGCCCCGAGGTCGGTCGCAGCCTGCGCCTCGTCGAGCTCCTCCGCGCCGACCGGCTCGACGTCCTGCTCGTCGCCGAGCCCGTCAACCTGCGCTACCTCACCGGCTTCACCGGCACCAACGGGCTCGCCCTGATACCCGCCGCCGACGAGCGCCGGCCGCGCTTTCTCACCGACTTCCGCTACGCCACCCAGTCCCTCGCCCAGCTCCCCGAGCTCTACGAGCGCGAGATCGTCACCGTCGACCTCCTGCGCGCCGCCGCCGCCATGCTCGCCCCGGAGAACGCCGACGACGACACCGCGGGGGGAGCGCGAGGGGACCCGGGCGCCACCTCCCAGGGCGCCGCCGCAGCCAACCCCGCGGAGCCCTGGCCGGCATCCGGCGCGGTGCGGCTCGGCTTCGACGACGCCGCCGTCACCGTCAAGCAGCACGACCGGCTGCGGGAGCTGCTGGGGGAGCGCTTCGAGCTCGTCCCCAGCGCCGGTTTGGTGGAGGGGCTGCGCGAGCTCAAGGACGCCGCCGAGGTCGCCCGCATCGCCGCCGCCGCCGAGCTCGCCGACGAGGCCCTGCGGGGGCTGCTGGAAGCCGGCATCGTCGGGCGCAGCGAGCGCGACGTCGCGATCGACCTCGAGGCCAGGATGCGCCGCCTCGGCGCCACCGCCCCCAGCTTCCCCTCGATCGTCGCCGCCGGCGAGCACTCCGCGCTGCCCCACGCCGAGGCCCGCGAGCTGCCGATCCCCCGCGACACCCTCGTCACGATCGACTGGGGCGCCCGCCACGACGGCTACTGCTCTGACTGCACCCGCACCTACGCCACCGGCGAGCGCCTCCCCGAGCAGGCCCGGGAGGTCTACGAGCTCGTCCTGCGCGCCCAGCGGGCCGGCGTCGCCGCCGTGCGACCGGGTCCCGAGGGGCGCGAGGTCGACGCCGTCGCCCGCCAGGTCATCGAGGACGCAGGCCACGGCGAGCACTTCGGCCACGGACTCGGCCACGGCGTCGGCCTCGAGGTCCACGAGGCCCCCCGCCTCTCGCGCATCGACTCCGAGCAGCCCCTGCGGGCCGGGCACGTCGTCACCGTCGAGCCCGGCGTCTACATCCCCGGGGCCTTCGGGGTGCGCATCGAGGACCTCCTGCTCGTCACCGACGACGGCCACCGCGTCCTCAGCGGCCTGCCCAAGGAGCTCACGACGATCGACTGAGCGGCCCCGGCGCGCCTTTCAGCGGGCTGTCCGGGGAGCCGGCCACCGTCGGCCCAGCTCCGCCCGGGGTCTGCCCAGGCGGCCCGCCGGGTCGCCCGACCACCGCGACGCATACAGCCGCAACGCCAGCCCCGCCGCCAGCGGCAGCGTCCAGAGCAGGAAGACCGCCGCCTCCAGATCCGGGCCGCCGTGCTGGGGCAGCCATTCCCAGTCCAGCCACGCCAGCGCCACGCCGCCCAGCGCCAGCGCCGGCAGGCCACTCTCGCCGAGCGCCTCCCAGGTCGTCAGGGCGAGGACGAAGGGCAGCAGGTAGTACTCGTCGTCCCACGTGTCCAGCATGCAGCGCACCAGCAGCAGCAGCGCCAGCAGCAGCAGCGGCTCGCGCACCCGCGGTGACGTGCCGGCGCCCGTGTCGGTTGGCGCGCGGCGGCCGGCGCCCGGGACGACGTCAGCGCCCCGGCGGCTCCGCTCCCGCCGCCACCACGCCACGGCGCTCAGCGGCAGCCCCACGACGACGATCAACGGGTGGCTCACGTCACCCACCCACCCGGGGCCGGTGCGGTAGTCGGCCAGCACCCGGCCGAACATGCCGTGCACCACCGGGCCGTGGTGTCCGAGGAACCACCACACCTGCCAGGGCTGGAAGATCGCGCTCGACGGGACCGCCGTCGCGGCGCTCGCCGTCACGAACCCGCCGGCGTGGACCAGCGCCGGCGGCGCCAGCACCGCCCCCGCGACGCCCGCCGCCGTCGACAGGCACAGCGCGCGGCGAGCCGGCAGTGCCAGCAGCACCGGCCCGACGGCCACCAGCGCCCAGTCCTTGTTCGCGATTGCCGCCCCCAGCAGCACCCCGGCCCACAGGGGCCGTTCCCGGTCTGCGGCGAGCACCGCCGCCACGCACAGCACCCCGCCCAGCAGCTCCTCGGGGTGGCCGACTTCCAGCGCGTTCAGCGTCAACGGGTTGGCCACGCACAGCGCCAGCGCCACGCCCCGGGCAAGTCGCGGCCGTCCGGCCCGGCGCATCTGCGCGAGGAGCCACACCGCGAACGCCGCCGCCGCCAGCAGGCAGGGCAGCGCCGCCATCCGGTACACCGCCAGCTCGCCCCCGCCCCAGAGGTCGACGAGCGCCACGAACGGGGCGCGCAGCACCAGCGAGCCGCCGTAGGCGGGGGCCAGCCGCAGGAACTCCGCGAGGTGCCCGTGGACCAGCGCCGCCAGCGCCGGCCGCGCCTCGACTTCGTAGTCGCTCCAGGCGAAGCCCGTCAGGCCGAGCCAGGCCAGGGTGACGCTGCCGGCGGCCGCCGCCGACGCGCAGAGAGCGTTCGCGCGCACCGCCCGACCCACCGCCTGCCGGCTCATGACACCGGCATCGGCCTCCGTCCCTGCTCGCTTGAGACTCGACCCGCCGCCGGCGCCCTCAGGAGCCCCGACCGACGCGCC
The DNA here is from genome assembly GCA_035524055.1 of Solirubrobacteraceae bacterium. GTDB lineage: Bacteria > Actinomycetota > Thermoleophilia > Solirubrobacterales > Solirubrobacteraceae > Palsa-744. The sequence continues at coordinate 16,736 of DATKPO010000026.1, forward strand.
GACGATGCCCAGTCAGTAGACCCCGCCGAGCTTGCGGTGATCCCAGCTCGCCCGACGCCGCTCGACGAGCTCCAGGCCGACCCGTTTGGCGGCCTGGGCCTCGACCACCGCCCGCGCCTCGGGCGCCAGCTCCGTCGGGGCCTCGGTGCCGCGCGGCACCGAGTTGCGCAGCAGGATCGCCGCGCCCAGCGCCGCGACAATGTCGAGGTCGCGGTGGACGACGACCTCGCACTCCAGCATCGCGCCGCGCAGCTCGAAGTACTCCTCGCCGGCCTCCACCTGCAGCGTCGCCCGCGGGTCGCGCTCGAGGTTGCGCACCTTCTGCGAGCGGCCGTACGTCCAGGCCCAGACCCGCGGTCCCGGCTCGCCGGCCGGCGCGTCGCGCAGCACGTACCACAGCGGCATCAGGTGCGGCCAGCCGCGCGGACCCTGCGTCGCGCAGGTCACCGTGCGCTCCTGCGCCAGGAAGACGGCCAGCTCCTGAGGGGACATCGCGATCTGGGCGCGGCGGCTCATCTCGGTGGGAGCCTACAGAGCGTATTGGCAGGCAGTGGCGTCTATTGCTGGCCGCGGCGTTCCAGGAAGTCGGCGAAGCGCGGCACGGTGTAGTCGAGGTGGCCGTGCCGGGGCGCATAGATGAGCCCCTTCTTGATCATGGTGTTGCGGCGGACCGAGAGGGAGCGTTGGTCATCCTTGCCAAGTGCGCGGGTGATGTCGGCGATCGAATAGGGAGGTCCGGGGCAGCGGGCCATCGCGTGCAGGAAGGCCCGCTCGGCGTTGGTCGCGCGGTGCTCGTAGCGAACCAGGAAGAAACCCTCGTCGAGACGGTCCTGGGCCACCTGCCCGCCGGTCCGAGCGTCGCTCTCGGTGATCGTTCCGTTCGTGGCGACATCCCAGATGTACTTACCGTACTCCTGCAGGAAGTACGGGTATCCGCCGGTCTGGGCGAACACGTAATCGAGGGCGGCTGGCTCCCAGGCGACTCCCAGGTTGCGCGCGGGGTCGGCGAGCGCGGCGATCGCGTCGGCCCTGGGCAGTTGGTCGATGTGCGGGTACTCGAAAAGCCGCTCGGCGTAGCTCTTGGCATTGCCGACGAGCGCAGGCAGGCTCGGGAGACCGGCCGCGACGCATGTCACCGGCAGGGCCTTCTGGTTCAGACGATGCAGGCCAACGATGAAGGGTCCGAGCTCGTGGGCGGGCACGAACTGGACCTCGTCGAATAGGAACGCGACGCCTCTGCCCCTTGCGGCGGCCGCCTCTCCGACCGCCAGCAGCATGTCGGTGAAGTCTTCGGCGAGCGCCTCTGTTGGGAGGGACTGCCTGGGCGTGTAGCCCAGCTCGAAGCCGTTCGGATCTCTGAGCGTGAAGGTGCCCAATCCGCTCAGCAGGACGCGCACCCGCTCCGCGGCCTTTTTGACGGGCTCGAGCTCGTTCAGGATCCGCTTGGTGCTGCGGGCGATCGCGGTCGGGAACGAGCTCTGCTCGTCGAACTCCCGTCCCGCGGCGATCCAGTGCCGTCCGACCGCGATGTCCTCGAATGCGTTCAGCAGAACGGTCTTGCCGACGCCGCGCAGCCCTGTCACGATCATGCTCTGGCCGGCTGTGCCGTGTCCGAGGCGGTCGAGCAGAACCTCGTAAGCTTCGATCTCCCTGTCGCGGCCGCTCAACACCGGCGGGCGGGTGCCGGCGCCCGGCGCATACGGATTCGTCCGCGCGTCCATCACGGCAACTCTATCGGCTTCTAAGGCGATGGCTTAGAGCGGGCTAGAATCGCTTAGACTCCGACGCGAGCGATGGTGCATAGACTCGAGCGCCAACCACTTGCGATTTGCAGGGAAAGCCTTGGTCTCAACCAACCAGTTCAAGAACGTGTGCGGAACGTACTCGCTGTCGGTGCGGGCCGGTGTCAGCCTTTGATGAGTTTCTCGACGCCGTCGTCGTCGGGGAGGACGTGAGGGAGTCCGGCGATCTCGGCGAACGCGCCGTCGGCGGACACCAGCGCGCTGGTGTCGACGTCCATCGCGGTTGCGGCCAGCACGGCGTCGAACGCCCCGAGGCGTTCGTTGCTCTCAAAGAGCGACAGTCCACGGCGCAGGTGCTCATCTGTGACTGCGAGCAGTGGCGCGAGCAGGTCGATGTAGTCGCATCCGAGGCTTGCCGCGTCGCTGCGTTTGCGACGTTGGGCGCGCACATGGACGAACTCCTGGATGACCTCGACCGTGGTGGCCGCTTCAAGCTGGCCGTCCGCGATCGCATCGATCAGTCGCCGGCAGGGCTCGCGAAAGGGGTGAGCGCTGCCCTTGGCGTATACGAGCACCGTCGTGTCGAGGATGATCATGTGCGACGCGCGCGCAATGCCTCCAGCTCGGCGCGCAGCTCCTCCGGATCAGGCACGGGCATGTCCGGGGCATCCAGAACGCGTCGCCCGGCGGCTCGGCGGCGGGCGGAGGGGGCGCCGAGACCTCGGTCGATCGCTTCACGCACGACGGTCGCGACCGACACGCCCTGCTCGCGCGCCGCGCGCACGATCCGCTGATGACGCTCATCATCGATCAAGAGCTGCAATCGATGCTCTAGAGGCATGAGCATACTGTAGCATGAGCAGCTGGCTGGCATGAGTGGTATCGATGCCGTTTTGCTGTCGCGGTATCCCGTCGATCGGGCGCTATCGTGATCCGGTTGCGATCGAGCTTCGCGCATCCGCAGCCACATCCCAAATTTGGCTACAGAACAGTCTTCTGATGGCTCTGTCAACAAATCAATTCAAGAACGGCAACCACATCGACGTCGACGGCACGGTCTACAAGATCGTGGAGTTCCAGCACGTCAAGCCCGGCAAGGGAGGGGCATTCGTGCGCACCAAGCTGCGCCGGGCCTCCGACGGCGCGGTCATCGACCGCACCTTCCGCGCCGGCGAGAAGTTCCGGGCGGTCCGCACCGAGGCGCGCAAAATGCAGTTCCTCTATGCCGACGGCAGCGACGCGCACTTCATGGACACCGAGTCCTACGACCAGATGGCGATCCCGGAGGGCTCGCTGGGGACGCTGCTGCACTGGGTCAAGCCCTCGACGGAGGTCGACGTGCTGTTCATCGACGACCAGCCGTCGGACCTGCAGCTGCCGAGCACGGTCGACCTCGAGGTCACCGAGGCCGAGCCCGGGCTGCGCGGCGACACGGCCTCCGGCGGCGGCACCAAGCCTGCCACTCTGGAGACCGGGGCGAGCATCCAGGTGCCGCTGTTCGTCGACGTCGGTGACCGGGTGCGCGTCGATACGCGCTCGGGCGAGTATGTCTCGCGTGCCTGAGCGCGCGCGGGGGCGCTAGCTTGCGCCGCTCCGAGCAGCGTCGGGCGGCGGTCTTCGCGCTCTACCAGCACGACCTCACCGGCCGTCCGCTCGGCGACACCCTGGGTCGGGGGGCTTCGCTGTTCGCGCGCGCCCTCGCCCACGCCGCGGCCGACAGGGCGCCGGAGCTGGACGAGGTCATCGACCGCAACGCCCGTGGGTGGGCGGTGGACCGGATTCAGCCGCTGGAGCGCAGCATCCTGCGGGTCGCGCTGATCGAGATCCTGCATCCCGACGCCGTGCCCGGCGAGCGCGAGATCCCGCCAGAGGGGGCGATCGAGGAAGCCGTGGAGAGCGCCAAGACGTTCTGTGGCGAGGGCGCCCCGGCGTTCGTCAACGGGGTGCTGGGCGCGGTGCTGCGCGAGGTGCGCGAGAATTCGCCGATCTCATGAGCGAAGACCAGAACGACATCGCCGACGAGCACGATCGAGCCCCGGTCCCGGGCGAGGAGGCTCGCACGGGCCCGACCGACGCTCGGGGCGACGTCGCCGCCCAGGGCGACGCCGACGTCGAGGGCAGTGCCGACGCCGAGGCACAGGAGGCGCTGCGCGAGCTCGAGCAGCTGATCGCACGGCTGGGAGGAGCGGCCGAGCAGCTGCGCTCAGGCGACCTCTCCACCGACGCGGCGGCGACGCTCGTCGAGGAGTGCGCCGTGCTCGCCAACCGAGCCGGCGCCGAGCTCGACCGGCTGGGCAGAGCGGGACGCGTCGAGGACATGGCCGGCCAGGCCGGCCGCTACGCGCCGGCGCCCGGGCAGGACTCGCTGCTGTAGTGGCCGGCGCGACGGCCCCCGGCTCCGCCTATCCCGAGCACCTGCGGGCCGAGGTCGAGCGCTACCTGGAGGGGATGCGCTTCTCCGAGGAGCAGCTCACGGCGGGCCTGGACGAGGCGATGCGCTACTCACTTCTCGCCGGAGGCAAGCGCATCCGTCCCGTGCTGGCCCTGGCGACGGCGGACGCCGTCGGGATGCGGCGCGGCGAGGCGCTGCCCCTGGCGGGCGCGATCGAGCTGATCCACACCTACTCCCTGATCCACGACGACCTGCCGGCGATGGACGACGACTCGCTGCGCCGGGGTCAGCCGACCTGCCACGTGGTCTTCGGCGAGGACGTCGCGATCCTCGCCGGCGACGGGCTCTACGCCGAGGCCTTCCTGCACCTCCTGCGCCACCAGCGCTCGGCGCCCGAGCGGGTGCTGGCGGCCGCCGCCGAGCTCGCGGCCTCCACCGGCGCCGGCGGGATGGTCGGCGGCCAGTACGCCGACGTCCGCGCCAGCGCCCCGTCCGGGGCGTCCGGTCTGCGGCGTCTGCACGAGCTCAAGACCGGCCGGCTGATCGGCGCCTCGATCATCTGCGTGCTGGCGTTGGCTGGAGTGGGCGAACCTGCGACAATGACCTTCAGCCGCTTCGCGGCGGAGCTAGGCGTGCTGTTCCAGATCGTCGACGACATACTCGACGTCACCGGCACCGCGGACACGCTGGGCAAGCCGCAGGGCAGCGACGAGCGACACGGCAAGCGGACCTACGTGAGCGAGTTCGGAATCGACCAAGCAAGAGACCTCGCCGGCGAATCCCATCGGCTGGCGCTGCAGGCGCTCGCGCAGGCGGCCGCCACGGGTGTCGCGCGCGACACCTCCGAGCTGGAGCAGATCGCCAACTTCATCTACACCCGCACCTCATGAGCGCCAGGGGCGAGCAACCGGGCAGCGAGCGCCCCGCGGCCGAGGACGCAGCCGGACGCAAGCTGCTGGCCGGTGTGAACGGGCCCGAGGATCTGCGCGGACTCTCCGAGGACGAGCTCCAGCGCCTCGCCCAGGAGGTGCGCGAGCACATCATCGACACCGTCGGCGAGATCGGGGGGCACTTCGGCGCCAACCTCGGCACCTGCGAGCTCGCCGTCGCGCTGCACTCGGTGCTGAGCTCTCCGCACGACAAGATCCTCTGGGATGTCGGCCACCAGGCCTACCCGCACAAGATCCTCACCGGCCGGCGCGACCGGCTGCACACGATCCGCCAGTACGAGGGACTGGCGCCGTTCTGCTCGAGGGCGGAGTCAGAGCACGACGTCATGGGCGCCGGACACGCCTCGACCTCCGTCGGCTACGCCGTCGGCATCGCCGAAGGCCTGCGCCACCTCGGCATCGAGGATCCCGGCCGCGTGGTCGCGGTGATCGGCGACGGCGCGATGACCGGCGGCGTCGCCTTCGAGGCCATCGGCCAGGCCGGCGGCCTGGGGACGCCGATCGTGGTCGTCCTCAACGACAACGGCATGTCGATCGCCCCCAACGTCGGGGCGCTCTCGCGCTACTTCAACCGGGTCCGCCTGAACCCCAAGCTGTGGCACGTCCGCGAGGAGGTCGAGGGCGGCCTGACCCGGCTGCCGGGCGCGATCGGGACCGCCTTCGAGCGCCTCGGGCCGCAGCTGAAGGAGTCGATCAAGGCCTTCTGGGCGCCCGGCCTGTGGTGGGAGGAGCTGGGCTGGGCCTACATGGGCGTCATCGACGGCCACGACGTGCGCGCCCTGCGCGAATCTCTCCGCGAGGCCCTGGCCGCCCAGCGTCCCGTGGTCGTGCACATCGCGACCGTCAAGGGCAAGGGCTTCGCGCCCGCCGAGGACGGCGGCTTAGAGGGCATGGAGAAGTGGCACGCCGCCAAGCCCAAGTCGATCGTCAACGGCTCCCCCGCCAAGGCGGCTCCGCCCGCCGCGACGGGTCCCGCCGCGCCGCGGCCCGCGGCCCAATACACCCAGGTGTTCGGCGAGGCGCTGGTGCGGGAGTGCGAACGCGACGGGCGCATCGTCGGGATCACCGCCGCGATGAACTCCGGCACCGGCCTGAACATCCTGCAGAAGGCGATGCCGGAGCGCTACTTCGACGTCGGCATCGCCGAGCAGCAGGCCATCCTGTTCGCCGCGGGGCTTGCGCTGGAGGGCGTCAAGCCGGTGGCGGCGATCTACTCGACGTTCCTGCAGCGCGCCTTCGACCAGATCGTGCACGACGTCTGCCTGCAGAAGCTGAACGTCGTCTTCGCGATGGACCGGGCCGGCCTCGTCGGCGACGACGGCCCGACCCACCACGGGGCGTTCGACATCGCCTACCTTCGCTGCCTGCCGAACATGGTGCTGATGGCGCCGCGCGACGAGGCGATGCTGGTGCACATGCTGCGCACCGCGCTCACCCACGACGACGGCCCGATCGCCCTGCGCTACCCGCGCGGCGAGGGCGCCGGCGCGGCGCTCCCCGGCGAGCCCCGGGCGCTGCCCATCGGGACCGGCGAGATCCTGCGCGAGGGAGGCGCCGCGGCGCCGGCGGGGCGACGGGTGGCGCTGATCGGCTACGGCAGCGGCGTCGGCAAGGCGCTCGCCGCCGCCGAGCTGCTCGCCGAGCGGGAACTGGCGGTGACGGTCGCCGACGCACGGTTCGCCAAGCCGATCGACACCGGGCTGATGGCCCAGCTCGCCGCCGAGCACGACCTGCTGGTGACGGTCGAGGAGGGAGTGCTGGCCGGGGGCTTCGGCTCGGCCGTCTGGGAGACCCTCAACGACGCCGGCATCGCGGCCGCCGGCGGCTTTCGCATCATGCGCGTCGGTCTGCCCGACCGCTACGTCACGCACGGCAAGCCCGCCCTGCTGCACGAGGAGGTCGGCTTCACCGCTGAGCGCATCGCCGAGCGCGTCGAGACCGCGATCCTCCAGCGCGACTCGACCGCGGTCGGGGCCTGAACGACTCCACCGCCGCCGGGAGCGGGCCGCCGCCGGGAGCGGGGCCACCGACCCCCGGGGCGGGGCGCACGGCGCGACTGCCTCGGCGGCGCTCAGCGTGCTTCGCGCACGCCGCTCGTGAGTTCGTTGATGCCGTTGGATTTGTTTTCGTATTCGTTGAGCGCGTGGACCACGTGATGGGGCAGCAGCGCGACGGCGAGCTCGACGGCGAGGATCGCCAGGCAGGCCAACGCCACCCAGATCACCCACCGGCGCCCGGAGAGAGCGATCGCCAGTCGCATCACGACTCCACTCATGCGCTGCAGCCTAGCCGCGACGGGAGCCCGACGAGACGGCTCGCGGGCGTCGCCGCGATTCGCCATTTCCAGAGAATTCGACTCTCTGTGCGCACAATCACACACCGGAGGGTCGAGATGCCCCAATATGTCTCTCGACCCGAAGTACAGCAGCATCCCTCCTCCCTCGAAGCGGCCCGCCTCCCCAGCGGGCCGCTTCTTTTTTGGCCGGACGCCGCTGCCTGAGCGAGTACCGTGTCCTGCCACGGGCCGATGCGCAAGCAGCGACTGGACACCCTCCTGGCCGAACGCGGCCTGTTCGCCTCGCGCAGCCGCGCGGCGGCATCGGTGATGGCCGGCGAGGTCTGCGTCGGACACGAGCGCCGGCGGGCGCAGAAGCCCGGCGAGCTGGTCGCCGTCGACGCCCAGCTCAGCGTCGCCGAGCGTCCGCGCTACGTCTCGCGCGGCGGGATCAAGCTCGAGAACGCCCTGGGCGCGACCGGCCTGGACGTGCGCGGCCGCCGGGCGCTGGACGTCGGCGCCTCCACGGGGGGCTTCACGGACTGCCTGCTGCAGCACGGCGCGGCGGAGGTCGTGGCGGTCGACGTCGCCTACGGCGAGCTGGCCTACGCGCTGCGCGGCGACCCCCGGGTGCAGGTGATGGAGCGCACCAACGCGCGCAGCCTGTCGCCGGCGGCGCTCCCGCCGTCCGCCGCAGCCGGTCTCGGGCCGCCCGACCTGGCGGTGGTCGACGTCTCGTTCATCTCCCTGGCGAAGGTCCTGCCGGCCGTGCTCGGCTGCCTGTCGGATGCCTACGACGTGCTGGCTCTCGTCAAGCCGCAGTTCGAGGTCGGACGCGAGGTCGCCGCCCGCGGCCACGGGGTGGTCCGTGACGCCGAGGATCGTCGCGCGGCGTTGATCGCGGCGGCGCTCGCCGCACGCGAGCTGGGGGCGGCCGTCAGGGGCCTGCACTCCTCGGGTCTGCCCGGCCCGAAGGGCAACCGCGAGACCTTTCTCTGGCTCGGCCCGCGGGGGCAGGCGGGCGAGGTCGCTGACATCGAGCGGATGGCGCGCGAGGTCGAGCCATGAGCGACGCGTCAGCAGGCGCCGATGCGGGTCGGGTGGCCGTCTTGACGCATGCCCGCCCCGGCGAGACCTCGGCGGCGCTGCGGAGCGTCATCGAGATCGCCCGGCGGGCGGGGGCGACGTTGTGCTTCGACCCCGAGGAGACCGCCAAGCACAACCTGCGGGCACAGCCGGGGATGGAGGTCGACGTCGCGCCCCACGCGCCCGGTGTCGGAGCGGTGGATCTCTGCCTGGTGCTGGGAGGCGACGGCACCGTCCTGCGCGCCCTGCGGCGCTACGCGGGCACGCCGGTGCCGGTGTTCGCGATCAACTTCGGCGAGATCGGCTTCTTGGCGACGGTGGAGCCGGAGGAGCTGCAGGACGGTGTCCGGCGTGCTCTGAGCCGCGACTTCGAGCTGCTGCGCCTGCCGGCGATCGTGCTGCAGGACGCCGAGGGAGACGCCGAGACGGCCTTCAACGACGTCGCCATCCACCGCCGGGTGGGGGAGCGGGTCGCCGAGCTTGCCTACGCCCTCGACGGCGAGGAGGTCGGCAGTGTGCGCTGCGACGGGCTCGTCGTCGCCACCCCGGCGGGGTCCACCGGCTACAACCTCGCCAACGGCGGTCCCGTGATGGCGTGGGGGGTGGAGGGGTTCGCGGTGTCGTTCATCGCGCCCCACTCGATCACGGCGCGCGCGCTCGTCGCGGCGCCGAGCGACCGGATCACGATCCACAACCGCTCGCGCGAGCCGCTCGACGTCGCCGTCGACGGCCAGCCCGTCCGCGAGCTGCGCGCCGGCGGCCTGCTCACGGCGCGCTTCTGCGACGGGGTCGGCACGATCGCCCAGGTGCCCGGCTCCTCGTTCTACCGCCGGCTGCGCGAGAAGTTCGGGCGCCTCGCCCGCTGAGTCCGCCGGGCCGGCGAGGTCAGGCGGCCCGGGAGCTGTGGGTGCTGGTGTTCTCGCTGCGCTGCAGCGAGCCGACGAAGCCGTCCAGCTGCTCGCGCGAGAAGCGCCGCTGGCCGCCGGGGGTCCGGTAGCAGGCGAGATGGCCGGCGTCGGCCCAGCGGCGGATGGTCGCCAGCGAGACGCCGAGGTAGCGCGCGGCCTGGGAGCTCGTGAAGACCAGCCGGTGCTCGCCGGCGGCCGGGCTGGGGGAGTCTGGGAAGGGCATCGTGGACGGCGTTCCTCTCTGGTTCTGGACGATGGCCGCCGGGCTCCGTCAGCCGCACCGACATCGGTCGGGCGCCGTCGCGTGGCCTGCGGATACAGAGGGATTCGGCCGCAAGCGACCAGAAGTTGAGGGCGGTGCAGCTTTGTGGACGTTTGCCCGACCGCTGCCCAGATGCTTCGCGCTCCCGAGCCGGCCGTCGCGCAGCCGGCTCGAAGTCCTCCCAATCTCGTTTCTGGGAGCCGTTTGGGGGCGCTCGTCGCCAGTTTCTGCCGTGACCACAGGGCGGAATCCTTGCAACATCGCGTGCAAAAACTTCAGCAATCCTGATTTTTCACGGAGGAACGTGTACTATCGTGCGCAAACCTACTCAGAGGTGACTACGGCGGGAGGACACGTCAGGTCCGGCGAGAGGGATACGCCGGATCCGGTCGCCGGTACCCAAAGGAGACACGCATGCGTTGGCCCCACGACTGATCTCTCGATTTCTTCCGCCCGTTTAGGGCGTCATCTCGCGAAAGGCGTCTGCCGCAGCGGCAAGACGCCTTTCGTGTTTTTGGGGGACCGCCGTCCCGCCACCGCTGCCCGCTCACGGGGCACCCGCCGGCCACCCGTTGGAGCGCCTGCGCGCGCCCGCCTCGCACCCGCCGTCCACCCGCTGGAGCGCCTGCGCGCCCGCGGCGCCCCGGCCGCCGGGGCGCGCTAGCCGTTCTCGCCGGCGGGCTGGGCGAAGGCCCGCACGCGCCGCTCGAAGGCGAGCTCGTCCTCGAAGCTCGCCGCCTCCTCGCCCGGCCCCGTGACGAGGCCTTCGCGTTCTCGCATCGTCACGAAGTGCGCCACGAGGTCGGCGTCGAACTGGCGTCCGGCCATCCGCCGCAGCTCGGCGATCGCGTCCTGGGGGGTCTTGGTCGGGCGGTAGGAGTCGCGCGAGGTCATCGTGTCGTAGGCGCTGCAGATCGCCAGGATGCGCGACACCAGCGGGATCTCGTTGCCGATCAGGCCAGCCGGGTAGCCGCTGCCGTCGACGCGCTCGTGGTGGTAGAGGATCGCGTCGGCGATCGGCCCGTAGCCGTCGAGTCGGCCGACGAGCGTCGCGCCGTCCTGGGGGTGGCGGCGGATCAGCGCCCAGTCCTCGTCGGAGAGCACCTCGGCGTTGAGCACGCGGTCGGGCAGGGCGAACTTGCCGATGTCGTGCAGCAGGCCCGCCGTGTGGGCGACCTCCTGTTCGGCCTGGCTGCACCCGGCCTCCCGCGCCAGCGCCTGGGCGTAGCGGGCGACGGCCGCCGAGTGGCGGGCGGTGACCCGGTCGCGCAGCGCCAGGGTCTCGACCAGCGTGGTCAGCACCCCGATCTGCAGCGACGCGAGGTGCATCGAGCGCGCCTCGAGCTGGTCGGCGCGATCCTCGGAGCGAAGCAGCGCGATCGCGAGGTACTGGAAGATGATCAGCACCAGCACCAGGCCGAGCAGAACCGGGTAGCCGAGGTTCTCGTAGGCCACTGCCAGGATCGCCGCCAGCAGCGCCGTCGCCAGCTGGCTGGGCAGCAGCGGCACGAACATGTCGCGCACCATCGGCATGAAGCGCTTGCCCGAGCGCACCCGCTTGTCGAGCGCCACCGACAGGAAGTTCAAGGTGTTGGTGAGGAAGAAGACGCCGAGCACGAGCAGGCCGAACCAGATGCTGCGCGCCATCGCCTGGTTGTCGTGGTCGATGACGAGGCGCGCCAGCACCCCGCCGACCGCGCCCAGGGCGACCGGCGTGGCGATGTTCGGCAGCCAGCGGCTGCGCGGTAGGCGGGGCCGGTAGCGGATGATGTAGTCGCCGGTCATCAGCAGTCCCACCAGCACCGCCGGCGCCGGGCCCAGCAGCACCATCGAGAGCACCTGGGCGACGAAGCCCGCCGTGAGCCGCTGGTTGCGGATTTCGATCGTCAGCCGGTCCCCGACGACGGCGAGCACCAGGATCAGCGCGAGCAGCGGCAGCGGGCGCCAGTCCGAGGAGCGCCAGAAGAGCGCCGCGATGGCGAGCGCGCCCACCAGCAGCAGGCAGTCAAGCGCGGTCAGTGCAGCCGTCGCGAGCGACCCGGGGCGGAGGGAGAGGGAGCGCTTGGACAACATGGTGACGGCCTGTCGTCCTTAACGGCCGATATCGCGAGGTCCTTTAAAGACCCCTTCGCCGGACTGGCCGCTTCGCCAGCGGATACCCTCGCGCGGGCTCCGCTGCGTGTTCAAAGCGCGACCGAGGCCTCCTCGGCCGCCGGCGTCTGAGGCGCGAGCGCTTCGCCTGCCGGGGCGTCCGTCGGCGCCGGCAGCCTGGTCGTGCCGCGCACGAACACCCCGGCCAGCATCACCGATGCTCCACCGGCGACGACGAAGGCGACGCGCGCCGAGCTCAGCGTCGCGACCGCCCCGCCCAGCGCGAACCCGAGCGCCGGGCACAGCGAGTTGATCGACTGCATCGCGCCCATCAGGCGGCCGTGCAGGGCGCTCGGGGTGAGGATCTGCGCGGCGGCCAGCCACGCGCCCCACTGCATGCCGGTGCCGATGCCGCCGATCACCGCCGCCACGCAGGCGAGCGCAAGGTTGGGTGCTGCCGCGAAGCCGAGGTAGCCGAACCCGATCGCCAGGGTGCCGCTGATCAACATCGACCGCAGCGACAGCGTCCTGGCGGCGCCGAACAGCACTCCCCCGAGCGCCATCCCGACTCCCCAGGTGGCGAGCAGCAGGCCGAAGCCCCAGTCGCCCGCCGCGAGCGTGGACTTGGCGTAGATCACCTCCACCGGCTCGGCGGCTGCGAAGAAGACGATCGCGACGGCCTCGACGACGAGCAGCCGCCACAGCGCCGGCGTGCCGCGCAGATGGCTCCAGGCGACCGCCAGGCGGGCACGGACCGATTCCCGGCCGGCCTCCTCGATGTGCGGGTGCAGCGTGCGCAGGAGCGCCGCCGCGACGACGAAGGAGGCCGCGTCGATCAGCAGCGCCACCTCTGCTCCCCAGGCTCCGACGAGCACCCCGGCGAGGGCGGGTCCGACGATCAGGGCCGCGGTGTAGGCGAAGTTCAGCGCCGCCGTGGCGCTGCGCGCCGAACCCTGCGCCCGGGTCGCCTCGGCGCGCAGCAGCGCGCTCGCCGTCAGCGCGGCGGCGCCGTCGATCATCACCAGCAGCAGGACCGCCGGCAGCCACATGTCGCCGATCGTCGCCGCCAGTGCCGCCGTGCAGGCGGCCTGAACCAGGTAGAGCACGCTCAGCTCGCCGCTGCGCCGCGAGGCCTCCACGCGAGCCACGAGCGCCGGGACGATCAGCGCCGGCACCAGCCGGGAGGCAACCAGCAGGCCGGCGACCGCCGCTCCGCTGCCCGTCGCGTCGTACACCGCGACGGACAGCGCTACGTAGCCCAGCCAAGTGCCGACTTCGTTGAGGGTGTACGCGAGCAGTATCCGCCGCACGCGGGGGGACTGGGGCAACGAGCGCACGCGGCCACGCTAGCGGTTGTCCCCAACAGACGCCGGCAGACGTGTGTCAGCGTCTTGCGAGCGCGGCGCCGGGGCCGGCTGCGTCCCACCATCCGTCGCCGCAGGCTCCCAGCGCGACGACCGGCAGGCTGGGATATCGGTGTCCGAGGACGTGCATCACGGACTCCGCCGTCGCTTCGTCGAGGTCGCCGGCGAGCATCACGACGCCGCTGGAGGGCGCCTGCTCGAGCACCTCCCAGGCCGCCTCGGCCTCGCCGAACTGGGTCTCGTCGGGAAGCGCCTCGCTGAGATTGCGCAGCACCGTCGCGCGACGCTCGGCGTCGGCGCCGGCCACGAGGATGCGCGAGCCCCGCTGCGTCGAGGGTCTTTCGGGTGCGGCTCCGCTGTGGTCGGCTTCGCGGCGGCCGCCCCGCAGCAGACGCAGCGAGGGGCGCACCGCTGTCGGGATGCGCTCGATCGTCGGTTGAAAGCTCATCGCGCTCGTCCTTCGCACGGCAGCGCCAGATGCGCGAGCCGTGCCTCCAGGGAGGCGCGCTGTTCCTGGGCCCCGCCCAGGATCACCCGCACCTCGGCGTCCGCGACGATGCCGAGCTCCGCCTCGCCGTCGCCGCGCGCGGAGAGGCGGCCGATGACGGTCAGCGCCGCGAACGCCACCGCGGCCAGCACGAGCCAGTAGGCGAGCACAACGCCGACGACGCTCATCGGCCCTCACTCCCCAGGTGTGGCGTAGATGTCCTTGTGTCCCACATGTTCATTCTGTCCTTGGCTAGTCCTTGCCTCGCCGCCCGGCCTCGTGCTCCCCGGCCCGGGTTACGTCCGGTTGGGGGGCGAAGGTCGCTCGGCCTCAGATCCGTTCTGTGCAAGACGACATGATGCGCCCTTCGCGGTCGTTTGTCTGTCGTCCGCGGGGTGCCGATCGTGTCGTCCCAAAGGTGCCGATCGGTGTAGTCCCAAAGGGGCCGCGAGGGGGCGTCAACCCCGCACCGACACAGCCACTTGTCTGAGATGCGCCCGCTTCCCGCCGGCCGCGTCCGGGCGAGTGCCGATGCCCTGCGCGGCCCTCCGCGGCCCGGGCCGCTACGGTGTAGCGCCATGCAGGACGGGACACCGGGGGTCGACCGGCCGATCGAGGTCATCATCGCCGACGACCATGCCGTCGTGCGGGACGGCATCCGCACCGTGCTCGAGCGCGAGTCCCAGGAGTTCCGCGTCGTCGCCGAGGCCGCCGACGTGCCCTCGACGATCCGCGAAGTCCGCGCCCACAAGCCCGACCTGCTCACGCTCGACCTCTCGATGCCCGGCGGCTCCAGTCTCGCGGCGCTGCCCCAGTGCTTCGTGGCGCACCCCTCGCTTGCCGTCGCGATCCTCACGATGCGCGAGGACCCCGAGTACGCCCGCCAGGCGCTGCGCGCGGGAGCCCGCAGCTACGTCCTCAAGGAGGCCGAGCCCGCCGAGCTCCTGCAGGCCTTCCGGCTGGCGGTCGCCGGCGGCAACTACCTGCACCCCCGGCTCGGGGCGCTGATGGCCACCGGCGGCGAGTCCAGCCAGGACGGCGTCGCGCTCTCCGACCGCGAGCGGGAGGTCGTGCGGCTGATCGCGCTCGGCCACACCAACCCCCAGATCGCCGAGCAGCTCCACGTCGCGGAGCGCACCGTCAAGACCTACCGGGCGCGGGCCATCGAGAAGCTCGGGTTCTCCTCGCGGGCCGAGATAACGGCCTACGCGCGGCGCCTGGGCCTCGTCGACTAAAGCCTCCTCCGGCCCCCTCCGGGTGGCCCGGATGACGTTCTCCAGCCGGGCTTCGGGCGCTCAGACGGGCGCCGGGCGTCCGGAGAGCGGCACTGTCAGCCGCATCCGGGTCCCCCCGCCCGGGGCGTCGGCGAGCTCGAGCTGGCCGCCGACGAGCTCGGCGCGCTCGCGCATCCCGGACAGCCCGAAGCCACCCTGCAGCCCGTCGCCGCGCGGCCCCAGGGCGCTGCTGGGCGGCAGGCCGCGGCCGTCGTCGGTGACGCTGACCCTGACCGACGAGCCGTCGGGGCTGGCGGCGACGCTGATCACCGCCCGCGTCGCCTGGGCGTGGCGGCTGACGTTCGTCAGCGCCTCCTGCACGACACGGTAGATCGTGCTCTCCAGCTCCGGATCCAGCCGCCGCTCGGAGTCGAGCGCGATCTCCGTCTGGACCTCGAGCCCGTCGATCGCCTGCGCTCGGCGTGCGAGGGCTTCCAGGGCGGGCATCAGGCCGAGATCGTCCAGCGCCGCCGGCCGCAGCTCGGTGATCAGGTGGCGCAGGCCGTCGATCTCCTCGCCCAGCCCCTCCAGGACGGCGTCTACCGCCTGGTCGAGCTCGGCCCTCTCGGCGCCGTCGCGGGCGTGGGCGAGCTTCAGGCGGAGCGCACCGAGGCCCTGGACGGTCTCGTCGTGGATCTCGCGCGCCCAGCGGGTGCGCTCGCGCTCGCGCGCCTCCATGCCGTAGCGCAGCCGCTCGATCTCGACCGAGCGCTCCGCCGCCAGCCGCTGGGCGACGCTTTGCGCGAACGCCTGCAGCGCCCGCCGGTCGGGGTCGCGAAAGCTGCTGTCCGAGCGCAGGGCGATCACCATCCCGCCGCCGTGGCCCTCCATGCTCAGCGGCTCGACCAGCGCGCCCCGGGCCTCCAGGCCGAGTTCGCTGAGCCACGGCGCCTCCTGGGGGCGCGGACGATCCAGGGCGACGGGCTCGCCGGCCAGGTAGAGCGCCCCCAGGGCGCTGCCGTCGACCGGGGTGATCCGGACCCTGACAGAGCCCGCTCCGCTGGCCGCCGCGACGCGCAGCTCGCGGCTCTCCTCGATGACCATCAGCAGAGCGCTGGCGTCGAGGAGCGCCAGGCCGCGATCGGCCATCAGGCGCAGCAGCCAGAGCTCAGAGCCGGAGAGCATCCCGGAAACCTAGCCGCTCGCGGCCCATCGCCGCGTGCGCCTCGGCCAGGAGGCTCTGAGCGCTGGCGCCCTCCCGCCAGGTGCCGAGTCCAACCGCCATCCGCAGTCCTCGCCGGGTGCCGTTCTCCTGGAGCTTGAGCGCCCGCAGCCGTGCCAGCAGGCGCCGGGCGACGACCTCGGCGCGGGGTCCGTCGGCGCCGGGGAGCACCACCGCCAGCGCCTCGCCGCCGGCGAAACCGACGCGATCGAAGCGGCGCAGCTCGCCGCGCAGGGCGAGCCCGACGTAGGCCTGGATCTGGCGGGCGAGCTCACCGCCGTGGACCCGCTCGATCTCGTCGAGATCCTCGACGCCGAGCACCAGGCAGCTCAGCGGAGTGCCCTGCCGTCCGGCGCGGCTGACCTCCTCCTCCAGGCGGTCACGCAGGGCGGCGGCAGGGAGATACTCCACCGGCCATCCGGCGCCCTGCTCTGAGCTGTCGCTGTCGTTGGCGGCCATGCCTTCGTCATGCGGGAGAGCGCGCGTGTTTCGCGCGGGTCCTGCCCCCACCCCCTATATAACGGGAGTCTAGGGCTCACTCTCGCGAGGAGCATCGATCCGTCGGCAGGCGCTGATAGACCTGCGGGCATGCTGCACGAGCTGCGCGTCGAGAACCTGCTGCTGATCGAGCGAGCCGAGCTCGAGCTGGCGGGCGGCCTGAACGTGCTGACCGGCGAGACCGGCGCCGGCAAGACCGTGCTCGCCCACGCCCTGGATCTCCTGCTCGGCGGGCGCCCGCGCGGCGGGATCGTGCGTCCCGGCAGCGCGGAGGCCTATGTCGAGGGCGTCTTCGCGCTGCCCGACGCGCTGCGCGGCGAGCGCGGCGAGCTGCTCCCGGCCGACGCCGAGGAGGTCGTCCTGGCCCGGCGGGTCGGCGCCGACGGGCGCACCCGGGCGTACGTCAACGGCCGCTCCGCCGGCCTCGCCGACCTGCGCCGCCTGGGGGAGGGCCTGCTCGCGTTCTACGGCCAGCACGAGCACCGCAAGCTGACGCTCGCCGCCGCCCAGCTGGAGATCCTCGACGGCTTCTGCGGACCGACCCAGGCGGCCCGCCGCCGGGCCTGCGCCGAGGCTCACCGCGAGCTGCAGAGGCTGCGGGGCGAGCTCGACGACCTGCGGGAGCTGGCGTGCGCGCGCGAGCGCGAGCTCGACCTGCTCGAGCACGAGCTCGCCGAGATCGACGACGCCGCGCCGCAGCCGGGGGAGCTGCAGCGGCTGCGTGAGCAGCGCGAGCGCCTGCGGCGGATGGATGGGCTGCGGCTGGCCGCGACCGGTGCCGCCGAGGCTCTGGCGCCCGCCGGCGCGGAGGAGCCGGCCGGCGCGGCGGCGCTGCTCGCCCGGGCCGCCGCGGTGCTGGATGCCCTCGCCGGGGTCGACGGGGAGCTCGACGCGCTCGCCGCCCGCTGCCGGGCGCTGCAGATCGAGGGCGAAGACGCCGCCGAGGAGCTGCGCCGCTACGGCGAAGGCCTCGACGCCCAGGAGGGCGCCCTGCAGACGCTCGAAGAACGTCTCGCGGTGCTCGACCGGCTCGCCCGCAAGCACGGGGGCACGCTGGAGGAGGTGCTCGACTACGCCCGGCAGGCGCGCGAGCGGCGCGAGCGGATCGTGGGGGCGGCGGTCGCCTTCGCCGAGGTCGCCGAGCGGGTCGCGGCCGCCGAGCTGGTCTTCCAGGAGCGCTCGGCGGCGCTGCACGCGGCGCGTGCCCGGGCGGCGCCGCGCCTGGCCAAGGCCGTGCGCGGGCAGCTCGCCGACCTGGCGATGCCCGACGCCAGCTTCGACGTCGAGGTCCGCGAGCGCGAGCCCGGTCCCGCGGGCCGGGATCGGGTGGAGCTCTCGATCGCCCCCAACCCGGGTGTCGCCGCGGCGCCGGTGCGCGAGATCGCCTCCGGCGGGGAGCTCTCCCGCGTGATGCTCGCCCTGACGGCGGCCTGCGACGGCGGCGGCCGGGCGCGAGCCGGAGAGCTGCCGACATTGATCTTCGACGAGATCGACGCCGGCATCGGCGGCCAGACGGCGCGCGCCGTCGGCGAGCGGCTGCGCGAGCTGGCCGGCGGCCGTCAGCTGCTCTGCATCACCCACCTGCCCCAGATCGCCTCGCTCGCCGAGCGCCACTTCGCGCTCGTCAAGGACACCTCGGCCGAGCCCACCGTGACCGTCGTGCGCCGGCTCGGCGAGCGCGACGTCGTCGCCGAGCTCGTGCGGATGCTGGGCGCCGACGACGACGACGCCTCGGCCCGGCGCCACGCCCGCGAGCTGCGCCGCGCGGCGTGAGGCCCGGACGGCAGCGTTTCCCCGAGCGTGCGGGCGATTCCGGGGCGCGTTGTGATTTCCGGGGAGGGGAGCCCTAAACTTCACGGGCAGCATCCATGCACCCGCATTTTCCCGACCGCCCCGCGGACGTTCCCGCCAAGACCCGGTTCATCTTCGTCACCGGCGGCGTCGTCTCCTCGCTCGGCAAGGGCATCGCGGCGGCCTCGATCGGGCGGCTGCTCGTCGCCCGCGGCCTGACGGTGGGGCTGCAGAAGTTCGACCCCTACATCAACGTCGACCCCGGCACGATGTCGCCCTACCAGCACGGCGAGGTCTTCGTCACCGAGGACGGCGCCGAGACCGATCTCGACCTCGGCCACTACGAGCGCTTCACCGACGCCAACACCGGCCGCGCCTCCAACGTCACCGCCGGCGGCATCTACGACACCGTGATCCGCCGCGAGCGCCGCGGCGACTACCTCGGCGGCACCGTCCAGGTGGTGCCGCACATCACCGACGAGATCAAGCAGCGGATCGCGCTGATAGCGCAGTCAAGCGACGTCGACTTCGTGATCACCGAGATCGGCGGCACCGTCGGCGACATCGAGTCGCTGCCCTTCCTGGAGGCGATCCGCCAGTTCCCCGTCGACGTCGGCCGGCGGCGCTGCATGTACATCCATTTGACGCTCGTCCCCTACATCGGGCACGCCGGGGAGCTCAAGACCAAGCCCACCCAGCACTCCGTCAACGAGCTGCGCCGCATCGGGATCGCGCCGGACATGCTGATGTGCCGCTCCGAGAGTCCCCTCTCGCAGGAGATCCGCAAGAAGATCGCCCTGTTCGCGAGCCTCCCGCCGAGCGCGATCGTCTCGGCCTGCGACGTCGACAACATCTACAAGGTTCCCCTCACCTTCCGTGAGCAGGGCGTCGACGACTTCCTGCTCGACCACTTCGCCATGCAGGCCCCGCCGCCCGACCTGGCGAGCTGGCAGGAGGCGATCGAGCACGCCCAGCGCGCCACGCGGACGGTCAGGATCGCCCTCGTCGGCAAGTACGTCCGGCTCGAGGACGCCTACCTCTCGGTCTCGGAGGCCCTGCGCCACGCCGCGGCGTCGCTCGACGCCCGCGTGGAGATCGACTGGATCGACTCCGAACGGCTCGAGGGCTCCGACGAGGCCGCCGTCCAGGCCCGCCGGCGGTTGCGCGACGCCGACGGCATCCTCATCCCCGGCGGCTTCGGCGGGCGCGGCATCGAGGGCAAGATCGCGGCCGCCCGGGTCGCCCGCGAGCAGCTGGTGCCCTTCCTCGGGATCTGCCTCGGGATGCAGATCGCGGTCGCCGAGTTCGCCCGCCACGTCGCGGGCATGGACGGCGCGAACTCGACGGAGTTCGACCACGAGACGCCCTACCCCGTGATCGACCTGCTGCCCGAGCAGAAGGAGGTCGCCGACCTCGGCGGCACCATGCGCCTCGGCGCCGACCCCATCAAGCTCCACGACGGCTCCCGCGCCCGCGAGATCTACGGCGAGGCCGTCGTCTACGAGCGCCACCGCCACCGCTACGAGGTCAACAACCTGCTGCGCAAGCGGCTCACCGATCCCCCCGGCGCGGTCCAGGGTCTGGTGATGTCGGGCACCTCGCCCGACGAGCGCCTCGTCGAGCTCGTCGAGCTGCCCGGCGGAAAGGAGGGGCACCCGTTCTTCATCGCCTCCCAGTTCCACCCCGAGTTCAAGTCCCGACCGGAGCGCCCGGCACCGCTGTTCCGCGGCTTCGTCGCCGCCGCCCTGCGCTACGCCGCGGATCGGTCCGGCACGGCTCCCCCCGGCGAGGCTCTCTCCGGCAAGGCTTCCTCTGGGGAGGTTCCCTCTGGTGAGGCTTCATCCGGTGAGGCTCCATTTAGAGAGGCTTCGTCCGGTGAGGCTCCATCCAGGGAGGCTTCGTCCGATCCGGCGCGGTCAGGCGAGCCGCAGACGCTCGCCGGCAGCAGGTGAGCGCCCAGAGCGGCGCCGACGAGCTGCAGCGGCGCTACCTCAACGACATCTTCGCCGAGCTCTGCCGGATCGAGAGCCCCTCGGGCAGCGAGCGCGCCTGCGCCGTGCGCGTCACGCAGGAGCTCGCGGCGCTCGGCGTCGAGGTGCACGAGGACGACGCCGCCGGGGCGGCGTGCGCCGACAGCGGCAACCTGCTGGCCCGCATCCCCGGAGCCCCCGGCGGCTCCGCGCCCGAGCGCCCCGCGCTGCTGCTCTGCGCGCATCTCGACACGGTGCCGTTGCTGGCGCCCGTCGAGCCGGTGATCCGCGACGGCCACTGGGAGAACGCCAACGAGGGCATCCTCGGCGCCGACAACAAGGCCGCCGTCGCCGTCCTGCTGGCGCTCGCCCGCCACGCCCACCGCCACACCCTCCCCGTCGATCTCGAGCTGCTGTTCACCGTCGGGGAGGAGCGGGCGCTCGCCGGCGCCGGCGCCTTCGACGTGACCCGGCTGCGCAGCCGCTTGGGCTACGTCTTCGACCACTCCGCCCCGCTCGGCGGCATGGTCCTCTCCTCGCCCACCCACTACGAGCTGCGGGCCACCTTCAACGGCGTCGCCGCCCACTCCGGCGTGCGCCCCGAGGACGGCCGCAGCGCGATCCTCGCCGCCGCCCGCGCGGTCGCCGACATGCCGCTCGGCCGGATCGACGAGCAGAGCACCGCCAACGTCGGCACCATCGCCGGCGGCAGCGCCATCAACGTCGTCCCCGCCCACTGCGAGATCCTCGCCGAAGTCCGCAGCCACAGCCCCGAGCGCGCCGAGGAGCTGGTCGGCGAGCTCGTCGACTGCGTCCACGAGGCCGCGAACCTGCCCGACTGCGAGTGCGACGTCGACATCGCGCTCAGGCGCACCTTCGCCGGCTACCGCATCTCGCCCGGGACGCCCGCGGTGCGCGCCGCCGAGCACGCCCTGCGGGCCATCGGCCACGAGCCCCGGCGGGTCTCGAGCGGCGGCGCCTCCGACGCCAACGCCCTCATCGCCCACGGTCTGACCACGGTCAACCTGGCGAACGGCACCGAACGCAACCACGAGCCCGGTGAGCGCATCGCCGTCGCCGCCCTGGAAGCCTCCCTCGACCTCGCCCTGGCCCTGCCCGCCGCGGTCGCCGCCGTCCTCGCGCAGGCACAGGGCGCGACGCACGCCGAAGCCAGCCGAGCAGGTGAGCCCACCGGCCCCGGTCGGCCCGCCGGCGCGCGCGAGGAGGCCCACACCGGAGCCCGCCCGGGCGTCGGCGGGCCGCCGACTGCCGCCGTGTCCCTGGACCTCGGGCTGTAGGGTCTCGCGTCCATGAGCCAGCCGCCGAACCCGGTCGAGGAGATGGAGGGATGGCAGCTGACGCTGCCCTGCGACGGGGCCGTCGCCGTGCCGGCGCTGCAGAGCCAGCTGCCGCCGCTGGTGTGGGCCTTCGCCCAGGCCGCCCCCGGTGCGCGCCTGGGCTACGTGCAGAGCGCCACCGCGCCCGGCGGCAGGGATGGGGCGCTCGTCCGCGAGCTGCGCGAGCGGGGGCTGCTCGCCGGTCACGTCGCCGTCGGCTCAGGCGGCGCCAACCCCGGCACCAATTCCGGCGCCGACGCCCAGGCGCTGACGATTGTGGGGGCTCTCTACCACGGGTTGCGCGCGCTCGGCTGGGATGCCGCGGTCTGCGTGCCCGGCGCGCCCGCCGGCGAGGCGCTCGGCCTGCACAGCGGCGGCCTCGCCGGGCTCGACGCGGCCCACGCCGCATTGGCGCTCGGCGCGCCGACGCTGCTCGTCCCGCGCATGTCCTGCGCCGGGCGCGGCGAGCGCCACCGCGGCATCTCACACGACACCCTCACCGTGCTCGACCTGCTGCTGGCCCCCGTCACGGTCGCCCTCCCCGCCGGCCTGCGCTCGCCCGTCGGCGCCGAGCTGCACGCCGGTCTGGGAGCCGTCTTCGGCGCTCCCCGCCGCGCCCGTCCGCAGCTCGAGCTCGACGTCGAGCGCCCCGCCCGGATCGCCCGCCACGACTGGCACCGGGCGCCGATCGACCTCCCGGCGTTCGCAGCCAGCGGCCTCGCCGCCTGGGTCGACGGACCGGCGCTCGCCGCCGACCCCCTCTTCTACGGGGCCGCGCTGGCGGCCGGGACGGTGCTCGCCGAGCTCGCCCTCGCCGGTCGCGCCGAGGCGGAGGAACGCGAGCGGGCCGGGCGCGAGCGCGGCGCCAGGGCCGCCGAGTCGGGCGCCGCCGCCTGATCCCAGCTCCAACCCGACCCGCGATTTGCTGAACGGGCGGTTGCATCGGCCAGGAGCCTGACCTGGGAGCGCGAAGGTGAGGGCGTGCCGAGCACCGGGCAGAGAGACCACGCCGGCTCGCGCGACAGGACGTCGCGCGCCCACGCGCCGGTGCAGGAGCAGTGCCGCCCGGATGCCAGCCAAGACACCCACCGTGAGAGCCACCGCCCCGCCGACGCCGACGCCGTGCTCGACTTCCTCGCCCACCTCGAGCTCGAGCGCGGACTCTCCCGCAACACCCTCGCCGCCTACCGCGCCGACCTCGCCCAGCTGCGGGCCTTCCTCGCCGCGCGCGACCTCGGCCTGCGCGACGTCCGCCACGGCGACCTCGCCGCGTTCCTCGCCGCCCTCGCCGCCGGCGACGAGGACCATCCGCCGGTGGCGGCGGCGACGCTGCAACGCAAGACCGCCTGCCTGCGCTCGCTCTACCGGCACCTGCGCCGCGAGGGCCTCGTCGAGCACGACCCCACCGCCGACCTGCGCGGTCCGCGCCGCAGCCAGCGGCTGCCCACCGTCCTCAGCCGCGACGAGGTCGCCGCGCTGCTCGCCCAGCCCCGCGGCGGCGAGCCGCTGGCGTTGCGCGACCGGGCGCTGCTGGAGGTGATGTACGCCTGCGGCCTGCGCGCCTCCGAGGTCATCGCGCTGCAGCTCGGCGACGTCGACCTCGACGAGGGCCTTTTGCGCGCCCGCGGCAAGGGCTCCAAGGAACGCCTCATCCCCGTCGGCCGCCAGGCCGTCGCCGCCCTGCGCGCCTGGTGCGCCCGCGGGCGCCCCGTCTTCGCCGGGCCCACCACCCAGAGCGCCCTGCTGCTCGGCCGCCGCGGCCGGCCCCTGACGCGCCAGGGCCTCTACAAGATCGTCCAGGGCCACGCCCGCCGCGCCGGCCTCGAGGACCGCATGAGCCCGCACACCCTGCGCCACACCTTCGCCACCCACCTCCTCGCCGGCGGCTGCGACCTGCGCTCGCTGCAGGAGATGCTCGGGCACGCCGACCTCTCCACCACCCAGGTCTACACCCACCTCTCGGCCGAGAGCCTCAAGCAGGTCTACTTCAGCGCCCACCCCCGCGCCGCCCGGACCTGAGAGCCAGCGCATAAGCTGGGTCCGTGCCCGAGCTGCCCGAGGTCGAGACCATCCGCCGCCAGCTCGCCCCCCTCGTCGAGGGCCGGCGTCTGCTCGACATCCAGATCCTCGACCCCCGCTGGTGCGCCCCGCTGGAACCCCACGAGCTCGCCGCCGCGCTGCAGGGACGCCGGGTGCATTCGCTGGGGCGCCGCGGCAAGTACCTCGTCTGGGAGCTCGACGACGACGTCCACCTCGTCCAGCACCTGCGGATGACCGGCGCCGTCCTCTGCGACCCCCACCCCGAACCCAGCCACGCCAGGGTGCGCCTCCAGCTCGGCCCGCGCCGCGCCGGCGCCGCTGCCACGCCAGGCCCGCACCCCGGCTCCGGACGTCCCTCCGCCGCCGGGGTGCAGCCGGGCGCCGGCCGCCGCCAGCGGCTCGTCATCACCGACCCCCGCCGCTTCGGCACCGGGCAGCTCGTGCTCGGCACCGAGGCCCTGGACGCCTTCTTCGCGCAGCGCCTCGGCCTGGAGCCCCTCGACGAGCGCTTCACCGCCGAGCACCTCCGCGCCCTCGCCCGGGGGCGCACCGCGCCGATCAAGGCCCTCCTGCTCGACCAGCGCCTGATCGCCGGCGTCGGCAACATCTACGCCGACGAGGCCCTCCACCGCGCCGGCATCCACCCCCTGCGGCCCGCCGGACGGCTCACCCTCGCCCAGTGTGCCCGCCTGCGCGACGCCGTCGTCCAGGCCCTGCTCGACGGCATCGACGCCCGCGGGGCCACCATCGACGACTTCCGCCACGTCGACGGCGTCCGCGGCTCCTTCCAGAACCGCTTCCGCGTCTACGGGCGCGCCGGCCAGCCCTGCCTCACGTGCGGGCGGCCGATCGCCAAGCTCGTCGTCGCCGGGCGCGGGACCTACGTCTGCGAGCGCTGCCAGCCGCGCCCGCGGACGCCGCGCCCGCGCGTCGGGACCGTCCGCTGAGTGCTGCGCGGCGAGGCGCGGGGGGTGTCAGGCGGCTGGCCGGGTCACGCGGCGGGCCGGGCCTCACGCCGCCAGCAGCTCGTCGAGGGTGCCGTCGCGAGCCGCCGCCTGGGTCTCGACGAAGCCGCCCACGAGGCGGTCGTCGACGAGGACCTGGGGAAAGGTCATCATGCCCGTCCGCCGCGCCAGCTCCGCCCGTCCCTCGGGGTCGCGCGAGAGGTTGACCTCGGCGAACTCCAGATCCCGCGAGCGCAGCAGGCTCTTGACGGCCGCGCAGAACGAACACGGCTCGGTCGTGTAGACGGTTATCCTGCTCATTACTTCATAAAGTATAGCAGCCGATTTGGCGCGGGCCGGCAGCTGCTTCGGCGCGCGCCGGGGGCCGATTCGGCGCGGGTTCGTGGTGCCCTCGCGGCGCGTCGCGACACCCCTGGGGGCGCGATCTAGACTCATCAGACGATGCCAGGACCGGTCAAGACCGAGGCCGTCGTGCTGCGCTCCCTGCGCTACGGCGAGGCCGACCGCATCCTGCACCTCTACACCCCCAGCCGCGGCCGCCTCAGCGCCATCGCCAAGGGCGTCCGGCGCACCCGCAGCCGCTTCGGCGGACGCCTGGAGCCCTTCTTCCGCCTTCGCCTCGATCTCCACGAGGGCCGCGGCGAGATCCTCACCGTCACCGGCGCCCACACCCTCCAGGCCCACCCCCGGCTGCGCCAGGACGCCGCCGCCCTCGACGCCGCCGCCCGCGCCTGCGACGCCGTGGGGCGCCTCTTCGAGACGCCCGAGCCCCACCCCGCGGTCTTCCACCTGCTCTGCCGGATGCTCGCCCTGCTCGACCAGCGCGCCGGGGGCGCCGGGGGCGAGGTCGCGGAGCCCACCGGCCCCCGCGCGGGGGCGCTGCAGTTCCGGCTCAAGCTCCTGCACGCCGCCGGCCTCGCCCCGCAGCTCGGCGCCTGCGCCGCCTGCGGCGAGGACGAGCACCTCGTCGGCTTCTCCGGCGCCGCCGGCGGAGTCGTCTGCGGCGCCTGCGAGGCCGGGTCCTTCGCGATCGACGAGAGCGCCCACGCCTTCATGGCGCAGGCGCTGGGGAGATCGCTGGCCGAGACGCCCCCGGCGTCCGAGCAGGCGCTCGGCCAGGTCGAGCGGGCGATCTCCGAGACGCTGGAGCACCACGCCCACCTGCGGCTCATGCCCGCCGTCGCCCGGCGCGGCTGAGTGGCTCCGGCGGCCGCGGCGGAGCCCCGCGCGACTGGTGGAGCCGGCGGCCGGGCGCGGCGCGACCGCGGCGCCGGCGGATGGGCTCGGCGCGACTGCGGCGGCCGCGGCGGGCGATAATGTGAGGGGCATGGACGAGGGACTGCCGATCTCCTACGAGGTGCTCGACCCGGGTGTGCCCGTGCTCGACTCCGGCGGGCAGCAGGTCGGCACGGTCGCCAGCGTGATCCAGGCACCCGAGGAGGACATCTTCCACGGTCTCGTCGTCGACGTCGCCGGCGCCGGCAGGCGCTTCGTGCCGGCCGAAGCGGTCGCCTCGCTGCACGAACACGGCGTGGACCTGCGCATCGACGCCGCCGCCGTCGCCGCCCTGCAGGCGCCCGAGCACGGCGCGCCCGTCTACACCGAGAGCCCGGACAGGCAGGAGAGATGGCGCCACTGGGCACACCGCATCAGCGGGCGCAGCGACTGGGACCGCCAGCGCTGAGCGGCGAAGAGAAGCTCGCCCAGATCGACTCCGCCGGCAGCGCCGGCGAGGGCTTCGCCGAGCGCCGGCAGGCGCTCGAGCGGCTCACGCTGTCCCCGCTCGCCGCACCCTCCTACCCGGCGCTGCGGGCCCGCCCCGAGCCCGACTGCTCGCTGCGCACCCCCTTCCAGCGCGACCGCGACCGGATCGTGCACTGCAAGGCCTTCCGCCGGCTCAAGCACAAGACCCAGGTCTTCGTCGCCCCGCTCGGCGACCACTACCGGACCCGCCTGACGCACACCATCGAGGTGACCGCCATCTCGCGCACCGTCGCCCGGGCCCTGGCGCTCAACGAGGACCTCACCGAGGCGATCGGGATGGGCCACGACCTCGGGCACCCGCCCTTCGGCCACATCGGCGAGGAGGTCCTCGACGAGTGCCTGCGCGAGCGCTTCGGCGGCGGCTTTCGCCACTACGAGCACTCCCTGCGGGTCGTCGAGGAGCTCGAGCCGGCGCCCGGCGAGGGAGGGGAGCGGGCCGGCGGCGGCCTCAACCTCACCGAGCAGGTGCGCAACGGCATAGTCAACCACTCCAGCCGGGCGCCCCAGCCGCGGACGCTGGAGGGGCGGATCGTGCGCGTCATGGACCGCGTCGCCTACATCAACCACGACATCGACGACGCCCTCCGCGCCGGGCTGCTGCGCGACGAGGACCTCCCCGCCGGGCCGATCGCGGTGCTCGGCGGCAGCGGCTCGCGGCGCATCGACGCCCTCGTCCACGACATGGTCGAGCACTCGGCCCGCGCCGGCGACATCGTCCAGGGCGAGCGGGCCGCCGCCGCGATGCGGGAGCTACGCGACTTCATGTTCGCCCGCGTCTACCTCGGGCCCGACGTGCTCGCCGAGCGGGCCCGCATCGCGGCCGTCGTGCGCCGCCTCTTCGAGCACTACGTCGAGCACCCCGAGCAGCTTCCCGACGGCGGCGGCGAGGGCGAGCTCGACCTCGCCCGGCGCGTCACGGACTACATCGCGGGGATGACAGACCGCTACTGCATCCGCCGCTACACCGAGCTGCAGGTCCCGCGGGCGTTCGCCCGCTGAGGGGGCGGGCACGGGCCTCGGGGAGGCCGCGCCGTTTCATCCGCCGGTGCGGCGCGCGTTCGTCGGCGGAGGCGGCGGGGGTTCGTCGGCTGAGGCCGTGCGCGTTCGTCGGTTGCGGCGGCGCGCGTTCGCCCGCTTGGGTCGAGCGCTAGCGTAGGCGGCGATGGCGCTCTACACCGCCGACTCCCGCGACCGCGTCCGCGACGCCGTGGACTTCGTCGAGCTCGTCTCGACGCGCACCGAGCTGCGCCGGGTCGGCCCCTCCAGCTACGAGGGGCTGTGCCCGTTTCACGACGAGCGCACCCCCTCGTTCGGGATCGACCCCCTGCGCAAGGTCTACTACTGCTTCGGCTGCCAGGCCCGCGGCGACGTCTTCACCTTCGTCCAGGACACCGAGGGCGTCGACTTCAAAGAGGCCCTGGAGCTGCTCGCCGACCGCTGCGGCATCGAGCTCCAACGCGCCGCCGAGGACCTCGGCGAGGCCGACCGTCGCCGCCGCCGCGAGCGCCTCCTGGAGCTGCTGGGGCGCACCGCTGCCTACTACGAGCGCTGCCTGTGGGACTCCGAGGAGGCGGCCGGGGCGCGCGAGTACCTGCTCGGCCGCGGCCTCTCGCAGGAGAGCCTGCGGGCCTTCGGCGTCGGCTACTCCCCGAGCGCCTGGGATCGGGTGCTGCTCGCCTCGCGTCGCGGCGGGTACTCCGAGCAGGAGCTCTACGACGCCGGCCTCGTCCAGCGCTCGCGCGAGAGCCGCCAGCTCTACGACCGCTTCCGCGGGCGCATCATGTTCCCCCTCGCCGACCTCCGCGGTCGCGTCCTCGGGTTCGGGGCGCGCGCGTTGCGGGCGGGGGATGCAGAGGACAGCCGCTCGCCCAAGTACCTCAACACCTCCGACAACACCATCTACCACAAGGGCCGCCACCTCTACGGCGCCCACCTCGCCCGCGCCCACGCCGCCCGGGCGGGCGCGACGATCCTCTGCGAGGGCTACACCGACGTCATCGCCCTGCACCAGGCCGGCCTGCAGAACGCCGTCGGGCTGATGGGCACCGCGCTCACCGCCGAGCAGGTCGGCGAGCTCGCCCGGATGGCGTCGCTGGTGCTGCTCGCCCTCGACGCCGACACCGCCGGACAGGAGGCCATGCTGCGCGCCTCCCAGCTGGCGGCGCGGCGCAAGCTGGAGCTGCGCGTCGTGACCCTGCCCGGCGGGATGGACCCCGCCGAGCTCGTCCAGCGCGAGGGCGCCGAGGCCGTGAAGGCCGCCGTCGCGCAGGCGGTGCCACTGGTGCGCTTCCGGGTGCAGCGGGTGCTCGAGGCCGGCGACCACTCCAGCCCGGAGGGGCGCGACGAGATGCTCGGGGCGCTGCGACCCGTCTTCGCGACGCTGCCGCCGAGCGCGATGCGGATGGAGCTGACGCGGCTCGTCGCGGGGCGTCTGGAGCTGCCCGAGAGCCTCGCCGAGACGCTGCTCGCCGCGAGCGGGCGGGAGGCGGCGGCGACGGGGACCGCGGCCGGGATGAGGAGGGGGGAGGCGGCCGGCGGCTCCGTCGCGGCAGCGAGCGCCAACGGGCGGGCCGGCGCCGGAGACACCGATCTGACACGCCGGGAGGAGACGGAGCGGACGTTCCTCGCGCTCTGCATCGCCTCGCCCGAGCCCGGGGCGGCGGCGCTGGCGGCGCTCGACCCGCGGGAGCACTTCACCGGCGAGCGGCTGCGCCGAGCCGCCGAGCACCTGCGGGCGGGGCATCTGCGCGAACCGATGGAGGGCATCGACGAGCAGGACCCCCAGCTCACCGGGGTGCTCGCCGAGCTCGTCGTCCAGGCAGGGCGGGAGTTCCCGGAGCCCGCCATGCTCGACGTGCAGCGGCTGCAGCTCGAGCTGGCGCGCCTGGAGCGCCAGATTCACGGGGCCCGGCTGAAGGGCAGCGGCGACGTCGCCGCGCTCGCCCGACGGCGGGGGGAGGTCAGGCAGGAGTTCGAGCGGGCCTACGAGCGGGCGCTGGCGCAGAGCGGGGGGTAGGGGCGGCGCAGCGTTCGGGGGGAACTGGTGTTCGTTCTTCCGTCCGGGGCATGGTAGACAATGCGGTGCATGGATCGGGTCGCGCTGGAGGAGATGCTCAGCCGGGGATTGTCGCTGGCGGAGATCGGGCGGCGCTTCGGGAGACACGAAGCGACTGTCGCTTACTGGGTCGAGAAACACGGGCTGAGGGCGGCCAATCGGGATAAGCACGCTGCCCGCGGCGGGCTTTCGCGGGAGGACCTCGAGCCTCTGGTCGCAAGAGGGGCGTCGCTCACCGAGATCGCCGCGGCCCTCGATCGGGGCACGGCCACGGTGCGGTATTGGCTGGCGAAGCATGGTCTACGCACGCAATGCCCTAGGCGCGGCCCGCGGCGGCGGCCGGGGACAGAGCTTGCGCGCGACGAGGGACGCAGCCGGGCGGTTCTCCGATGCCCTCGGCACGGCGAGACCGAACATGTCGTAGACAAACGCGGGTCCTACAGGTGTCGTCGTTGCCGGGCTGAGGCCGTGGTCCGTCGTCGACGCAAGGTCAAGCTGATCTTGGTCGCAGAGGCAGGTGGACGTTGCGCCATTTGCGGCTACGACAGGCACGTCGCTGCCCTGGAGTTCCATCATCTGGATCCGAATACCAAGGAGTTCGGATTGGCCCAGCGCGGAGCACACAGTATCGACCGATTGCGTGCGGAGATCGGCAAGTGTGTACTGCTGTGCTCAAACTGTCACGCGGAGGTTGAGGCGGGATTCGTCGAGCCGCCGTAGAATAAGGACCTATAGTTGGTTCCGTGGTAGCACGGTCCGGGGTAACTCAATTGGCAGAGTGCGAAGCTGTTAACTTCGAAGTTGTGGGTTCGAGTCCCACCCCCGGAGCTTCGTCGCACATGACCGTCAGGGCTGCTCAGCTGACGGCGACGCGGGCTCGCTCGCTGGTAGCCGCCAGCCCCTCGACCAATCCAGCCGCTGTCTGCGCCGGGTCTTGCTCAGTCGCCCACGCTGCCAGCGCGCGCGCGCGGCGCCGGATCGCCGGATCCCTGACGGCATGTTCCACGGCCAGCCGCAGCGGCCGGGGCTCGATGTAGCGGCGCGGGAGGCGGACGCCGGCGCCGGCCCAGTCGACGCGGGCGGCGTTCTCGTTCATGTCGCCGGCGACGGGGCAGGCGACGACGGCACAGCCGCAGCTCAGGGCGCGCACGAGCGTGCCGTGGCCGGCGTGGCAGACGACGGCGTCGCAGTGCGGCATGGTGCTGGCGTAGGAGAGCCACTCGACGACCCGGGCGTTGTCGGGCACGGGCAACGGCCGGGAGGGCAGGCGCCGGTTGTAGGTTGCGATCACCCGCACGGGGACGTCGGCGAGCCCGTGCAGGGCGGCTTGCAGCAGGCGGTGCTCGGGGTCCTGCGAGGTCGAGGGGGCGACCAACACGAGCGGCTCGTCCCCGGGCGGCAACTCGACGGGGTCGGTCGGCGGCTCCCAGAGCAGCGGCCCGACGACGTGCTCGTTGCGGCGCTCGGGTGAGGGAGCGCGGGGATATTCGAGTTCGGGGAAGGTCGCGACGAGGGCGAGGTCGCGGCTGGTGCCGTTGTGGACGTGGGGCAGCGGCGGCAGGTCGAGCCGGGCACGGACGGCGTTGAGCTCGCACCGGCCGCGCTCCAGGCCGTGGGCGACGGGCCGGCTTGCCCGGCGCCAGAAGGCGCGCCCGAGCGGGGTGCGGGGGAGGCGGGCGCCGATCGAGTAGATCGGGGCGCCGTGCGGCGGGTGGGGATGGACGTGGGGGATGAGGGTGGCGTAGGGCACGTCACACAGCTCGGCGCAGAGCGCCGGGGCGAGGGTGAGGATGTCGGCGACGACGACCTCGGGTTGCAGTTCGCGCACGAGTGGCAGGGTGTCGCGGGTGGCGTGGACGACGGCCTCGTAGAAGTCCAGGGGCTCGGGTCCCTGGGGGAAGACGTGGTACTCGGGCGCGGCGACGAAGCTCATGCCCTCGCTCTCGACGGCGTCGCGCCAGCGCTCCCAGGTCTGCAGGGTGACGTCGTGGCCGCGCCCCGCCAGGGCCCGGCCGAGGGCGATCATGGGGAATGCGTGGCCGGGGTCGCCGAAGGCGCCGAGGAGGACGCGCCGCGCTGGCCGCTGGCCGGTGGGTCGGGCGGGCGGCTCGCGAGACGGCGCCTCGATCCCGGCCCATGATGCCATCGCGCCGCGTCCTCAGCCGGCGAGCTCGGCGAGCATCCGCAGCTGGTTCAGACGTCCCTCGGCGTCGAACGCCAGCGGGGTGACGCCCAGGGTGCCGACGCCGGCCTCGCGGAAGACCTGGAGGCGCTCGCGCACGAAGTCCCTGGGTCCGCAGAGCGAGACCATGTCGATCAGCTTCTCCGGGATCGCGGCCATGGCCTCCTCGCGCTTGCCTTCGAGGTACAGGTCCTGGATCTTTTTGGCGTCGTCCTCGAAGCCGTAGCGGCACACGAGCTGGTTGTAGAAGTTCTGCTTGCGCGAGCCCATGCCGCCGACGTAGAGGGCGATGAACGGCCGGGTGGCGTTGCGGGCGGCGTCGAGGTCGTCGGTGATGTAGACGTTGACGGTCGGCGCGATGTCGAAGTCCTCGAGCGATTTCCCCGAGCGGGCGGCGCCTTCCTCCAGCAGCGGTCGCAGCTGGGAGACGTGCTCGGGGGAGAACAGCGTCGGGATCCAGCCGTCGGCGATCTCGCCGGCGAGGGCGGTGTTCTTGGGCCCGATCGCGGCGAGGTAGATCGGGATGCGCTCCTGGACGGTGCCGATGGTGAGCTTCAGCGCCTTGCCCGGACCGTCGGGCAGCGGCAGCTCGAGGGTCTCGCCGTGGAACTCGACGCGTTCCCGGGCGAGCGCCAT
Organism: Solirubrobacteraceae bacterium; assembly: GCA_035524055.1. Classification (GTDB taxonomy): domain Bacteria; phylum Actinomycetota; class Thermoleophilia; order Solirubrobacterales; family Solirubrobacteraceae; genus Palsa-744. The sequence goes on from DATKPO010000026.1 coordinate 48,967, forward strand.
GCGCACGACGGCGACGTACTCCCGGGTGCGCTGGAGCTGCTTGGCGAAGCGCTGCCCGTGCCAGCCCTCGGCGACCTGGGGCCCGGAGGAGCCGATGCCGAGGATCATGCGCCCGTCGGAGAGCTGGTCGATGGTGGCGGCGGTCATCGCGGTCATCGCCGCCGAGCGGCCCGGCATCTGGAAGATGCCCGAGCCCAGCCGGATCTTGGAGGTCTGCCCGGCGAGCCAGCCGAGGACGGTGGCGGAGTCAGAGCCGTAGGCCTCGGCGGTCCACACCGAGTCGTAGCCGAGCCGCTCGGCCTCCTGGACGATCGAGAGCTGATCCTGCGAGGTGAGGCCGAGGCCCCAGTATCCGATGTGGACTCCGAGCTTCATGGCCTTTGCAATTTACCTTTCAGGTGCAGGGGATCGATTGCGCGACGCGAAGCCTGGCCCTACGCTTGGGCTCTGCCCCGCGGCGCACGGACGCCGTCGGTGGCAAAGCCTATGTCACTGCGCAACCGCCACGCCACCCGCAGCCGGGCGCGTCTGATCGAGGACCTGCGCCGGGCGATCGACTGCCTGCCGGTCGACACCCGCGAGGCGATGCTCGCAGGGGTCCGCGACGCGCAACGCCCGATCCTCGCCGGCGCCTACACCGACGGCCGCGGCGGCGCCTGCCCGATGCTCGCGGCCCACCGCCGCGGAGGGCGCACCGACTTCCTCGCCTTCGCCCGCGCCTGGGATCGCTTCACCGAGGTCCGCAAGGCCCGGCAGGCGACGCCCCGCGAGCTGGGGGTGCTCGTCTCGCACCTCGAGGCGAGCCTGATGGAGGACGCCGCGCCGGACCTGGCGCGCGCCGTCGCCGAGCACCGCAGGAGCGTCGAGCTGCGCCGCTGGCGGGAGAGCCGGGAGCAGCGGCAACGGCAGCGGGAGGGCGTCACGGTGCCGCGGCGCATCGAGGCGGTCGACCCGCGCGGGGAGATCCGGGCGCGGCGGCTGCGGCCCGCCGGGTGGGGTGCGCGTGGGGCGCGGACGGTGCCGGCGTAAAACCGCGCGTTCGTCTACGGGCACAAGGAGTGTGACGAGAACTGGGTGCGCGCCCAGGCGCTGGAGCATCTGGTCCCCATCGAGCCCTTGCCCTAGCATTTGGGTCATGCTGCGCGTCATCAGTGTCGAGCCACTTGGGGAGTACCGCCTGCGGATCGCATTCAGCGACGGCGTGAGTCGCGATGTGGATTGCGCTTTCCTGCTTCGCGGGACACTGGGTGAGCCTCTACGCGATCCGGACTACTTTCGTCAGGTGCGCGTCGACGACGACGCGCGCACGATCGTCTGGCCGAACGGGCTAGACCCCGCGCCGGAGCTTCTCCACGGCGATTTTGAGGTCGGTGTCGAGGGAGCCGGGTCGGATGCTGAGCCAACTTCGGCAGCCGGTCGCACTGCCGCGTAGCGGCATGACGCACCCCGGGTTGGTCCTGCGGCGGCGGTCCGTCAGCTCGGCGAAAGCCGCTACAGGGCGTCCCCGGGCCGGACGAACATCATCTCGGGGATGACACACGCCGGCGAGGTCCGCAGCAGGTAGCGGACGGCCTCGGCGATGTCCTGCGGGCGGATCATGTCCTCGGCCTTGACCTGGCCCTTGGCGAAGTCGGTCATCGGGGTGTCGACGAAGGCGGGGCAGAGCGCGGTGGACTTGATGCCCTGGGTGCCGAGCTCCTTATTCATGGCTTCGGTCCAGCCGACGACGGCGTGCTTGGAGGCCGAGTAGACCGACAGCCAGGCCTCGGCGCGCTTGCCGGAGATCGAGGAGGTGTTGACGACGAGGGCGCCCGAGTGCTCGACGCCGGCCTGCTTGAGCAGGTCGAGGCATTCCCTGTAGAAGATGATGATCGAGCGGAGGTTCACGTCGAGCTGCATGTCGACGTGCTTTGTCAGGATGTCTCCAAGCGGCGCCCCGATGCCGACGCCGGCGTTGTTGACGAGCACGTCCAGCCGCCCGTAGCGCCCGCGGTGCGCTGCGACGACCTTCTGGATCTCGGCCTCGTCGGAGACGTTGGCGGCGACGCCGTGGACGTCGAAGCCGGCGTCGGCCAGTTCGGCGACGGCGGCGTCGAGCTTCTCGGGGCGGCGGGCGGCCATCGTGACGCCGTAGCCCTCCTCGCCCAGGATTCGGGCGACGGCGAGCCCGATTCCGCTCGAAGCTCCGGTTACGATCGCGGCGCGCTCTGGCATGGTCTGGGTCCTCTCCTCGTCGGTTGGCGTGGAAATCAAACCACGGCGGCGGCATGGTCGCGGCGTGGCCGCATGGGGCTCTGGCGCTGGTAGCGTCTGCGGGACCGCGCCTCGCGCGGGGAGGGCCCGTAGCTCAGTTGGTTAGAGCTGCCGACTCATAATCGGTAGGTCGCTGGTTCGAGTCCAGCCGGGCCCATGCCTCGATCCTCTGCACCAACAACAAAAGCAACCATACCAGCGGCTGAGCACGTCGCGCTAGATTTCCCCACCGATTTCCCCAGCTGGCGCGCCGGGGGCGAATGGCTCGCCTGGCAGTAGCAGCCGTGCGTTGGGCGTAGCAAGGGGGGCTTCCCGCTGTGGGGCCTTGCCCGCGGCCGTTTTCGCACGCCCCGACGAGGGCGTGCAGGCGCTTGGGACATCGGCCACACACGGGGTGGGGGCCCGCCTTCGGGAGCGCGATTCGTCAGCTACGAATCGAGCGCGGCCTCTCGCAAGAAGTTCGCCATGTCTACATATGCAGTAAGGTTGGCCGTACGGTTGTCCGATAGGATGTGGTGATGGAGCGCACTATTGGTGTGGATAAGGCGCGGGCGCGGCTGGGGCAGCTCGCTGACGAGATCGGGGCGGATGATGAGGCCGTGGTTCTGACGCGGCGTGGGCAGGCCGTGGCGGTCCTTATCAGCCCGGCTGGGTACGACGAGCTGTTGGAGTTGCGGCGCAGGTTGGCGCGCGAGGAGTTGCAGGCGAGGCTCGTGGAGGTTCGGGCGAGCGTTGCGTCCGCAGGCCTGGATGTCTCGGTGGTTGACGAGGCGATCGAGGCGGCGCGAGCGGCCGCGTGACCCGCCGCGCGGTCCTCGACTCCAACGTCATCGTCTCGGGCCTCGGCTGGTCGGGCGCCCCGGCGCGCATCGTCGAGGCGGTGCTCGCTGGCGAACTGGTTCTGGTCATGAGCGCACCTTTGCTGGCGGAGCTGCGCCGGGTGCTCGCGTACCCGAAGCTCGCCAAGGCGATACCGGACGGTTCGGGTCTCGCGGATCTCGTCGAGATGTCCAGCGTCGTGGTAGAGCCACGCAGTGTGTTCGACGTTGTCGAGGACGAGAGCGATAACCGCGTGCTCGAGGCCGCCGTGGACGCTGGCGTCGATCACATCGTCTCGGGAGACGGGCACCTGCTGGGGCTCGGCGTGTCCCAGGGCATCCCGATCCTCACGCCGGCAGAGTTCGTCAGGTCAGCGTTGTCCTAGTCGCCCCCGGGATCGTCGCGTTGTGCCGTCGGTTCGAGTGCTTGTGTGATCTGGGTGTCGAGGTGTGGCTGGGGTTGGTAGGCGAGGTACTGTTCGGTGGTCGTCATGCGGGTGTGGCGCATGAGGGCTTGGATGGTGCGGATGGCGGCGCCGCCGGCGTCGCTCACGCGAGCTGGCGTCGAATCTCATCGGCGGAGAGGACGTCACGGAGATGCTCCTTGGCAGTCATGCACCATACGGTAGCGCCCACGGCCCGACACAGCCGACCAACGGTCGTTGCTCGCCGTGGGTGCCGTGGCGAGATGATCGCCACTCGGCCCCCTGCGGCATCTCTCCGTCTCGCCGGGTGGCTGGATGGGCGTCGGCCGGGCATGGAGCGTCGTGGATCAGCACTCAGGGGAGGCGACTACACGCTGCCCGCATGAGCCCGCCAGATCTCCTCAGCCCTATCGGCCCAGCGCGGCGGCAGCGCCCCGTGCAGCTCGGCGAGGAACTCGTCGGCCGGTGTTGCGACTGGCGGGGGAAGCTCGGCGAAGAACGCGTCGATCTCCGCGGTCGTCTGCCGCAGCGCGTCGGGGTGGTTCTGCTCGGTCCACTCGAGGATGCTGCCGGCGACCTCCTCCAGCGAGGCCCGCTGCGCGACCCGCGCGATCTGAAGTACCTGCCCGATCTCCAGGTGCTTGTCCCGGCGGCCCCACCGCTGCGCCTCGACGCCGAGCGCACGCACCGTGCGGCTCATACCGCCCGTGTCCAGCCCGATGAACCGCGCCGCCTGGGAGAGCGTCGGAAGCGAACGAACGCGCTCGGCGCGCGTATCGGCAGCGGTCGCAGACATGGGCAACAGTTTAGCACAGGACGCTGCAAACGCAGCAAATGCAGCAATTGCAGAGAACGCAGCCAGGTCGAGAGCCGGCGTCAATCGAGACGGCCGAAGTGCAATCGACGCTGGCGTTCTCCCAAGACGCACAGCCTGGCGCGTATATGCTGTTATGGCACGGTCGTGACATGTGGAATCTTGCTCTGCTAGGCTGCCGCGCCGTGTTCTCGTCTCGATGCGCCGGTTGCCCTATGGGGATGAAGCCAACAGCCGTTGTTAGCGTCTGTCTTTGTTGGGTCCTCACCAGCGCTATATGTGCTGCTTCCGCATCGGCGGACTTTGTGGGAAGCACGACACTCACGTTCGAAGGCTATGGCGAAGAGACACCAATCACCAACCAATACGAACCCGAAGGCATCATCTTTTCGGGTGCGTCGCCCTCGGAACCACCCATTATAGCCTGGGACGACGTCAGCTCGATGAATCCCGTGCTTTCCGGCAATCCGCTGTTCCACGGGCCGATCAAAGGTGAGTTCGTCGTGCCAGGCACGTCGCTTCCAACTACCGTTGACGGCCTGTCAATGCTCGTCGGCTTCATCGATGATCCCGGCTCTACGACCTTGACCGTCGATACGACCACTGGCAGTGAAACTATCGTGGCTGACCAATATGGCTTCGACGAACTTGAAAGCACTGCCTCCGATATTACCGGCTTCTCCGTCGAAGAAACCAGCTTCGAGGAAGAAGGCTTTGAGATCGACAACGTGTCGTTTACGCCAGGCGCACCGCCGGTCGTCACACCGCCAACCCCACCGCCAACCCCACCCCCGACACCAGCGCCTGTCTCTACGCCGACGCCAACAGCGAGCGATTGTCCAGCGTATATGGTGATTGACTCGCGCGGCTCAGGTGAGAACAAGGTCGTGCATGGTCAAGTTATGCCCGAGATCAGCCCGCCCGCTGCCGCGTTTACGAAGGAGCTGGAAGCTTTGCATGGCCCCGGGTCGGTGTTGCTTGTAAAGAACCCCTATCCAGCGGTGGGCTTGTTGGGCAGTTGGCGTGACGTGCTCAACCTGATCGGAGCCGGCCTCGGTATCGGCCCACTTGGTGCCTACCATGCATCCGTAGTTGATGGCGAGAAGTGGCTCCGCACAGACCTTCAAAACGAGGTCAACATCTGTGGTGGTCAAACGCGCATTATCTTGATCGGCTATAGCCAGGGTGCGCAGGTCACTGGTGACGTATATCAGCGATATGTCTCGTCAGCCGAGAAGGCGGACATACTCGGTGTCGTGCTATTCGGAGATCCTTACTTCGACCCAACAGACAAGACCGCCGATCGTGGCGCAAAGTATTGGCCCCACTCGGGTGTTCTCGGCGAGCGACCTAGCTTTGGCAATGATCCACGCGTACTGTCATATTGCCATTACCACGATATTATTTGCCAGCATCCAAACGTTGTTGAAGTGGTTAAATATCGACTGTCACAGCACGAGAACTATCCACCAGACGCGACGGCTGCGGCAAAGCATTTCTAGACGGACGCTTTCATTGCAATCTCATCAGCTGAGGTAGGCTGAGAAAGTGAAAGCAGCATACCTTCTGGTCCTGCGTGCCCTGATAATCTTGGCCGCACTGCCCGGCAAGAGTTTTGCTTATTACACTGATCTTTCACCCAAGTGGAGATGAAGCACTTGGACTATTTCCAATATTATTCCTTGGAAAGCTGCCTGACAAGGCCCATGCCGCGACAGGCCTGCAAACACACAAACCCCCGGGTTTCGCCGGGGAATGCAGAGCGTAGGTCCCCGACCGCCCGAGGTTTCTGGAGATCCCTTCTCACGGGATAACGACGCGCTGCTGCACATCGCGCCAGCGCTGATCGAAAGTCCATACGGCGTCGGCGTCGATGGTCTCGGCGACCACCAGCGCGATGGCGTCAGGCAGGCTGAGGCCGCGGTGTCGAGCCTTCAGCATCGCTGCAGCGTTAGCAACGACGATGCCGACGGGCACGATTTCGCATCCGTCTACGAAGTCGCGGGCTGCCGCGAGCGCCTCGCCGCCGACACGAGCCGGCCCGACGAGCACCTCGGCGCGTGTGGTGGCGGCGAGCACCAGCAGCTCATCGTCGCTCGCGTCGGTGAGCGCGGCCGTTGCTGCCTGGTGGTGGGCATCGTGCACGGCGAGGGCCGCGATCGCGACGCTCGCGTCGAGAACGATCAGTCGCGCCACTCGGCGCGGAGCTCGTCGAGGTAGCCGGTGGGGTAGGCCAAGCTGTCGACCCTGCCCATCGCTGCGAGCAGTCGCGTGCGTCGTCGGGCCCGCTCTTCCTGTCCCGGGGGCGCGCCGAGCAGCTCGTGGCGAACGGCCATGCGGATCAGCTCGGCCTCGCTTGTGCCACGCTCCTTTGCCGCCTGCTTGATCCCCTGGTGAAGCTCGTCGGGCAGGTAGATCGTCGTCTTGACCACGACCGCAATCTACCATATCTAATGTATGGCAGTAGCGTCTGCATCTGATCGGCCCGTCCGTGCACGACCACCGCATGCCAGCCCGAAAACCGAATAGCCAAGCCAAATACAGCCTTTCGGAGCAACTCAAAAGCGGTGGGTCGCCGGTTCGGGTCCAGCCGCGCCCATTCCGCGATCTTGCACGCGCCCCCGCGCCTTGCGCTTGGCCCCCGCCGGCACCAGCCGCGAGAGCTGCGCGCGGTGCCCGGCAACCCACCGGTACCCCTTCTCGGTGCTCCCCGGAAACCGCGCAAGGACCCAGGCCGGCAGCTGGCCACAGGGAAGCACCCGCAGCACCTCCACTCCGGCGGCGCCCCCCGAATACCGTCCGCCACCGGGCGAGAGCAAATGCCACGTCGCCATCCGCGCGGCGGCTGGGACATCGCCCAGCAGACGCCCCGCCTCGGCGCCCTGCAGCGCCATCGGTCTGAGCCGCCGCGCGCGATCGCAGGCCAGGAGGCCCGACAACACCCACGCGCAGAACCCGCAATCGGCGTCGTAAAAAACGATCCAACCTCCCGACCTCTCGGATCCCGGAGACACCCGACGAGCTTGCCCGTCCCACCTGCGCGCTGCCCGCGTCAGGACCGCCGCCCCCGGGAGACACCCGACCACCTTGCCCATCCGCCCGGCGCGCTACCGACTCGCCGCGGCTCGCTGGTCGGCTCGCGCCTGCCAGGCGCGCTCGAACTCGCCGAGCATCGCCGGGTAGACGGCGAGATATCGAAACGGCTTGATCGCGGCCATGTAGGCGACGCCGAACAGCCCGTTGGGCTTCACCAGGACGGCCATCTGCGCATGATGCCCGCCGGCCCCGTCGTCGACGAGCGCGGTGTGCAGGACCCCGTGCATCGTGCCGTTGGCGATCTCGGCGGCGAACTCGTCGTCGGTGATGTAGAGGGAGGTGAAGGGCAGCTCGCGCAACCGCGGCGGCGCCGTGTCTCGGAGGTCGGCGGGCAGCCGGTCGCGCAGGGTGGGCACGCGCGAGCCCAGCCCGCTGTCGGGCTTGTCCCAGCCGAGCAGCCCTCCGATCTTCCAGCGCAGGGCGAACAGTGCGCGCACGACGAGCGAGGAGCTCTCGGACGGGTCGAGCGAGACGAGCATCTCGGCGGCCGTCTCCCAGTCGTCGGGGCGCCCCGGCGCTCGTATCTCCCAGACGTCCTCCAGGCGAAAGTCGCGGGTGAGCTCGTGGATTCGCCACGGGCGCGAGGTGTGGGCGCTGTCGGGCAGCTTCTGCATCGCGGAGCCTCCGATCCATACGGTTGCGTATATATACGGTAGCGTATAGGAACGGGCATGACGGACGCGGCGGGGCGTGTCGACGTCCCGACGCGACCGATGCGGCGCGTAGACAGGCGAAGAGCCGACGAGCACGAACCTCCGAGGACACGATGGCCACCACCCGAACACCCCGCGGCGCCTGGATCGACGCGGGCCTGCGCGCCCTCGCCGTCGCCGGCCCCGACGGCGTTCGGGTCGAGTCACTCGCACAGTCCCTGGGGGTCAGCAAGGGTGGCTTCTACTGGCACTTCGAGGGCAGGCCGGTGCTGTTGCATGAGATGCTGGACCGCTGGGAGCGGCTGATGGTCGACGAGGTCATCGAGCGCGTCGAGCAGGAGCCAGCCGACGACGCCCGGGCCAAGCTGCGGCGACTGTTCGTGCTCGGGTCCAGTCGTGGTCGCCCCCGTACCGCCGACGACGCGGACGCCCCGACCCCGATGGAGATCGAGCTCGCCATCCGCGACTGGGGCCGACGCGACGAGGCCGTGGCGGCCCGCCTCGCACATGTCGACAACCGGCGCATGGACTACATGCGCAAGCTCTTCGCGGAGATCTGCTCCGACGCAGAGGAGGTCGAGGTGCGCAGCCTGCTGGCCTTCTGCGTCTTCATCGGCAACCACTTCATCGCAGCCGGTCACGGCACGCGCAGCCGCAGCGAGGTCGTACGGCTCACCCTGGAGCGCCTGCTCGCATAGGCCCTCGTCCGCCTGCTTCGCGTAGGCCCTCCTCCGGCGCCTGTCCCGCCAAGCCGGCACCTACTCGCCTGAGCCCTCCGCTCGCGCCGGCAGCCAGGCCGGGGCCACCAGCGCCCCGCCGACGGCGACCGCCGCGGCGACGCTCAACCCGAGATCCATCCCGGCGGCGGCCGGCGCCATCGGTACTTGGCTGCACCGGAGGCCCGGGAAACCTACGGAGACCGGCCGCCGGAGGGTTTGACACCGCCGATCCCCGGGTAATGTCACATCCGGACGCCCCGGCTGGGACGGGGCGCGGATGCCTCTCAACGCGAACCGTGTACTCAGAGGAGAACAACGAGCGTGGCGCTGCCCCAAGGGGCATGACGGTGACCGCCGACGTCAGGCGCTCGGGCTCGGCCGCCGCCTCGACGACCGCCGCCTCGACCGCAGCCGCCTCGGCGAGCGCTGGCACGACGCGCCGGAAGGCCGCCGCGGGCGATCGCGGTGGGGCTGTGCCGTATGCCGTCCTGGAACGGCGGCCGGCATGTGCGCCGCGGCCGGCCTCGCGGGAGGAGATCGTCGCCGGTCTCTTCGCGGCGTTCGGCCGTCGCGAGCTCTCCGAGGCCGAGATGCTGGAGCTGCTGCACCCCGAGATCGTCTTCACGCCGATGACGGCCCAGGTCACCCAGGCCGGCGAGCCCTACCGCGGTCACGCCGGTATCCGTCGCTACGAGGCCGACCTGGCGGAACGCTGGAGCGAGCTGAGGATCGAGCTCACCCAGATCCGCGCCGCCGGCGACGCCGTGGTGGCGCTCGGGCTGGTCAGCGGCCGGGGGGCGGCGGGCAGCTTCTCCGACCAGCCGGCGACGTGGGTCATCAAGTTTCGCGACGGCAGGGTCGCCAGCGTGCAGGTCTTCGCCGACGCCCGCCACGTCGTGGGCGCCCTGCTCGGCGAGCGGCAGGGTTGAGGCGTCGGCCGCGGTGAGTCACCGCCCGAGCTAAGCCCGCCGCCACGCGCAATACGCTCAGGGGATGGGCCCCAACGAGCTTCCCGCCGCCGGCGCGCGGGCCGAGTCGGCGACGCGGCCGATCGGCGAGCAGGTCGAGCGGCTGGCGGTGGTCGACCTGGGCTCGAACTCGTTTCGGCTCGTCGTGTTCTCCTCGGCGCCGGGCTGGTGGCAGCGCACGGATGAGATCCACCAGCCGGTGCGGATCGGGGAAGGGATGGGCGCGACGGGACGGCTGGGCGAGCTGCCGATGGCGCGGGCGCTGGCGGCGCTGGACGTGTTCTCCCACTTCTGCACCGCCGCCGGCCTGGGGGACGACGCGATCGACGCCGTCGCGACCAGTGCGATCCGCGACGCCGAGAACCGCGAGCAATTCCTGGAGCGGGCGCGGGCGACGACGCGGCTGCCGATCCGGGTGCTGAGCCGCGAGCAGGAGGCGCGCTACGCCCAGCTGGCGGCGGTCAACTCGACGACGCTGGCCGACGGCTGCGTGCTCGACCTCGGCGGGGGATCGATGCAGCTGATCGCCGTCTCCGGCCGCCGCGCCGGCGAGCTGCGGTCGTGGCCGCTGGGCGCGGTGCGGATGACAGAGCGCTTCCTTCCCGGTCCGGGCCCGGCCAAGCGCCGCCAGCTGGAGGAGCTCCGCGAGCACGTCGCCCAGGAGCTCGAGGGGGCGCCGTGGCTGCGCTCCGCGGGGCGGCGGCTGGTTGGCATCGGGGGTGCGGTGCGCAACCTCGCCGTCGCCGTCCAGCGGGCGGCGGGGATGCCGAGCAACGGCGTCCAGGGCACGGTGATCGAGCGGGGGCGCCTGGAGGAGATAGTGCAGCGGCTGGCGGCGCTGCCGGCGGCACGGCGCAGCGAGGTCCCAGGGGTCAAGCCGCTGCGGGCCGACCTGATCCTGGCCGGCGCGGTGGTGCTCGCCGGGGCGATGGACGCCGGAGGCTTCGCCGAGCTCGAGGTGACCGAGGCCGGCCTGCGGGAGGGCATCTTCTTCGAGCGCCACCTCGCCGATCGGAGACGGCCGCGGGACCCGCCACTGTTCGCCGACGTCCGCCGGGCTTCGGTGCTGAACCTGGCGGCGCGCTACCACATGGACGTCGCCCACACCCGTCACGTGGCGGCTCTGGCGCTGGGTATGTTCGACCAGCTAGCCCATATGGGGCTGCACCCCGGAGATCCGGTGGAGCGGGAGCTGCTGTGGGCTGGATGCGTGCTGCACGACATCGGGATGTCGGTCGACTACGACGACCACCACAAGCACTCGCGCTACCTGATCCTCAACGGCGGCCTGCCGGGCTTCACGCCGACGGAGGTCGCGATCGTGGCCCAGGCGGCGCGCTACCACCGCAAGGGTCTGCCCGAGCCGGGCCCGCTGGGCCCGCTGTTCGGGGCCGGCGATCGGGAGCGGCTGGACCGCTGCGCGGCGCTGCTGCGCCTCGCCGAGGACCTCGAGCGCTCACGAGACCAGCTCGTGCGCGACACGGTTCTCAGCGCCCGCAACGGGCACGTCGAGCTGCGCCTGTTGGCCGAGGGCGACTCGGCGGTGCCGCGCTGGGCGGCGGGCCGCGAGAGCGAGCTGTTCGCCCGCGCCTTCCACCGCGGTCTGGCCGTCGTCTGAGACCCCGCCGGCCTCGCGCGGGCGCGCGCACACCCGCGGGCGCCCGCCCGCACACCTCGCCAAAGCAAGACACCGGCCCCGCCCGGCGGGGCGAGATGGCGGCCCTCAGGCCTGGGCGGCGAGCTTGCTTTCGTCGCCGGCGCAGTCGTAGAGGACGAAGCTGTAGACCGAGAAGCGCCGGAAGTGCAGCCAGACTTCGTTGGGGATCTCACGGCAGGCCTTGATGACGGCGCGCGAGGCGAGGTTGCCGCCGCGGCTGGCGTAGGCGCCGCCGAGAACGACGTAGCGGGCTTCGTGGTGGGCGACCATGCTCGCCAGGCGCGGCCCGTTGACGGCGGGGTCGGTGCCGCTGTAGCCGCCCATCGGGGCGGCGCGGTGGCCGAGCAGGATGAAGCCGCTGGCGCTGTCGGAGGAGACCGTCAGCAGTTCCCAGCGGTGCGTCGGGTGGTGGGCGTCGACGTAGCGCATGAGGTCGTCGTCTACCTTGACGTCGTGGGGGGTCATGCCGTCGGGGCCAAGCGCTCCGGCGGCGCGGGGTCCGGCGGCGGGGAAGGTGCCCTGGACGGGGATCCACCAGGTGGTCCTGGCGTAGAGGGTGGGGGCGATGCTGAGCACGAGCAGCACGAGCGCCATCGCGGGGATCGCGAGGCGTCGCAGGAGCAGCGCGGCGAGCACCAGCAGGGCGCAGAGCCCGGCGCCGAGGGCGAGGGGGACGTGGAACCAGTGCATGTACTGCTGGCGGTGGAGCTGGACGATCTGCGCCGCGACGGTCCCGGCGACGGCGAGCGGCAGCAGCGCGATCCACCACTCCCGTTTGCGCACCGCGCTCACGAAGGCCGCGGCGCCGGCGCCGACCATGGCGGCGGCCCCGGGGGCCAGGGCGGAGGTGTAGTAGGGGTGCACGATCCCCTTGGAGAAGCTGAGGATGAGGGCCTCGGTGAGGAACCAGCCGCCCAACACGAGCAGGCCGGCGGTGCGGGGGTCGCGGCGCATGACGGCGAGGCGCGAGGCGCTCACGAGGCCATCCCGCTCTGCGCCACCCGCTCGGGCTGCCTGCCTCCGTGCCGCGCGGGCCGCCGCCGTCTGCGCCGCCGCCGCGCCTGGGTCCCCCGCCGCGCCTGGGTCCCCCGCCGCTGTCCGAGCCGACGGCGCGCTTGGGTCGGCCGTCGCGGGGCGGCGCCGTTCCCAGACGATGGCGAGCGCGACGGCGAGCATCCCGAACAGCGCGAAGGGGAGCATCCAGCCGATCTGGTCGCCGAGGCCGGCCTCGAAGAGGCGCAGGGGGCCGGGGGGGACGGCGAAGGGGGTGGGGCTGACGTAGTGCCCGTCGGGCAGCACGTGGTGCAGGTCGGTGACGGCTGTTTTCGGCGCCCGGGTGCGGGTTTCGCTGAGGTGGGTCGTGGTCGGGGTCGAGGGGAATTCGGCGGGGTTGAAGGGCGCGACGCCGCCTAGCCGGATGAAGATTTCCCCGGGGCCGCCGACCTCGCCTTCGACTCGCCCGAGGCCGTTGTAGTCGAAAGTCAGGCCGAGCTCGGTGTTGTGCTTGGAGCCGCCGACGTAGGGCCGCTGGGAGGCGGGGGTGAGTTCGACGGCGGCGATCCAGGCGAAGGAGACGACGAGCATGACGAGCCCGCCGGCGAGCAGCTTCAGGGCGCGCCGCGGCAGCGGGTCGGGTGCGCAGAGGATGTAGCCGACGGCGATGCCGGGGACGACGAGGTAGGCGGCGAGGGTCTTGGTGTTGAACGCCAGCCCGACGAGGACGGCGCAGGCGATCAGGCTCGGCCAGCGCCCGCCGCGGATGGCGCGGATGGCGGCGCCGCAGGCGAGCAGCATCAGCAGGATGAGGGGCAGGTCGACGTTGTTGTCGCGCGCGGAGGCGACGAAGGCGGGGGCGACGGCGAGCGTCAGGGCGGCGGCGAGCCCGGCGAGCTGGCCGAAGGGGCGGAGCATGACCATGTAGACGACGGCGACGCAGAGGACACCGATGAGGGCCTCGGGCAGCAGCAGGCTGAGGGGGTGAAAGCCGAAGATGGCGGCGCTCGTGGCCTGCACCCAGAGGCCGAGGGGGGGCTTGTCGATCGTGATCAGCCCGCCGGGGTCGAAGGAGACGAAGAAGAAGTTGTGCAGGGAGAGCAGCATCGATTTGACGCCGCTGGAGTAGAAGGTGTTGGCGTAGCCGTTCTGGGCGAGGCGGTGGGTGTTCAGGACGGCGGCGCCGACCAGGATGGGGAGCAGCGCGAGGTAGCCGAGCGCGGCCTGGCGGTCGAGGCCGAGGGCGACGCGGGGGCTGTGAGCCACGCGGACCGGCGCCGGCGCGAGGCTGGTGGCGGTGGCGGGAGTGGCGGCGCTCGCCGGGGTGGGCGTGTCGGAGGGGATGACGCTCATCTCGAGGGGGAGGGGTGCCGGTGGGCGGCGCCCGGCCGGCGGGCGACAGCAAAGCGGATCGGTGCTAAGCGTGCATTAAGACGCATCGAGGGCGTCGATGAGCCGTGCGAGGTCGTCCTCGTCGTTCCAGGCGCCGACGGAGGCCCGCAGCGCGGGCCGCTCGGGGATGTCGCGCAGGATGACGCCGGCCTCGGCGAGTCGCTCACGCTCGCCGACGGGGTCGGCGCTGGAGAAGGTCACGAGCGTGGTGCCGTCGCGGGGCGTGACCTCGCGGCCGGCGGCCCGCAGCCGGCCGGCGAGCTGCTCGGCGAGGGCGGCGGCGCGGACATGGACGGCATCCCAGCCGCCGGCGGCGAGCACCTGTAGGGCACCAAGGGCGCAGGCCAGGGCCTCGGCGCTGAGCGAGAAGGTGTCCAGCCGGCGGGCGTCGGGCTGCAAGGAGGCTTGCAGGCCGGCGCCGGGGTTGGCGAGGTTGCCGTAGCCGCGGCGGGTCACGGCGAGTCGCTCGCGCAGCTCGGGGGAGACGTAGAGCATCCCGGTGCCGTCGGGGCCGCAGAGCCACTTCTGGCCGGCGCCGGCGTAGGCGGCGCAGCGCAGGGCGCCGACCTGGGTCGGCACCGCCCCGACGCCCTGGGCGCCGTCGAGGAGAACCGGGACGTCGAGCTGGGCGAGGGCGCCGGGGGCGAGACGCCCGCTCATCCAGCTGACGTGCGAGCAGGCCACGAGCCGGGTGTCGGCGCTCACAGCCGCGGGCAGCTCCGACCAGGGGGCGATCCGGATGCGGGCGCCGCGGACGTCGCGGGCGGCGGCGAGGGCGCCGAGCAGGCCGGGGTGCTCCTCGTCGGAGGTCAGGATCTCGTCGCCCGGGGCGAGGCCGAGGCCGTCGATGACGAGGGCCAGGCCCTCGCTGGTGCAGGTCGTCAGGGCGACGTCGCCGGGGGCGCAGCCGAGCAGTGCGGCGTAGGCGGCGCGGAGCTCTTCGCGGAGCTCGGCGCGGCGCTCGAAGTGGTGGTGGGTGCGCCCCTCGCGGGCTGCTCGGGCGAGCTCCTCGCCGGCGGCCTGGACGGCGCCGGCGGGCAGGGGGCCGTCGGTCCCGGCGTTGAGGTAGGCGCGGGTGGCGAGGACGGGGAACTGGTCGCGAAGCGCTCCGAGCTGGGGCTGTGCGGAAGTTGCCACCGGCGGTGAGGATATCCCGGGCTGGGCGGCCGCGTAGCAAAAGCGGGTTCGCTGATGGGACCGTATTCCTGTCGAATTCATGCCATCCGAATATCGAATTGGATAGGATCGCCGGTGGCGGCGAACGGGAGTGGCGTCGCGGCATCTGAGAGGCCAGGAACACGGCATGGTGGGAGGATGGAGATGGAGTTGACCGGTGGCGTGGAGGCGGAGGGGCGGCTGTTGTGGGAGCCCAGTGCGCAGTGGCGGGCGCGGGCGAGCCTGACGGCCTTCATGGGTTGGGTCAACGAGCGCGAGGGGACGCGCTTCGCGGAGTACGGTGAGCTCTGGCAATGGTCGGTGGACGAGCTCGAGCGCTTCTGGGCTGCGATCTGGGAGTACTGCGGGGTGCGCAGCTCGCGCCCCTATGAGCGGGTGCTCGTGGATCGGGCGATGCCGGGCGCCAGGTGGTTCCCGGGCTCGGAGCTGAACTACGCCGAGAACATGCTGGCGGGGCGTGAGGAGCGGGCGGTGGCGGTGCTGCACGCATCCGAGCTGCGGCCCCTGCGGGAGCTGACGTGGGGGCAGCTCGCCGGCGAGGTCGCCCGTGTCGCCGGCGGTCTGCGGGCGTTGGGGGTGGGACGCGGGGACCGGGTGGTGGCGTACATGCCGAACATCCCGGAGACCCTGATCGCGTTTCTGGCCACGGCGAGCCTGGGCGCGATCTGGTCCAGCGCGGCCCCGGAGTTCGGGGCGCGCAGCGTCGTCGACCGCTTCGCCCAGATCGAGCCGTCGGTGCTGCTGTGCTGCGACGGCTACCGCCACAACGGCCGCGACTACGACCGGCGGGATGCCGTCGGGGAGATCGCGGCGGCGCTGCCCGGGCTGCGCCACACGGTGGTTCTGCCCTACCTCTTCGCCGAGCCGTCCGATGTCGCGGTCGGCGCCGAGGGCCGCGAGACCTCGCGCGACGGCGCCGGCCCGGGCGTGGCGAGGGGGCCGGGGGAGACACCGCCGGCTTGGCCTGGCGCAATGACGTGGGAGGGGCTGGCGGAGCTGGGGGAGGGCGCGCCGCTGAGCTTCGAGCAGGTTCCCTTCGATCATCCCCTGTGGGTCCTGTACTCGTCGGGCACGACTGGCCTGCCGAAGGCGATCGTCCATGGGCACGGCGGGATCCTGGTGGAGCAGCTCAAGAAGAGCCGCCTGCATCTGGACCTGCACAGCGGGGATCGGATGTTCTGGTTCACGACGACGGGCTGGATGATGTGGAACTTCCTGATCGGCTGCCTCTTCAGCGAGGCGGCGATCGTGCTCTATGACGGCAGCCCCTCCCACCCGGACCTGGGCGCTCTGTGGGATCTGGCGCAGCGGACGCGGGTGACCTGCATGGGCGTCAGCGCGGGCCTGTTGACGGCGTGCGAAAAGGCCGGGGTGGAGCCGGGCCGGGACTACGACCTGAGCGCGCTGCGCGGCATCGGCTCGACGGGGTCGCCGTTGGCGCCGGAGAGCTTCGCCTGGGTCTACGGCCACGTCAAGCGCGATCTCTGGCTGTTCTCGACGAGCGGCGGCACCGACGTCTGCACGGCGTTCGTCGGCGGTTGCCCGCTGCTGCCGGTGTACGAAGGTGAGCTGCAGTGCCGCGGGTTGGGCTGCGCGGTCGAGGCCTGGGACGCGCGGGGGCGGAGCGTCGTGGAAGAGGTCGGCGAGCTGGTGCTGACCGAGCCGCTGCCCTCGATGCCGCTCTACTTCTGGGGCGATCCAGACGGCAGCCGCTACCGGGAGAGCTACTTCGCGATGTACCCCGGGGTCTGGCGCCACGGCGACTGGATCAAGATCACGCGGCGCGGCGGCGCCGTGATCTACGGCCGCTCGGACGCCACGATCAATCGTCAAGGGGTGCGGATGGGGACGAGCGAGATCTACCGCGCCGCGGGGGCGCTGGAGGAGGTGGTCGACGCGCTCGTCGTTGACGTACCGGGCGATGCCGTCGGCGGCGCAGGCGCAGGCGCCGGCGACCAAGACGCAGGCGCCGGCGAGCGCGACGGGCGAACCGGCGCCGGAGGCACGGGCGGGGAGCTGCGGATGCTGCTGTTCGTCGTGCTGCGCCCCGGTGTGAGGCTCGACGACGACCTGGTGGCTCGGATCAGACGGCGGATCCGCGAGGACTGCTCTCCGCGACACGTCCCCGACGAGATCCTGCAGATCGAGGAGGTCCCGCGGACGCTCTCTGGCAAGGCGCTTGAGGTGCCGGTGAAGCGGATCCTGATGGGCGCCGCCCCCGCCGAGGCGGCGAGCGTGGAGTCGCTCGCCAACCCCCGGGCGCTCGACTTCTTCGTGGCGCTCGCCGGGGAACGGGGGCGCTGAGCGAGCAGAAGTTACGGAGATCCGGCGCCGATCCGGGAGGAGTACTCGCCCGGGGCGTCGAACAAGGGGGCCGATGAAGCAAGCCGTGACGCCCGAGATCGAGAAGGTCGCCGCCGCGGACGGCGCCGGGGCGTCGCTGCGCCCCGAGCTCGGCGGCGAGCGCCAGAGCCTCTCGGCCTACATCCAGATGCGCTTCGAGGAATGCTCGCGCTCGCAGAAGGATGTGGCGCAGTACATCGTCGACCACCTCGACGAGGCCGCCTTCCAGACCGCCGAGGAGCTTGCCCGCCGGGCGAACACCTCGAGCTCGACAGTGGTGCGCTTCTCCCAGGCGCTCGGCTTCGAGGGCTTCCCCGAGCTGCAGGCTGCCGCGCGCGAGGAGTATCGCCGCGTCCACGCCACCGGCGGGCCGGGATCGTCCAACGGCGCCGCCGGGAGCTCGGCGCCGCTGTTCTCGCTGGACCAGAACGAGTTCGAGGGGGCCCTGGCGGCCGACCACCTCAACGTCGAGGAGACCGCCCGCAAGGTCTCCCGCCGCGCGGTGGACTCACTGATCGACGCGATCGTGAGCTCGGAGAAGGTACTCGTCGCGGGCACCGACCAGATGGCGTTCTTCGCCAGCTACCTGCGCCACCTGCTGATGCTGCTCGACCTCCGCGTCGACGTCGTCGCCAGCCCCTCCCAGGAGGCCCTGAGCCGCCTCGGCCGGATCGACGAGGCGACGCTCGTCATCGGCCTCTCCGCCGGCCGCCCGCACCCGCTGGTGGTGCGCGCGATGAAGCTCGCCCGCCACCGCAAGGCGCGCACCGCGGCGATCACCGACGCGACCCTCTCCGAGGTCGCCAAGCTGGCCCAGATCAAGCTCTACTACTCCTCCAACAGCCCCGCCTACGTGCGCTCCCACACGGCGCTGCTGAGCCTCATCCAGGCGCTCGCCTACGGCGTGTACTCGCGCGACAGCGCCCAGTATGAGGACCGCATCAAGGCCTTCCGGTTGAAGTAGCGGCGGCAGACCGCCGCATGCTCGAAGAGAGAGATGGGAGATGCTGCGTGCAGCATCTCCAGCAGGGCCGCATGCGGCCCTGCTCCGGGCGGTGCATGCACCGCCCGGCCAGCCGGCGCATGCGCCGGCTGAAATAGTAGGATCACGTGTCTGATTCCAGTTGTTGCCACCGATTCGGAGCTTGTGTGGAGCATCGGCTGCTAGCCGGCCTGGCGACCACGACAGCGTGCATCCTGCTGTCCGCGCCGTGCGCGTTCGGCGGCGAGTCGCTGAAGGTCGCGGTCGGTGCCGATCCCGCGGTGGGACAGCCGTTGAGCGTCACCGTGGAAGGCGTCACGAATGGGCTCGACGATCTCTATGTATTCGCCGCAACCGGGGACTGCGCCGCCGACCCTTACGATGAGGCCACCTACACCTTCGAAGTGAGCACGCTCTCCGGCTCCGGTGAACATAGACACGGAGTCGCCGAAGGCGAAGCCGCTGCCGCCGGCGAATTCAAACGGACCTTCACGTTTTCGCCGTGGGCGGAAAAGTCGTATGTCGTGTGCGCCTATCTGGACGCTGCCGCCGAAGCCACGCCCGACGTGTTTGCGAAGGTCACCTTCGTGATTCCCGAACCAGGGCCGGTCAAGGCTCCCTATCTGAACGAAGCCACCAAAGAGTTTTCGCCTGTCGCCATCGCGGAAGGGCAGCGCATAGAACGCGAACGCGAACAACTGGAAAAGGAAAAGGCAGAACGTGAACATCCGCCTACGCCAGAGAGCGAGACGACGCCCGTTGAACCGCCGCTGGCGGTGAACGACTCCACGAAGCGCTGTCTGGTGCCGGCGTTGCGCGGGCGCACTCTCGCGGACGCGCGGGCGGCGCTGAAGCGCGCCGATTGCCGTCTCGGCGCCGTCAAGCGCTCCGGCCGCGCTGGGGGCCGTCTTGTCGTAGTGCGCCAGAGTGTGCGGAGTGGTAGTCGGCAGGCCGCTGATGCCGCGGTGGCCGTCGTGCTGGGCCGGCGGTCGCGCTAGAGCGCCGGCCCACCCACCGCATCGGGCGCGAGCAGAGCAGCCCCCGGACGGGCCGGATCGGCGCGCCCGGCGCGCCGGCGGCGCAAGCTTCGGGTCGGCATGAGTCGCGGCCGCTCTCGAGGAGCCGTTTGCGCTCCCGGGCCGCAAGCTATCCTCCCATCCATACGCGACGAGGCGACATTCACAGTCAAGGCCGGCTTGGCGGAGATGCTCAAGGGCGGGGTCATCATGGACGTCGTCACCCCCGAGCAGGCCAAGGTCGCCGAGGACGCCGGGGCGGCCGCCGTGATGGCGCTGGAGCGGGTGCCCGCCGACATCCGCCGCGACGGCGGCGTCGCGCGGATGTCCGACCCGGAGATGATCTCAGGCATCCAGGAGGCGGTGTCGATCCCGGTGATGGCGAAGGCCCGCATCGGGCACTTCGTCGAGGCCCAGGTCCTGGAGGCGCTCGACGTGGACTACGTCGACGAGTCTGAGGTGCT
Source organism: Solirubrobacteraceae bacterium (assembly GCA_035524055.1). Classification (GTDB taxonomy): domain Bacteria; phylum Actinomycetota; class Thermoleophilia; order Solirubrobacterales; family Solirubrobacteraceae; genus Palsa-744. The sequence goes on from DATKPO010000026.1 coordinate 68,736, forward strand.
GACGCCGGCGGATGAGGTCAACCACATCGACAAGTGGGCCTTCAAGGTGCCCTTCGTCTGCGGCGCCACCAACCTCGGCGAGGCCCTGCGACGGATCGGCGAGGGCGCCGCCATGATCCGCTCCAAGGGGGAGGCCGGCACCGGGGACATCGTCGAGGCCGTCCGCCACATGCGCGTCATCGGCTCCGAGATCCGCAGGCTGACGGTGCTCGGCGAGGAGGAGCTGGCGGCGGCCGCCAAGCAATTGCAGGCTCCCATCGATCTCGTCCGCCGCGTCGCCCGCGACGGCAGGCTGCCCGTCGTCCTGTTCTGCGCCGGCGGCATCGCGACCCCGGCCGACGCCGCCCTGATGATGGCGCTCGGCGCCGAAGGCGTCTTCGTCGGCTCCGGCATCTTCAAGTCCCAGGACCCCGCCACGCGCGCCGCCGCGATCGTCGAGGCGACGACCCACTGGCAGGACCCCGGACGGGTCGCCGCAGCCTCGCGCGGTCTGGGAACCGCGATGGTCAGCCTCGAGAGCTCCAAGCTCGAGCACGAGCAGCTGCTGGCCCAGCGCGGTTGGTAGGGCGAGCAGTCACTTCGCTTGCCTGAGCCCGCGCTGATAGGCGTCCTGGCCCTCCAGGGCGGCTTCGAAGCCCACGAGCGCGTGCTGCGCAGGCTTGGGGCAGGTGTGCGCGAGGTGCGCGTCCTCGCCGACCTAGCCGGTTTGGACGGCCTCGTCATCCCCGGCGGGGAGTCCACGACGATGACGCTCGGCATCGAGCGCGAGGGGCTCGCCGAGCCGCTGCGGGCGCTGATCCGCGGGGACGCCGGCGGCGCGGTCGGCGAAGCGCCCCGAGGCATCCCCACGCTCGGCTCCTGCGCCGGGCTGATCATGCTCGACCGCGACCACCTCGGCGTGATGGACATCCTCGCCCGGCGCAACGCCTTTGGCCGCCAGACCCGCAGCTTCGAGGCCGACCTCGACGTCGCCGGGCTGCCGGGAGGGCCGCTGCGCGGGATCTTCATCCGTGCCCCCTGGATCGCCGAGCACGGCCCCCACGTGGAGATCCTCGCCGCGCTCGACGGCCACCCCATCGCGGCTCGCCAGGGCGACGTCATCGCGGTCGCCTTCCACGCCGAGCTGACCCAGGACGATCGCATCCACCGGCTGCTGCTCGACGCCGTCGCTCAGCGTCGCGTGCCGGCCGGCTGAGCGCCGTTCAGCGCGAGCTTGCTCGCGATCGCGTAGGCCTCGACCTCGTCCGGCGCCGGCGGCAGCTCGGGCTCGTCGAGCAGCGCCAACACGCAGTTGATGGCTTCCCGGATCTCCCCCGCCAGCAGACCCTCGTCGTCGAGGCGGGTGGCCTCCTCGAACGACCACGCCCGCGCCACGTGCGTCGCCGGGCGCAGGTGCGCGTGCCGGCGTCCGAGCGTGTTCAGGAAGGACTCCAGCCGCGCTTTGTCCCGCGCCGAGGCGTAGCGGCGTCGCAGCAGCCACGGCCACAGCTCGCCGAGGATCGTCTCGGGGCGGTGCGCCCCGACCCAGGCCCAGTCATCGCCGCGCCAGCGTCGGGCGTACGTCGCGGCGTCCAGACGGCACGTCAGATAGACCCGGGTGCGCGCCGGGGCGTTGCGAAAGCCCAGCTGCGGCTGGGGCTCGACGCGCCACGCCGTGCCCGTTGAGCCCGGCAGGGCCGCCAGCCGCTCGGCGTGACCGGCGCCGTAGAACTGCTCTGCCTGGCGCTTGAGCTCGCCCGGCCACATGTGCAGCACCAGCTCCCCGCCTTCCAGGTCCAGCGCGGCGCGCTGCAGCGAGGCCACCCCGAGCGTCGTGTCCAGGCGCACGTGCGCCAGGCCGATCCGCTCGGGCTGCAGTCCGCTGGCTTCCCGCAGCAGCGACCGCAGCCGCCACTTGCGTCGCACCGGGTCCGCGCCGACGCGGCGCAGGCTGCCGAACGGCAGCAGGTGGGCGAAGTCGCGATGGGCGTAGCTCAACAGGTCCTGCACCAGCGCCCGCTCCGCCGGCGCCAGCAGCCCCAGCTCGACCAGTCGCCACCACGACTCCAGCAGGTCGTGCCAGCGCAGCACGCACGTCCGCCGCTCCGCGAAGCGCGCGCTGCCGAGGTTCAGCTCGGCGACCCGGTGCCCGTTGCGCCGCGCCCAGCGCGTGCAGACCTTGCTCTCCACCAGCACCACCAGCTCCGGGTCGAAGCGCAGCACCCCGTCGAAGCGCTGCCCGCGGTCGGTGTCGATGACCTCCCGCGCCGGCTCCTCCGGTTCGGTGTCCGGCGTCAGGAAGACGCTCACCAGACGCTCCCGACGGACCTCGCCGCCGCCGGCGCTCTCCTCGGAGGCCTCCACGATGTGGCTCGCCTGCATGTCCACCGCGCAGTCCGGCAGTTCGCTCAGCGAGCGCTCCCCGATCGCCCGCAGCAGCGTCTCCCGGGCCAGCGGCACCAGCCGCAGCACGATCATCGCCGCCCGCGTCAGCTGGTCCTCGTGGGTGCGGCCCAGCTCGCGGTAGGGCTCGAAGACGTTCAGGTGGGGGTTCGCCGTCGCGCTGTCCACTGCCGTCCCGGGCCTCCCGTCCTGTGGTCGCGCCCTCCTGTCAAGAAATGGCGCAGGTAACTGTCATGGACTTTAGCGCAGGACGACGTTTATGTCATATGCCGGGGTTCGTGGGGTCCTGGGCAGGCCGGGCGCTCGTAGCTGGCGCCGCCGCCGCCCGAGCCTCTAGGCCGTCGCCTCGAAGCGCACGACACCGTCGTCGTCGCGCTCGCGCACCCGCCCGCTGTTGAGGAGCAGATCGACATGCCCCAGGACCTCGGAGATCGTCAGGTAGGCCTGGGTCACCGCCACGTTGCCCCACATCTCGTGCGCCATCTCGTATGCGGTGCGCGGCTTGCCGGAGATCAGCTTGAAGATGCGCTGCGCCCGGCGCTCGTGCAGGCGCTCGCGCTCTGAGATCAGCGCCGCGTGGTCTGTGACCGGCGGGCCGTGGCCGCCGAGGACGACCTCGAGCTCCATCGCCTGGGTCCGGCGCAGCGAGTCCAGATAGGTCACCAGGGCCTGCGGTCGCGGGCCGTCGTAGTCTCCATCCGCCTCCAGCGGGCGCGCCAGCAGCGGGTTCGAGGAGATGTGCGCCAGCAGGTGGTCCCCGGCGAGCAGCAGCGCCCGGCGCTCGTCGTGGAAGACCGTGTCAGAGGGGCTGTGGCCCGGGCGGTGCAACACCCGCAGCGTGCGGTCGCGGAGCGTCAGCTCCTCGCCGTCGCGCAGCGTGCGCTCGACCTGCACCGTGCAGCCCCAGGCCCTGAAGCTCGCCGACACCGCCCGCAGCGCCGTCACCACGTCGCTGGGGACCCCGTGGCGCAGCATGATGCGCGCCGCGAAGCGATCGTCGAGCTCGGCGTCGCTGCGGAAGTCCGCCAGGCGCCTGTCCAGGCCCTCCAGCGCCGCCACCTCGGCGCCCGAGCGCCGCGCCAGGATCGCCGCCAAGCCGAAGTGATCGATGTGCTGGTGGGTGATCACCAGCAGCTCCAGGTCCTCGATCCGGTGTCCCCGCTCGGCCAGCGCCCGTTCGAGCTCGTCCAGCGCCTTCGCCGAGTTCGGCCCCGAGTCGATCAGTGTCAGCGGCTCGTCCTCGATCAGGTACGCGTTGACACGACCCACCGCGAACGGCGTCGGGATCGCCAGGCAGTGGATGCCCTGCTCAGCCGCCGCGGCCAGCGCCGCCGAGGCCTGCTCGGCCGACGCTTGCCCGTCCATCGCCCCGGCTCCGCCCTCGCTCGCCGCGGCCTCGCCGGCGTCGGCTGGGGCCTGGCCGGCAGACTGCCCCTCGCCGCTCATCCGCGGATCAGCGCCAGCACCTCGTCGCGGCGGCGCTCCATGTCCTCGCGCGAGACCAGCGACTCCAGGCACAGGCGCAGCAGGGGCTCGGTGTTCGACGGGCGCACGTTGAAATGCCAGTCGTCGTAGTCGATCGAGATCCCGTCGAGCTCTTCCTGGCGGGCGTCGGAGTAGCGCTGCGCGATCTCCCGCATCTTGCCCGCCTGATCGGAGACCTCGGAGTTGATCTCGCCCGAGATGAAGTAGCGCTCGCGGTAGGGCGCCAGCAGCTGCGACAGCCGCGTCCCCGAGCGCGACAGCAGCTCCAGCATCAACAGCGCCGGCAGCGTCCCCGAGTCGGCGCAGTAGAAGTCGCGGAAGTAGTAGTGCCCGGAGACCTCGCCGCCGAACAGCGAGCCCTCCTCGCGCATCCGGGTCTTGAAGAACGCATGTCCCACCCGGTTCACGTACGGCGTCCCGCCCGCCGAGCGCACCGTGTCTGGCACCGCCCGCGAGGCCCGCACGTCATACAGGATCGCCGCGCCCGGGCTTTTGCGCAGCAACGACTCCGCCAGCAGCGCCGTGAGGAAGTCGCCGTCGACGAACGTCCCGGTGTCGTCGATGAAGAAGCAGCGGTCGGCGTCGCCGTCCCAGGCGATGCCGAGGTCCGCGCCGGTCTCCCTGACCTTCGCGACGATGAGCTCGCGGTTCTCCGGCAGCAGCGGGTTGGGCTCGTGGTCGGGGAAGTTGCCGTCCGGCGTCCAGTAGGTCTCGATCAGCTCCACGCCAAGGCGCTCCAGCAGGGGGCCGACCATCGGCCCCGCCATGCCGTTGCCGCCGTCGGCCACCACCTTCAGCGTCCCGCCGGCGCGGCCCCGCACCACATCGGGGTCGATGAAGCGCAGCGCGGCCTCCTGGAACTCGGCGTAGACGTCCACCTCCTGCACCGCGCCCGCAGCCGACGCCGGCGGCGTGTCCAGGCCGGCCTCGATCAGCGCCCGGATGTCCTGGATGCCGCTGTCGCCCGACAGCGCCAGCGCCCCGGCGCGCACCAGCTTCGCCCCCGTGTACGGCTTCGGGTTGTGCGAGGCCGTGCACATCAGCCCCCCGTCGAGCTCGCGCGAGCCGACCAGGTAGTAGAGCATCTCCGTCCCCACCTGTCCCGCGTCCAGCACCTCCACGCCCTCCGCCACCAGCCCCGCGCGGTAGCGGGAGGCCATCTCCGGTGCCGTCAGGCGCATGTCGCGGCCCAGGCCGACCCGAAGCTCGCCCACCGGCCTGCCTTCCAGCTGGGCCAGAACGCGAGCAAAGGCCCGCCCGATCAGCTCCGCGGCATCGCCGTCGAGCTGCTCGCCGTAGAGGCCACGAACGTCATAGGCCTTGAAGATCCCGGGGTCCAGTGTTGCCGGCACAGTGCGCCATCCTACGGGTTCCCCGCCCGCCGCGACCTGCCCGCGCAGCCGCGGCGCGGCGAACCGGAGCCGGCCAAAACACTATCCTGGGGCCCATGTCAGGACACTCAAAGTGGTCGAGCATCAAGCACAAGAAGGCGATCGTCGATTCCCGCCGCGGCGCCCAGTTCACCAAGCTCGCGCGGGCCATCACCGTGGCCGCGCGTGACGGCGGGGGCGATCCAGATTCGAACGCCGCCCTGGAGAACGCCATCCGCAAGGCCAAAGCCGCCTCCATGCCCAAGGACAACATCGAACGCGCCATCGCCAAGGGCACCGGCGCCGGCGGCGAGGCCGACGCCCTGGAGTCGATCGTCTACGAGGGCTACGGGCCCGCCGGTGTCGCCCTCCTCGTCGAGACCGTCACCGACAACCGCAACCGCACCGGACCAGACGTGCGCAACCTCTTCACCAAATTCGGGGGATCCCTCGGCGAGCCCGGCTCGGTCGCCTACCTCTTCGACAAGAAGGGCGTCATCGTCGTCGACGGGGCCGCCGGCGGGGTGGGCGGGTCTGCGGTCACCGAGGACGACCTTCTGCCCGCCATCGAGGCCGGCGCCGAGGACATCTCCGAGGACGACGGCGTCTTCGAGATCATCACCGCCCTGCCTGACTTCACGGCCGTCCGCCAAGCCCTGGAGGGGGCGGGAATCGCGCTGGAGAGCGCCGAGCTGACATACCGGCCCTCCAGCCTCGTGCCCGTCCAGCACGAGGGCCAGGTCGTCAAGCTCATGAAGTTGATAGACGCCCTGGAAGACAACGACGACGTCGGTGCCGTGCACGCCAACTTCGACGCCCCCGCCGACGTCCTCGAGCGCGCCGCGGCCGAGTGAGCGACCGGCTCACCGCGCCCCCCGGCGCAGATTCAGTCGCCGTTCGAGCGCTGCCGCCATCGCCGGTGACGTCCGCCGGGCCGGTGAGGACGCGCCCGCCGGTTGCGATCCTTTGCGGCGGACGCGGCACCCGACTGCGCGAGCACACCGCCGAGATACCCAAGCCGCTGGTCGAGATCGGCGGGCGGCCGATCCTGTGGCACGTGATCCAGCTGTACGCCGCCCAGGGCTTCACCGAGTTCGCGCTCGCCACCGGCTACAGGGGGGAGCTCATCCGCGAGTTCGTCGCCGGCGAGAATTGGAGCCCGCCCGTGGCGGTGGAGTGCGTCGACACCGGACCCGACACGCCCACAGGGGGGCGGATCAAGTTGTTGCAATCGTGGCTGTGTGCGCGCGCGCGCGTCCGCGCGCGTTCCGACGGGCACGACGACCGCGGCGATTTCTTTTGCGCCACCTACGCCGACGGCCTCGCCGACATCGACCTCGGGGCGCTCCTGCGCTTCCACGCCGCCCACGGCGCGCTGGCCACGATGACCGTCGTGCGCCCCGAGCTGCAGTTCGGCGTCGCCGAGCTCGACGGCGTTGACGGGCGCGTCCTCGGCTTCCGCGAGAAGCCCCGCTCCGAGCACTGGATCAACGGCGGCTTCCTCTGCCTCGGGCTCGGCGTGCTCGACCGCCTGCGGCTCGACAGCGTGCTCGAGCGCGAGCCCCTGCGCCGGCTCGCCGCCGACGGCCAGCTGCGCGCCTACCGCCACGAGGGCTTCTGGGAGTGCATGGACACCTACAAGGACGCCGTCGCCCTCAACGACCTCTGGGCGTCGGGGGCCGCGCCTTGGCGGGCGGGCGCTTCGCTGGGTCGGCCCGGCGGCGCCTCCGCCGCCGTTCAGCTCGGCTGATTCGTGAGCCGGCGAAGGTCTTCGAGGTCCTGTGGGCGGCTCGCGGCCTGCTTCATCGCTCGCAGGTCACCGAGCTCGCACACCCTGATCTCGATATCTCTGAAGCCCACCGTCATCGCTTTGGGGGCGAGATCGGTGTACGCGAGGTCGGCATCTATCCCGGCGACCCACTGCATTACATCCAACGGACCAAGGCTCGTTTCCAGGCGAAAGTTGGCTCCGGCAGCGAGTTGAGCCGGGTCGGTCGGATCGTACGGGAACTCCTCGGGCTTGAAATCGCCGACGCCGACCTGCTGGACGTCGAGCGCGACCAGCAGGTGGGACAGTCTCGCGAGGTTCGACGGATCCGGGTCGGGAACGATATCCAGGTCTTTGGTGGCTCGAATGAACCCATGAACACCCACGGCCACGCCGCCTATGACGATGAAATCGACTTCCGCCCGGGTCAGGGCCAGCAGCAGCTCATCCGGCTCGAAGATCGTCACGGACGCCCTGGCTCAGCTCGCTCATGAACCGGCTGAGGCGCACCGTCTCCTCCAGGCGCTGCTCCGGCGACTTCTCGCGATCGTGCGCGTCTCGCACCTCGCCGGCTTGCTGCTCGCGGGCGATCTCCTCCGCGGACCACGAACTGCGACTTCCGATCCGGGGCGTGCTGGCCATGGCGAAAGTGTAGACCGAGGTCTGGTTGTTGCAAGGATCTGGACATCGATCAGACAAGTGTCTCAAATCCTGCGGATGCCAGCTACCGCGCCGCCTCGCCGTATCTAAGCAGTGCTCGAGCAACGGGCTCTGCGAGCAGGCGTCCGGCCCGCCGCGCAGAATCCTTCCCCATGATCGTCCTCGGCATCGACCCCGGCCTGGCCAACGCCGGCTACGGCGTCGTCGCGCGCCACCGCGGGCGCCTCGCCGCCCTCGACGGGGGCGTCATCGAGACGCCCCCCGAGCGGAGCCTGGAGGCGCGGCTGGCCTCGGTCCACGGGCGCGTCCTGGAGCTGCTCGACGAGCACGCCTGCGACGCGATGGCGCTCGAGCAGCTCTACTTCGGCGCCAACGTCCAAACCGCCTTCGCCGTGGGTCACGCCCGTGGCGTCACGATGCTCGCCGCCGGCCAGCGCGGGGTGCCCTGCCACTCCTACACCCCCCAGTGCGTCAAGTCGGCCGTCTGCGGCAACGGCCGCGCCGCCAAGGACCAGGTCGCGCGGATGGTGCAGACGCTGCTCGCCCTGCCCGAGCTGCCGCGGCCCGACCACGCCTCCGACGCCCTGGCGGTCGCCATCTGCCACTGCAATGCCGCGCCGCTGGCCGGCGCGCTCGCCGCGGCGGTAGGGGCGTGAGCGAAGTGCGAATTTCGCGAGGTGCGCGCGAGTGTGCGTGCGCCCGCGCGCGCGCACGCACACACCGCCGTTTTCGCGATACACCGATGCCCACGACGATCCACCGGGGCGCACGATGATCGGCCTGTTGCGAGGGGAGGTCGCGGTGCGGCGCATCGACCACGTCGTGATCCTCTGCGGCGGCGTCGGCTACCGGGCGGCGGTCTCCAGCGAGACGCTGCGCCACATCCCGGCGGTCGGGCGCGAGAGCACCCTGCACACCCATCTCATCGTCCGCGACGATGCCCTCTCTCTGTACGGGTTTCACACCGAGCAGGAGCGCGACCTCTTCCTGATGCTGCTCTCCGTGCAGGCCGTCGGGCCGAAGGTAGCCCTCGCGGTGCTCTCGGGCGGCCCCCCGCGGGAGCTGGTCGCGACGCTAGCCGCCGGCGACGCCCGGCGCCTGCAGGCGGTGCCCGGGATCGGCAAGCGCACGGCGGAGCGGATCGTCGTCGAGCTGCGCGAGAAGGTCGGCGTCGTCGGCGACCTCGACTCCCTTCCCGGCGCGACCCCGGAGGGCGCCGTCGCGGCAAGCCGCCGCGCCGGCCCGCGCGCGCTCGCCCGCGACGGGCTGCTCGAGCTCGGCTACGCCCCCGCCGAAGCCGAGGAGCTGCTGGGCTCCGCCGAAGGGGAGAGCGCCGAGGAGCTGATCGCCCAGGCCCTGCGGGCGGCGCGGGCGCGATGAGCTGCACCGACATCACCACGCTCGCGCCGCGGGATCGGACGGGCCGGCGATGAGCCGGATCCAAACCCCCTACCTCGACGACGAGGGCGCCGTGGAGGAGGAGGAGCTCGAGCGCTCCCTGCGCCCGCGGCGCCTGGACGAGTTCGTCGGCCAGGCCGCGCTGCGCGAGCAGCTCGCCGTGGCGATCGAGGCCGCCGCGGGACGCGGCGAGGCGCTCGACCACCTGCTGCTCGCGGGCCCGCCCGGCCTCGGCAAGACCTCGCTGGCGCAGATCGTCGCCGAAGAGCTCCAGGTCCCCTTCGTGCAGACCGCCGGGCCGGCGTTGGAGCGAAAGGGAGACATCGCGGCGTTCCTGACGGCCCTGGAGTCGCGCAGCGTGTTCTTCGTCGACGAGATCCACCGCCTGCCGCGGACGCTGGAGGAGACGTTCTACCCCGCGATGGAGGACCGCCGGCTGCCGATCACCGTCGGTCAGGGCGCGGGCGCGCGGGTCGTCACGCTGGAGCTGCCGCCGTTCACGCTGATCGGCGCCACCACCCGCAGCGGCCTCCTGAGCACCCCGCTGCGCGACCGCTTCGGCATCCAGGCTCGACTGGAGCACTACGGCGAGGCCGAGCTCGCCGAGATCGTGCGCCGCTCGGCCGGGATCCTCGGGATCAGCCTCAAGGAGGACGGCGCCCAGGCGATCGCCGCGCGCAGCCGCGGCACCCCGCGCGTCGCCAACCGGCTGCTCAAGCGGGTGCGGGACTACGCCGAGGTGCGCCTCGACGGCGTCCTCAGCGCCGCCGCCGCCCACGCCGCGCTCGAGCTGCTCGAGGTCGACGAGCGCGGCCTGGACCGTCTCGACCGCGAGATCCTGCGCGCGATCTGCGAGAAATTCGACGGCGGCCCTGTCGGGCTCTCAACGCTGGCGGTGGCCGTCGGCGAGGAGCGGGACACCATCGAGGACGTCTACGAGCCCCACCTGCTGAGGGAGGGGCTCATCAAGCGCACCCCTAGGGGGCGGGCCGCGACCGGCGCCGCCTTCGCCCACCTCGGGCTGCCGATGCCGGCGCAGGCCGAAGAAGAGTCGCCCCAGGGGCTCTTCTAGACCTCCCAGACGCCGGCGACTGGTCGTTCTGACCGGCGAGCCTCGGCTGCCCCGGCGCCCAAATCGACGGAGCGGAGGCCCCTACACAGCGCGGTAACGCCGGTGGGGGCCTCGGGGTCGGCGCTTCCCTACTCTGTGGGGAGTCGATGTCCCACCCCTTCATCTGCCCCAACTGCGGCCACCGCTCCAGCGAGATCGATCGCAACCTCGGATTCACGCGCCAGCCCAAGGGCTGCGTCAAGTGCGGCTTCGCGTTCCTCTTCGAACTGCTGGACGACTACTACCCGGCACCCGATGCGGCGTTCTTCGTCTGCGACAACAAGGGGCGGGTGATCGGCTGCGGCAAGAATGCCTTCGCCCTGACGGGCCTGGAGGAGGAAGCCGTGATCGGCCGGCCCGTCGCCCAGGCGCTCGGCCTGGAGTTCTCCAACGGAGACGATCCCGTGGCGACGGTGCTCGAGTGGGGTGTGCGCGCGCTCGGCAAGCCGGTGCGCGTCACCGGCGAGCGCGATCTGCCGGCCAGCGCCCGCGCCGACATGTTCCCGGCGTATGACGACGAGGGCGGGCTGTTGCTCGTGCTCACCCCCGACAAGTAGGCTTCTGTCATGGGGAGCCGCCGCCGTAACCTTCTGATCCTCTTGATCGTCGCCGGTCTCGTCGCCGTCGCCGGCGTCGTCATCGTCACCCAGCCGGCGCGCCTGGGTCTCGAACTCAAGGGCGGCGTCTCGCTCGTCTACAAGGGCCGCGCGACCGCCCAGGCGAAGGTCGATTCCGAATCGCTGGAACACGCGATCAACATCATGCGCAAGCGCGTCGACCAGCTCGGCGTCGCCGAACCGGAAATCCAGCGCACCGGCAGCAGCGAAATCAGCGTCGCCCTGCCCGACGTCTCCAACGCCCGTCGCGCCGAAGAACAGGTCGGCAAGACCGCCCAGATGAACTTCTACGACTGGGAGCCCAACGTCATCGACGCCGAAGGCAAGCAGGTCTCGACGTTCCCCAACGCAGCCACCGGCGGAGCGGAACCGGCCCACCCGCGCGGCGGGCTGCTCGAGTACGAAGCCGTGCGGCGCGCCGCCAAACGCCCGCCGATCCTGCGCCGCAACGACACGACCTGGGACCCGGGCTGCACGCCCAAGCAGGAAAACGGCTGCCTCTACGGCGCCTGGTACCTGATCGACACCAAGCACGAAAAGATGCTCTGCGCAGGCAACAAGCCGATCTGCCCGCCGCAGAACACCGAGGCCCAGCTCTACGCCGACGGCTACAAGCCGCCGGCCGGCTCCAAGCCCAAGGCGGTGCGCGTCAACCCGGGCACCGTGCTCGTCCAGGCGATCCCCGAAGAACACGAAGGCAAAGTCGTCAACGCCTCGCCGAACAGCTTCTACGTGCTCAACGACGACCCCGTCCTCGGCGGCGAAGACATCAACAACCCCCAGCAGGGCTTTCAGGAACAGGGCTCGGGCGCCCCGGACGTCACCTTCGGCTTCTCCTCGCACGGGCGCAAGGTCTTCGAACGTGTCACCCGGGAAATCGCCAAGCGCGGCGAAAACGCCCAGCTCGTCGGGGTCTCCAGGCAGGAGGCCGAACAGCACTTCGCGATCGTGCTCGACGAACAGGTCATCACGGCGCCCTCGATCAATTACACCCAGTACTCCGAAGGCATCGACGCCTCAAACGGCTCGGAGATCACGGGCGGCTTCACCCTGACATCCGCACAGAACCTCGCCGACGAGCTGCAGTCCGGCGCGCTGCCGATTCGCCTGGAACAGATCTCCCAGTCCCAGGTCTCCGCGACGCTCGGCAAAGAAGCCCTCAAACAGGGCCTGCTCGCCGGCCTCATCGGACTGCTCGTGGTGTGCGTCTTCCTGCTGATCTTCTACCGCTTCCTCGGCCTCATCGCGATCGGCGGTCTGGTCCTCTGCGGCATCTACCTCTACGCGCTGATCAAGGCGATCCCGGTCACGCTGACGCTCCCGGGCATCGCCGGCCTGGTGCTCACGATCGGGGTCGCCGCCGACGCCAACATCGTGATCTTCGAGCGCGTCAAGGAGGAGATCAGAGCCGGCAGATCCGTGACCGCCGGCATCGCCGCCGGCTACAAGAAGGGCTTCGCGGCGATCATCGACGCCAACGTCGTCACCTTCATGACAGCCTTCATCCTCTTCGCGCTGGCCACCGCCCAGGTGCAGGGCTTCGCGTTCATGCTCGGCCTCGGCACCCTGGTCTCGCTGTTCACCGCCGTGCTCGCGACCCAGGCGGCGCTCGGGACGATGAGCCGCTCGCCGCTGATCTCTCATCCCGCGATGCTGGGCGCCGGCAAGCGCCATCGCCAGTGGACGTTCGACTTCATGGGCGCCTCGAAGTGGTTCTTCTCGCTGTCGGGCACGATCCTGCTGATCGGCGCCCTGGCGATCGGCGGCAAGGGCCTGAACCTCGGCATGGACTTCACCGGCGGCACCCGCATCCAGAGCGCCTTCGTGCGGCCTGCCAGCGAGAGCCAGATCCAGTCGGTGCTGGCGGCCAAGGGCTACGGCGACGCCCAGATCCAGAAGCTGACGCACGACAAGAGCATCGGCGGCAGCGGCTACCAGATCTCGCTCAAACACGTCAAGCAGGAAGACGTCACGAAAGTCATCGAGCCGGCCCTGAGCTCGGCGTTCGGGCTGCGCAACCCCTCGGACACCTCGATCGGCCCGACCTTCGGCCAGACCGTCGCCAACAGCGCGATCATCGCGATCATCGCCTCGCTGCTGGTGATCTCGGTCTACATCGCGCTGCGCTTCGAGTGGAAGTACGCGGTGCCGGTGCTGATCGCGTTGATGCACGACCTGCTGATCACGGCCGGCGTCTACTCGCTGACAGGGCGCGAAGTCACGACGGCGACCGTCGCCGCGCTGTTGACGATCCTGGGCTACTCGATGTACGACACCATCATCGTCTTCGATCGCGTCCGCGAGAACGTTCCGCGGATGCCCCGGGCGGCGTTCTCGCAGATCGTCAACCGCTCGATGTCAGAGGTCCTGACGCGCTCGCTGGCGACCAGCTTCTGCACGCTGCTGCCGGTTGTCTCGCTGCTGCTCTTCGGCGGGGAAACGCTGAAGAACTTCGCCTTCGCGCTGATGGTCGGCATCGCCTCCGGGGCGTACTCCTCGATCTTCATCGCCTCGCCGGTGCTGACGCACTGGAAGGAGCGTGAGCACACCTACCGCAACCGCCGGGCGCGCATCGTGCGCGACCTCGGCTACGTGCCGGCCTACGCCACCGCCGTCGACGGCACCCCGATCGACGTCGAGCCGACCGAGTCGCGCCGCAAGCGCGGTCGCCGCGGCGGCCTGCTGGCGCCCGAGGAGCCCGGCGAGCAGATCTCCAGCGAGGAGTTCGACGAGCTCGTCCGCGACCTCGACATCGGGGCCCAGGAGGGCGGCGCCGTCGCGGGTCCGTCGGGCGGTGGGCGCGGCAACGGTCGACGCGGTCGTCCCGCCGGCGCCGGCACCCTGCCCCCGCGAGCCGGGACGCCGCCGCGAGCCGGGACGCCGCCGCGGGGTGGCGGCGCGCCGGGTGCCCGCCAGGCTCGCACCGAGACGCGTCCGCCTCAGGCGCCGTCGGCTCCCACGCCGGCGGATCCGACCGCGGATCTGACGCCAGAGGACCTGGTGCTCAAGGACGACGGCAAGCAGCAGCGCCGCAGGCGCCCCCGCAACCGCCGCCACGGGAGGGCCCGCTGATGGGGCTGCTCGCCTGGGTCATCATGGGCCTGGCCATCTGGCACTTCACGATCTGGCTGCCCGACCGCTTCTGGGGCGGGATCGTCGGGGCGTTCGTCGGGGCGCTGCTCGGGGCGATCGTGATCGGCACGCTGATCTACAGCATCAAGGTCTCCGGTCTGAACATCCCGGGCAAAAAGGAGACGGATATCGCGGTCGTCCTCTACGCGGTCCCCGGGGCCCTGATCGGGATGGCCGCCGTCTATCTCGAGGGCATCCGTCGCGAGCAGCGCGACGTGGCCAGCCAGGGTGCCTGAGGCCCTGCCCGCCACGCACCGAAGCGCCCAGAGCTCGCCGCTCTCGCCCAGATCTTCCGTCCAGCTCGCGGCGTAGTGTGAACCGCATCATGGATCGCACCTGTCGCTTTCGGATCGCGCCGTGCCCACCCGAGCAGGTCCAGCTGCTGCAACGCGACCTGTGCGTCAGCGGCCCCGTGGCTCAGGCGCTGGTACGGCGGGGGCTCGCCGAGCCGGAGCGGGCGCGCGCGTTCCTCGCCGCTGAGGAGGAACACCCGCCGGAGGCGTTCGCCGGGATCGATGCCGCGCTGGCGACGATCCTCGGCCATGTGCGAGCCGGCGCCCGGATCACTGTGCACGGGGACTACGACGTCGACGGGGTCTGTTCGACCGCCGTGCTGGTGCGGGTCCTGCGTGCGCTCGGCGCCAACCTCGACTGGTACCTGCCCGACCGCGCCACCGACGGCTACGGCCTCAATCCCGTGACCGTCAGGCGCCTGGCCGAGCGCGGCACGCGGCTGCTCGTGACGGTTGACTGCGCGATCACGGCCGTCGCCGAGGTTCGGCTCGCCAGGAGCCTGGGCCTGGATGTCGTCGTCACAGACCATCACACGCCACGAGCCGACGGGACGCTGCCGGACGCGGCGATCGTGCACCCCGCGGTCTGCGGCTATCCGTGCGCCGATCTCTGCGCGACGGCGGTCGCCTACAAGCTCGCCCAGGCACTGTGGCGGGCCGCCTGCTCCGGGCAGGCTGTGGATGGGTACCAAGGCCCGGAGGACGACCTCGACCTGGTGGCGCTGGCGACGATCGCCGACGTGGTGCCGCTGCGGGGCGAGAACCGCACGCTGGTGCGGCGCGGGCTGAGGGCGCTCGCCGGCACAGGCAAGCCGGGGCTGCGGGCGCTGATGGCCGTAGCCCGCGTCGCCGGCGGCGGTGGGATCGGCGGCTCCGTCGCCGAGCGCGCCGTCGGCTTCGCGCTGGCGCCGCGGTTGAACGCCGCCGGGCGCCTATACCGCGCCGACGCCGGGCTGGAGCTGATCCTCACCGCCGACGCCGATCGGGCCAAGGCGATCGCCGCCGAGCTGGATCGCGCCAACCACGAGCGGCGGCGCGCGGAGCTGCGCATCCTCTCCGAGGCCGAGCAGCTGCTCGTGGCCGTGGGCGAGCGCGCCGGCTACGTGCTCGCCGGCGAGGACTGGCACGCGGGGGTCATCGGGATCGTCGCCTCGCGCCTGGTCGAGCGCCATCACCGGCCGTTCGTGCTCGTCGCACTCGACGGCCCCGCCGGCCGTGGCTCGGGTCGCGCCATCGAGCGCTTCGACCTGCTCGGCGCGCTGGATGCCTGCGGCGGGCATCTCCTGCGCTACGGCGGGCATCGCGCGGCGGCCGGCCTGGAGGTCAGCCGTGAGCGCTTGACAGACTTCGGCGAGGCCTTCGCGGCGCACGCCGAGCAGGTTCTCGGCAGCGGGCGCGTGATACGCGAAGAGCGGGTCGACGCGATCGTTCGGGGCGAGGACCTCGGTATGGGGCTGGCCGAGGAGCTGCAGCAGCTGGCTCCCTTCGGCGCCGGCAACCCCACGGTCTCGCTGCTTCTGCGCGGCGCGGTCTTCGCCGATCGCCAGCCGATGGGCGAAGGTCGGCACGTGCGCTTCACTCTGCACCACGGCCAGAGCAGCGCCCGCGCGGTGGCCTTCGGCGGCGGCACCAGTCTGCCGGTGCCCGACGGTGAGCCCGCCGACGCGACGTTCGCGCTCGAGGTCAACGAGTGGCGCGGGGTCAGCGAGCCGCGCCTGGTGCTGCGCCACGCCCAGCCGGCGGTGAGCGTGCCGGCTTCGTCGGCGTCGCTCACACAGGCTGAGCCACCCAGGCATGCCCGGCCGGCGGCATCGGTGCTCGACGCCGATGCCGCCCAGGAGGACGAGCTCGTGCTCTTCTGAGCGCCGGGGTCCCACGGGCCTTGGGATCCGCTCTACCCTTTAGCCATGGCGATGCCACAGGATCCGAAGCTGACGCTCGCGAAGCCGGTCGAGGGCGTGGAAGGGGCCGTCGCCCCGGCGAGCGCGCCGCCGTCGTCTGAGCCGCGGCTGAGCGAGCTGGAGCGGCGCCTCCTGGACGACCTCTTCGCGATCGTCTCCGAGCACGCGCCTGACTCGACCATCGAGATCGACCGCGGGCGGGTGCGGGAGGCGTTCGTGTTCGCCTGCGAGCATCACGCCGCCCAGCGGCGGCGCTCGGGCGAGGAGTTCATCGTGCACCCCGTCGGAGTGGCGCGGATCTGCGCGGGGATGCGACTCGACACGGAGACGCTGTGCGCGGCCCTGCTGCACGACACCGTCGAGGACACCTCGGCTTCGATCGAGGAGGTCCGGGAGCGCTTCGGCGAGGAGATCGCGAACGTCGTCGACGGCGTGACCAAGCTGACGGGCATCACGTTCCAGTCGCGCGACGAGGCGCAGGCGGAGAACTACCGCAAGATGATGGTCGCGATGGCCACCGACGTGCGGGTCATCCTGATCAAGCTCGCCGACCGCCTGCACAACATGCGCACGATCGAGGCGATGCCCAAGCAGAAGCAGATCGACAAGGCCAGGGAGACCCTGGAGATCTACGCCCCGATCGCTCATCGGCTGGGTATCCACGCGCTGAAGTGGGAGCTCGAGGACCTGGCCTTCGCGACGCTGCACCCGCGCAAGTACCAGGAGATAAAGGGCCTCGTGGCCCAGCAGCGCGACGAGCGCGAGCGCTACGTGGGTCACGCCGGCCAGTACCTGGCGGCGGAGCTGGAGAAGGTGGCGATCACGGCCCAGATCGCGGGTCGCGCCAAGCACTTCTACTCGATCTACGCGAAGATGACCAAGAAGGGCCGCGAGTTCAACGAGATCTACGACCTCACGGCGATGCGGGTGCTGGTGGACTCCGTGAAGGACTGCTACGGCGCTGTCGGGGTGATCCATTCCCTGTGGAAGCCCCTGCCGGGTCGCTTCAAGGACTTCATCGCGATGCCGAAGTTCAACATGTACCAGTCGTTGCACACGACGGTGATCGGGCCCGAGGGGCGGCCGCTGGAGATCCAGATCCGCACCCACGACATGCACGAGATGGCGGAGTTCGGGGTTGCGGCGCACTGGATGTACAAGCAGCGCGGCGGCAGCACCGGCGAGAGCGCCGGGCGGCGGGGCGGCGCGGCGGGCTGGCCGGAGGACGCGAAGCTGAAGTGGCTGCGCTCGATGCTCGACTGGCAGCAGGAGCTCTCCGATCCGCAGGAGTTCATGACGAGCCTGAAGACCGACCTCTTCGAGGACGAGGTCTTCGTGTTCACGCCAAAGGGGGAGGTCAAGTCGCTGGCGGCCGGCGCGACGCCGCTCGACTTCGCCTACGAGGTCCACACCGAGATCGGCCACCGCTGCGTCGGGGCCCGCGTGAACGGCAAGATCGTGCCGCTGCACTACGAGCTGCGCAGCGGCGACATCGTCGAGATCCTCACCGCCAAGCGCGAGCGGGGCCCCTCGCGGGACTGGCTGGCGATGGTCAAGACGACCCGCGCCCGCAACAAGATCCGGGCGTGGTTCAAAGCGGAGTCGCGCCAGGACACCGAGCACTCCGGCCGGGACATCCTCCAGGAGCACCTCAAGAAGCAGGGGCTGCCGGCGCAGAAGATAACGGGCTCGGCGCTGCTCGCCGACGTGATCCGCGAGATGGGCTTCCGCAAGGCCGACGACTTCTACATCGCGCTCGGCGGCGCCAAGATCTCGCCGAAGGTCGTCGTCAACAAGGTGATGCAGCGGCTCAAGCAGGGGGAGGCCGCCGACGGCGGGGCGACGGCGGCCTCGGACCTGCTCAAGGTGGGCCGCTCGCGCCAGCGCCCGACGAGCTCCTCGGCGCAGTACGGGATTCGTGTGGAGGGCGTGCAGGACGTCATGCTGCGTCTGGCCAAGTGCTGTCGCCCGGTGCCGGGCGACCCGATCGTCGGCTACATCTCGCTGGGGCGCGGGATCACGATCCACCGCGAGGACTGCTCCAACGTGGCGACCCTGCGCCGCAATCCGGAACGCTTCACGAGTGTCTACTGGGAGGGCGAGCAGGCGACGTCGTTCGTCGTCGAAATCCAGATCGACGCCTGGGATCGTCACCGCCTGCTCGAGGACCTCTCCCGGGTCTTCTCGGAGTCTGGCGCCAACATAGTCGAAGCCCGCTGCCTGTCGATGCCGCCGATGGTCAAGAACCGGTTCGTGGTCGAGGTCGCCGACACCCACACCCTGAAGAGTGCGATCAACCGCCTGCGCAACACCGAGTCGGTGTTCGACGCCTACCGGGTGACGCCGGGCGCGGCGGGCTAGCCCTGGGAGGCTGGCGCAGCGCCGGTCCGCGATCGCGAGCCGAGCGCTCCCCCCTCTGGGGGCCGGCGGGCCGGAGCCCTTCTATCCCAGGACCGTCAGCGCGCGCGGCAGGATCGAGTAGCTCGCCTGCTCGACCTCCCCGAGGTAGTCGCCGTCGACCTGCAGCGGCAGCGGCTTGCCGTCGGCGCTGGAGACCGTCAGCTCGTGGGCGCCGGTGAAGCCCGTGATCTGGCGGTGGCGGGAGAGCCGGGCGCGGCGCGAGAAGGCGCGCCAGGCGATCGAGGGCATGTCGATGGGACGCGCTCGGCGCAGGACGCAGCCGGACAGCGTGCCCGAGTCCAGCGCGGCGTCCTCGGCGATCTCGATCGGCCTGTCGCGGAAGTAGGTGAACGGCGAGCCGTTCTGGACGATCGCGGTGACCCCGGCGTGGCGCTCTCCGGCGACGCGGACGTCCAGATGCGGCGGGCGCAGGAGGTAGCGTCGCGCGAAGGTGCCGACGGCGACCCAGGTGAAGTACCAGGGCCCCAGCCGCGCCTTGAGGTGGGGGTTTGCGTCGACCCGCCGCACGACGCTGGCGTCGAGGCCGAGACCGGAGGCGAAGGTGAAGCAGCGTCCGTTGACGACGCCGACGTCGACGGTGCGCGGACGCCAGTCGTCGGCGAGGCGCAGGAGGTGCTCGGTGGCGTCGACGAGCTCGCCGGGGATGCCGAGCATACGCCCGAAGACGTTCGCCGAGCCCCCGGGCAGGCAGGTGAGCGGGGTGGGTGACGCCGCGGTCGTGGCCGGCGGGCTCGTGGGGCCGCCGGTGGCGGGGTCCAGCGAGATGCCCAGCAGCCCGTTGGCGGCCTCGTTGACGGTGCCGTCGCCGCCGAAGGCGACGATCACGTCGTACCCCTCGTGCGCCGCCTCGCGGCACAGCTCCGTGGCGTGGCCGCGGGCTTCGGTGTCGACGGCGTCGACCTCGAAGCGTCCCTTCAGGGCGTGGACGACGAGCTGGCGCAGGTTGTCGGAGACGGTCGAGGCGTAGGGGTTGACGATGATCAACATGCGCTTCTTCGTCGCCAGCGGCGGCAGATGAAACGACTCCGTCGCCGGCGTCGGTTGGCCGGCGTCCCGCGGGGGCGCGCTGCTCGCTTGGCTCTCGCTCATCACCTGGGCCTACACCGGGCGGGCGGAGGCGTTACCGTCCGTGTCCGAGGTCGACCCGTGGAGGCGTCAAGCGCCCAAGGTTCGTCTGCTGAGTCCGCGCGACGACCTTCAAGCCGGGTCGCCGCGCGTCCGATATACTGGCCGACGCAGCACCACATCCAGAGGGGTGGAGGGACTGGCCCGACGAAGCCCCGGCAACCACCGCTTCCCAAGCGGGAAGGTGCCAATTCCAGACAGATGTGTGGCGGGCTTCGCGCTCTTTGCCACACGGGACACCGGCGAAGACACGAGCACAAGGAGCCCGCGATGGCTGTCAGGAACTTGAAGTGCAGGGAGTGCGGTACCGAGTATCCGCTGGAGGCGCTGTATGTGTGCGAGCGCTGCTTCGGGCCGCTGGAGGTCGACTACGACCACAGCCGGCTGGCCGACGGCGGCATCGCCGAGCTGCGCCGGCGGATTCAGGCGGGGCCGCAGAACATCTGGCGCTACGCCGACTTCCTGCCGCTGCAGGGCGGACAGCCCGGACCGTCGGGTCGGCTGGCCTCGCGCGTCGGGCTGCCGGCTGGCTGCACGCCGCTGATCCGCGCCGACCGTCTCGCCGCGGAGCTCGGGCTGCGGGAGGTGTGGGTCAAGAACGACGCCGCCAACCCGACCCACTCCTTCAAGGACCGCGTCGTCTCGGTCGCCGCGGCACGCGCCCGCGAGCTCGGCTACCAGGTGATCGCGTGCGCCTCGACGGGCAACCTCGCCAACTCGGTCGCCGCCCACGGGGCGGCGCTGGGCCTTGAGTCCTACGTCTTCATCCCCGCCGACCTGGAGGAGCAGAAGGTGCTCGCCACCGGCGTCTACGGGACCCGCCTGGTCGCGGTGAAGGGCAACTACGACGACGTCAACCGGCTCTGCACCGAGCTCTCGGCCGAGCGGGAGTGGGCATTCGTCAACGTCAACCTGCGCCCGTACTACGCCGAGGGCTCCCAGACGCTGGCGTTCGAGATCGTCGAGCAGCTAGGCTGGGAGCTGCCCGACCGCTGCGTCGTCCCGATCGCCTCGGGCTCGCTGTTCACGAAGATCGCCAAGGGCTTTGCCGAGTGGCGGGAGGTGGGCCTCGTGGACTCCCCCGATGGCCGACTGCCTCGGATGAACGGCGCCCAGGCCGCGGGCTGCTCGCCGGTGGCGAGCGCCTACGCCGCCGGCCACGACGTCTGCCGTCCGGTCAAGCCGGACACGATCGCGAAGTCGCTGGCGATCGGCAATCCCGCCGACGGCCCCTACGCGCTCGAGGAGGCGCGGCGCAGCGAGGGTGGCATCGACAGCGTCGACGACGACGAGGTCCGTGCCGGCATCTCGCTGTTGGCGCGGACGACGGGGATCTTTACGGAGACCGCCGGCGGCGTGACGACGGCGGTGCTGGCCAAGCTGGCGCGGAGTGGAAGCATCGATCCCGAGGAGCGCGTGGTGCTGGTGATCACCGGCGAGGGCCTGAAGACGCTCGACGCCGTTCGGGGCTCGTTCGAGGTGCATGCCATCGAGCCCAGCGTCGCGGATTTCGAGGCCGTGGCGGCCGATGGCCTTAGCGAGGCGGCGTCCTCGGCGGCTCATGTGCCGAGCGCGCTTCGTTCCTCGCGTCCTGGCCTCGCTCAGCTCTCGACCGCGGCGGCGGCGCGATAGGGCTCGTGCCGGTCACCGTCAAGATCCCCACCCAGTTGCGCGCGGCTGCCGCCGGCGACGCCGAGGCCCAGCTCGACGGCGATACGGTCCAGGAGGTGCTCGAGGGCCTGTTCGAGCGCTACGACGAGCTACGCGAGCGCATCTCCGATGGGGACGGTTCGCTGCGACGGTTCGTCAACGTCTACGTCGGTGGCGAGGACATCCGTTTCCTGGAGGGCCTGCAGACCCCTGTCGCCGACGGCGCCGAGGTCACGATTCTCCCGGCGGTCGCCGGCGGCTAGCGCTCGGTCGAGCGATGGATGGTGGGCGCGTGATGCGCGGGCGCCGCCGGCGCCGAGGAGCCGCTGACGCCGACCGTGCAGACCAGCCCGGCGGCGCACATCGCCCCGAGGGTCAGCTTGCGCATACGCTCTGGTGTGAGCCAGCCGAAGTGATGGGTTTGCAGCCAGGTGCGAAAGCCGCTGGCCGCCGAGGCGGCCGCCATGGCACATCCGACGCACATGCGCTCAAGATAGCGTCTTGACGTTACGTTCGAGCCGGTTGCGCAGCTCGCCGCCGCGGCCGGCGGTGACGGCGCGGGCGGCACGCCGCTCGCTGAGGGGGACGCCGTGCAGCCGGGCGAGGTCCAGGAGATCCTCGCGTTCGCGGCTCTCGCGCGCGCTGCGGCGGAACATCCAGTAGAAGAGGCCGATCGCGAGCAGGGCGCAGGCGATCAGCATCGCTGCCCCCGCCAGATTCTGGTCGGCCAGCGGCGAGATGTGGTGGACGGCGTCGCTGTGCATATAGCGGAGGTAGAAGACGGTCCCGGACCAGAGGAAGATGTTGCCCAGCGCGGCGCCGGAGAGGCAGATGGCGAGGATGTAGAGGAACCTGCCGAGGTCGCCGAACCAGGACGGCTTCGGCAGCGGGCCGAACAGGCACAGCCAGAGGTTGATCCCGCAGAGCACGAAGGCGGTGTGCTGCAGCAGATGCCAGCCGGGATGTTCGAGCGCCGCCTGGTAGAGCGGGGCGGCGTGCCAGAGGTACAGGTCCGCCGCCCACAGGGGAAAGGCGATGAGGGGGTTGGCGATGAAGCTGAGTCGGCGCAGCGCGTCGAGTCGGATGAGCGGTGCGATCAGGGGCGTCGTGGTGCCGAGCACGATCAGCAGCGGGGCGAAGTCGATCAGGACGAGATTCTCGACGGTGTGCAGCAGGAGCAGCTGGCCGCGGCTCTGGCCGGCGGCGAAGAGCACGGCGATTGCGAAGACGCCGGCGTAGAAGGAGCTCTGTCGCCAGATCGGCACGGCATGCCGGCCGCGGGCCAGGGTCCGCGCGCGACGAGCGTAGAGCAGGGCGAGCAGGACCAGCGGCGCGAGCTGGACCGCGACGATGACCCCGGCGGCCAGCGCGAGCGGAGGTCCGACGGTCGTGGGGGCGGTCATGGAAGGCGCAGCCTATGCGGCGTCGGCGCGAGGTGGCGCGATGGGCGGGCGGGCTAGGGCGTCGGTTCGTGGGAGAGCTTCCAGCCGTAGAGCAGCGCGGCGACCGAGGTTGCGAGGTTGAGGCTGGAGACACCGGCGCGCATCGGCAGGCGGACCCTTGCGTCGGCCTGGGCGAGGAGCTCGGGCGAGAGGCCGCGGCGCTCGCCGCCGAAGGCCAGCAGCGAGCGCGGCGGCAGCTCCCGCGGGTGCAGCGCCTCGCCGTCGGGATGGACGGCGAGGAGCGGCCGTTCGCCGCGGCCCGCCTCTGGCTGCATGGTCAGGCGTCGCAGGGCTCCGTCGTCGAGGTGGGCGACGGGCAGCGCGAAGTGCAGGCCGGCGCTGCCGCGCAGCGCGGCGGGGTCCCAGGGGTCGTGCACGCCGCCGGTGAGGACGCCGGCGGCGTCGGCGGCGGCGCTGACACGGATGCAGGCGCCGAGGTTGCCGAGGTCGCTCGGTGCCTCGAGCAGCACGATCGGCGCGGGGCGGGGGTCGAGCAGGATCTCGGTGACGGCGGTCGGCGGGCGCGCGGCGATCGCGATGACACCGGTTGCCGGGGGGTGCGGGGCGAGGGCGGCGAAGTCGGCGTCGCCGAGCACCCGCGCGCCGCGCGCGAGGCGCTCGGCGACGTCGGGCGCGAGACTCGCGGCCAGCGCCCCGACGCGCTCGGGGTCGGCGACCGCGATGCATGTGATCTCGGCGCCGAAGCGCAGCGCGTGCTTGACGGCGTGCAGGCCCTCCAGGAGTGCAAGCCGCGGGTCGCGGCGGGCCTCGTGAAAGCGGCGACGCAGCGCCGCGGCGTCGGCGGGAGACAGTGGCGGGGGCTCTCGGGTGGATGCCTGGTGGCGCATTGCCCCATCTTCCCAGCCGGGGCACGCGGGGTGGCTCGCCAGACACCGCCGCACGGCGCGGTAGGCGAAATCGTTCGGTGAAAAAGACGCTCGTCACTCGGGTATGGTTCATGTCAATGACAGCTCGGGTGGAGGGGTGGCGCAGGCGAGCGGCGGGTCGCGAAGCCGGTCCGGGGTGAGGTCGTGCTGGAGCTGATCGATCTCGTCAAGCACCACCCGGTCGGCGACGGGGAGCCGGTGCGGGCGGTGGATGGCGTGACGCTCGAGGTGCAGGCCGGCGAGATGGTGGCGCTGTACGGGCCGAGCGGGTCGGGCAAGACGACGCTGCTGACGTTGATCGCGGCGCTGGCGGCGCCGGACAGCGGCGAGGTGCGGGTCGGGGGGCGCGAGATCTCCACGCTCTCGCCGGCTGAGGCCGCCCGCTATCGCCTGCACGACCTGGGCTATGTCGACCAGTCGCTGGAGTTGCTGCCGGGCGGCAGCGTGGTGCAGAACGCGGCGCTGAAGCTGTGGATCGACGTCGGCGTGCACGAGGGCAACCGGCGCGTGGAGCCGCTGCTGCGCCGGCTGGGGCTGGGGGAACGGTTGGACCGGCGCGCGGAGGTGCTCTCGACCGGGGAGCGCCAGCGGGTGCTGATCGCGCGGGCGCTCTCGACCGAGCCCAAGCTGGTGCTCGCGGACGAGCCGACGGGCAATCTCGACACGCAGCGCGGGCACGACGTGCTGGAACTGCTCGGCGAGGTCTGCCGCGAACGCGGGACGGCGGTGCTGCTGGTCACGCATGACCCGCAGGCGACGCTGTTCGCCGACCGGGTCCTGATGCTGCGCGACGGACGGATCGCCGCCTTCGACAGCGATGCGATCTTCGCGCCGCTGCGCGCCCGATGAGTCTCTACGACGTCGCCCACCTCTACCGGGTGCGGCTGAAAGCCCGCTTCGTGCTGGTGCAGGAGCTGTTCGCGGTGCTGGGGATCGCGGTCGGGGTTGCGCTGCTGTTCGCCTCGCAGGTAGCCACGGCGAGCTTCAGCGGCTCGGTGGCGCAGCTCACCAACGGGGTCGTCGGGCAGTCGCGCTACCAGCTCGAGGCGCGCTCGGCGCGGGGTTTCCCGGAGCGGGTGCTGGGCGAGGTGAAGGCGCTGCCGGGGGTGCGCGCGGCGGTGCCGGTGCTCGAAGCGCAGATCGGCCTGGTTGGGCCGAGGGGCCGGCGCGCCGTGTACCTGCTGGCGACCGAACCGCGCGACGTGCGGTTCGCGGGCCAGCTGCTGCGCCACTTCACCCCCGGCCAGCTCGCGGGGGAGCGCGCGATCGTGCTGCCGTCGCCGCTGGCGGGGGCGATCGGGGCGGGGCAGCTGCAGGTGATCGAAGCGCAGGTCGGCGCGCACCTGGTGCCGACCCTGCTGGCCGCGGTCCTGACGCCCGCGGAGATCGGGCCGCTGATCCACAGCCCGGTGGCGATCGCGCCGCTGCGCTACGCGCAGAGCCTCACCGGGATGCGGGGCCGCCTCTCACGGGTGTTCGTGCAGGTGCGCGCCGGTCGCGACGCGGCGGTGTTGGGCGGCCTGCGCCGGATCGCGGCGGGGCGGCTGAACGTCGAGCCGGCGAACTTCGATGCGACGCAGTTCGACGAGGCGGCGATCCCGGTCAACCAGTCGGTCAGCGTGTTCTCGGCGATCTGCGCCCTGGTGGGCTTCATGTTCGCGTTCTGCGCGGTGCTGCTGACGGCGCATCTGCGTCAGCGGCTGATCGGGGAACTGCGCCTGCTCGGCGCCTCGCCGCGACAGATCGTCAAGGTGCTGCTGTTCGACGCCGCCGCGCTAGGCGTGGCTGGCTCGCTGCTGGGCCTGGCGCTGGGCGACGTGCTGTCGTTGGTGATCTTCAGCGCCAGTCCCGAATTCCTGGTGATCGCGTTCCCGATCGGCTTGCAGCGGATCGTAACCTGGCAGAGCGTCGCGCTGGCGGTCCTGGCCGGTCTGGTGGCGGCGGCGATCGGGGTGCTGGTGCCGCTGCGCGGTGCGCGCGGACGCCCGCGGGGCCCTGCCGCCGTCGATCGGTCGGGCTTGCTGCGGGGCGCCGCGCGAGCCGTCGGGCTGGCGTGCCTGGCGGCGACGACGGTGATCGTGCTCGCCGACCCGCCGGCTTCGCTGATCGCGATCGTGACGCTGTTGTTGGCGGCTCTGCTGCTGCTGCCCCCGCTCGTCGACGCCGGGGTGCATGTGTTCCACCGCTTGCAGCGGCCGCTGGGCTCACCCGCCGCCGCGCTGGCGGCCGTCGAGCTGCGCTCGCCCGCCGGGCGGACGCGGATGCTCGCGATCACCGCGACCGCCGCGATCGCGGTGCTCGGAGGCGCGATGCTGGCGGGCTCGCGCAGCAATCTGCAGGCCGGCTTGACGGAGTCCTTTCACAGGATCTCCTCGGCGGCCGACCTGTGGGTGTCGCCGGCGACCGGTGACAACCTGTTCGCGACCATTCCCTTCCAGGAAATCCCGCTCGCGCCGTTGCGCCGGCTGCCGGGCGTGCGTGCGGTGGGCGCCTACCGGGCGAGCTTCCTGAACATCGGCGAGCGCCGCGTCTGGGTGGAGGGTTCGCCCGCGACCTCGCCTGCCCCGCTGACGGCGATCCAGCTCTCCGAAGGCGACCTGGCGCTCACCAATGCGCGCCTGCGCGGGAGCGGCTGGGTGGTGCTTTCGACTGCGCTCGCCGCCGAACACCACGTCGGGATCGGCCAGCGCTTCACCTTGCCGACGCCACGTCCGCTCACGCTGCGGGTGGCGGCGCTGATCACCGATCTGGGTTGGCCGGCGGGCGCCGTGATCGTCAGTCCGGCGGACTACGTCGCGGGTTGGGGCAGCGCGGAGCCCTCCGCGTACAGCGTTATGCTCGACTCCGGCGCCTCGCCGAGACGTGTCGCGGGCGAGGTCCGGCGGACGCTTGCGGGGATGGGCTACACGGGCCTGGCGGTGCAGACCGAGCGACGCCATGAACAGCTGGAGCTGGCCTCCGGCCGCCAGGGGCTGGAGCGCCTGAGCGAGATGGCCCTGCTGCTGCTGCTCGCGGGAGTCCTCGCCAGCGCAAGCACGATGGGTGCCGCGGTCTGGCAGCGTCGCCGGGGGCTGGCGCGCCTGAAGGTGCAGGGGCTGCAGCGCGGCCTGCTGTGGCGCTCGCTGCTCTGGGAGGGCACCGCGGTGATCGGTCTGGGCTGTCTCGTGGGAGTGGCCTTCGGCATCATGGGTCAGCTGCTTGTGAGCCGGGCGCTGCTCAACGTCACGGGCTTCCCGATGGTGATCTCGCTGGCCCTGCCGAGCGCGCTCGCGAGCTTCGCCCTGGTGGCGCTGGCGGCGAGCGCGATCGTGGCGATGGCGGGATACCGCGCGACGGCGGTCCCGGCGCAGGCGTGAGGGCGCGAGGCGGCGACCGTCGCGAGGCGGCCGCCGCGCCACGGTCTGAGACGGCGGTCGCCCCGGCGTGGGTGAGCGGAGTCATGACCGCGCGAGGGCGAGCACTTTCTCGACGGCCTGGGTGAGCGGCGCCGGCACGTCCTCGGGGGCGATGCGCGAGAAGAGCTGCCAGGCCCGGGTCGGCTTGTGGCGGTGCCCGCGCAGACCGGCGACGGCCTCGAAGTCGCGCGCGAGGACGACCGTTCGGTGGCGGCCGGCGCGGGCGGCGATCTCCTCGTTGAGCGCCTGCTCGGAGCGTTTGGGATGGCGACCGGGCGGGGCGTCGCGGTCGTGGATCGTCACGCAGGGCACACGCGCGGCGGCACAGATGCGTAGGAAGAGCGGGATGTTGGGCTTGCCGCCGCAGTCGACGATCGTGATCTGCTCGCGGTCGACGTCGTAGCCGAGGGCCTGGAAGACGAAGGGCAGGGTGAGCTTCTCGGTGCGCCCCTCGACGAGCAGCGCGGCGCGCGCCAGCAGCAGCTCGCCGCGCTCGGCGTCGAGCTCGCTGACGGCGCGGAAGCTCTCGTCGGCGGGGAGCGGCCGGGGCTGGAAGACGGAGGTGCCGGCGTGGGGGCTGTGCTCGACGAGGGCGAGCTCGTCGAGCCGCCCGACGTTGAGAAAGGCGGGCTCGTGGGTGGAGTAGAGCACCTGGTTGCCGCCGGCGGCGAAGGCCCGCAGGCGGCGGTAGAGGTAGCGCTGGGCCTGGGGGCGCAGGAACAGCTCGGGCTCCTCGATCAGCAGGACGAGGCCGCGCTGGCCGGCATCGCAGAGCCGCTCGACGGCGGCGACCATCGCCATGGCGGGGCTCGCCGAGGAGGCGCCGTCGGTGCCGGCGAGATAGCGCTCGGCTGCCTCGGCGGCGACCGGCGCTCGGATGGGCCGGGCGAGCAGGCTGCCTGAGCGCAGCGAGGCGGGCAGGAAGAGGACGGGCACCGGCTCGCCGCTGTCGCCGGCGCGCTGCGGGGGGCTCGCGTCGAGCGCGATCTCGTCGCCGTCGCCGAGCGTCGCGGTGAGCTCGATCGCGTCGGCGGCGTCACGGCTGACGTCGGTCCGCTCGAGCGCCGGGACGCCGCGCTGCAGCAGGATCCAGATGGCGGCCAGGATGTTCGACTTGCCGACGCTGGGCCCGCCGACGAGCGCACAGACGGGACCCGGGGCGAAGCGCACGGAGCGCGCCGAGCGAAACCCCTCGATGCGGACGTCGCGGACGCCGAACTGCGGTCTGGTCATCGAGCGGTCACGCTATCCGGTCGAGCGCGCCCGGCAAGATTCGAACTTGCGACCTCTCGCTCCGGAGGCGTCGGGGGCCGAGGAAAGATGTTGGGCGTTTCGCCGCTTGAATGCTGGAGATTCGCCCTGCCGCCGGTTCGGACGCGAGCGGGCGAATAGTGCCGTTTTACGGGCGATTCCGAGGGGTTTGGGCGTATATGCCCATTCCGACCGCGCGACTTTCCTTCATCGTCGAGGGGCAACAGGTCGCAGCGCGCCGTCGTTTGCTGCAAACCGTTTGCTCTGCCGTCGGGACGGGGATGTACGTGCGGGTCGGACCGCGCCTGTGCACGCGAGGCGTTGAGGCGGCACCACATCGGCGCCGATAAGACGGTTACCATGAAGCGTGTGAGCAGCCTAATCGACATCAGCCCCGCCGAGCGCGAGCAGATCCGTGTGGACTTCTACCGCGCGCATCGCGCGCAGGCCGGTTTCTCCTCGGTTGCCGTGCGGCGCGACCCTGAGCGGCGAGACGCCTGGTTCCTCGATGTCGGAGCGACTGGGCCGGTCGATGTTCCGTCCAGCTACCGCGGACTCACGGTACGAGTCAAACAAGCGCACGGCGCGATCAACGCCGTGGCCCGCCTCGACCAACTCGTCTGAAGCTGGCGCCGCGGCCTGTTAGCGCCGGTCCGGGCGACCGCATCTACCCAGGCGGTCTGAACCGCTTCGGGCAGCTTCACGAGGTCGGCTCCTACGGGGCGCCGGTCCTGCGCGCCAACGGAAGCGGCCCGCTGATGCTGACTGCGGCGCACGTCGTGGGAAGCCTGTCCGCCGCGTATCCTCTTGGTCAGCGCGAAGTGCTCCTCGGCACCGGCGTGGGTGCTGCGTCCTCCGGAGATCCCCGGATCGGCGATGTCGTCGACAGCCACCCCGCCGAGCCGTGCGAGGAGGTGCGGCTCGACGCCAGCCTCGTGCTCGTCGACGGCCATGTGACGCTTGGGCACGTCGTTCGCGAGACGGTCATCTCCGGGCGTGCGCGAAACCTCGAAGGGCACGACGATCTCGTCACCGTCTTCAAGCGCGGTATCAACACTCCCGGCCTGACCCAGGGTCTGCTGGACCCGACGCCGGAGTCCCTGAAGGTCGTGCTCCCGCAGGCCGGCGGACCGCCGATCGCTCGAGACTACCTCCGCGGCTGGTTCGTCTACGGCGACGGTCAACCGTTCGCGCACCCTGGGGACTCCGGGTCGATCGTTGTCGACGCCGACGATTGCGTCGTCGCCATGATTGTCGCGCTGCGAACCGAGCCCCAGCGCGAACCTCAAGCCGAGGACCCAGCGTTCGTCATCCCCATCCTCGACATCCTCGACGGGCTGGCGGTTCGCCTCGCTGGACCTGACCGGGCTTGTGTGTTGGTGTGAGGCGGCGCGCCAGAGCCCGCGATGGCGCCCCGTAGGAGACATCCAGATCGTGACGATTACGCAGGAAAGCGTCACGATCTGGCGAAGCCCACACCGGGTGGACAACCAACATGCCTGCAAGTAGGTTTGGTCCTCCGGTAGAAACTGCGGAGGGCCTTGGAATCGAACCAATCTCCGTCTCACAACGGGTCACCGGGGTAAAGGCCCGGCCCAGAACACCACCCTGGAGTGCCCTCCGAGCAGTTGCGGCTGGAGGACGTTAGAGGCAGGAAAGGACGTCTTTTTGCGTCCGCCCCTGTGCCTTCATCACGCCCAGATCGGGCGAGCAGCATCACGGGCGGATGCGTTTTCGCGCTGGTGGACCCCAACAACCAGGACAGCCGCAACCTCTTCGAGCGAAACGGCTTCGTAGAAGTGATCCCTGCCGCTCCCAACACTCCGGAGGCCGACGCCGTGTTTGGTCGCAAGGGGCGCCCCGTGCCGTAGCCTGACCCACGACCGGAGAGCCGCCTAACAAGCAAATCCCGCACAGCTGCACGGGATTCAGACACGCGCCCGGCAAGATTCGAACTTGCGACCTCTCGCTCCGGAGGCGAGCGCTCTATCCACTGAGCTACGGGCGCCGGCGACCGCCGCGGGGACGGGGCCGTGCGAGCACAGCCTACCGCGCGGGCCGCGCGCGTCCGCGCCGCTCGTCCGGGGCGCGGCCCGCACAGCGGCACGGCTTCCTTCCGCGCTCGCCGGGGCTCGACGCCGCTGCGACCATGCCGCGAGCGCCCCATCCCCGTCCCCCGCTACCGTGGGCCGCAATGGATCTCTCGTTGTTCTTCTGCGGCACGGCGGGCTCGGTGCCGGGCCCCCGCCGGGGCCTGCCGGCGATCCTGGTGCGCCGGGGCGGCGACCGTCTGCTGTTCGACTGCGGCGAGGGCACCCAGCGCCAGCTGCTGCGCTCGGTGGGCCTGGCGGACCTGGACTGCGTGTTCATCACGCACTTCCACGCCGACCACTGGCTGGGGTTGCCGGGGATGCTGAAGTCCTTCGCGCTGCGCGACCGGGAGCAGCCGCTGGCGATCTACGGCCCGCCGGGCCTGAAGGAGCTGATGGCGGCGACCCGCTTCATCTACGGCCGGCGGCTGCCATATGAGCTGACATACGAGGAGCTGGCGCCGACGCAGCCGGTCGAGCTCGCGGGCT
The DNA here is from genome assembly GCA_035524055.1 of Solirubrobacteraceae bacterium. Classification (GTDB taxonomy): domain Bacteria; phylum Actinomycetota; class Thermoleophilia; order Solirubrobacterales; family Solirubrobacteraceae; genus Palsa-744. The sequence continues at coordinate 99,603 of DATKPO010000026.1, forward strand.
ATCGCGTCGCGGGGGTGCCGGTGAGCCACGGCAACCGGTCGGCTTACGGCTACGTGTTGGTCGAGGACTCCCGTCCGGGCCACCTGGACCCGGAGCTGGCGGAGCGCCTGGGGGTGCGGCCCGGCCCGGACTTCGGGCGCCTGGTGCGGGGGGAGACGGTCAACGGGGTGAGCCCGGAGCAGGTGATGGGCGCGACCCGGGAGGGCCGCAAGGTGGTGATCTCGGGCGACACGGCGCCGTGCGAGGCGCTGGGGATAGCGGCGCACGAGGCCGACGTGCTGGTGCACGAGGCGACGTTCGTGCGGGAGGAGGCGGAGCGGGCGCGGCAGACGAGTCACAGCACGGCGGCCCAGGCGGCGGAGCTGGCGCGGGCGGCGAGGGTTCGGCTGCTGGCGTTGACGCACGTCTCGGCTCGATACGCGGGGCGGGAGGTGCTGCGTGAGGCGCGGGCGGTGTTCGAGAAGACGGAGCTGCCGCGGGACTTCGACACGATCGAGGTTCCGTTCCCGGAGCGCGGCGCGGCGCGGCTGGTGCGCTGGTCGGACCGCGTGGCGCGGGTGGCGGAGGAGAACGGTGTCGGCGCCGAGCGGCCCGGCGGCGCGGGGGCGACGGAGGTGGCGGAGGCGACGGACGTGGCGGAGGCTGACGAGACGGCGCGGGGCACGGCGGACGCCGAGTCTGGCGGCGGGTCGCAGAGCGCGCCGGTGGCGGCATCGTCGATAATCGAATGAGCTTGCCCACATGCCGTGCACCGAGAGCCTGCGCCGGGAGCGCTCGATGAGCCCGCCCGCGCTGATCCGTTCGCCTCGGACGCCGGCGAATCTGCTGCTGCGGGAGGTGCGGGCGCTCGACCCGCGCCTCGGTCTGGACGGGTGCCGGGACGTCCTGGTACGCGATGGCGTGATCGCCGAGATCGCGGCGCCGGGAACGCTCGCCGAGGAGGCGCGGGCCGGGATGCAGACGGTCGAGGGCGGGGGGCGCCTGGCGCTGGTGCCGGCGTTCTTCGACCCCCATGTGCACCTGCGCACCCCGGGCCAGGAGCACAAGGAGGACATCGTGAGCGGCACCCGGGCGGCGGCGGCCGGCGGCTACGGCGGGGTGATCGCGATGCCGAACACGGACCCGCCGATCGACACGCCGCAGCGCCTTCGGGCGGTGCGGGAGACGGCGGCGCGCGAGGCGGTGGTGCCGGTGGGCTTTCTGCCGGCGATCACCCGGGGGCTGGCGGGGGAGGAGCTGACGGAGATGGCCGGCCTGCGCGAGGGGGGTGCGCTGGGCTTCACCGACGACGGCCAGCCGGTGGCGAGCGCGGGGGTGCTGCGCGAGGCGATCGCCCGCCAGCGGGAGGTCGGGGGGGTGCTGGCGCTGCACGAGGAGGAGCGCTCGCTGTCGCGCGGTGGCGCGCTGCGGGAGGGCCCGGTGAGCGCGGCGCTGGGCATCCAGGGGGTGCCGGCGGCGAGCGAGGCGGCGATGGTGGCGCGGGACATGGCGCTGGCGGCGTGCGAGGGCGGCCGGCTGCACCTCCAGCACCTGAGCTGCGTGGCCTCGATCGAGAGCGTGGCGGCGGCGAAGGCGTGCGGGGTGGGGGTGAGCGCGGAGGCGACGCCGCACCACCTGCTGCTCAGCGAAGACGACGTCCGCGATCCGGCGAGCGGGGAGGCGGATACGGCGCGCAAGATGAACCCGCCGCTCGGCACCGAGGCCGACCGCAGGGCGCTGGTGGAGGCGCTGAGGACGGGAACGGTGGACTGCGTGGCGACCGACCACGCCCCGCACGCGGCGGCGGAGAAGGCGCTGCCGTTCGGGCGGGCGCCGATGGGCACGACGGGCCTGGAGACGGCGTTCGCGGCGCTGCACACCGGGCTGGTGCTGCCGGGGGTGCTCGACCTGGCGACGCTCCTGCAGCGCATGACGGCCGGGGCGCAGCTGTTCGGGCTGCCGGAGCCGACGCTCGCGACGGGCGGCGAGGCGAGCCTGACGCTGGTCGACCTCGACGCGGAGTGGGTAGCCGGCGAGCACGGCTGGGAGAGCCGGTCGGCGAGCAACTGCTTCGCCGGCCGCCGGCTGCGGGGACGGGTGCTGGCGACGATCGCGGCGGGTGCACTGGTGTATCAGGCGGCGAGCCTGACGGCGGCGGTGGCGGCGTGAGCCTGCTCGATCGCGAGAGGACGGCGCTGATGGTGGTGGACGTCCAGGAGGGCTTTCGCTCGTATGAGTCCTTCGCGGGCGTGGCGCGGGGGTGCGCGAAGCTCCTCGCCGGCGCCCGTCTGCTGGCGCTGCCGGCGCAGGTCAGCGAGCAGTACCCGAAGGGGCTGGGGCACTCGGCGCCCGAGCTGGGTCTGGAAGACGAGCGGCGGATCGAGAAGCGGGTGTTCTCGGCGGCCCGCGCCGACGGGTTTGACCTGGGCGGTCGCGAGCAGGCGGTGGTCTGCGGGATCGAGACCCACGTGTGCGTGTCGCAGACGGTTCACGACCTGCTGGACCGGGGCCTGGAGGTGCACGTGCCGGCGGACGCGGTGGGCTCGCGCCACGCGGTCGACTACGAGCGGGGTCTGGAGCGGATGGAGCGGGCGGGGGCGGTCGTGACGACCGTCGAGGCCGCCCTGTTCGAGCTGCTGGGCGGCGCGGAAGCCCCGGAGTTCCGCGAGGTGCAGAGGTTGATCCTGTGACGCGCTCCCCGGCGTACGTGCTCCTGGAGGACGGCACCCGCTTCGACGGCGAGTCCTGCGCCGCCGCCGGCCAGGCGGTCGGGGAGGTGGTGTTCACGACGGGGATGTCGGGCTACCAGGAGTCGATGAGCGACCCGTCGTTCGCGGGCCAGCTGATCGTGTTCACCTACCCCCACATCGGCAACTACGGTGTCAGCGCCCAGGCGATGGAGTCCGAGCGGGTGTGGGCGCGGGCGGCGATCATGCGCGAGGCGTGCGACCGTGAGGACGCGCCGGGAGCGGAGCGGGGCTGGCTGTCGTGGCTTGCGGACTGCGGGGTGCCGGCGATCACCGGGGTGGATACGCGGGCGCTGGTGCGCCACATCCGCGAGGCGGGGGCGATGCGCGGCGGGATCTTCCCGGCCGAGGTCGCCCAGAGCGAGGCGGCGGCGCTGGTGGCGGGGGAGCCGACGATGGTCGGTCAGGACCTGGCGGCGGTTGTGAGCCCGCAGGAGGTGAGCCATCACGGCGACGGCGACGGTCCGCGGATCGCGGTGCTGGACACGGGGATCAAGGGCTCGATCGTGCGCAACCTCGTGCAGCGCGGGGCACGGGTGTCGCTGTACCCGTGCACGACGCCGGCGGCGGATCTGCTCGCGAGCGACGCGGAGGCGATCCTGCTGGCCAACGGCCCGGGTGACCCGGCGGCGGTGGGCTACGTGGTGGAGACGGTGCGGGAGCTGGTCGGCAAGCGCCCGGTGTGGGGGATCTGCCTCGGCCACCAGCTGCTGTGCCGGGCGCTGGGGCTGCAGACGTTCAAGCTGCCCTTCGGCCACCGCGGGGCGAACCACCCGGTCAAGGACCTGCAGACGGGCCGGGTGGAGATCACCTCCCAGAACCACGGCTTCGCGGTGCTCGGCCCGTCGGGCACGCAGACCATCGAGACCTCGCGCCCGGTGCGCTGGCACACGGACTTCGGCGCGGCGCAGCTGTCGCACGTGAACCTCTACGACCGCACGGTGGAGGGCATCGAGCTGCTCGACGTGCCGGGCGGGGCGGTCCAGTACCACCCGGAGGCGGGGCCGGGACCGCACGACAGCGTCTACCTCTTCGACCGTTTTCTGCAGCGCATCGCGGAGGCCGTGGCGTGAGGCGCACGGCGGCGGCATTTCTCGGGTGGACCCCTCCGGGGTCCGTGTTGGTTGGGCCGGTCGCAGACAGGGGGCGCGTGGTTGCCGCGAAGGACTGACATCCACAAGATCATGATTCTCGGCTCCGGGCCGATCGTGATCGGGCAGGCGGCGGAGTTCGACTACTCCGGGGTGCAGGCCTGCAAGGTGCTGCGCGAGGAGGGCTACGAGGTGGTCCTGGTGAACTCGAACCCGGCGACGATCATGACGGACCCGGAGTTCGCGGACGCGACCTACATCGAGCCGCTGCTGGCGGGCCCGGTGGCGCAGGTGATCGAGCGGGAGCGCCCCGACGCGCTGCTGCCGACGCTCGGCGGCCAGACGGCGCTGAACCTGGCGAAGGAGCTGCACGACGACGGCACCCTGGAGCGCTTCGGGGTGGAGCTGATCGGGGCGAACTACGACGCGATCAGCTGCGCCGAGGACCGCGAGCTGTTCGCGGCGGCGATGGCGAAGGCGGGCCTGAGGATGCCCAGGAGCGCGATCGCGACGGGCTGGGTGGCGGGCGCCGAGGGCGCTCAGCCGGGCGTCGGCGGTGCGAACCCCCGCGCGGCGGCGTCCGCCGGCCATCTCGACGTCGAGCGGGGCCTGCGCCAGGCGCTGGACGCGCTGCCGGACCTCGGGTTGCCGTGCATCGTGCGCCCGGCGTTCACCCTCGGCGGCCGCGGCGGCGGGATCGCGCGCACGCCGGAGGAGTTTCGCGAGATCGTTCGCCGGGGCCTGGAGGCGTCGCCGATCGGGCAGGTCCTGCTCGACCAGTCGGTCCTGGGCTGGGGCGAGTTCGAGCTGGAGGTGATGCGCGACCGGGCGGACAACGTGGTGATCGTGTGCTCGATCGAGAACGTCGACCCCATGGGCGTCCACACCGGGGACTCGGTGACGGTGGCCCCCCAGCAGACGCTGACAGACCACCTCTACCAGCAGCTGCGCGACCAGGCGCTGACGGTGATCCGGGCGGTCGGGGTGGAGACGGGGGGCTCGAACGTCCAGTTCGCGGTCAACCCCGAGACCGAGGAGATCCTGGTGATCGAGATGAACCCCCGGGTGTCGCGCTCCTCGGCGCTGGCCTCGAAGGCGACGGGCTTCCCGATCGCGAAGATCGCGGCGCGCCTCGCCGTCGGCTATCTCCTGGAGGAGATCGACAACGACATCACCGGGGTCACCCCGGCGAGCTTCGAGCCGACGATCGACTACGTCGTGGTGAAGTGGCCGCGGTTCGCCTTCGAGAAGTTCCCCGGGGTGGAGTCGACGCTGTCGACGCACATGAAGTCGGTGGGTGAGGCGATGGCGATCGGCCGGACCTTCGGCCAGGCGTTCGCCAAGGCGCTGCGCTCGCGCGAGCTCGACAAGCCGCCGCGCCTGGGCGGGGTGCCCGACGAGCAGCTGCTGGAGACCCTGGAGCGTCCGGCGCCGGACCGCTTCGAGGCGATCCTCGAGCTGCTGCGGCGGGGGACGCCGATCGAGGCGGTGCACCAGCGGACCTCGATCGACCCGTGGTTCCTGCGCGAGCTGGCCGTCATCGCCGCCGACCCGCAGGCGCCGTTTGCGGGGGTGCGGACGTTCAAGTCGGTGGACACCTGCGCGGCTGAGTTCCCGGCGCAGACCCCGTACTACTACTCCGGCTGGGAGCGCCCGCCGGGGCCGCCGGCGACGAGCAACGGCGCCGCCGCCCAGCCGTCGGCGGCGCACGAGGTCAACCGCGGGGAGCGGCCCTCGGTGGTGATCCTCGGCGCCGGCCCCAACCGCATCGGGCAGGGCATCGAGTTCGACTACTGCTGCGTACACGCCGCGATGACGGTCCGCGAGTCCGGCCGCGACGCGGTGATGGTCAACTGCAACCCCGAGACGGTGTCAACCGACTACGACACCTCCGACCGCCTCTACTTCGAGCCGCTGACCCTGGAGGACGTGCTCGGCGTGGTCGAGGTCGAGCAGCCGGAGGGCGTGATCGTGCAGTTCGGCGGCCAGACCCCGCTGAAGCTCGCGGCGGGCCTGGCGGCGGCGGGGGTGCCGCTGCTGGGGACGAGCGTCGAGGCGATCGACCTCGCCGAGGACCGCTCGCGCTTCGGCGAGCTGCTCGGGCGCCTGGGCTACCAGGCGCCGCCGTACGCGACGGCGCAGACCGTCGAGGACGCCCTGCGCTGCGGCGAGGAGGTCGGCTACCCGCTGCTGGTGCGCCCCTCCTACGTCCTGGGGGGGCGGGCGATGGAGATCGTCTACTCCCGCGACGGCCTCGCCGACTACCTCCGCCGCGAGGTCCAGCCCCCGGACCGGCACGACGCCAACCAACCCCCGAGCCCGCAGGGCTCCACCCAAAAGATCTTCCTCGACAGGTTCCTGGAGAACGCCATCGAGGTCGACGTCGACGCCCTCTGCGACGGGCGGGAGGTGTGGATCGGCGGGATCATGCAGCACGTCGAGGAGGCCGGGGTGCACTCCGGGGACAGCGCCTGCGTGCTGCCGCCGCACTCGCTCGGCGGCGAGATGCTCGACCAGATCCGCACCGCGACGCGCGACATCGCCCTGGGGATCGGGGTGGTGGGGCTGCTCAACGTGCAGTACGCCGTCGTCGAAGGCCAGCTGTACGTGATCGAGGCCAACCCGCGGGCGTCGCGGACGGTGCCGTTCGTCTCCAAGGCCGTCGGGCTGCCGCTGGCGAAGCTCGCCTGCCGGGTGATGCTGGGCGAGCCCCTCAGTGCCCTGGCCCTGCCGCGCGAGCGCGAAGGGCTCGGCTTCGGGGACCACATCTCGGTCAAGGAGGCGGTGCTGCCGTTCGACCGCTTCGAGGGCGCCGACGCCGTGCTCGGCCCCGAGATGCGCTCCACGGGCGAGGTCATGGGCATCGCCCGGGACTTCCCCACGGCGTTCGCCAAGGCCCAGGCGGCGGCGGGCTCGCCGCTGCCGCAGAGGGGGACGGTGTTCATCTCGGTCACCGACTCCGACAAGGACGGGGCCGTGGCGATCGCCCAGAGCCTGCACGACAACGGCTTTCGCATCCTCGCCACCCGCGGCACGGCCGAGGCGATCGCCCGCATGGGGGTGCGGGTGCAGGCGCTGAACAAGATCGGCGAGGGCTCCCCGCACGTGCTCGACTGGATCGAGCGGGGCGAGGTCGACCTCGTCGTCAACACCCCGACGGGCTCGGGGGCGCGCACCGACGGCTGGCAGATCCGCCGGGCCGCCGTCGCCCATCGCATCCCCTGCCTGACGACGCTCGCCGCCGGGGTGTCGGCGGCCCGGGCGATCTCGACGGCCCGCCGCGACGGCGCCCCGCCGGTGCTCTGCCTGCAGGAGCTGCACCGCGGACGGGACGCCGCCGGGGTGCCGTGATGCCCCGCTGCGCCGCCGGTCGCGGCGGCACGCGTGGTGGCCGCCGTCGGCGTCAGGGGCCGCCGCTCGTCGCGGTGGTGGGCTGATGGCGCCGGCGCCCTTCGGACGGCGCCGGGCAGCGGTGCTCGGAGTCGACGAGCTCGGCGCCTACCGCGTGCTGCGCGTCGCCGACGACGGTCCGAAACCCGCGCCCGGGCAGTTCGCGATGCTCAGCGCCGCCGAGCGCTGGGGCGGGGCGGAGGACGAGCGCCCGTACCTGGCGCGCGCCTTCTCCTACGCCCGCTGGCTGGCGGGCGAGGCGCACTTTCTCCTGGAGGACGTCGGCCCCGGCACGCGGCGCCTGGCGGAGCTCGATGCCGGCGAGGAGCTGTGGCTGCTCGGCCCGCTGGGCAGCGCCTTCGCGGCGCCGACCGACGGCCGGCGTGCGCTGCTCGTCGGCGGCGGCGTCGGGATCGCGCCGCTGGCAATCTGGCGGGACGAGCTCAGCGCCTCCGGCACCGAGCCCACGGTGCTGCTCGGCTTCCGCGACGCCGCCCGTGCCGGGGGCGCGGCTCTGCTGCGCGGCACCGCCCGCACACAGGGCGCGGCTCTGCCGCACGACGTCGCTCGCGCACAGGGCGCCGCTGCTCCGGGCGACGCGACGGTGGCGACCGATGACGGCTCGGTCGGACACAGCGGCCTGGTGACGGAGCTGCTCGCCGCGGAGCTCGACGGCGACGGGCACGCCGCGGTCTACGCCTGCGGCCCTGCCCCGATGCTGGAGGCGGTGCGGGCGCTCTGCGCCGAGCGAGCCGTCCCCGCCCAACTGGCGCTGGAGGCCGGCATGGCCTGCGGCTTCGGCGCCTGCCACGGCTGCGTCGTGCCGCGCCGCGGCGGCGGCTACCTGCGGGTCTGCGTCGACGGGCCCGTGATCGACGCCGGCGAGCTGGAGTCCGTCGAGGCCCACGCGGGAGCGCCCGCGTGAGCGTCGGCTTCTGCGGCCTGCGCCTCGCGCACCCGGTGATCAACGCCTCCGGCACCTTCGACCTGCTCGCCGCCGCGGCCGCGTTCGGCGAGGACGCCCTGCGCGAGGACTTCCCGTTCGCGGCGTTCGTGTCCAAGACGATCACCGTGGAGCCTCGCCCCGGCAATCCCGCGCCGCGGCTGTGGGAGGCCCCGGCCGGACTGATCAACTCGATCGGCCTCCCCAACAGGGGACTCGCGGGCTACCTCGAGCAGGAGCTGCCCGCGCTCGCCCGTCTGCTCGCCGACGCCCACGGCCCGGGCGAGGCGGCTCCGCTGATCACGAACGTCATGGGCTCCACCGCGAAGGAGATCGCGACGCTGCTCGCGGCCTGCGACGAGCGTCCCGAGATCGCGGCGCTCGAGCTCAACGTGTCCTGCCCCAACGTCGAGACCGGCCTCGACATCGGCGCCGACCCGCGCGCGCTGCGCGAGGTCCTGGGCGAGGTGCGACCGGCGACGCGCAAGCCGCTGATCGTGAAGCTCACGCCCAACACCGCCGACGTCGCGGCCTGCGCGCGGGCGGCTCAGGAGGGCGGGGCGGACGCGGTGTCGCTGATCAACACCCTGCGGGCGATGGCGCTCACGCCCGTCTCAAGCCCAGCGGCCGCGCGCGAGTCGGACCCGCCGCGCGAGTCGGACCCGCCGGGTGTGTCGGACCCGCCGGGTGTGTCGGCCGTCGCCCACCGGTCTCCCTCCCCAGCGCCGGCCGCTCGTCGCCAACCGTGGCTCGGCGGACGCACCGGCGGCCTCTCGGGGCCGGCGATCCGCGCGGTCGCGCTGGCCCAGGTCGCGGCGGCGGCCGCCGCCGTCACGATTCCCGTGATCGGCATGGGCGGCGTCCAGACGACGGCGCACGCCCGCGACCTCCTCGACGCCGGGGCGACCCTCGTCGCGGTCGGCACCGAGAGCTTCCGGGACCCCGCCGCCGGCGTCCGGATCGCCCGTGGGCTGCGCCAGGCGCCCGCCCCGGCCCGGGCCTGAAGAGGTCTCGACAGCCCACCCGGCCGCGCCGACGACTGGCCCACCGGCCAGCGTCCGATGGCTCGAAAAGCCCTGCAAACATCGACCGGCTACCGTCCACCAACCTCGACATACCTCAAGCTGGACTTGAGGTTCAGGTGAATTCCCAGAGGAGACCTTGCTCGTCGGGCGCAGCCGTGTAGACTCGCCGCCCATGGCGATGGCGACCGGCACGACGCCCTCAAAGTACACCGCGGCCCCCGAGCGATCCCTGAACCAGCGGATGGACGCCCTGGCGAGGGCCAACCGGATCCGCAGCCAGCGCGCCCAGCTGAAGCGCGACCTCAAGGCGGGACGACTCTCGATCCACACCCTGCTGCTCAACCCCCCGGAGTACGTCGAGACGGCGAAGGTGTTCGACATGCTGCTCGCCGTTCCCAAGTATGGGCGGGTCAAGGTCAACAAGATCCTGGCCCACTGCCGGGTCGCCCCGAGCAAGACGATCGGCGGCCTCTCCGAGCGTCAGCGCAGCGAGCTGATCTCGCTGCTGAGGCACTGAGCGCGAGCGCCTCAGGCGTGGCGCGCGTCTTCGTCATAACCGGCCCCTCGGGGGTCGGCAAGGGAACTCTCATCCGGGGGCTGATGCAGCGCATTCCCCAGCTTCAGCTGTCGGTCTCGGCGACGACCCGCCCGACCCGTCCCGGCGAGCGCGACGGCGTCGACTACCACTTCCTCGCCCCCGCGGAGTTCGAGCGCCGGGTGGCGGCGGGCGAGTTCGTCGAGCACGCCGACTACGCCGGGCGGCGCTACGGGACGCTGCGCAGCGAGCTCGAAGGACGTGTGCGGGCGGGAATTCCGGTGGTCCTCGAGATCGAGGTCCAGGGCGCCCGCCAGGTGCGCGCGGCGATGCCGGAGGCCCTGCAGGTCTTCATCGCCCCGCCCTCCCCCCGGGACCTGCGGGAGCGCCTGGAGGGACGCGGGACCGACGACCCCGCCGAGGTCGAGCGCCGTTTGCGCGCCGCCGAGGAGGAGCTGCGGGCACAGCCCGAGTTCGCGCGGGTCGTCGTCAACGACAGCCTGCCGGACGCGCTCGACGAGCTGACGGCGATCGTCGAGCGCGAGCTCCGCTAGCTACACTGCGATCTCCCACCACCGAAAGGCGCGACCGCAGTGATCTCACCTCGCATCGACCGTCTGCTGGAGAACGTCGACTCCAACTACGCCAGCGTCCTCGTCGCCGCCAAGCGCGCGCGGCAGATCAACAGCTACTACCACAACCTCGGCGAGGGCACCTTCGACGAGTTCCCGCCCCCGATGGTCGAGACGGCGTCGAAGAACTACCTGACGATCGCCCTCGAAGAGGTGGCGAACGGGAAGATCAAGTACCACTACAGGTAGTCCTGTGGTGGCGGGCGGGCCGCGCAAGGAACCCGCCGGCGCTTGCCAGAAGCCATTCGGCGCACTAAGAAGCGGGCATGCCGAGAATCCTGCTTGGTGTCAGCGGCGGCATCGCCGCCTATAAGTCGCTCGAGCTCGTGCGGCTGGCGACGGCGGCGGGGCACGCGGTGCGGGTCGTGCAGACCCCGGCCAGCCGGCGCTTCGTCGGCTCGGCGTCCTTCGCCGCGCTGACCGGCGCGCCGGTGCTGGTGGACGAGTTCGAGCGCGACCCGGCTCGCGGCGCGTTTCCCGACCAGAGGCCGCCCGAGCACGAGCCGATCGGGCACCTGGCGCTGGTGGAAAACGCCGATCTCTACATGATCGCGCCGGCCTCGGCGAACACGATCGCCAAGCTCGCCCACGGGCTCGCCGACAACCTGTTGACCAGTGCGGCCCTCGCGGCGAGGTGCCCGCTGATGGTGGCGCCGGCGATGAACAGCCACATGTACGAGCACCCCGCCACCCAGGCCAACCTGGCCACGCTGCGGGCCCGGGGCGTGCGGGTCATGGAGCCCGACAGCGGACGTCTGGCCTCCAAAGGCGAGCGGGGCGTGGGGCGCCTGCCCGACCCGGCACGGCTGCTGGCGGCCTGCGAGGAGCTGCTTCGCGACGGGCCGCCGGCACCCGGAAACGCGGGCGAGTCCGACGGCGCCTGGAGCGGCCTGCGGGTGCTGGTCACCGCCGGCGGCACCCGGGAGCCGATCGACAGCGTGCGCTTCCTCGGCAACAGCTCCTCGGGGCGGATGGGCCTGGCGCTGGCCGCCGCGGCGGCTGCCCGTGGGGCGCGGGTCAGCGTGGTCGCGGCCAACGTCGCCCTCGATCCTCCCGCGGGGGTGACGTGGCACCCGGTGCGCACCGCGGCGGAGCTGCGGGAGGCCTGCGAGCGGGAGTTCCCCGACTGCGACGTGCTGCTGATGGCCGCGGCCGTCGCCGACTTCCGCCCCGCCGACCCGGCCGAAGGGAAGCTCAAGAAGGCCGGACGGGAGCACCTGCGGATCGAGCTCGAGCCGACCGCCGACGTCCTGAGCGGCCTCGCCGCCGACCGTCGTGCCGACCAGACCCTTGTGGGCTTCGCCGCCGAGCACGGTGACGGGGCACTGGATCACGGGCGCGCCAAGCTGCGCGAGAAGGGCCTCGACGCGGTGGTGGTCAACGACATCTCCCGCCCCGACATCGGCTTCGAGGTCGACCGCAACGAGGTCACGATCGTGACGCTCGCCGGCGAGGAGCACCTGGCACCGGCGAGCAAGCGACACATCGCGGAGGGAATCCTGGAGGTCGTCGGCCGCCTGCGCAACTGAGATCCAGAGGCGCGTCTACAGTGAGGTTGACCCCATGGAGAGCGTCTATGACCTATACCGCCGCGGCTGCGATCTGCTGGGCCACGGCGACTACCAGGCGGCGATCGTGCCGTTGACGCGCGCCCGCGACCTGGAGCCCGACAAGGCCTCGATCCGCGAGGCGCTGGGACGGGCGCTGTTCCACGCCCAGCTCTACGAGCGGGCGGTCGCCGAGTTCGGGGCGGTCGCGGCGCAGGCGCCGACCGACGACTACGCGCTGTTCTGTCTCGGCCGCGCGATGCAGCAGCTGGGCCGCCACCGCGAGGCCTGCCACCCGCTGGCGCTGGCCTGCTCGCTGCGGCCCGAGCGGCGCGACTACCGCGTCTACCGCGACCGCGCCCGGCGCGCCGCCCACGGCTCGTGAACGGCGCCGTTGCCAGCTCCGTGACGGCGCCGCTGCTATTCTCGTCCGACAGCTTTCGCGCCGGCATCTCGACGCCGGCTGTCGGACCGAAAGTGGGCGCTCGCCCGCTTTTTTTATGGAAGGAGGGCCCATGACGCCACTGCAGAAAGACATCGAGGAGCGGCTCGCCGAGCGCGAGCCCGACGTCGAGGTGCTGCTCGTCGAGCAGGCCGGCGGCGACACCCTGCGGGTGTTCATCGACCACCCCGAGGGGGTGACGCTGGCGCTCTGCGAGCGGGTCACGCACGCGCTCGCCGAGCTGCGCGAGCACCACACCCTGGAGGTCTCCTCGCCGGGTGTCGAGCGGCCTCTGACCAAGCCCGACCACTTCCGCCGCTTCGTCGGCCGTCGCGCCAGGGTGCGGACGGGTAGCCCGCCCGCCCCGCCTGCACTGGCGCCCGCCGACATCCGCGCCGCCGCCGCACGGAGCCGGCGCAGCTACACCGGAGAGCTCGTCGGGGCCTCCGACACGGAGATCGCGCTCGCCGCCGACGGCGGCGTCGTCACGATCCCCTACACCCAGATCCGTCGCTCCAACCTGATCGGGGAGTAACCGATATGTCACGCGAGATTCTCGAAGCAATGCACGCCCTGGCCCGCGAGAAGGGCATCGAGCCGGAGAAGCTGATGATCGCGCTGGAGGACGCCCTGCTCTCGGCCTACAAGAAGCAGCCGGGCTCGGCGAAGTACGCGCGCGTGGAAATGGACCGCGACACGGCCGACTTCCGCGTCATCGAACTGATCATCCCCGAACGGCTCGAGGCCCACCTGATCGTGGAGACGATCGACGAGGGCACCGTCGTCGATCCCGAGACCGGCGAGCTGCGCGAACCCGAGGAACCGGAAATCGACCCGGCGAAGTTCGAGCAGTACCGCGACCAGATCGACGAACGCGACGTCACCCCCGACGACTTCGGGCGGATCGCGGCGCAGACCGCCAAGCAGGTCATCCTGCAGCGCATCCGCGAGGCCGAGCGGGACATGATGTACGAGGAATACCGCGACCGGGTGGGCGAGCTGATCACGGGCATCGTGCAGCAGTCGGACTCGCGCTACACCCTGGTCCAGCTGCGGGAGCGGGTCGAGGCGCTGCTGCCGAAGTCCGAGCAGGTCGACGGCGAGCGCTACGACCACTCACAGCGGATCAAGGCCGTCATCAAGGAGGTCTCGCCCTCGACGAAGGGCCCGTCGATCATCGTCTCCCGCCGCGACCCGGAGCTGATCAAGAAGCTCTTCGAGCTGGAGGTCCCCGAGATCGCCGACGGCCTGGTCGAAATCGCCAACGTCGCCCGCGAGCCCGGCTACCGCTCGAAGATCGCCGTCGTCTCCCACGCCGACGGCGTCGACCCGGTCGGCGCCTGCGTCGGCCCGCGCGGGTCGCGGGTGCGGATGGTCGTCTCCGAGCTGCGGGGCGAGAAGATCGACATCATCCCCCACAACGACGAGCCGGCCCGCTTCGTCGCCAAGGCGCTCTCCCCGGCCCGGGTGCGCGAGGTGTTGGTCGACGACGAGGCCAAGCAGGCCACGGTGATCGTGCCCGACGACCAGCTCTCGCTGGCGATCGGCCGCGAGGGCCAGAACGCACGCCTGGCGGCTCGGCTGACGGGCTGGCGCGTGGACATCCGCTCGGAGACGGAGTTCGCCGCCGAGGAGGCCGAGCACGGCTACGAGGAGGAGGAGGTCTCGGGCCGCTGCGCCGCGATCCTCTCCAACGGCCGCCGCTGCCCCAACGCGTCGCTGCCGGGCTCCCGCTACTGCGGACTGGAGACCCACCAGGCGCTCGCCGAGATCGCCAGCGACCGCGTCGCCGACCTCAACGGCGGCGGCGCCGAGCAGCCAGAGGACGGGGCGGAGCCGGAGCCCGAGCCGGTCGAGGAAGCCGCCGCCGAGGCGCCCGCGCCCGCCGCCGAGCCGGATCTTCTGGCGGCGGCCGAGGCGGCGACGGCCGGCGAGGCCGAGGAGCAGGCGCCATAGCGGGTCACGTGCCGCGCCGGCGCTGCGTGGGCTGCGGGCGTGTGGCGCCCAAGCCCGAGCTGGTGCGGCTCGCGGTGGCCGCCGGTGGGCGCGAGCAGTCCGCGGCTCAGGTCGTGATCGACCCCGTCGGGAGGCTCCCGGGGCGTGGCGCCTACCTCTGCCGCGCCGCGGATGGCGTTCCCGACGCTGACTGCCTGGCGCTCGCCACCCGGCGCGGAGGCGTCGCCCGGGCGCTGCGCCGGCGGGTGCGCCTCGAGGCGGGCAGGCTGCCGACGGCGGAGCCCGAGCTCGTAGAATCGATGAGCCGATGACCGTGACCCCGAAGAAGAGCCGATGAGCAAGAAGCGAGTACACGAGATAGCCAAGCAGCACGACCTGTCGAGCAAGGAGCTGATCGCCAAGCTCCAGGCCGCCGGTCTCGACGTCAAGACGGCGTCCTCCTCGATCGACGAGGACGCCGCGCTGCGCCTGCTCGGCAGCTCCAATGGACCGGCCGCCGCGGCGACGGCGGTCGCCGAGCCTCCGGCGGCGCCGCCCGCGAATGATCGCCCGGCCGCCAAGACCCCGGTCGCTCCGGCCACGCCGGCCGCTCCGGCCACGCCGGCCGCTCCGGCCATGCCAGCCGCGCCGGCCGCGGCATCGGCTCCCGCGACACCGAGCTCGCAGCCCGCGGGTACAGCGACGGAGTTGACGGGGAGCGCCGCGCCAGCCGCACGGCCTGCGCCGGCGTCGGCTCAGACCGCCACGCCGGCGCAGCCCGCCGCCCGATCGGCGCAGCCCGCCGCCAACCCGGCTCAAGTCGCGGTCTCGCCGGCCCAGTCCGCGGCGGCGCCGGCGACACCGCCGCGGACGGCGACCGGGGGGGAGACACCCCCACGCAACCCGCCGGCGGGCGGCGAGCGGGTGCGGCCGACGCGCGACTCGCGCACCGGGGAGCGCACGCCCGGCGGGGTCGGCCCCGGCGGGCGGCGGCGTGTGGTGATCGACTCGCAGGCCTCGCGCCGCCAGCAGGCGGGGCCGGCCAACCAGCCTCAGCGCCGCCCGCGCCGCGGCCGCCGCCGGCGGGGGACCTACGACGAGACGATCGCCCCGATCGACAACACGGCGGTGAGCGCCGACGCGAACGTGACGCGGATCAACTCGGGCTCGACGGTGAAGGACGTCGCCGAGTACCTCGGGGTGCCGGTGCCGGAAATCATCAAGAAGCTGATGTCGCTGGGGGAGATGGCGACCTTGACGCAGACGCTCTCCGACGAGGCGATCCAGGTGCTGGCGGAGGAGTTCTCCAAGCAGGTCGAGATGGTGCACGCCGCCGACGACGTCGAGTCCGAGCCGGTCTACGAGGACGCCGAGGAGGATCTGGTGGAGCGTCCGCCGGTGGTGACGGTGATGGGCCACGTCGATCACGGCAAGACGTCGCTGCTGGACGCGATCCGCGAGACCGAGGTGGCGGCGGGCGAGGCCGGGGGGATCACCCAGCACATCGGCGCCTACCAGGTGCACCACGCGGAGAAGACGATCACGTTCCTGGACACCCCGGGTCACGAGGCGTTCACGGCGATGCGCGCCCGCGGGGCGCGGGTGACCGATGTCGCGGTGATCGTGGTCGCGGCAGACGACGGGGTCAAGCCGCAGACGGAGGAGGCGATCGACCACGCCCGGGCGGCGGACGTGCCGATGGTGGTGGCCGTCAACAAGGTCGACAAGGAGGGCGCCCAGCCCGAGCGGGTGCGCAGCGAAATGGCCCAGCACGGCCTGCAGCCATCGGACTGGGGCGGCGAGATCGAGTTCGTGGACGTCAGCGCCAAGACGCGCCAGGGCCTGGACGACCTGCTGGACACGATCCAGGTCGTCGCCGACCTGGAGGAGCTGCGCGCCAACCGCGAGGCGCAGGCGTCGGGGACGGTGATCGAGTCCAAGCTCGATCCCGGGCGCGGCCCGGTGGTGACGGTCCTGATCCAGCGCGGAACGCTGCAGGTCGGCGACGCGCTCGTGGCGGGCGCGCACTTCGGCCGGGTGCGGGCGATGCACGACTTCACCGGCGCCCGCTGCAAGCGGGCGCGCCCGGGCGAGCCGGTCGAGATCCTGGGCTTCGACGGCGTGCCGGAGGCCGGCGAGCCGGTGCGGGTGGTCGAGAACGAGCGGCGCGCCCGCCAGCTGGCCGGCGAACGCGCGAACCGCCTGAAGACAGAGGCACTGGCGCGTCGCTCGGGGCGCAAGATCTCCCTGGAGGACGTCTTCAAGCTCGCCCGGGAGGGGGCGGTCAAGGAGCTCGGCCTGGTCGTCAAGGCCGATGTGGCGGGCTCGCTGGAGGCGATCGAGGACGAGATCGCCAAGCTCCCCCAGGACGAGGTCAAGGTCAACATCATCCATCGCGGCGTCGGCGGGATCAACGAGTCCGACGTGATGCTGGCGGCCGCCTCCGAAGGATTGATCCTGGCCTTCAACGTGCGCCCCGTCCAGGACGCCCGCCAGCTGGCAGAGCGCGAGGGCGTCGAGATCCGCTCCTACTCGGTCATCTACAGGGCGATCGAGGAGCTGCGCGCCGCCATGCAGGGCATGCTCGAGCCCGAGGAGGTCGAGACGCCGCTCGGGCAGGCCGAGGTACGTCAGCTCTTCAAAGCCTCTCGCATCGGGACGATCGCCGGCTCCTATGTCACCGAAGGCAAGGTCGCGCGCGGGTCACGTGTGCGCGTCGTGCGCGAGGGCACGGTCATCTACGACACCACCATCGACAGTCTGCGCCGTGTCAACGACGACGTTCGCGAGGTCGCGACCGGCTTCGAGTGCGGGATCGTGCTGACCAACTTCCAGGACCTGCGCGAGGGTGACATCCTGGAGACCTACGAGACACGCCACGTGGAGCGCGAGCTCTAAGCCGACCGTGCAGCTGAGAGCTTCCTCCGTGGCGCGAAGCGGAGGGATAGGATGACGAGCGAGCGTATGCGTCGCGTCGATGAGGCGGTCCGTCAGGTGATCGGCGACGCGCTGGCGAGGGAGCTCAAGGACCCAAGAGTGGGATTTGTGACCGTTACCGACGTGAGGACAAGCACCGATCTGAGCCATGCACGCGTGTACGTGAGCGTGCTCGGCGACAAACAGCAGCGCGAGTCGAGCATGGCCGGTCTAGAGAGCGCGCACGGCTATCTGCAGCGCCAGCTCTCGACGCAGCTGCGACTGAAGCGCACCCCGACGCTGCAGTTCATCTACGACGAGACCACCGACCGGGCGATGCGCCTGGAGGAGCTGTTGCGCCAGAGCGGAGCCGAGGATGAGTGAGGAGCAGCCGCACGGCGGACGCGAGCAGATACTGCAGCGCATCCGCAGCGACCAGCGTTTCGTGCTCGCCACACACGAGAACATCGACGGCGACGCGCTCGGCTCGCTGGTGGCCACACAGGGGCTTCTGAGCGCCCTCGGCAAGGATTCGCTGATGTTCCTCGGGCCGAACGAGTTCCCGCTGCCCAACGAATACAGCTTCTTCGAGCTCGACGGCCTGATCTCCTCGCCGCCGGGGGACATCGCGGAGCGCACCGCGATCTTCCTCGACTGCGGCAACATCGACCGCAACTCCGCAGCGCCGCTGCGCGACGGCGCGCATCTCTTGAACATCGACCACCACCACGACAACACCCTCTTCGGCAGCGTCAACCACGTCGTCGCCGACGCCTCCTGCACCGCGGAGATCGTCTGGGACCTGATGGGCGATCTCGGCGTGCAGCCGAGCGGACCGATCGCCGAAGCGCTGTACGTCGGCTTGATCACCGACACCGGGCGCTTCATGTACGAGAGCACCGGGCCGAAGGCACACGAAATGGCCGCGCAGCTGATTACCGCCGGCGTCGACGTACAGGGCGTCTATCGCAGGCTGTTCGAGGACGTGCCGATGGCCAAGCTCGAGCTGCTGGCCCTGGCGCTCGGACAGATACAGCGCTTCGACGGCGGCAGCCTGACGCTCGTCTCCCTCAGCGCCCAGGACTTTCACAAAGCCGCCGCCCAGACCAGCCACTCCGAGGGCATCATCGATCACCTGCGGGCGGTCGAGTCGACCAAGGTCGCGGCGCTCGTCCGCGAGCTGCTCGACCCCGAGCGCCAGGGACAGCGCAAGGTTTCGCTGCGCGCCACCGACGACGACGTCGACGTGTCGCTCATCGCGCGCGAGCAGGGCGGCGGCGGGCACCGCCGCGCCGCCGGCTTCGTGACGACCCTCGCGCACGAGGAGCTCGTCGCGTTCCTGA
>DATKPO010000027.1:0-12206 GCA_035524055.1 Solirubrobacteraceae bacterium
GCGCCGCGGCGCCCACCGCCACGACCGGCTCCGGCGCGACCGGCTCCGCCACGACCGCCGCCGTCGTCTCGACGCGCACCATCTCCGGGTTGGGCGCGGTGCTCGTCAACGGCCAGGGTCGCACCCTCTACATGTTCGTCCCCGACAAACACGCCAAGGTCACCTGTGTCGGCGCCTGCGCCCAGCTCTGGCCGCCCGACAAGCTCGCCTCCGGGCAGAAGGCCAGCGCCGCCGGTGCTGTCAAAAGCGCCCTGCTCGCCTCCGACCCCGACCCCGAAGGCGGTCGGGTCGTGACCTACGCCGGCTGGCCCCTCTACACCTACGTCACCGACTCCGCTCCCGGCCAGGCCACCGGCCAGAACCTCGAAACCAACGGCGGCAAGTGGTACGTCATCGCCGCCTCCGGCAAGCCCGTAACGAAGGCACCCTGACACCGGCGGGGTGGCGCCGCGGGCACGCATGCTCCGGCCACGCCGCCGTCGTAGCCGGTGAAGCCCCATTCGCGGCGCCGCCAGCCGTATCCGGGGACGCAGTCGCCGCGTATCCTCCCCCTTATGCTCAGGCGGATACGACGCATCGCGCTCATCGGCGCCGCCGCGCTCGGGGCGCTGCTGCTGCTCGTCACCCTCACCACCCGCTCCCCCGCCGGGACCGGCACCGACAGCGCCGCCCAGGTACCCGCCCCGCTCGCCGTCGGCACGGCCCTGGAACGACCCCGGCGCACCCCGCCGCTGGCCCTGATTGGCGAAGACGGCAAGCCCACCTCGCTGGCCGCCTTCCACGGCAAATGGCTCGTCTTGGCCCCCACCATGACCCTCTGCCAGGAGGTCTGCCCGATGACCACCGGCGCCCTCATCCGTCTGACATCCGAGCTGCGCCGCGCCGGGCTCGGCCACAGGGTCGCCGTCGCCGAGGTCACCGTCGATCCCTGGCGCGACAGCCCCGCCCGCCTGCGTGCCTACCGCCGGATGACCGGCGTCGATTTCACCCAGCTCACCGGCACCCCCGCCGAGATCCACCGCCTCTGGAAGTTCTTCGGGGTCTACTTCAAGCGCGTCCCCCAGGAAAAGCCGCCTGCCGTGGACTGGTGGACCCATCGGCCCGAGGCCTTCGACATCCAGCACACCGACGGCGTCTTCATCCTCGACCCCGCCGGCCAGGAGCGGATCGTCGACGAAGGCATGCCCGACGTCGGCGGCCACCTCTCGGCGGCCTTGCGCCGGCTGCTCGACGCCGAAGGCCGCGAAAACCTCGCCCACCCCCAGACGCCGTGGAGCGCCGCCGAGATCCTCGACGACCTCGACTGGCTCATGGACCGCACCGTCCCCGCCACCTCACTGCCGAACGCCACGCCGCCCAGCGCCGCTGCCGCCGACTCCATGCTCGCCGGCTCCCCCGCCGCCCTTGCCGCCGTCCACGCCCAGGCCGGGCGGCTCCTCGGCGGCTACCCCGAATTGCAGGCCCGCCTGCGCCAGCTGCACGGCTACCCCGTCGTCATCAACGCCTGGGCCTCATGGTGCCCGCCCTGCCGTGCCGAGTTCCCGCTGCTTGCATCCGCCTCCGCCGCCTACGGGCGGCGCGTCGCCTTCCTCGGCGCCGACACCGAAGACTCCCCCGGCAACGCCGGGGCCTTCCTCGCCAAGCACCCCGTCAGCTACCCCAGCTACCAGACCTCGCTCGCCGACCTGCAGGGGATCGCTCCCGTCCGCGTCACCCCGACGACCATCTACGTCGATCCCGCCGGCAACGTCGTCCACATCCAACCCAGCCAGTACGAAAGCCAGGCCGCCTTGGACAACGACATCGCCCGCTACGCCCTCGGGCAGTGACGGCTTAACGCGGCCTTCACAGGCGATGCGGTTTGCTTTCCCTGCCGTCCGCCCCCGACGAGGGGCGGCGCGACAGCCCTCCTCCACCATGAGCACCACCCCCGAGACCACCGCCCCGGACGAAGCCGACGCCGCCGAGGCGCCGGTTGCCGACGCCGCCGAGGCGCCCGCCGCCGATCCCGCGGCTCAGCCGGCAATCCCCGCGGCCGGCGCGCCGACGCCGCCCGCCCCGCCCCCGCCGATCACCGCCGAGATGCCACCGCCCGCCGGCCGGTCCGGTCCACGGCTGCCGCGGCCCGGCCTCGAGCACCTCGCCCTCGCCGCGATCCTCGTCCTCTCCGCCGTCCTCAACACCAACCGGCTCGCCAAAAACGGCTACGCCAACACCTTCTATTCGGCGGCCGTCAAGGCGATGCTGCGCTCCTGGCACAACTTCCTCTTCGTCTCCTCCGACCCCGGGGGACTCGTCACCATCGACAAGCCCCCCCTCGCGGTCTGGGTGCAGGCCGCCAGCGCCACCGTCTTCGGCTTCTCCCCGCTCAGCCAGCTCCTGCCCGAGGCGATCATCTCCGTGATCTCCGTCGCCGTCCTCTACCGGGTGCTGGCGCGGCGGCTCGGCGCCCCCGCGGGGCTCGCCGGCGCCCTCGCCCTCGCCGTCTTCCCCTCCTTCGTCGCCGTCTCCCGCGAGAACAGCGTCGACCCCCTCCTCATCCTGCTGCTGATCCTCGCCTGCGGCGCGGCGCTGAACGCCGTCGAAGACGGGCGCTGGCGGTGGCTGCTCGCCAGCGCCGTCCTCGTCGGGCTGGCCTTCAACACCAAGACCCTCGCCGCCTACCTCGTCGTCCCCGGCATCGCCCTCGCCTACGCCCTCTGCGCGCCCGGCGCCTGGTACCGGCGCCTGGCGATGCTGCTCGCCGCCGGCCTCCTCATGGGCGCCGTCTCGTTCGCCTGGATCGGCCTCGTCGAACTCACCCCGGCCTCGCAGCGGCCGTTCGTCGGCAGCTCCACCAACAACACCGAGATCGGCCTCACCTTCGAATACAACGGCTTCGGCCGCGTCGAAGGCGAGGCCGGCGGGCCCGGGAACATCCCCGTCGGCGGCGGCGCCCTCGTCCACACCCCGCCCGGAGCCCGCCCCGTGCATCCCGTCGCCCCGGCCAAGCTCTCCCAGTACCTCCCCGACGGCCGCCTGCGCAGCCCCATCGCCTTCGGCGGCGCCCCCCGGGCCGCCCGCCTTTTTGAAATGAAGCTCGCCGACCAGGGCTCCTGGATGCTGCCCTTCGCCCTCGCCGGGCTGCTCGCCTTCGCCCTCCTCCTGCTCCTTCCCGGCGGGGCCGGACCGGGGGCCGCCGGGTCGAGGGAGGCCGGGTCGGGGGAGGCCGGACCTGGGGCCGCCGGGCGCGGGGAAGCCGGGCGCCTGCGCCGCGACCCCCGGCTGGCGGCGCTGATCGTGTTCGGCGGCTGGATGCTCGTCGAGGTCGCCATCCTCGACTTCTCCAAGGGCATCATCCACCCCTACTACATCTCCGGCCTCGGGCCCGGGGTGGCCGCGATGTGCGCCGTCGGGGTCGTCGCCTTTGCGAGCTTCGCCCGCAGACGGTCGTGGTCGCTCGTCCTCTTGCCCTGCGCCCTGGCCGGCACCATCGCGATCCAGGCCGCCATCCTCCACTACCAGCACTACATGCGCTGGTTCGTGCCGATCCTCGTCGCCGGCGCCGTCATCGGGCTGCTGGCGATGGCCGTTCGCCGGATCGCTCCGGTCGCGACGGGGCTCATCCTCTGCCTGCTGCTCCTCGCCCCCGCCGTCTACTCCGCCACCGCCTGGGAGGTCCCCGTCGAGGGCACCTTCCCCGCCGCCGGCCCCCACCAGGTCGCCGGCAAGGGCGGCTACGGCCTCAGCCGCGGCCAGACCCGGCTCTACCGGCGGCTGATCGCCTACGTCGACTCCCACCACCCCGGCACCCGCTGGGACCTGCTGACAGACTCCTCCGTGACCGCCGCCCCGGCGATCCTGATGGGCGCCGACGCCGCCGGCATGGCCGGCTACAGCGGCACCGATCCCGCCCTCAGCGGGCCCGGGCTCGCCCGGCTCGTCGCCCGCGGCGAAGCCAGATACGTATTGCTCGGTGGCGCCTACGCCTCGCGCGGAGGCAACGGCGCCACGGCGGCCACCCTCCACGCCTGCCCCCAGGTGCCGCACAGGCTCTGGCACGGGCCCCTGCCCGGGCCGACCACGCTCGTCCTCTTCGACTGCGCCGGGCGCCAGCGGCAGCTGGCCCGTGTCGGGCACGGGACCGCCGTCGCGCCGGGCTACGCGCCGGGGGCTTCCTAGCCTCTGGAGAACGGCAGCCATGAGCGGCGCCGAGATCGGACTCGCCCTATCCGTCTTCCTCGCCTGCGCCGTGGAGGCCGTCGAGGCGCTCACCATCGTCCTCGCCGTCGGCACCACCCGCAGCTGGTCCTCGGCGCTGAGCGGCGTCGGCGCCGCCACCCTCGCCCTCGCCGTCATCGTCCTCGCCCTCGGGCCGGCCCTGACGTCGCTGCCGATCGACGCCCTGCGGGTCGTCGTCGGCGGGCTCCTCCTCGTCTTCGGGCTGCAGTGGCTGCGCAAGGCCATCCTCCGCGCCTCCGGGCTGAAGGCCAAGCACGACGAGGTCGAGATCTACGCCGAGGAGACCGAGGCCGCCCGCGCCGCCGGACTGGCCGTGGGCTTCGACGGCTACTCCTTCACGATCGCCTTCAAGGGCGTCCTGCTGGAGGGGCTCGAGGTGGCCTTCATCGTCCTCACCTTCGGCGCCAACCAGCACGACGTCGGGCTCGCCGCCGCCGCCGCCGGCGTCGCCCTGCTCGTCGTCGTCCTCGCCGGGGTAGCCGCCCGGGCGCCGCTGGCCCGGGTGCCCGAGAACACCATGAAGTTCGCCGTCGGCGTCATGCTCAGCTCCTTCGGCATGTTCTGGGGGGCCGAGGGCGCCGGCGCCAGCTGGCCCGGCGGCGACGCCGCCCTGCTCGCCCTCGTCCCCGGCATCCTCCTCGTCGCCGTCGGGATGGTCTGGAGCCTGCAGCGACTCGGCCGCCAGGGCGCGGCTGCCGACGGCGCCGACCGGGTCAGGGTGCGGGCATGAGACGCGTCCGGGCCGTCCTCCTCGGTGTCTGGGACTTCGTCGTCGGCGACGACTGGCGCACCGCCGTCGGCGTCGTCCTGGCCCTTGCGCTCACCGCCGTCGTCGCCTCCGCCGGCGGCTCGGGCTGGTGGGTGATGCCGCCGGCCGTCCTGCTCCTGCTCGGGCTCTCCATCCGCCGCGCCGCCGGGGAAGGGGTGAGGTCGGGCCGTCGGCGAGCGGGGGAGGCGCTCCACGGGCGGCGCTCCGTTGGGAGGGGGTGAGGCGCGGGGGCGAGCGGTGGAGGCGCTCCGTCGACAACACTCCGTTGAGGTTGGCGGCGCCATGCCCGGGGCCGCCCACTCGTGGCAAAGCCGCATTTTCCGTAGTTTTCGACGTCACGGCTGTGGCGAAGCCACGATGGAGGATGGTCTGGGGGGCTCTAATTTTTTAGTTTGTAGTTCCCCATACACGGCAGCCTCCAACGGCTGCGGTGGTCCTCATAGCAGCAACCCCTCCTCAGCTCCCCGCGGGCGCACGCGCGTGACCTACCCCAGCGCGCGTGCGGCGCGGGGAGCGACCTTTTCCCGGCGGGCGTGCGGGGTGGGGAGCGACCGCCGCGGGGCGCCGGGGTCGGCACCCCGGGGAGGGACGGGCCAGAAGCGCCCACGGACCCCTCCGCGCTCAGGTGATGTTCTTGAGAAGCTCCATCGGAGACGCCAGACCGAGGCCGCGGGCGAGGATCACCAGCGTCTCCAGGCGCGGGGAGCGCTTGCAGCGCTCCAGCAGGCTGATCTCGGTGCGGTGCAGATTGCACGCCTCCGCCAGCGCCTCCTGTGATAGGCCGGCGCGCTCCCGCTGGGCGCGAAGGTTCTCGGCGAACTGCGTACGTATCTCTTGCACTGTCATGCTCCGAACTGTCGCCGTTCGCAGACGACTGGTCTACAGACCTTTGTCTTCACAAGGTCCATCTGGACGAATGTTGCACGGCACCCCTGCCTGCCTGATCCGCCGAAATATAAACGTCTTATCTGCTTGTCGTCAATCCGGGGCGGCTGCCACCCGATCGTCCGGGGTGCCTTGGGAATGCCGCCGCGGTCGCAGGCATGGGCGACGTTAACCGCGCTTTAGGCCTGCCGGCTAAGCTGCTCGGCGGCGTGGGAGGCTTGGATTGACGGCTGCGGGAAGAGACTGATGGCGGCGCGAGGACCGATGGCACTGGCTGTCGCGGCGCTCGCCACGGGCGCGCTGGGCGCGGTTGGGTGCGGGGAATCCGCCAAGCCCACCGGCACCGTCTCGACAGGCGCCACCGGCGGATCGGTGGCGGCCGTCGCCGACACCGGTGCTGGCGGGAAGGGTGGCGATGTGCAGGCCGTGGCCGTAGTCGACGGCACGCCGATCTCCTCCGCCGCCCTCGCCCACTGGACGGCCGTCACCGCGGCGCTCAGCGGCGCCAAGCGGCGGGGCGGCGCGGTGCCGGCGAGCGTCAGGGACCAGGCGCTCGGCTTCCTCATCACCTCGCGCTGGCTGCTCGACGAAGCGGCGCGCGTCGGGGTGAGCGTGAGTGGCGCCGAAGCCCACGCCAGGCTCGCCCAGAGCGAGGCCAAGCAGTTCCCCAAGCCCGGGGACCTGCAGAGATTCCTCGCCTCCTCCGGCGGCGAGACCACGGCGAACCTGCTCGAACGCAGCAGGATCGAACTGCTCGAGGCCAAGCTCTCCCAACACGCCACCGCCGGCAGGAGCGGCGCGCAGGCCACCGCCGCCCTCGACCGCTTCCGCGGCGCCTTCGAAACGCGTTGGCGCGCCAGGACCACCTGCCGGGCGGGGTATGTCATGGAAGACTGCCGCGAGTACAAGGGACCCAGGCGCCCGGCCGCGAGTGCCGCCTCTCGATCCGCCGCGTCGTCGTCGTCCTCCTCCTCCTCCTCCTCCTCCTCCTCAGCTGGTTCCACGCACGCCGCCGCAAGCGGCGAAGCCAACGGCGAGGTCTACTCCACCCCGGGGGCGATGTCGCTCGAAAGCTCCGCCTTCGAACGCAACGGCGCCATCCCCGCCAGCTACGTCTGCGCGGGCGCCAACGGGCCACCTCCGCCGCTGCAGTGGCAGCACCTGCCGGCCAAAACCACCGAGATGGTGCTGTTCGTCATCGACGACAGCTCCGACGGCAGCGGCGGCGGGATCCGCTGGGTCGTCGCCGGTCTCACCCCCGGCACCACCGGGATCGAGAACGGCAGGCTGCCGGCCGGCGCCGTCGTCGGCCAGAACTCGGCCGGGAGCGCCACGTACGGCGGGATCTGTCCGGCCAAGGGCCAGTCGGACCGGATCGAGTTCGTGCTGTGGGCGCTGAAGAAGCAGATCCCGCTGAGCAATGGATTCATCCCCGCCGTCGCCGAGTCCGAGTACAGCAAGAGCGAGCTCGGCTCGGCCGTCACCTACGCCGTCGCCAGCCGGTAGGAGCCCCGTGTCAGCAGCCGGTTGGGTCCCGTCTCAGTCTCGGGCCGGGAGGGCCAGGTGCTCGCAGGCTCGATGCCAGCCGCCGAAGAGCAGGCTGATCGTCAGCGCCGACGGCAGGCCGGCCTCGCCGTGGGCGGCGCGAAAGCTGCGGTAGGCCGCGGCGCTCAGCGTCGCGGGATCGCCGGTGAGGGAGTCGGCGGCTGTACGCATCGCCCGCAGCGCCTGGTCTCGCGGACCGGGCTGGCGGTGGTCTCGCGGACCGGGCTGGCGTCGTTCCCGCCGTGCCGAAGGTGGGCCGGTCTCGCAGACCGCGCCCTCCGCATCACACAGGCCACTGGGCGGAGGTCGTGTGGTAGCGGAGGGCGCGTGCATGCGGAGGGGAACTGCTGTTATGGGAGTCCCGGCCGCACGGCGGAGGCCCTGCGGCCGGTAATGCAAAAGCTAGGGGAGGGGCGAGGCATCCACGTCGGGGATATGCCCCACATCGGGCGTGGCAAACTGCGGGATACGCGATGTCGCGTCGTCGCCGGCCGCCTCGTCCGCGATGGACAACGGGCGACGCCGCGGGCCGGGCCGAGCGCTCCTAGCCTCCACCGCGTCTGTCCCCGGGAAGAATGGCGTGGCTCATGCTCACGCTGCCGACGATCACCGAACGGTGCGGCGCGGAGGGCGACGGTCCGCGCGGATTGAGGTAGGTGACGCGGAACGACTCGGTGGCGGCACAGGCCGGCGTGTAGACGAACCGCCCCAGCGAGACCGTCGCGATGTGTTCCCGGGCCCGCACGTCTCGTTCCAGGCCCCACGCCGTTTCGGGCCGGCCGCCGACCTTGCACTTGGCGATGGCTTCGATGTCGTAGTCGGTGCCCGCCGAGCTGATGGCGTAGGGCGCGAGGAAGCTGACCTGGCCCTTGTAGCAGGGGTAGAGGAGGTAGGCGGCGGCGCAGGTCGGGCGCGATTGAGGCACCAGCTTCAGCCCGACTGGCTCGCCGAGGCTGCGCGTCGGTCTCAGCCAGCTCACCGCAACCGCCCGAGGGGTCGGGCGCCGCCTGGGGCAGGCCTCGTGCACGGGGGCCCCGACGCCCTGGGAGCACAGTCGGCCGCCGAAGCGGAAGGTGACGGCGCTCACGATCGGCAGTCGTCCCCCCGTCTTCTCCGGGGCCTCGTCGAGGATGACCTCGACGCCGTGGGGGCCGGCCTGGCCGCCCTGCGAGCCGCCGATCGCCGAGGGGTCGCCGAAGTCGCCGGCGGCCTGGACGATCAGGAAGGCGCCGTCGCGGGCGTCCACGGGAACCGTGCGCAGCCCCTCGGGGGTGCGGTAGGTGACGCTCACCGCGTGCGGCCCGAGCAGGCCGTAGGCGAGGCTGCGCAGGTCCCTCGCCGGGGGCAGGTACTCGCTCGGCGGGATTTCGCCGGGTGGGACTGCGGAGGAATGGGTCCTGGGCCTCAGCCGTTGGAGCTGCCTGTCGAGCGTCCGCAGGGGCTCGCCGGCGGGATTCGTCGACGTCCGGGCCTTCTGCTCCAGCCGTTGCAGCTTTTCGAGCTCCCCGGGGAGCAGACGTACTCCGCTGCGGTCGGCGTGGGAGTCTTCGAAGATCACCGTCTGGCCACGGTCGGCGCATTCGGTCTGGCCGCTGGATCCGCCGTAGCCGGGAGGGAGCACATCGGGGGAGAGGGGATGGAAGCGGCCGTCGTCACCGAAGGCGCTGTCGACTCCGAGCTCGCCCAGCTGGCCGTCCTGGACGCGCCCGACCTGCACGCAGGTCTGGCCGCGGGTGGTCGGCAGGACGCGCAGCCCCCAGCTCAGGCCGCCGGCGGGATCGGGGGCGAGGAGGGCTATGCGACCGGCGTGGACGCCGGCGACGGGCAGGCCGTTGCCGGCGTTCGCGTTCGGCGTCACTTCGGGCTTGACCGGCGATCCGCTCAGCAGCCCGGTCGCGGCGAGGGCGACGGCGCTGCAGGCGAGGGCGAGCGTCGCGGCGATCGCCAGGACCCCGAGGCGCGAGGGTCGCCAGCCGCGCCTGGGGGAGCCGGACGACGATGCGGTGTCTCGTGTCTGCGCGATGCCCGCGCGCGCCCTGGCCGCGCCGCCGCGCGCCTTGGCCGCGCCGCCGCGCGCCTCCTGTCTGAGGGCGGCGCGGGCGAGCTGCTGGCCGAGCTGTGTGTAGGGATCCGTCATGCGCTGTTCTCCATCCTTCTCCGTAGCGTTGCCAGTCCGCGCGAGACCCGCTTGCGAACGACCTGCTCCGAGCGGCCGATCCCGTGGGCGATCGCGGCATAGGGCTCGTCCGCGAGCACATGCCGTTCGATCGCGTCGCGCTGATCGGCCGGCAGATCGCGCAGCGCCCGCTCGAGCTCGGAGCCGCTCTCCCGCTCGATCGACTCGAGCTGTGCGTCCTCGACGACGACCCGCTCCATCCCGAGTCGGCGACGTGAGGCGTCGGCAACCCTGCCGTGCCGGGCGGCGTCGATCAGCAGATTGCGGGCGATGCCGATCAGCCAGGCGCTCGCCGATCCCCGCCCGGGGTCGAACTGCGCGCGCCGCTCGAGCGCCTGGGCGAAGGTCTCGGCGACGAGATCCAAGACGACGTCGGGGTGGGAGCCCAGGCGCCGGCGCAGATAGGCTCTGATCAGCGGATGGCGACGCGCATAGAGGGTCGCGAACGCCGTCGCGTCGTCGCCCACCAGCAGCTCCTCGTCGCTCGTCTCAGCCCTCACCTACCTTCTATACGCGGGAGGGGCGTGAATTGTGACCGGCGTGCGAGGAGCGTGAATCGTGACCGGCTTCAGCGAGCCTTTGGCTGCGCTGGCGAAGGCATACATACATGGTGGGGGCAGGATTCGAACCTGCGTAGGCAGAGCCAATCGGTTTACAGCCGATCTCCTTTAACCACTCGGACACCCCACCGAGGAGTCCCGATCATAGCGCTCGGACTCCCTCAGCTGGCCTCGCGCAGCAGCTGCGCCTCGGGTAGCGTCTGGAGCTTCTTCAGCGTCCGGTTCTCGATCTGGCGGACCCGCTCGCGGGTGATGTTGAAGGCGCGGCCGACCTCCTCCAGCGTCCGGGAGCGTCCGCCGGTGATGCCGTAGCGCATCTCCAGGACCTCCCGCTCGCGGCGGGGGAGGATCGCCAGGACGCGCCCGACGCTCTCCCGGCGCAGCGCCTCCGAGGCCGTCTCGAAGGGCGACTCGGCGGCGATGTCCTCGATGAAGTCGGCCAGGGCCGAGTCGTCCTCCTCGCCGACGGGCTTCTCCAGCGAGATCGGCTGCTGGGCCATGCGCAGGATCTCGCGGACCTCGGCCGTCGGCAGCTGCAGCTCGGCGGCGATCTCCGCGGGGGTGGGCTCGCGGCCGAGCTCCTGGATGAGGTGGCGCTCGGCGTGGATGACCTTGTTCAGGCGTTCCGCCATGTGCACAGGGATGCGGATGGTGCGCGCCTTGTCGGCGATCGCGCGGGTGACGGCCTGACGAATCCACCAGGTGGCATAGGTCGAGAACTTGTAGCCCCGGCGGTAGTCGAACTTCTCGACCGCCCGGATCAGCCCCAGCGAGCCCTCCTGGATGAGGTCGAGGAAGGTCAGTCCGCGGCCCATGTAGCCCTTGGCGATCGACACCACGAGGCGCAGGTTGGCTTCGACCATGTGCTGCTTGGCGAGCACGTCGCCGCGCTCGATGCGCTTGGCCAGGTTGACCTCCTCGGCGCCGCTCAGCAGCGGGACACGGCCGATGGTGCGCAGGTAGAGCCGCAGCGAGTCGACCCCGGCCTCGGCGCCGGGGTCGGCTTCCCCGCGGCGCATCTCCTCCAGGCGGGCGCGCAGGTCGGGAAGCTCCACATCGACCTCGCCCTCCTCGTGCTCCGGCTCGTCGTCATCGTCGACTTCGGGCGACGAGGCGCCGTGCAGGGGGATCGGCTTGGCCTCCTCGGCGCTCTCGGCGAGATCCGTCTCCAGGCCGGCGCCACTGCCCTGTCCGATGATCTCGATTCCGTGCTCCTCGAGATAGCTGAGCAGGTCCTGGACCTGCTCGACAGAGAGCTCGGCTTCGTCGAGGGCCGTCGTCAGAGCCTCGTGGGTGACGAACCCCCGTTCCTGGCCATCGGCGATGAGGGTGTGCAGCTCCTCGACCTCCACGACGGCCACGGCGTCGGCGTCGCCGATGCCTGCACCCTGCAGCACAGCTTCCTTCTCAACCACTTTGGACCCCCAGGATCCCCGACTTCCCATCGGAGCGAGATCCGCCCCGACCTCCCCACTGCCCTACCGGTCTAGACCCTCCTCTGCTCTTGTGCGATCCTCATCCGAGAAGCTCCCTGCTCCACGGATACGTATATCCCCCTTAACACGCCTCGTGGTCGCTACGTTGCGGACTGACCGTCACCAGGTGCGGAGTGATACCAGATATCCACGCCGGAGATGTCGGTTGGCCAGCCCGGTCCGGCGCCGCCTGGGTTTCTGGGCGCCGCGCTCGCTAGGCTAGCCGGGCGGTGCGCGCCACGATGCAGGTCAGAGACACACGATCGCCCTCAGACGTCAAGGGCCGGCAGGCCGCCGGCGACGACGTCCAGGCGCGCACCCCGGCGTTCCCCATCGGTCTCTCCCGTGTCGGCGTCACCGGGGTGGAGAAGGTCATCCGCATACGCCAGGAGCTCTTCTTCGCGCGGCTGGAGTGCTTCGTAGACCTCGACCGCGAGCAGAAGGGCGCCCACATGTCGCGCTTCGAGGAGGTCGTCAACGAGGCCATCGGCGAGGTCGTCCTCACCGAGTCCCCCTTCCGCGCCGAGACGCTTGCCCGCGACATCGCCCGGCTCGTGCGCGACCGCCAGGGCGCG
>DATKPO010000028.1:0-27917 GCA_035524055.1 Solirubrobacteraceae bacterium
TCGCCCGCGAGCCGGGCCAGCGCCGCCTCGCCACCGGGGTGGGGGAGGCCGCGGCGGTGCATGTGGCGGCCGAGGTCGAAGCTCTTGTCAGGCTCCCAGCGGGGGCCGCTCAACAGGCTCTCCCGCACCCGCGCCCGGAAGCGGGGGTAGCGCTCCACGAGGCGCTCCCGCACGATCTCCGTCAGGCGATCCCAGTCCAGCGGCTCCGCGAAGAGCAGGATCGAGTTGATCACCATCAGGTTGCTCGGCCTGTCCATGTGCAGCCACGCGGCGTCCGCCCGGGAGAAGCTCTGGCGTTCGCCGCCGCTCGGTCCTGCCAAATCGCCGCCACGCCCCGCCGCGCCGCCCATCGCCGCTCACCCCGCCGGCGACGGCTCGTCGTAGAGCGCCGCGAAGAAGTCCGCGTAGCGCTCGTAGACCACCGCCCGCTTGACCTTCGCCGTCGGCGTCAGCTCGTTCGCGCCCTGGCTGAGCTCGTGGTCGAGGATCCCGAAGCGCTTGACCTGCTCGATCCGCGCGAAGCGCGCGTTGGCGGCGTCGACGTCGGCCTGCAGCGCCGCCTGCACCCGCTCGTCGCGGGCCATGCTCGCGACGTGTGCCGGGATGCCCAGCTGCTCGGCCAGCTTCGGCGCCTCGTCGGGGTCGAGGGTGACCAGGCACACCAGGTAGGGGCGGCGGTCGCCGTAGACCACCGCCTCGGAGATCCAGCGCGTCTCGCGCAGCGCGTTCTCGATGTTGACCGGAGTGATGTTCTTGCCGCTGGAGGTGATGATCAGCTCCTTCCTGCGGCCCGTCAGCGTCAGGTAGCCCTCGGGCGACAGCTTGCCCGTGTCGCCCGTGTGCAGCCAGCCGTCGGTCAGGGTCTCCGCCGTCGCGTCCGGGTCGCGGTGGTAGCCGGCGAAGACGTGCGGGCCGCGCAGCAGCACCTCGCCGTCGCGGGTCACCATCACCTCGCTGCCCGGCAGCGCCCGTCCGACGGTGCCGAAGCGCGGGGCGTTGGCCGGGTTCAGGGTGGCCGTCGCGCAGCTCTCCGTCATCCCGTAGCCCTCCAGCACCAGCACCCCGCAGGCGTCGAAGAACTCCAGCAGCTCGTGGTCGATCGGGGCCGCGCCGACCAGCGCCAGCTTCAACCCCGGCCCGAACAGCTCCCGCACCTTCGCCAGGCCCAGTCTGTCAGCCACCCGCAGCCGCGCCGCCGACAGCCGGCCCGGGGTGCGCCCGGCGCGCTGCGCGCTGCGCGCCCGGCGTCCGACCTCCAGCGCCCAGGCGAACAGCAGCCGGGCGTGCGGGCCGCGGTCGGCCAGCGCGCTCACCACGCCCGTGTGCAGCTTCTCGTAGATCCGCGGCACCGCCACGAAGTGCGTCGGCTGCGCCTCTGCCACCTCTGCCATGATCCGCGCCGGGTCGCCGCTCCAGTAGACCAGCGTCCCGCCGACGTCGAGCACCACCGTCTGAGCGATCCGCGCCAGCACGTGGGCCAGCGGCAGGAACATGTAGATGACAGGCTGAACGTCGTCGAGCTCCAGCTGCCCCCGGTACATCGCCGTCGCCGCCAGGAAGTTCGCGTGCGTCAACGCACAGCCCCTCGGCGGACCCGTCGTGCCCGACGTGTAGACCAGCGTCGCCACGTCGTCGGGCTGCACCGCGCGCACCCGTCGCTCGACCTCCCCGCCGTCCACCGGCTCGCCGCGCGCGCAGACCTCCGACAGCGACAGCGCGCCGGGCGCCTCGCCTTCGATCACCACGACGTGCTCCAGCTCCGGGCAGCGCTCGCGCACCTCCGCCACCTTCGCCGCCTGCGCCGCGTCCTCGCAGAACACCAGCCGCGCCCGCGAGTGGGACAGCACGTGCAGGCACTCGGCGGGGGAGTTGGTGTGGTAGATCGGCGCGATCACCGCACCCGCGCAGAGCGCCCCGTACTCGCACAGCGTCCAGTCCGCCCGGGTCTCGCAGAGGATCGAGACGACGTCCCCGCCCTCCAGGCCCAGCCCGATCAGGCCGCGCGCGATCTCATGGCAGCGCTCGCCGAGCTCGCTGTAGGTGATGTCGCGGGGCTGGCCCGTCTCGTCAGGGTGGCCCGTCTCGCGGGGGTGGCCGGGGCGGGTGGCCTCGCCGGGCCGGCCGGCCTCGCCGGGCCGACGCAGCGCCGGCGCCTCGCCACGCTCGGACGCCGAGAGGATCATGCGTCCGAGCGTGGTCGCCCCGGTGATGCGCTCCGCGACCGGGGCGAGTGGGGCGCTCGTGGCCACCGTCGCCACCTCTACCTCACTTGCACTTCGACGAGCTCGACTTGGACACCGGCGAGCCCGTGTAGTAGGTGAAGCTCGATTTCACCGTGAACTTGCCCTTCGTGCACTGGCCGGCCGTGACGAACGCCTGCTTGCCCGAGCCGACGGTTTTCACTGTGACCTTGAATTCGGTGATCACGATGTTCAGGCCCCCCGACGAAAGCGCCGGCACTGGCGTCGTCAGCTTGTTCCCCGAGACAGCGCCTTCCAGCGGCAGCGGAGTGCCCACCGGGCCCGTCGGCACCAGCATGAACAGCAGCTTGCCCTTGCCCACGTATACCGTCGCGTTCTCCGGGATCGTCGGGTACACCGGCGCCCCGTTGGCCACCGCCGTGCCCGAGCCGATCCTGCTCTTCGCCGGGCACGCCGCGCCCTTGGTCGCGACCAGTTCGGTGGGGCTCGCCGTGCACTGCTTCACCGCCGTGCTCTTGAAGTTGAAGCGCGTGCTCTTCGGGAACGTCACCGTCAGCACCTTCAGAGCCTGCGGCTGCCCGTTGGGAGCGCCGGGGTCGGAGGAGGCGATGTTCACCTTGAATCCGGTCGGCGCGCCCGCCTTGGTCGCCGTCAGCGCGATGTTCGAGCTCTGTTTGAACTGGGAGCTCGCAAAAGCCACTCCGGCGCCGGCCAGCGCCGTTATCGCAACCAGTGCGCCCGTGATATGCAGCAGCTTCTTCATCGCCCTGTCTCCTTATTCCGTCAGTGTCATTTCAACTCTGCTGAGGCGACTCTAGGCTTGGCGCCGCCGCCGCCCATCGGGACACTCTGCTGTTTGGATCTCCGTACTTGTCTGCACTTCGTCGGCCACCAGGCCCGCGGGCCGAGCGCCTCCACGGCCGCCGGCAGCAGCACCGGGCGCACCAGGAAGGCGTCGAGCGCCACGGCAACCGCCACGCCGACTCCGACCTCGCGGATCGCGATCAGCGAGCTCGCCGCGAAGGGGACCAGCGCCGCGATCATCAGCAGTCCCGTCCCGGTGCTCGCCGCGGCCGTCTCGCGCAGAGCTTTGTCCAGCGCGGCATCGACGTCGGAGCCGTTCACGAGCTCCTCGCGCGTGCGCGTCAGCAGCACCGTCAGATAGACCAACGACACGCCGAAGACGATCGCGAAGATCCCCACCACCGACATCGGGTTCAGGTAGCCCGGCCCGCCCAGCGGCGGGTTGGCGCCACTGAACAGCAGGCTCAGCACGCCGAACGTCGCCGCCGCCGTGAGCAGGTTGAAGAGGACCGCAACCACCGGCAGGCCGACCGCCCGCAGCGCGATCCCCAGCGTCAGGGCGACGGCCACCGCCAGCGCCAGGATCACCCACGGCAGGCTGGCGTTGGTCGCGCTCGCGTAGTTCTCGAGGTTGCCCGCCGG
Source organism: Solirubrobacteraceae bacterium (assembly GCA_035524055.1). Classification (GTDB taxonomy): domain Bacteria; phylum Actinomycetota; class Thermoleophilia; order Solirubrobacterales; family Solirubrobacteraceae; genus Palsa-744. The sequence continues at coordinate 3,648 of DATKPO010000028.1, forward strand.
GCCGCCCAGCGCCACCTCCAGGTGGTTGGCCAGCGCGAACCGCCGCGCCTGCGCTTCCAAACGTTCGCCCAGGCGCGCCGTGCGCGGGTCGCTGGCCGGGTAACGGGAGATCACCACGATCTGGCCCGCCGTCCCGCCGCGGGCGACGTTGACCGCGAAGCTCGCTTCGTTGCTCGCCGACGCCGGCGCCCCTTCGATCGCCGCCAGCAGGAAGTAGCCGGAGTTGAACAGACCGGGCGAGGCCTTTTTCAGTTCTTCCAGTTCTCGCGGCGAGGGCAGCTGACCGCTGAACTTCGCCACCGCCGCCTGCATCACGCCGAGGCCGCTCACCAGCTGGCCCGTCGGGCTCACCCCGCCGGCGAGGCCGCTCTGCAGCTCACCGGTTCCCTTTTCCAGCGCGCCGAGGCCGGTTTCCAGTTCGCCCGCCCCGTCGCGCAGCCGCGTCAGGCCGGCCGTCAGCTCGCCGCCGCCGCTGGACAGCCGGCCGATCCCGCTCGCCAGCTGGGCGTTGCCGGCGTGCAGCTTCGCCAGGCCCGCCTCCAGCTTTTCCGAGCCGCTGCTGAGCTGGCCCAGGGCGCTGGCCAGGAAGGTGTCACGGGTAGCCGCGCTGGACGCCAGGCTGGCCGCGCTCGAGGCGTTCGGCGCCGCGCTGTTCAGGCCGCCCGACACCGCCCCCGTCGATTCGCTGGCCCGCCGCAGCGCCGCCACGGCTTCGGCGTAGTGGGGATCGGCCTTGACCGCCGGCCCCGCGCCTTCCAGCGCCGCCAGCGCGCTCGCGACATCGCCCGTCGCGCTCTGCGCCTGGCCCTGCAGCGCGCCGACCGCGCTGTTGGTGTCCGCCGTCAGCGTCTGCAGCTGCTTCATCGACGGCGTCGCCGCCGCCGCCGGCGCGTGCACCGAGCTCAGGCCGCTCGCCAGCTCCACCGAGCCCGCCAGGGCCTGGGTCGCGCCGGTCTTCAGGGCATGCGCGCCGGCGAGCGCTTCGCCGAGCCCTTTGCCGAGCGCCGCCGAGCCCGCCTGCGCCTTGGCCAGACCCGTGTGCAGCTCGGCGGCGCCGCTGTGGGCCGCGCCGGAGCCGCTGTGCAGCTTGCCCGCGCCGGTGGTCGCTTCCACGAGGCCGCCCTGCAGCTTCTTCGCGCCCGAGCCCGCTTCGCCGAGGCCGTTCGCCAGGCGGTCGAGGTCCTTTTTGCCGCCGTGCAGCAGCTTGCTCGATTCCTGCAGCGACTTCGGCAGCCTGCCCAGGGGCTTGGTCTGGGCGCTCAGCGCGCCCGGACCGGCGACCGAGGCGACGGCCGGGTCGTGGGAGATCCGGGTCTGCAGCTTTTCCAGGCGTTCCAGCGTCGGCGCCGTCGTGATCGGCCCCGACGGGCTCGCCACGATCAGGTTGTACGGGGTCGGCCAGCCCGGGCCCATCACCCGCGCGACCTCTTCGTAGGCCACCCGCGCCGAGTTGCCCGACGGCAGTTCGCTCGCGCCCGGCGGGCCCGTTTTCAGCGACAGCGCCGGCACCGCCAGCGCCAGCAGCGCCGCCGTCGCCACCGCGCCCGCCGCCACCGCGTTGTGGCGCACCCAGGCGCCCGCCCCGACCAGGCGATCCCAGTCGCGCACCAGGCCCGCCGGTGCACGCCGGCCGACGGCCACGTCGCGGCCAAGCAGCACCAGGGCCGCCGGCATCACCACGACCGCCGCCCCGACGGCCAGCGCCGAGCACAGCAGCACCCCGATGCCCAGGGAGGTGAGGATCGTCGTCGGCGCGATCGCGCTCGCCAGCAGCAGCGCCAGGATCAGGCCCGTGCCGGCGAACAGCACCGCCCGGCCCGTGCCCGCCACCGCCGCGCTCGCCGAGGCCGCCGCCTCGCGCAGTTGTGCGGCGTCGCCGCGCGCTCCCCGGCCGTCGATCGCCGTCGGCGCCTCGGGGGCGGCTGCCGATGCGGGGGTTGCCGCCGGCGCGGGGGAGGCCGCCGCGGCCATGCGCTGCAGCTCCTCCCGGTGGAAGCGGTCGAGGATCAGCAGCGAGTAGCCCACGCCGAGCGCCAGGCCCGTCATCGAGGCCAGGCCGACGGCGAGGGGGTCGGTCGCGATCGCCTTGCCCAGCAGCGTCATCAGGCCGAAGCCGGCCAGCACCGTCGCCTCGCCGACGACCGCCACCAGCAGCGCCGCCAGCGGCGCCCGCAGGCCGATCAGCAGCAGCACGAACAGGATCGCCACCGCGATCAGCTCCGCCCGGCGGGTCTGCGACAGCGTCGTTTCCTTCAGCGCCCGGTCGATCGACGCCTGGCCGGTGACGCTCGCTCGCACCGGAGAGGCGATCTGGCGCCGCACGAGCGCTTCGATCTGCGGCTGGTCGTAGTCGACGACGTCCTTTTCCGGGCGGTCCACCGAGACCACGATCATCGCCGCCGTCCTCGACGGGCGCAGGCCCTGCGCCGCCGCGCCCGTGTCCCACGCCGAGAGCACCCGGGTGTGCGGCCGGCGCGCAAGCGCCCGTACCAGCGCCGGTCCCTGGCTTTCCAGCTTCGCCACCTCGCCGGGCGTGCTCTGCAGCAGGATCGGGACCAGCTCGCTCGGGCCGAAGCGCGCCTCGTAGAGGTGCGCCGCGCGCGAGGACTCGCTGCCCGGGACGATCACGATCGAGGGGGAGAGCGAGTGGTCGACGCCGAGGCCGATCGCGGCCAGCGCGACGGCGACCACCGTTGCGACGATCAGCGCCGCCAGCGGCCTGCGGATCGAAAGAGAGGCCAGTCGCAACATCCCAAAGCGACCGTACGCCGGGTCGGTTCCGGGGCCATCGGGAGAGGCTCCCTGTTCGTCTCAGTAGTTACCTGCGATCGGAAGACGTGACGCCCGAGGCCCGACGCCCCAGGCCGTGCCCGTGCCGACCGACGTCGCCCGCGGCACGCACCGTGCGGGCGCCGCCGCCCGGCTCAGCCGCCCTCGACGCGCCGCTTGAGCTCGCCGGGGCGGCCGTTGATGAAGACCGCGCGCGTGGCATCCTGCACCGGGCCGCGGATGATCAGGCCGAGCACGCGACCGGGGTCGGCGTCGAGGCGGTAGGTCGCCCGGGTGCGCCCCTCGCCAAGGTCCTCCAGCTCCCAGGCGCCCTCCACCGACCTCATGTCGCCCTGCTCCTGGATCCAGGACAGGCGCGTCGGTCCCTCGTAGTGGAAGCGAACCCGCGCCTTGACGCGCCTGACCTTGATGTCGTTCTCGGTCTCCACCAGCGTCGCCCGGCCCTCGGCGTCGTGCTCGAGCGCGGTCATCGCGTCCAGGCCGCCCTGCCACAGGGGCGCGCCGAGGACGTCGCGCACGACCGCCCACACCTCCGCCAGAGGCGCCTCGATCTCGACGCTGGCGCTGCCTGAGATGTGTGCCATCGAGCCTCCGATGTTAGGGGAGGGTCGATGCAAGCCGAGTTCGTGCGTTCCGCTACGATCCGGACAACGAAATGAGGGTGCTCGTTCTAGGCGCGGGTGGAGTCGGAACGGCGTTTGCGGCGATTGCGCAGCGCCGGCCCGCGTTCGAGCGGGTGGTGCTCGCCGACGTCTCCGCCCAGCGCGCGCACGACGCCGTCGCCCGCCTCGGCGAAGCCGATCGCTTCGGGGCCGAGCAGGTCGACGCCTCCGACCGCGAAGCCGTCGTGGAGCTGATCCGCCGGGTGCAGCCCGACGCTGTGCTCAACGCCTGCGACCCCCGGCTCAACGAGCCGATCTTCGCGGCCGCCTTCGCCGCTCGCGTCACCTACCTCGACATGGCGATGACGCTCTCCCACCCGCACCCCCAGCGCCCATATGAGCTGCCCGGGACGATGCTCGGCGATCTCCAGCTGGCCCAGAGCGAGCAATGGCAGCGGGCCGGGCTGCTGGCGCTCGTCGGGATCGGCGTCGAGCCCGGTCTCTCCGACGTCTTCGCCCGCTACGCCGCCGAGGAGCTCTTCTCGGAGATACAGGAGATCGGCATCCGCGACGGCGCCGACCTCGTCGTCGAGGGCTACGATTTCGCGCCGACCTTCTCGATCTGGACGACGATCGAGGAGTGCCTGAACCCGCCGCTGATCTGGGAGCGCGCCCGCGGCTTCTACACGACCGCCCCGTTCTCCGAGCCCGAGCTCTTCCAGTTCCCCGAGGGCATCGGCGCCGTGGAGTGCGTCAACGTCGAGCACGAGGAGGTCGTGCTGATCCCGCGCTGGGTCGACTGCGAGCGGGTCACCTTCAAGTACGGGCTGGGCCGCGAGTTCATCGAAGTGCTGCGCACCCTGCACAAGCTCGGCCTCGACTCCACCGAGCCCGTCCAGGTCAACGGGGCCAGGGTCGCCCCGCGCGACGTCGTCGCGGCCACCCTGCCCAATCCCGCGACGCTCGGCGAGCGCATGACAGGGCGCACCTGCGCCGGCACCTACGTCACCGGCACCGGCCGCGACGGGCAGCCGCGGCGCACCTACCTCTACCATGTCGTCGACAACGAGCACACCGTGCGCGAGTACGGGAGCCAGGCCGTCGTCTGGCAGACCGCCGTCAACCCCGTCGTCGCGCTGGAGCTGCTCGCCGACGGCAGCTGGAGCGGCGCCGGCGTGCTCGGGCCCGAGGCATTCCCGCCGGCGCCGTTCCTGGAGCGCTTGGCCGCGCTGGGGGCGCCGCACGGGCAGGTCGAGATGGGGTAGGCGCGGCAACTGACTGGCGCACGGCGGTAGGCGCAGCAAGGGACCGCGCGCGGCGTCCCTGTCGCGCGCGGCCCCTCTGCCCCCAGGGCAGCTTCGTGTAGCGCTCAGAACTCCACGCGCTCGGGCACGGGCCCGGTCGGCAGCGGCTGCTCGAGCAGGCCGGGCGGCGCCGTTTCGGTCTTGCGCGCGAAGAACTCTTTGAAGAAGGGCCGCGACACGAACATGACGACGCCGCCGAGCAGCATGCCGCCGATGCCCATCCACAGTGGCAGCGTGATCCCGAGGATCGGCTTGGAGGAGACGTTTTCGGCGTTGGCGTAATAGAACGCCGCCTTCACCCCGATCCCGAACAGCATCAGCCCGCCGAGCAGCGGACCGAGGCCGAGCATGAGGAAGTTGCGCGCGCTTTCCAGCAGGTCGTGGCGGTAGTACCAGCCACAGGCGACGCCGGTGAAGCCGTAGTAGAAGCAGATCGGGAAGCCGATCGCGGTCAGCGAGTCTTCCAGCACGCTTTCGGAGAGCAGCAACAGGGCGATCGTGATCGCGACCGAGAGCAGGCCGAAGCCGAGCGTCGAGACGGTTGGCGTCAGGTAGCGTTTGTGCACCCGCGCCAGCAGCGCGGTGACGGCTTTCCAGTGAGCCATCGAGAGCGTGGTGCGCGCGGTCGGCAGGATCGTCGTCTGCGTCGAGGCCGACGCCGAGGTGAGCACCGCGATGATCAGCAGCTTGTCCAGGCCGCTCCCCAGCACCCCGCCGCCGAGCGCGTTGAGGATGTCGGCCTGGTTTTCTTTGGTCGTCAGGAAGCCGGTCCCGTGGAATGACTGGGCGGCCGCCGTGACGACGACGTAGATCAGGACGAGCAGGATTGTCGAGACCACCGCGGCCTTGCCCGGTCCCTCGGCGGGGTCCTCTGACTCCTCGTTGACCGTCACCCCGGAGTCCCACCCCCAGTAGATGAAGACCGCCAGCAGCAGCGCCACGACGAGGTCGCCGAAGCTCATCGCGAACGGGTTGATCCACGAGAGCGAGGGCTTGATCGAGCCGCTCGGGGGATGGCTGCCGTAGACCTTGACGAACGCCACCACGGCAAACAGACCGAGGATAAAGACCTCGGCGCTGAGCAGGAGCTGCTGGATGCGCGCGGAGAGCTCGATGCCGCGATAGCAGATCCAGGTCATCAGCCCGATCCAGACGATCGCGCCGATGATGATCGCCGCTTTGGATTCCCCCAGTTCGCTGAAGCCGAAGAGCTTGAAGGTGTAGATCGCCGCGATGTCCGCCAGCGAGGCCATCACGATCACGTCGGAGAGGAAGATCGCCCACCCGTTCATCCAGCCCGTCATCGGGCCGAACGCGCGCGTCACCCAGGCGAACGTGGTGCCCGCATCGGGGTCGGCGCGGTTGAAGTATTTGTAGGCCGCCGCGACCAGCAGCATCGGGACGAACGCCACGAGCATCACCGCCGGCGCGTGCACCCCGACGCCCTTCACGGCGACGATGAAGCCGAGCGTCGCCGCAAGCGAATACGCCGGCGCGGTCGAGGCGACCCCGATGACGATGTTCGAGAGGTAGCCGATCGCGTTCTTCTTCAGGCCCTTGTCCATCACCCCCGAGGAGGGGAGGGGGGCATCTTCTGCGCCGGCGCCGATCGTTGCCATCGTGGCAGACGTTACGACCAGATCTGTCAAGGTACAAGTGGCGCGATCCCCAAAGATCGGTGGGTCTCCTGGACGTTTCGTACAACTCTCAGGCGATCAATTGAACCAGCAGCCGATTGATGCGTGTGTTGTACCGCCCTACGATTGGACTCAATGGCTACCGACGAGCTCCTCGGAAATACGAGCGCCGCGCGCGGCGGCGACCTGCAGGAGCTCGCCCGTCGGCATCTGTGGATGCACTTCACGCGGATGGGCGCCTACGAGGACCACGAGATCCCGGTGATCGTGCGCGGGGAGGGCTGCTACGTCTACGACGAGCACGGCAGGCGCTATCTCGACGGCCTCTCGGCGCTGTTCTGCGTCAACGTCGGCCACGGTCGCAGCGAGCTCGGCGAGGCCGGCGCCCGCCAGTCGGCGGAGCTCGGCTTCTACACCAACTGGAGCTACGCCCACCCGCGCTCGATCGAGCTCGCCGCCCGCATCGCGGCGCTGGCCCCGGGAAACCTGGAACGGGTCTTCTTCACCTCGGGGGGCTCGGAGGCGGTGGAGACGGCGTGGAAGCTCGCCAAGGCCTACCACGCGGCGCGCGGGGAACGCGGCCGCTTCAAGCTGATCTCGCGCCAGCTCGCCTACCACGGGACCTCGATGGGAGCGCTTACGGCCACGGGCCTGCCGCCGCTGCGCTCGCCGTTCGAGCCGCTCACCCCCGGCGGCCACCACGTGCCCAACACGAACTCCTACCGCTGGAAAGAGGACCGCGACCCGCTGTGGGCCGCCGACGCGATCGAGGAGGCGATCGTCTTCGAGGGTCCCGAGACCGTCGCCGCGGTGATCCTCGAGCCGGTGCAGAACAGCGGCGGCTGCTTCGTGCCCCAGGACGGCTACTTCCAGCGGGTGCGCGAGATCTGCGACCGCCACGGCGTCCTGCTGATCTCAGACGAGGTCATCTGCTCCTGGGGCCGGCTGGGGCACTGGTTCGGCTGCGAGCGCTACGGCTACCAGCCGGACATGATCACGACCGCCAAGGGCATCACGTCGGCCTACGCCCCGATGGGCGCGGTCATCGCCGGCGACCACATCGCCGAGCCCTTCCTGCACGGCACGGCCTCCTTCAATCACGGCTTCACCTTCGGCGGGCACCCCGTCAGCTCGGCGGTGGCGCTCGCCAACATCGACATCATGGAGCGCGAGGATCTCTGCGCCCACGTCCGTGAGCAGGAGCCCGCGTTCCGGGCCATGCTCGAGGGGCTGCGCGACCTGCCGATCGTCGGCGACGTCCGCGGGGCGGGCTACTTCCAGGCCGTCGAGCTCGTCAGGGACAGGGAGACCAAGGCTACCTTCGACGCCCAGGAGTCCGAGGAGCTGCTGCGCGGCTTCCTCTCCGGCGCGCTCTACCGGCATGGGCTGATCTGCCGCACCGACGACCGCGGCGAGCCCGTCATCCAGCTCTCCCCGCCGCTGATCGCCGGCCCGGAGCAGTTCGCCGAGATCGAGGCCGTCCTGCGGCCCGTCCTGACCGAGGCCTGCGAGCGGGTCGCGAGGCGGTGAGGGGCGTGCCGGGCGAGCGGCGAGGATCGAGGGCCGGGCGGTGAGGGGCGTGCCGGGCGAGCGGCGAGGATCGGGGGCGCGGCGGTGCTGACGCTCCAGGGGCTCGTCGACGAGCTCGGCCTGACGCTGGTCAGCGGCGAGGACGCCGCCGGCCGGCACGTGCGCTGGGTGCACAGCACCGAGCTGCTCGACCCCACCCCGTGGCTGCGCGGCGGCGAGCTGCTGCTCAGCACGGGCCTGCAGCTGGACACCGCCGAGAGCCAGCGCGAGCTCGTCCAGCGCCTCGCCGAGCACAAGATCGGCGGGCTCGGGCTCGGCACGGGCTTCGCCCACAAGCGGCTCCCGGCGGCGCTGGTGGCGCAGGCCAGGGAGTCCTCGTTCCCGCTCTTCGAGGTCCCCTACGAGCTGCCCTTCATCGCGATCACCGAGCGGGTCTTCGCCCAGCTGCTCGACGAACGCTACGAAATCCTGCAGCGCAGCATGGCCGGCGACGTGCTCGCCGACGCCCTCACCGGACGCCTCTACCCCGAGGAGCTGCAGAGCCGGCTGCGGCCGTTCGGCATCCGCGACCAGGCGGCGGTGCTCGCCTTCACGCCGCCCGACCCGACCGCGGCGGCGCCGCTCGTGGAAAGCATCCTCGCCCAGGAGCAGCTCGCCGGCAGCCTCGTCGCGATCCGCGCTGGCCTGCTCTGTGTCGTCGTCGACGGCGGCGCGGAGAACGGCGCCGCCGGTCGCGCCGCGATCGACCCAATCGCCCTCGCGCGGCGCATCCGCGACGAGCTGGCGAGCCGCGTGGGGGATGTGCGTGCCAGTGCCAGCCGCGTCGCGCCGATCCACTCCCTGCGGCTCAGCTTCCACGAGGCGCGCTGCGCCCTGGAGGCCGTCCGCCTGCAGAACGGCAGCGGCTCGCCCGAGGTCATCGCCTCATACGAGGACCTCGGCGCCTTCCAGCTGCTGCTCTCGCTGCAGGACGACGACGCCCTGCTCTCCTACTGCCGCAGCGTCCTCGGTCCGGTGGAGGCGGGGGAGGGGGAGTACGGCGACGAGCTGCTGCGCTCGCTGGACGTCTTCATCGAGCACAACGGCCACTGGGAGAAGGCGGCGAGCGCGCTCTACTGCCACCGCCACACCCTGCGCTACCGGATCCGCCGCGTCGAGCAGCTCACCGGACGCGACTTCTCCCACGCCCGTGACCGCATCGAGTTCTGGCTGGCCCTGCGGGGCAGGGAACTGGCCAGATGATCGTCGGGGTCCCCAGCGAGATCAAGCTCGACGAGTACCGCGTGGCGATCACCCCGGCCGGGGTGCGGGAGCTGGTGGGGCGCGGGCACGAGGTGCTCGTCCAGGCCGGCGCCGGGCTCGGCAGCGCGCTCCCCGACGAGCTCTTCGTGGCGCAGGGGGCGCGCATCGCGACCGACGCCCGCGAAATCTTCGCCGCGGCCGAGCTCGTGCTGAAGGTCAAGGAGCCTCAGCCCGGCGAGGTGGCGCTGCTGCGCGAGGGGCAGACCCTCTTCACCTACCTGCATCTCGCGGCGGCCCCGGAGCTGACGCGCGGCCTGCAGGCGTCGGGGGCGACCTGCATCGCGTATGAGACCGTCGAGGACGAGCGCGGGCGCCTGCCGCTGCTGGCGCCGATGAGCGAGGTCGCCGGCAAGCTGGCGACCCAGGCCGGGGCGTTCATGTTGGAGAAGCCGCTCGGCGGCCGCGGCATCCTGCTGGGGGGAGTTCCAGGGGTCGCGGCCGCCACGGTGCTCGTCATCGGCGGGGGCGTCGTCGGGATGAACGCGGCGTTCGTCGCGATCGGGATGCAGGCCGACGTCTTCGTCTTCGACCGCTCCCTCGACCGCCTGCGGGAGCTCGAAGTGGCCTTCGGCGGGCGCGCCTCGACGGTGTACTCCTCGACGCTCGCCATCGAGGAGATGCTGCCCGCCGCGGACCTCGTGATCGGCGCCGTCCTCGTCCACGGGGGACGGGCGCCGCACGTCGTCACCCGCGAGCAGCTGGGCCTGATGCGCCGCCACGCCGTGCTGGTGGACGTCTCGATCGACCAGGGTGGGTGCTTCGAGACCTCGCACCCCACGACCCACTCCGATCCGACGTTCGAGGTCGACGGCGTCACCCACTACTGCGTCGCCAACATGCCCGGCGCCGTCCCCATCACCTCGACCTATGCGTTGACGAACGCCACCCTGCCCTACGTCCTGGCGCTCGCCGAGCACGGCGTCCAGGAGGCGATGGAGCGTGACCCCGGGCTGCGCCTGGGACTCAACGTGCAGGACGGCCAGATCACCCACCCCGCCGTCGCCGAGGCGCTCGGCGCGCCGGCGTGAGCGATGCCGGGGAGGCGCGGACGGATGCGGGGGAGGGGCGGACGGATGCAGGGGAGGCGCGGATGTGAAGTTGTCTTTCGGCGAGGTGTGCGCGCGCGTACGTGCGCGCACGCGCGCGGGCGCGCGCACACCTCGAAAAAATGGATAGGAGGAGACTCCCGATGGCCATCTCGCTCGGAACCCTGAGCAACTTCGTAGACGGCGAGCAGACCCCCTCCGAGGGAGAGCCCGAAGCGATCCTCAACCCCGCCACCGGCGAGGAGCTGGCGCGGGCGCAGAACTCGACCGGCCTGGACGTCGACCGCGCCGTGCGCGCCGCCCGCGCGGCCTTCCCGGCGTGGTCGCAGACGACGCCCGCCCGGCGCGCCCAGGCGCTGCTGGCGCTGGCCGACGCCGTCGAGGGGCACGGCGATGAGCTCGCCCGGCTGGAGGCGCTCAACGCCGGCAAGCCGATCGCGGCCGTCGGCGGCGACGAGATCCCCGTCATCGCCGACAACCTGCGCTTCTTCGCCGGCGCCGCCCGCTGCCTGGAGGGACGGGCGGCGGGGGAGTACATGGAGGGCTACACCTCCTTCACCCGACGCGAAGCCGTGGGCGTCATCGGGCAGATCACGCCGTGGAACTACCCGTTGATGATGGCCGTCTGGAAGATCGCCCCGGCGCTGGCGGCGGGCAACACGATCGTGCTCAAGCCCGCCGAGACGACCCCGATCACGACGCTCCGCCTGGCCGAGCTGGCGTCGGAGATCCTGCCGCGCGGCGTGCTCAACGTGGTCACGGGCCGCGGCGAGCCCACCGGCGAGGCGCTGATCTCGCACCCCGACGTCGACATGGTCGCGCTGACGGGCTCCGTGGAGACCGGCAAGCACGTCGCCCGCACCGCCGCCGAGACCCTCAAGCGCGTCCACCTCGAGCTCGGCGGCAAGGCGCCCGTGCTCGTCTTCGACGACGTCGCCCTCGAGAGCGCCCTGGAGACGATCGCCGCCACCGGCTACTACAACGCAGGCCAGGACTGCACCGCCGCCACCCGCGTGCTCGCCGGCGACGGGGTCTACGACGACGTCGTCAACGGTCTCGCCGAGCAGGCCCGGGGCCTGGTCATCGGGGACACCCTCGACGCCGCCACGACGCTCGGCCCATTGAACTCGGCCCGCCAGCGGGAGCGCGTGGAGGGTTTCATCGAGCGCCGGCCCGAGCATGCCGAGGTCGTCACCGGCGGTGCGGCCCCCCAGCGCGAGGGCTTCTACCTGGAGCCCACGGTGATCGCAGGAGCCCAGCAGGAGGACGAGCTGATCCAGCGGGAGATCTTCGGGCCCGTCATCACCGTCCAGCGTTTCTCCGACGAGCCCCAGGCGATCGCCTGGGCCAACGCCACCCGCTACGGCCTCGCCTCCTCGGTGTGGACTCGCGACGTCGGCCGCGCCCTGCGCGTCTCCAGGGCGCTGCGCTTCGGCTGCGTCTGGATCAACGACCACATCCCGCTCGTCTCCGAGATGCCCCATGGGGGGCTCAAGGAGTCAGGCTACGGCAAGGACCTCAGCGTGTACTCCCTCGAGGACTACACCGTCGTCAAGCACGTCATGGCGAACATCCAATAGGTCCTACGCAGTTCCGGCCGGCGCATGCGCCGGCCGGCCGGGCCGCGCATGCGCGGCCCGGGGAACGGCCGCATGCGGCCGTTCCCTCAAGATCGATCCCCGGCCGGCTGGACCTCGCGCGCGAGCACCTGCAGGAAGACCTCTGTCAGCCGCGGGTCGAATTGGCTGCCCGCGCAGCGCCGCAGCTCGGCCCGCGCCGCCGCCGGGTCCAGCGGCGTGCGATAGCTGCGCGCGCTCGTCATCGCCTCGTAGGCGTCGCAGATCGCGATCGCCCGCGCCGCCAGCGGAATCTGCTCGCCGGCGAGGCCGTCCGGGTAGCCGGCGCCGTCGAAGCGCTCGTGTGTGCAGCGCACGATCGCCGCCACCGGGCCGCCACTGGGCGCGGCCGCGATGATCCGCTCGCCGATCGCCGCGTGGCGCTGCACGAACGCCCGCTCCTGCTCGTCCAGCGGCGCCGGCTTGTCGAGAATCGCTTCCGGGATCGCCGCCTTGCCGATGTCGTGCAGCTCGGCCGCCGCCACCAGGTTGCGCAGCTCCAGTCCACCCATGCCCAGCTCGCGGCCCAGCAGCCCCGCCAGCCGGGCGACCTCCTGGACATGCGTATCCAGGCCCGGGTCGCGTTCGCGCAGCAGCCCCAGCAGCACGTCCCGCCACTCCGGATGCGAGGGCTCGCTCATCACCTCCTTCTGTGCGTACAGCCGCCGGTCGGCGATCCGCAGCGCCGCCGTCGGCTCCCGCGCCTCGACGCCCAGCAGGACCTCGCCGTAGCACGCCCCGATCGTGAACCGCTCGCCGCTCTGCAGCAGCGCGCCCGCCAGGTCCGCCGCGAGCTCCTGCGGCTCGTCGCCGAGATCCTGAGGCGTACGCGCGAGATCCGGCGGCTCGCCCCCGAGACCCCGGCGCTCGCCCGCGAGATCCAGCAGCGCGCAGAACTCGTCCCCCCCGAGGCGGTACGCGCGCCCCCTTCCCGCCGCGCGCTCGGCCAGCCGTCCGCCGAGACGGGCCAGCAGGGCGTCGCCCGCCGGATGCCCGAAGGTGTCGTTGTAGCGCTTGAATCCGTTCAGGTCGAACAGCAGCAGCAGCTTCGGCTGCTCCGCGCTGGCCTCCGCCGTGGCCCGCTCCAGGTCCCGCAGCAGCGCCCGTCTGTTGCCGAGCCCGGTCAGGGCGTCGCGCTCGGCCAGCTCGCCGCTCGCCGCCAGCAGGCGCAGGTTCTCGCCGCCGGTCGCCAGCAGGCGCGCCAGCACCACCACCAGCGTCGCCACCGCCAGCCACGTGCCGGCGCCCGCGATGCCGCGCACGCTCCCGTAGGCGAGCACGCCGATCGCGACCAGCCCGCACGCGATCGGCGCCGCCATGATCGCCGCCAGCGAGTGGCGCTCGTTGATCGTCCTGCGCTCCGGCTGCCACGCCGCGAACGCCAGCAGCGCCACCGACAGCAGCCACAGCGAATCCAGCGCCGTGCCCGCCACGTAGCCGCCGTGCGCTTCGCGGTAGATGTACGCCGCGTCCGCGCCCGCCATCACCAGAAAGCCGAGCGCGATCGTCAGGAACGTCCGGTACACCCGCCAGCCGCCCAACGCCAGCATCGTCACCACCAGGCCCGCCAGCAGCGTGTCCAGCAGCGGGTAGGACACGTCGAGCGCAGTCCTCACGCCGCCGCCCGCGGCCGACAGGAAGCCCGGCGTCGCCAGCGCCGTCGCGCCCAGCGCCGCCACCGCCACCCCGCCGATCACGCCGTCCAGCCACATGCTCAGGTGGAAGTCCCGCACCTGGCGCCGGCCGAGCAGCACGATCGCCACGTACGCCCCCACGTAGAAGCACAGGTAGAGCGCCTCCTGTGCCGTCGGCGCAAACGATTCCCCGATCGACGACAGGACTTCGCCCGCCGCGTCGCAGCTCAGCCCGACCCCCAGGCACAGCCACGCCGGGCGCGCCTCCGGCCGCGCGATCGCCCGCGTCAGACACAGCGCCGCGCAGCCCACCGTCACCGCGTCGTACACCCACGTGTCGAAGGCTTCCGCCGTCGCCTCTCCGCCGAACCCGGTGACGGCGTGCGCGAAATGCGCCGCGATCGCCGCCGCCACCGCGCCGAGCGCCACCCGAATCCCGTGCGGCGCATCGAGATGGGGCAGCCGCCATCGGTAACGAGCGCTCATCAGTTTGATATCGGCGCCTCGCGCCGACTGTTTGAGGTCTACGAGCGCCCCCTCAGCACGACCCGCGCCCCCCGGTCCGGCGGATAGGTCACGAACCGCCGCCGCGGACGCTCCGGGCGGGCGTCGGGGACCTCCAGGGCGCAGCGGGAGAAGACGCGCTGGACGATGATCTTCATCTCGAACGTCGCGAACGCCGCCCCGATGCAGCGGCGCACGCCGCCGCCGAAGGGAATCCAGGTGTACGTGTCCGGCGCGTCCTCCATGAACCGCTCCGGGCGGAACGCCTCGGGATCCGGGTAGAGCCTGGGGTCGCTGTGGGTGAGGATCATCGAGCACGTCAGCAGCGCCCCCGCCGGCGCCGTGTAGCCGCCCACCTCGAACGGCTCGATCACGCGCCGCGCCGCCAGGGGGACCACGGGGCGGGCGCGCAGGCTCTCCTTGATGACGCACTCCACGTACTCCTCCTCGCCCTCCGCCACCGCCTCCCGCAGGCGGGTGTGGACGGCGGGCGTGCGCAGCGTGCGCTCCAGCAGCCAGGCCAGGCCCGACGCCGTCGTCTCGTGGCCGGCCAGCAGCAGCGTGATCAGCTGGTCGCGCAGCTCCTCGTCGCTCATCGCCCGGCCCTCCTCGTCGCGGGCCTGCAGCAGCATCGAGAGGATGTCAGGCCGCTGTGTCAGGTTGGGGTCCTCGCGCTTGCGCTCGATCTCCTCGAAGAGCATCTCGTCGACCCGCTCCCGCAGCGCCGCGAAACGCCGCCACGGGCTGCGCGCCCCGAGGTCGTACTGCAAAAACGGCCACAGCAGCGCCGGCGAGTTGAGCAGCTTCGGCAGCAGCCGCTCCAGCTCCGCCCGGCGGGCCTCGTCGTCGACGCCCAGGACCGCCCGCAGGATCACCCGCAGCGTGATCGCCTGCATAGACGTGTGCGCCGCGAACGGCTCGTCCACTCGCCAGCGGTCGATCTCCTCGTCGGCGATCTCCGAGATCAGCTCGCCGTACACCGCCATCCGCTCGCCATGGAACGGCGGCAGCATCAGCTTGCGGCGGTTCAGGTGCCGCCCGCCGTCGAGCAGCAGCACCGACTCCGGCCCCGCCACCGGCTCCATCACCACGTTGCCCTCGCCCGCCCGCAGCCGGTCCGGGTCGCCCGTGAACACCCGCTTGATCTCCGCCGGGTCCGCCACCACCACCACGAAGCCGATCGGCCACATCCGCAGCGAAAACACCTCCCCGAAGCGACGCCGGCTGCGCTCCAGCAGGTCGTGCTCCGCCGCCAGCCAGTACGGGCCGAGGATGTGGCGGGGGATGCGAGGACCGGGCGGGGCGTTCGTCGTCTCCGTCGGCAGCGGGATCCGCCGGCGGCGGGGCAGGGTGTCCCAGCGCGAGGCGCGGGGGGTCGTCGCGGCGGGCGGTGCTCCTGCGATCGAGCTCATCTGAGCCTCCTCAGTCGGACGACTCCCCATGCCGTCCGCGGTGCCGGGAAACGGAATGCCCGAAGAACAGACCTGATGTTATACCCGCTGCCCCAGCACCTGGAAGATCGACGTGAAGCCCGTCCGGAAGCCGTTGCGGGCCGCCCGCAGGTACAGGCGCCAGACCCGCACCCGCTCGCCGCCCGCCAGCTCTTCCGCGCGCGCCTGGTTGGCGTCCAGGCGCTCGATCCAATGGGTCAGGGTCTGCGCGTAGTCCTCCCGCAGGCCCTCCACGTGCAGCGGCTCGATCCCCGCCCGCTCCAGCGCCAGCGTCACCCGCGACACATGCAGCGGCGCCGCGTCGGGGAACACGTAGCGCTCGGAGAACGGGCCCGCCTCGGGGTCGCCGTGGCGCAGCCGCGCGATGCCGTGGTTGAGCAGGCGCCCGCCCGGCTCCAGCAGGCCCGCCAGCTGGCGCGCGTAGAGGTCGATCTGGCTCGCCCCGACGTGCTCCACCATGCCGATGCTCGCGATCGCCTCGTAGCGCTCGCCCTCCGCCCCCAGGTCCCGGTAGTCCGCCAGGCGGATCTCGACGCGGTCCGAGAGGCCCGCCTGCGCCACCCGGCGGCGCGCCTCCTCCGCCTGGGCGGGGGAGAGGGTGATGCCGACCGCCCTCACCCCGTGGCGCCGGGCCGCGTGGATCACGAAGCTGCCCCAGCCGCAGCCCACGTCGAGCACCCGCTCGCCCTCCCGCAACGCCAGCTTGCGGCAGATCAGCTCCCGCTTGGCCTCCTGCGCCTCCTCCAGGGTGAGCGGCGGCCGCGTCGGCAGCGCGGCGGTGCCCCACGACTGCTCCAGCGAGTCCAGCTCGCGCGTGAACAGCGCGCAGCTGTACGTCATCGACTCGTCCAGGAACAGCGCGAAGAACTCGTTGGAGACGTCGTAGTGGTGGCGCACGGCGCGCGCGTCGCGCTCGCGGCTGTGGCGGCGGCCGCGCGGGCGCAGCTCGCTCGCCGGGACCCGCGGCGGCAGCATCGGGCCGGCCGCCCGCAGCGCCGCCAGCATCAGCCGCGCCCGCGTCGCCCCGTCGATCGGCGGCGCCCGGAACGTGTCGAGCAGCCCGATCACCAGGTCCAGGTCGTCGGCCTCCAGCACCCCCGCCGCATAGGCCCGGCCAAGGCCCAGCTGGCCGGGGGCGCGCAGCAGGTGCCCCACCGCCGCCGGCGATCTCGCCGTGAAGACCGGCCCCCCGGGCTCGGTCGGAGCCAGTGACGTGCCGTCCCAGAAGCGCAGCTCGAACGGCCGGCTCGGCAGCGCCTTCTCCAGTTCGCGCCGCAGCGGGCCGCTGTCGCGGAGGCTCATCGTCGGGGTCGGGCGCAGTCGGGGGCGGGGGCGTTCATCGTCGGGCGGAGCGGCGGTCGGGGGCGCTCATCGCCTCGACAGGCTACGCGGCGCGCTGGTACTTTGCGGCTAACCCGCGCGTGACCCGCGGGTCCGCACGTCTTGCCGCCGGCCCACCGGCCACCATCCTGTATACACCCCACAGCCTCCCCCTCAGCCAACACCCGCGTCCACCCCACGCTCCCCGGGTCACCCCAAGCAACATGCCCGATACCCAGCTGCTCGCAGCGCCAAACGCGCAGCCGCCCGACGCGGTTCACGCCCAGCCGGGCGCCGACGACGTCAAACCGCGCGCCGACGACGTCCAGCCCGTCGCGAACGAGACCCGCGACCGCATCATCACCGCCATCGTCACCATCGCCCCGATCGCCGCCCTGGGCTTCGTCGGCTGGCAGATGTGGGACGGGCTGCTGCACCGCTCCGACCTCATCGTCTTCGCCATCCTCTACCTCCTCACCGGCCTCGGCATCACCGTCGGCTTTCACCGGCTCTTCACCCACCGCAGCTTCAAGACCTCCCCGGCAGTGCGCGCCGTCTTCGCCGTCCTCGGCTCCGCCGCCATCGAGGGGCCCGTCATCTCCTGGGTCGCCGACCACCGCAAGCACCACGCCTTCTCCGACCGCCAGGGCGACCCCCACAGCCCCCACGTCGACCACGGCGTCGGCTGGCGCGGCGCCCTGCGCGGGCTCGCCCACGCCCACGTCGGCTGGCTCTTCATCCACACCCAGCGCGGCTCCCGCGAGCGCTACGCCCCCGATCTCCTCGCCGACCCCGTCGTCGCCTTCGTCGACCGCACCTTCCTCGTCTGGGCCATCGGCGGGCTCGCCGCGGCGTTTGGGCTGGGCTACGCGATCGGCGGCACCTGGCGCGCCGGACTCACCGGGCTCTTGTGGGGCGGGGCCGTCAGGATGCTCGTCCTGCACCACATGACCTACTCCATCAACTCCCTCTGCCACTTCTTCGGCCGCCGCGACTACGCCACCGAGGACCACTCCCGCAATGTCCTCTGGCTCGCCCTGCCCACCTTCGGCGAGGCCTGGCACAACAACCATCACGCCTTCCCGACCTCCGCCAGCCACGGCCTCGGCTGGCGCCAGCCAGACGTCTCCGCCCTGGTCATCCGCGGGCTGGAGAAGGTCGGGCTCGTCTGGGACGTCGTCACCGTGCCCGACGAGCGCCGAGCGCGCAAGCGGGCCGTCGCCGCCTGAGCGCCGCAGCGCCTGAGCGCCGCAGCTCCGGTCCGCGCACGGCCCGTCGTACGCTTAGCGCGTGCCGCCGCAGCCAATCCCCACCGTGCGCGAGATCATCGCCAGCCGGACCGGGGAGGAGCTCGCCCTCAACGATCGGTATCTGAATCCCCAGATCGGGCGCATCCTGCGCACCCTCGGGTTCGACAAGACCTGGGTCGGGGGCGAGGGCGCTCACCTGATCGACTCCGACGGCCACCGCTACCTCGACCTCTTCGGCGGCTACGGCGTCTTCGCCCTCGGGCGCAACCACCCCGAGGTCATCGCCGCCCTGGAGGAGGTCATGGCCGCCCGCACCGGCAACCTGCCCCAGCTCGGCGTCACCCTGCTCAGTGGGGTCCTCGCCGAGCAGCTGCTCGCCCGCGTCGGTGCGCGGGATTCCAAGAATCTCGGTGCCATGGTGCCCGCCAACACCGGCACCGAGGCCGTCGAGGCCGCCATCAAGATCGCCCGCGCCGCCACCGGGCGACCGCGGATCCTGTATGCCGAGCACGCCTTCCACGGGCTCACCCTCGGCTCGCTCTCGCTGAACGGCGACGAGATCTTCCGCGACGGCTTCGGGCCGCTGCTGCCCGGCTGTCAGGCCGTGCCCTTCGGCGACATCGACGCCCTGCAGCGGGAGCTGGAACGCGGCGACGTCGCCGCGTTCGTCGTCGAGCCCGTCCAGGGCAAGGGCGTCAATCTCCCGCCCCCCGACTACCTCGCCGGCGCCCAGGAGCGCTGCCGCGCCGCGGGAGCGTTGTTCGTCTGCGACGAGGTCCAGACCGGGCTCGGGCGCACCGGCCGCTTCCTCGCGCTGGAGCACTGGTGTCTCGAGCCGGACATGGTCTGTCTCTCCAAGGCCCTCTCCGGCGGGCTCGTCCCCATCGGAGCCGTCCTCGTCTCCCGCGCCGCCTTCGATCGCGTCTTCGACGGCATGGAGCGTGCCGTCCGCCACGGCTCGACCTTCGGCGGCAACGACCTCGCCGCCGCCGCCGGCCTCGCGACGCTGCGGGTGCTCGAACGCGAGGGGCTCGTCGAGCGGGCCGAGCGCATGGGGGAGCTGCTGCTCTCGCTCACTCTCCCGTTGAAGGAGGAGCACCCCGTCGTCCGCGACGTCCGCGGGCTCGGGCTGATGTGGGGGATCGAATTCGGGCCTCCCGAGGGACGCGGCGGACGGGCGCTGTGGAACGCCGTCGAGCGCGGCCAGCCCGGGCTCTTCTCCCAGCTCGTCACCGTCCCCCTCTTCCACGAGCACCGCATCTTCTGCCAGGTCGCCGGCCACCGCATGAACGTCATCAAGGCCCTCCCGGCGCTCGTCGTCGAGGAGTCCGAGATACGGCGCTTCGCGGCGGCGCTGGAGGAGGTCGTCGCGCGGGCCGAACGGATGCCCTCGGCGCTGACCCGCTTCGGGGTGCGGGTCGCGCGGCAGGCGGTGGCTGGACACGGCCGCTGAGACTGGCGCCTGAGACGGCGCCATCTGTGGCGCTAATATATGGCTATGGCGAGTGAGACGGCAACGATTCGTGTCGCCCGGGACACCCGCGACCGCCTGGCCGAGCAGGCCCGCGAACAGGGCGTCTCCCTGGCCGCCCTGCTCGCCGAAATCGCCCACCAACGAGAGCGCGAGCTGCTCTGGGAGTCGGAGCGAAAGGCCCGAGAGCTCGATGCGCAGGATCCCACCGCCGTCGAGGAGATCCGGCTCTGGGAGGCCACCCTCGAAGATGGCATCGACTGAGCCGCGCCGAGGCGAGGTGTGGCTGGTCTCGCTGGGAGCCGCCCGACCCGGCGAGCCCGGCAAGAATCGTCCCGCCGTCGTCATCTCCGCCGACCGGCTCAGCGCCCGGCTGCCCCACGACCTGATCGTGGTCGTTCCCCTCTCCAGCTCTCTGTCTCCCTCCGGCCTGCGGCCGGAGGTGATCACCGGCGAGGGGGTCCTGCGCCCCAGCCGCGCCGTCTGCGGCGCCATCCGCGGCATCGCCCGCTCGCGTCTGCTGCGGCGACTCGGAGAGCTGCCGCCAGTCAAGCTCGCCGCGATCGACCACGCGCTCATGGTCGTCCTCAACCTGCCCGGCCCGCGCTCCCCGGCACGCAGCGAAGCCTGAGCCGCGCCTCGCGCCAAAACAGAAACCGGGCACGTCACCCGGCCACCGTCCACCCGCCGCTACCCTGTCGAGCCGTGCTCCAGCCCCGCAACGACATCCGCAACGTCGCCATCGTCGCCCACGTCGACCACGGCAAGACCACGCTCGTGGACGCCATGCTGTGGCAGTCGGGCGCCTTCCGCGAGGGCCAGGACGTCGCCGATCGCGTCATGGACTCCATGGACCTCGAGCGCGAGAAGGGCATCACGATCCTCGCCAAGAACACCTCCCTGCACTACCGGGACGTCAAGCTCAACATCATCGACACCCCCGGCCACGCCGACTTCGGCGGCGAGGTCGAGCGCGGGCTGACAATGGTCGACGGCGTCCTCCTGCTGGTGGACGCCTCCGAGGGGCCGCTGCCGCAAACCCGCTTCGTCCTGCGCAAGGCCCTGGAGGCCCGGCTGCCCGTGATCCTCGTCATCAACAAGGTCGACCGCTCCGACGCCCGCGTCGGGGAGGTCATCGACGCGGTCTACGAGCTCTTCCTCGACCTCGACGCCGACGAGGAGCAGATCGAGTTCCCCATCGTCTACTGCAACGCCAAGGCCGGGCGCGCCGCGCTGGAGTACGACGAGTCAGCCGACGGGCCCGAGCGGATCGCCTCGCCCAACCTCGAGCCGCTGCTCGACCTCCTGCTCGAGCGCATCCCCGCCCCGATGCACGACCCCGAGCATCCCCTGCAGGCGCTCGTCACCAACCTCGACGCCTCCCCCTACGTCGGGCGGTTGGCGCTCTGCCGCGTCCGCCACGGCCACATCCGCCGCGGCCAGCAGATCGCCTGGTGCCGTGCCGACGGCTCCATCCAGCGCGCCCAGGTCTCCGAGCTCTACGTCACCGAGGCCCTGGAGCGCGTCGACGCCGCCGAGGCCGGGCCCGGCGAGATCATCGCCATCGCCGGCATCGCCGAGGTCACCATCGGCGAGACCCTCGCCGACCCCGACGACCCCCGGCCGCTGCCCGTCATCACCGTCGACGAGCCCTCCCTCTCCATCACCATCGGCATCAACACCTCCCCGCTGGCAGGCAGGAACGGCGCCACCAAGCTCACCGCGCGGCAGATCCGCCAGCGCCTGGACCAGGAGCTGGTCGGGAACGTCTCCCTGCGCGTCGTCGACACCGAGCGGCCGGAAACCTGGGAGGTCCAGGGCAGGGGGGAGCTGCAGCTCGCCATCCTCGTCGAGATGATGCGCCGCGAGGGCTACGAGCTCACCGTCGGCCAGCCCCGGGTCCTGGAGCGCCAGATCGACGGCAAACGCCACGAGCCCGTCGAGCGGCTCTCGATCGACGTCCCCGAGGACTACGTCGGCGTCGTCACCCAGATGCTCGCCCTGCGCAAAGGCCGCATGGAGCACATGACCAACCACGGCACCGGCTGGGTGCGCATGGAGTACCTCGTCCCCGCCAGGGGGCTCATCGGCTTCCGCACCGAGTTCATCACCGAGACCCGCGGCACCGGCATCATGCACCACGTCTTCGACCGCTGGGAGCGCTGGGCCGGCGAGCTCTCCACCCGCACCAACGGGGTGTTGATCGCCGATCGCCGGGGGTCCACCGTGCAGTACTCGCTGATGAGCCTCCAGGATCGTGGGACGCTGTTCGTCGGGCCCGGCGAGGAGGTCTACGAGGGGATGATCGTCGGCGAGAACGCCCGCGCCGGCGACATCGACGTCAACCCCGTCAAGGAGAAGCATTTGACCAACATGCGCTCCTCCACCGCCGACGTCCTCGAGCGGCTCGTGCCCCACCGCCAGCTCTCCCTGGAGGAGGCCATGGAGTTCGTCGGCGCCGACGAGTGCGTCGAGGTCACGCCGGAAAGCGTCCGCCTGCGCAAGGTCGAGCTCGGCAAGACCGAGCGCCTCAAGGCCGCCCGGCTGGCCCGCAAGTAGGCCTCGACCGGGTGGGGGCGATGTTGTTTTTTGGCGAGGTGTGCGCGCGTGCGCGGCGGGTATACAAGGACTGAGTGTTAACTGCCGCCGCGCGCGAGCGAGGCGGCAGGCAAGGGGCACCGTGTCATCGCTGGGCGCCGCTAGCATGGGCCGCCGACCATGGCCAGTGCCATCGCAGCCAGCCAGCTCCACAAGCGCTACGGCGAGATCCACGCCGTGCGCGGCATCGACCTCGCCATCGACACCGGCGAGACCGTCGCCCTGCTCGGCCCCAACGGCGCCGGGAAGTCCACGACGATCGACATGATCCTCGGGCTCGCCGACCCCGACGGCGGGACCATCTCGGTGTTCGACGGGGCGCCCACGGCGGCGATCGACGCCGGCTATGTCGGGGCGATGCTGCAGAGCGGCGCCCTCATCCGCGACCTCTCCGTGCGGGAGCTCGTCGCCATGGTCGCCTCGCTCTACCCCGAGCCGCTCGCCGTCGACGACGCCCTCGACCTCACGGGTTTGAGCGAGGTCGCCGAACAGCGCACCCAGAAGCTCTCCGGCGGCCAGTCCCAGCGGGTGCGCTTCGCCGTCGCCCTCGTCAGCAACCCCCGGCTGCTGATCCTCGACGAGCCCACCGTCGCCATGGACGTCGAGGGCCGGCGCTCCTTCTGGAGCACCATGCGCGAGCTCGCCGCCCGCGGCAAGACCATCCTCTTCGCCACCCACTACCTCGAGGAGGCCGACGCCTACGCCGACCGCGTCATCCTCATGGCCCACGGCAGCCTCGTCGCCGACGGGCCCCCGACCGAGATCCGGGCGATGGTCGGCACCCGCACCATCCGCGCCACCCTCCCCGACGCCGACCTCGACCGGCTCGCCGCCCTGCCCGGCGTCAGCGGCGCCGAGCGCCGCGGCGAGGCCGTCGTGCTGAGCTGCGCCGACTCCGACGCCGCCATCCGCGCCCTGCTCGCCGCCGAGCCCGAGGCGCGCGACATCGAGATCGCCGCCGCCGGGCTCGAGCAGGCGTTCCTGCAGTTGACCTCGGCTGCATGAACGCACTCGCCTACACCCGCTACGAGCTGCTGCGCACCTTCCGCAACCGCCGCTTCCTGCTGCTCTCCCTGGGGTTCCCCGTCGTGCTCTACTTCTCCGTCGCCGGCTCCAACCGCCACGCCCACGTCGAGGGTCTCTCGTTCCCCCTCTACTACATGATCGGCATGGCCAGCTTCGGCACCATGGGCGCCATGATGTCAAGCGGCGCCCGCATCTCCGCCGAGCGCGCCGTCGGCTGGAACCGCCAGCTGCGCATCAGCCCGCTCTCCACGCGCGCCTACTTCCGCGCCAAGGTCCTGACCGCCTACCTCACCGCGCTGCTCAGCCTGGTCGTGCTCTACCTCTGCGGCTCCTCGCTCGGCGTCAACCTCGCCGGCGAGGATTGGCTGAAGATGACCGCGCTCATGCTCGTCGGCCTCATCCCCTTCGCCGCGCTGGGCATCCTCATCGGCCACCTCCTCACCCCCGACTCGATCGGGCCCGCCATGGGCGGCGGCATCTCGCTGCTCGCCCTGCTCGGCGGCGCCTGGTTTCCGCTGCACGCCGGGACCCTGCGCGACATCGCCGAATACATCCCCTCCTACTGGCTCGTCCAGGCCAGCCACGTCGCCGTCGGCGGGCACCCCTGGGGGACACAGGCCTGGGCCGTGCTGGTCGCCTGGACGCTCGTCCTCAGCTGGCTCGCGCGGCGTGCGTATCGCAACGACACCGGGCGGGTGTAGCCCTCCGTGCTACGGCTCGGGATGGCTCTCGTCTAGGGTGTCGCCGATGACCCACCCAACCAGAGCTTCTTCCCTGCGCGCGCTATGCGCGGCGCTTGCCCTGCTCGTCCTCGCCGGCACCACCGCGGCGCCCGCGCCGGCGAGCACCGCCGTCCACTTCCAGCCGGAGAGCTACGCCGCGCTGCTCGTCCAGGTCCACAAGGGCGAAGTCCACGCCGTCGTGCTTCACCCCAGCGGCCCCAAGGCCCACGTCGTGCTCGCCGACGGCGCCCACTTCACCGTCGCCTATCCGGTGAGCGAATCGACCAAGCTCGGCGCCGAAGTCCGCGCCCACGGCGGGACCTTCGCGATCTCGACCGTCAAGCACAAAAGTGGGACCGTCCACCACAAACTGCGCTACATCGCCGGCGGGATCCTGATCGTCGTGATCCTCGTCGTCCTCGCCGTCCTGCTCGTCGGCCGCCGCCGCGCCATCGCCGAGGACGAGG
>DATKPO010000029.1:0-18112 GCA_035524055.1 Solirubrobacteraceae bacterium
CATCGCCAGGCACATCAGGCCGAGGCCCGCCGCGAGGAGGCCGGGCTTCGACGCCACGATGCTCGCCGCCACCGGGCCGACGCCGATCCGCTGCAAGGCCAGCAGCGCCAGCAGCAGCGCCCCCAGCGACACCGCGGCCAACGCGGCCCGGCGTCCTACACGCAGCACCCGCCGCGCCGGCGGCACCGCCAGGGCCGGCTCCAAGCTCGGCAGCTGCTGGGGCGCCACCGCCGGCCGCAGGTCCGCCGGCGCCAGGCCGTGGTGGGCCAGCGTGCGGCGCAGCCGCGTCGGCGCCCGACCCACCGCCCGCGCCTGCTCGTAGACCTCCGCCACCTCCGCCGCCACTCGCGGCCAGGCGAAACGCTGCGCCCGCTCCCGCGCCGCCCGTGCCATCGCCTCCCGGCGGCGCGGCTCCAGGGCCAGCATCCGCAGCGCCTGCGCCAGCTCCCGGGCGTCGCCGCGCGGCGTCAGGAGGCCCTCGAGGCCGTCGCGCACCACGTCGCGGTAGCCCGCGATGTCCGACGCCACCACCGGCGTCCCCGCCGCGAAGGCCTCCGTCAAGACCATCCCGAAGCTCTCCCCCCCGAGGGACGGCGCGCACAGCACCTGCGCCCGCCCCAGCTCCGCCGCCTTGCGCTCCTCCGAGACCTTGCCCAGCGCCCGCACCCCGCGCTCCTCCAGGTCACGTCCGCTGCCGTCCAGCAGCAGCGGCGCCACGTCCTGGGGGTCGACGCCGACCAGCGTCAGCGTCGCCGGCAGCTGCTCCCGCAGCGCCTCGAACGCCCGCAGCAGCACCGGCAGGCCCTTGCGCTCGACGGCCTGGCCGATGAAGAGGACGCGCAGCGGCTCCCCCACGATGCCGCCCGCGCCGGGCTCCGCCGCACCCAAGACGCCGCGATCGCCGGCCGCGGCGGCCACGTGGACCCCGTTGGGAATGATCGTGTAGCGCCCACCGAAGAACCGTCGGCCGGTCCAGGCCGCCGCCTCGGACACCGCGATCCGGGCGTGCAGCCGGTTCATCCGCCGCCTTGCGCCGAGCCCGATGCCGATGCCGTTGGTCAGCGCGTTCTCCGAGAAGCTGTGGAAGGTGCCCACCAGGGGGATCCCGGCCAGCGTCGCGCAGCTCAGCCCGTACCAGCCGACGAGCGGGACGATCGGCTCGTGGATGTGGACCACGTCGTAGCCCCCGCCCCGCAGCTCCCGCCACAGCGCGAGCACCGAGTCCGGCGTCGCCGCGAGGTTCGAGATCGCGCCGTTCGCCGGGAAGCCCATCGTGCGGCCCAGCGCCACCAGCCGCTCCGGCGGCTCGATAGGCTGCGGGCGCGCGCCTCGATGCGTCAAACGCGCCCAGGCGTCGTCGGGGTCGAACGGGGCCAGAATCCGCGTCTCGTGCCCCGCCGCGTCCAGCTCGTCCGCCAGCGCCTCGATGTGCCGCGTCACCCCGCCGGGGTAGCTCCAGGAGTACGGCGAGACGAGCGCGATCCGCACACCCAGACTTTAGCCCGCCACCCGGCCCCGGGGCACGCCGCCGACACGGCGAGCCGACGGAGACCGACCCGCGGGACCCAAGCCCCCGCCCACCGTCTTGCCCACGCCCAGCTTGTAGCCTGTCGGTATGAGCGAGCGCCACTTCGTCAAGTACACCTTCCTGAAGATGGAGTCGGCCTGGCGCCGCGCCGACCCCGAGCAGCGCGCCCAGGACAAGCGCGAGCTCCTCGCCGCCTGCGAGGACTTCGCCGACGGCCACCTCCTGCAGTCCTTCTCGCTCGTCGGCACCCGCGGCGACGCCGACCTGCTCCTGATCTCCGAGGCCGAGAACCTCGACCGCATCCACGAGTTTCACGTCGTCCTCGCCCAGAGCGGGCTCATGCGCTGGGCGCAGATCCCCCACTCGTTCCTCGGGATGCGCAAGAGCTCGGAGTACTCCGAAGACCTCCGCACCCGGCCGCGCGGCTTTCGCGGCAAGTACGTCTTCGTCTACCCCTTCGTGAAGTCCCGCGAGTGGTACGCCCTGCCCGCCGAGGAGCGCTGGCGGATCATGCAGGGCCACATCGCCGTCGGGCGGGAATACCCCGGGGTGGACAACCACACGACCTACTCCTTCGGCCTCGACGACCAGGAGTTCGTCGTGGCCTTCGACACCGACGACGTCGGCACCTTCCTCGACCTCGTCCAGCGGCTGCGCACCACCGAGGCCTCGCGCTACACCGTGCGCGACACCCCCAGCTTCACCTGCATCGCCGCCTCCCTGCCGCGCGCCCTGAACGCGCTCGACGGCGAGCCCGTCGCGCTCGAGACAACCGTCGCCGTCTAGTCCGCTGCCTGAGCCCGCCCCCAAACGCCGCGTCGCCCGCGACAGGACGCCCGGCGGCCCCGGCGCCCACAGCAAGCCGCCCCGGCCCGGCGCCCGCGGCAAGACGCCCGGCCCCGCCGCACCGCGTCGCACCCGCCCCCGCGGACTGTCCCAGCTGCGCCGCAGCGACCCCGTGCTGGCCGAGGTCATCGACGCCGTCGGACCCACGCTCGGCGACCCCCGCGCGGGCCGTCCCGCCGACCACTACGGGGCGCTGGTGCGCGCCATCGTCGGCCAGCAGCTCTCGACGAAGGCCGCCCGCAGCATCTTCCTGCGCCTCACCGAGCACTTCGACGGGCGCACCCCCACACCCGAGCAGGTGCTCGCCGCCGAGCCCGAAGCCATGCGCGCCGCCGCCGGACTGTCGCGGGCCAAGGTCTCCTATCTGCGCTCCCTGGCCGAGCACGCGCTGTCAGGCGAGCTCGAGCTGCAGCGCCTCGACGAGCTGCCCGACGAGCAGGTCGTCGCCGAGCTCGTCGCCGTCAAGGGCATCGGCGAGTGGAGCGCCCACATGTTCCTCATGTTCCACCTCCAGCGGCCCGACGTGCTGCCCGTCGGGGACCTCGGGATCAGGCGCGCCATCGAGCTCGCCTACCGGCTCGACGGCCTCCCCGACGCCGCCACGATGGAGCGCATCGCCGAGCCCTGGCGCCCGCACCGCACGCTCGCCTGCCGCTATCTCTGGCGCTCCCTGGACAACGAGCCGGGGTAGTACAGCTCAGGCCCATCTGAGGGTCGAGGGGCAAGCTGGCCAAGGACGCACCGAGCGAAGTGTGCGCCAGCACATGAGCGAGGGAGGACGCCGGCCAGCGCCGCCCATCGGCCCTCAGACCGCGGAGACCTGCTCCTCCTCGGCGACCCGGAACGAGGACCCGCAGCCGCAGGCGGCGACGACGTTGGGGTTGTTGACCTTGAACCCCGCCCCCTGGAGGCTCTCCTCGTAGTCGATCGTCGAGCCCGCCACGTACTGCAGGCTGGCCCGGTCCACGAGCAGCTTCAGCCCGTGGCTCTCGAAGACGGCGTCGCTCTCGTGCTGCTCGTCGAAGGCCAGCTGGTACTGGAAGCCCGAGCAGCCGCCTCCGCGGACCCCGACGCGCAGGCCGGCGAGGCCCATGTCGGCACCCTGGGCGGCGAGGAACTCGCGCACCTTCTCGGCTCCCTTGTCGCTGAAGGAGATCATCGCTTTCAAAAGTGTAGCGCGCCCCGGACGCGGCTATCCTTGCCCAAGATGCCCACCCCGGACGAGATCAAGCAGCGCATCGAGACCGCCATCCCCGGCGCCCGCGCCGAGGTCGAGGACTTCGGCGGCGGCAGCGGCGACCACTTTCGGGCGACCGTCACCGCCCAGGCCTTCGCCGGCCGCAGCCGCATCGAGCAGCACCGCCTCGTCTACGACGTCTTCGGCGAGGACATCGGCGGGCCGATCCACGCGCTGTCGCTGAAGACCGAGGTGGGCTGAACGACCCCACGCCCGGCGCGCGTGCCGGGCAGCCCAGACACCGACACCGCCCCGAGCACCCAAAGCACCGCGAGAACCAAGGAGCCCCCGTCATGGCCAGCATCGATCCCATCACCGCCCCCTCCGAGGGCGCCGAGAACCCGATCCGCACGGCGATCGCGGAGGCGATCGCCGAGAACCCCGTGATCCTCTTCATGAAGGGCGACCCCGAGGCCCCGGCCTGCGGCTTCTCGCGCCAGACCGTCGCCGTCCTGCAGGCGCTCGACGCCCGCTTCGCCGCCGTCGACGTCCTCCCCGACCCCCGCATCCGCCAGGAGCTCTCGGCGCTCTCGAACTGGCCGACGATCCCGCAGCTGTTCGTCGACGGCGAGCTCGTCGGGGGCTGCGACATCGTGACCGAGATGTACGAGTCGGGAGAGCTCGCCCGGCTGCTCGGGGCCGAGGATGCGGCCCCCGCGGCGCCGGCGGCCGACGGCGCCGGGGACATGAGCGACTCGGGCCACCTGCAGATCGAGAACCGCCTCGGCTGAGGCCTCGGCCGTCGAGTGGCGGGGGACCCCGGCGCCGAGCGGCCCGGACAGGCGCGAGCGACCGCTCAGAGCCCGAGCCCGCGCAGCGCCCCGCCGGCCTGACGCAGGGCGAAGCCCGCCAGCCGCAGCGCCGGGGGCTGGCGCGTGCCCGGCGCCGCCAGGCGCTCCTCGTGCTCGCGATACCAGGCGATGGTGCTCGCCAGCGGGTCCTCGTGGTGCCCGGGGCTGTAGCCCAGCTCGCGCTTGGCCTTGGCGCTGCTGAACGCCCACCACTGCCCGCCGGCGAGCACCTCGGTGGCGGTGACCACCGGAGTCCCCGGCAGGCTCTCGGCGATGTGCGCCAACGCCACGGCGGCGGGCAGCGGCAGCTTGATCGCCGGGGGCTGCACGCCGGAGAGCCGGCCGAGGTCGGTGAAGAGCCGGTCGAGCGTGAAGTTGCGGTTGCCCAGGATGTAACGCTCGCCGATCTCGCCGTGTTCCTCGGCGAGGAGGTGACCGTCGGCGACGTCGCCGACGTCGACGATGTTGAGCGCACCGTCCACGTAGGCCTGGATCTCGCGACGCAGGAAGCGCCGCACGAGATCCGTCGAGGACCCGTGAAGGTCGCCGGCCCCGAGCACGAAAGCGGGGTTGACGATCACCACCGGCAGGCCCCGCGCGGCCAGGCGCAGTGCCTGGACCTCGGCCTCGCGCTTGGATTCGACGTAGGGCACCGCGCAACAGCCGGCAGGGAAGACCTGGCGCTCGTCGGCCACCGCCCCGCGCGGGGCCGGACCGACGGCGGCGATCGACGAGGTGTGCACGACTCGTTCCACCCCAGCCCGCAGCGCCTCCTCGAGCACTATCCGGGTGCCCTCGACGTTGACACGGAACAGCTCCGCCGCAGGCGCCCGCAGACTCGTCAGGCCGGCGACGTGAAAGACGCGCTCCACGCCGCCCATCGCCCGCCGCACCGCCTGACGGTCGAGGACGTCGCAGCGCACCGCCTCGTAGTCGAAGTCGAGATGCTCCGTGGGCGTACGCTCGCGCACCGTCAGACGCAGCTCGTCGCCCCGCTGCGCCAGGAGGCGGGCGACGCGCGAGCCCAGCAGGCCCGAGCCGCCAGTCAGGAGAGTCCGGCTCACCGCCGGCCCGTCAGGAGGCTCTTCATCACGACGTCGCAGTCTAGAGGCGTTGCAGGTAGGGTCAGCGGCACATGCCGGAGGTCGCGATCGTCACCGACAGCACCCAGTATCTGCCGCGGGCCCTCGCCGACGGCCAGGGCATCCACCAGGTCAGCCTCTACCTGCGCTGGCCCGACCACGGCGGCGAGATCGTCCAGGAGCGGGAGAGCGAGATCGACGACTACGCCGCCTTCTACGCCCGCCTCGCCGGCGAGCGCGAGCTGCCGAGCACCTCGCAGCCCTCGATCGGAGACTTCCTGGCGGTCTGGGAGCCGCTGCTGGACGCCGGCCGGGACATCGTCTCGGTCCACCTCTCCGGCGGCATCTCCGGAACCTGCGAGGCCGCCCGCCAGGCCCGCGGCCTGCTCGCCGAGCGCGGCCTCGGTGAGCGCATCGAGGTCATCGACGGCGAAACCGCCTGTGGCGGGCTCGGACTGCTCGTGCTCGCCGGAGCCGCCGCCGCCCGCGGTGGGGCCGGCAAGGACGAGGTCGCCGCCCGGGTGCGCGAGACCAGACGGGCGCTGAAAATCTGGTTCTGCATCGACACCCTCGACTACCTCCGTCGCGGCGGTCGCGTCGGCAAGGCCCAGGCCTGGCTCGGCGGCACCCTGCGGATCAAGCCGATCCTCTCGCTCGAGCGCGAGATCGTGCCCGTCGAGCGCGTCCGCACCGCCGGCCGCGCGTTCGAGCGGATGGTGCAGTACATGCACGAGCTGCGCGAAGCCGGCTCCGACGCCTGGGTCGTCCAGCACATCCAGGCCACCGAGCAGGCCCAGCGGCTGATCGATCGGGGACGCGAGATCTACGGCTCCGAGCCGCTCTTCACCTCCGAGGTGGGGCCCGTTATCGGGACGTACGTCGGGCCCGGGCTGATCGGGGTCGGCGGGATTCCGCGGCAGCTTCTGAGCTGAGGCCGGGCGCCGGGCGACCGTCAGTACCGCAGCCGGCGCCGGCGCCGGCGCATCCGCCGCGCCCCCAGCGCGAACCCGACGACGGCGACGCCGATCATTATCTCCCTCTGGTGGCGGGCGACGTGGGCGCGCCAGTCGGTCAGCTCGGCGACCTCGCCACGCAGGCGCTGGATCGAGAGCTCGAGCTCGGCGCGGTTGGCCTCCATCGAGCTGCGAATCTCCTCGGCGGAACGCTGGGCCATCGTCTACCCGGCCGCCGCGTGCAGGTCGACGCTCAAATCTCTCATTTCAGATCGGCGCGATCGCACCGATCCCAAAACGCAATTTTGCAAATGCATGCCTAGCCGGCCCCCGTCTGTCCGTAGCCGCCCCCCGTCTGCCCGGCGCCCGCTCCGCCGTCGGGCATCGAGCCGATGCTCTCACGGATCCGGCGGGCCTCCTCGATCGCCATCTGCGGCGTCGGCGGGGCGCCGCGTTTGACGACGCGGGCCGCGACGAGCCCGGCGAGGATGCCGAGGACGATGAGGATGGCGGCCATCGCGAAGAAGCCCCAGAAGTAGGCGAAGGCGCCGACGGGAAGCGCATAGTAGATCAGCAGCGCGAAGCCGACGAGGGTGAAGAAGAGCGCCGTCACGAGGAAGACGCCGGCGGCGACGGCGACGATGGCGCCCCGGGCGAGCTTGCCGGTCTTCTCCGAGACCTCGGCCTTGGCGAGCTCGATCTCTTCGTGGACCAGAGCCGCGAAGCGCTCCGAGACGTCGGTGATCGCGGTCGCTATGTTCTGCGGTCCTCCGGCTCGCGGACCGCCCGGCATCCCGTCCGCACGGCCCCGCGCGGCGCCGCCTGACCCCCCGGACGAGCCGTCGCTCACTCGGGAGGCTCCTCGCCGAACACGCGGCGCCAGACGACGGCGGCGGCGCGTTGGGTGGCGATGCTCGCCAGCGCGCCGAGCCCCGCGAGCAGCCCTGACCAGATGAGTCGCTTGACCATGTCGTTCTCCATTATCGCCGGAGTGTATTCCCCGCGGTGGTCGTCTCCAATCCACCGCAGACGGTCTCGACGACGAGCCACTTGGCGCGCTCGTAGTTCTCCTCCCCCCGCGGCAGCAGCCCGAAGATCCAGCCGGTCAGCATCTGCTCGATGGCGCCGTAGAAGGCCATCGCGGCGAACTCGGCGTCGATCTCGGCCTTGAAGAGGCCTTCGGACTGGGCGGAGGTGACGATCCGCGCGATCAGCTCGTAGGCCTGGCGGATCTGGGCAAGATGGGTCTGGCCGAAGGAGTTGGCGGCGCGGGTGACCTCGACGATGATGACCTTCATCAGGTCCGGGTCGTGGCGGTAGCTGTCGACTATGAACGACGCGATCGCCGCCAGCTTGGCCCGTGCCTGCAGCTCCTGGGCGTCGACCTGGCGGATCATCTGCAGCATCACCTCCCAGCGCTCCAGGAAGAGGGTGTCGAGGACCTCGTCCTTGGAGGCGAAGTAGTGATAGACGAGCCCGTAGGCCACCCCGGCCTCGTCGGCGATGTCCGAGACGCGGCAGGCGTGGAAGCCCTGATTGGCGAACACCCGCACCGCGGCGTCGAGGATCATGCGGCGCTTGTCAGCGCCGTTTTTCGTGCGTCCGATCGGCTGGCGCCGCGCGCTCAACCAGCACCCGTCAGGGGGTAGATTGACCAGTCAGTCAATAGCGGCAAAGCATAGCGCCGCGAGCTGGCCCCGCCCTGGCCCCGTCGCTAGGCGCCACCGAGCGTCGCCGGCGGCAGCTTGACGATCCCGATGAAGAACTCGTCGATCTGGCGGACGATCCGCTTGAAGCACTCGAAGTCGACGGGCTTGGTGACGTAGGCGTTGGCATGGTGCTGGTAGGAGCGCAGCACGTCCTCCTCGGCTTCGGAGGTCGTCAGGACGACGACCGGGATCGTCGTCAGCTCGGGGTCGCCCTTGATCTCGGCGAGGACCTCGGCGCCGCTCTTGCGGGGCAGATTGAGGTCGAGCAGCACGACACCGGGGCGCTCGGCCTCGGCGTAGTCGCCCCGGCGGCGCAGGAAGTCCATCGCCTTGACGCCGTCGTCGACGACCGACAGCGAGTTGGCCACCTTGTGCTCGGCCAGCGCCTCGCGCACGAGCAGGACGTCTCCGGGGTCGTCCTCGACGAGCAGGATCGAGGCGAGGTCGGCGTTCATCGGCGTGCCTCCTTGGCGAGGGGTAGGGTGAGCTGGAAGCGGGCTCCTCCGGCGTAGTCCGGGTCGAGCCAGATCCGTCCGCCGTGATATTCGACGATCTTGCGGCAGAGCGCCAGCCCGATGCCGGTGCCCGTGTAAGCCTCGCGGGAGTGCAGGCGCTGAAAGATCTGGAAGATCCGCTCGGCGTAGTCGGACTCGATGCCGATGCCGTTGTCGGCGATGGAGATCCAGAGCTCGCCTTCGCGGCGCTCGCCCTCGATGCGCACGACGGGCGGCTCGGAGTCGCGGAACTTGACGGCGTTGCCGATGAGGTTCTGGAAGAGCGAGACCAGCAGGGCGCGGTCTCCGCGGACGGGCGGCAGCGGCTCGGCGAGCACGCGCGCACCGGCCTGGCGCAGCTCGCCGGCGAGCGAGCTCTCGGCGGCGGCGAGGGCGTCGTCGAGCTGGACTGTGGTGTGCGGGGCGCCGCCGCGTCCGACCCGGGAGAGGGCGAGGAGCGCGTTGATGAGCTCCTGCATCCGCTTGGCGCCGTCGACGGCGAAGTCGATGTACTGGTCGGCGCGCTCGTCGAGCTGGCCGCGATAGCGCTGCTGCAGCGCCTGGCAGAAGCTCGCGACCTTGCGCAGCGGCTCCTGGAGGTCGTGGGAGGCGACGTAGGCGAACTGCTCGAGCTCGGCGTTGGAGCGGGCCAGCTCGGCGGCCTGCTCGGCGACCTGGCGCTGCGCCTCCCGCACCGTGGCGAGCTCCTGGACGATGCGCTCGCGCATGGCCTCCATGTCGCTTGCGACGTCGGCGATCTCGCGGGGGCCGCCGGCGGCGGCGAGCGGGGTGGCGAAGTCCCCGTCGGTGACGCGCCTGGCCTCCTCGCCGAGCCGGGCGAGGGGGCGGGTGATCATCTGGCGCAGGAACAGGCCGGCGCCGAGAACGCTGCCGATGATCAGCGCCGCGGCGATCAGGAGGGCGACCGCCAGCAGCGTCGCCGCCTGGTTGAGCTGTGCCCGGGTCTGGGTGTCTTTGCGGGTGAGATCGGCCTGGAGCGCCCCCAGGGGGACCCGGATCGCGTTGAACAGCTGCTTCCCGTGCAGGCTGGCCGTCAGCGAGCCCCGCCGGGTGCGATCTGTCAGCCGCAGGATGGGCTCCACGTAGCCCGTCCTCCAGGCCGCCGCGGCGGCGCTGACGGCGTCGACCTCGGCGGTGACCGTCGGGCCGGTCGCGTGCTCGCGGGCGCGCAGGGCGCGGTAGGCGGCGGTCTCCTCGGCTCGACCCATTCTGTAGGGTTCGAGGAACCCCGGCTGGGCGGTGATGACGTAGCCGCGGACGCCGGTCTCCTCGTTGACGAGGGCGTCTTCCAGCCTGATGGCCGCCCTCAGCGAGGGTCCGATCTCGTCCAGCAGGAGCCCACGGCGCGACCCGACCCGGGCATTGGCGAGCGCGGCGAGACCGATGCCGACGACGGCGAAGACGAGCAGCAGCCCGATGGTGAGCGCCAGGGACTGCCCGACGCCCAGGCGGGACACCCGGCGCGAGAACGTCCGGCTCCAGCGCCGCGGCGCGATCACGCCGGCACGGGCCCCGCGGAGTAGGGCGCGCCGACGAGGAGCATCGCGATGTCGTCGATCAGCGGCCGCCCGTTGAGCCTCTCGGCGTGGCTGATGAGCTCGTCCAGCAGCGCCCCGGGCCGCCCGCGCCAGTCGGCGCGCTCGGCGATATGGCGATCGACGAGCCCCAGCAGTCCCTCCTCGCCGAGCCGCTCCGGCCCGTCGCCGATCCGCCCCTCGATGATCCCGTCGGTGTAGAGCAGGATCGCCCAGTCCGCGGCGAGCGCGACCGAGCGTTCCGACCAGCGCCCGTCACCCAATCCGATCGGGTGCTCGCCGCTGGCCGGCAGCAGCGGCGCGACGGCG
Organism: Solirubrobacteraceae bacterium; assembly: GCA_035524055.1. Classification (GTDB taxonomy): domain Bacteria; phylum Actinomycetota; class Thermoleophilia; order Solirubrobacterales; family Solirubrobacteraceae; genus Palsa-744. Next base: position 10,506 of record DATKPO010000029.1, read on the forward strand.
CCGCCGGTGATCTGCAGCGGCGGCGGGTGTCCCGCCTGCACCACCGTGGCGACGCCGGCGCGGGTGTCGATCTCGAGCATGCAGAGCGTCGCGAAGAGGCTCGGGACGTGTCGTTCGTGCTCGAAGACGCGCTCCAGGGTGCCCATGATCGCGGCCGGCTGGGTGCCGGCGAGGGCGAGCGCCCGCCAGGAGCTGCGCAGCGAGACCCCGATCGCGGCTTCGTCGGCGCCGTGGCCGCAGACATCTCCGACGACGAGACGGAGGCTTCCGTCGGGGACCTGAACGGCGTCGTAGAAGTCGCCGCCGAGCAGCGCGCTGCCGCGTCCGGCGCGGTAGCGCGAGGCGACCCAGGCCGAGTCTCGCTGGATCAACGGCCGCGGCGCCAGGCCGCGTTCCAGGCGCGCGAGCTCCTGGGCGCGGGCCTGGACGAGCAGCAGCTGGCGCTCGGCTTCCTCGGTCTGATGGCGGCCGATGGCGTAGCGGATGGAGCGCCCCAGGACGCCGCCGCCGACCTTGCCCTTGACGAGGTAGTCCTGCGCTCCGGCTGCCACGGCGGCGACCCCGGCCGCTTCGTTGTCGAGGCCGGTGAGCACGATCAGCGGCACCGACGGAGCCTGGGAGCGTACGCGCCCCACGGCGTCCATCCCGGCGGCGTCGGGCAGTCTCAGGTCGAGCAGCACGCAGTCGAGCGGCGAGTCCAGGCCGGCGATCGCCTCGGCCAGGTTGCGGCTGCGGGTGACGTGAGCGCGGGGTAGGTCTTCGGCGAGCTGGTCCTCGACCAGCACGGCGTCGCCGTCGTCGTCCTCGACGAGCAGCAGCTCGATCGCCGGCTGGTCCGTGATCGGCGGCTTCGCGCCCTCCGCGGGGGCCCCCGCGACGGCGGCGGGATCGCCCTCGTCGGCGGTGTCTCCAGCGCGAGCCACCCCACCCTCCTGCGCCCCCTCGTCCACGTAGGCCATGCCCCTATGCTGACGGATCTCGGCCCGAGAAAGCAACTATTTGGCCGACTCCCCCGCCCCCTCGCGTCCCGACGCGGCGACGGCGCCGGCGCGCAGCAGCTCCTGGATCTCCTCCGGGGAGTAGCCGGCGGCGGCGAGCGCCTCGGCGGTGTGCTCGCCGAGCTCCGGCCCCGGCAGCCGGGCGTGGTCGCCGGGGGTGCGGCCGAGCTTGACGGGCACCCCGAGCTGGCGGACGCCGTCGGCGACGCCGGGCTGATCCATGGTGACGACCATCTCGCGGGCGCGCACCAGCTCCGAGTCGAGCGCCTCGTCGAGGTCAAGGACGGGCTCCAGGCAGCAGTCGTGCTCAGCGGCGAACCGCTCCCAGTCGGCGCGGGTGCGGGCCTTGAAGATCGCGACGACCTCCCCGTGGGCCTCCGACCCGGGGCCTTCGAACTGACGCTCGACGAGATCCTCGCGCCCGACCCCGCGGCACCAGGCCTGCCAGAACTTGGGCTCCAGGGCGCCCAGGGTGACCCAGCCGTCGGCGCACTCGTAGGGGCGGTAGCAGATGAGCGAGCCCGCCAACGGCAGCTCGCCGCGGCGGGGGACGTTGCCGTCGGCGAGGTAGGCGCCGGCGACGAGCGCCAGCCAGGAGAGGGCGCCGTCGGCCATCGAGACGTCCACGACCTGACCCAGACCGGAGCCTGGCTGCGCCGGGATCTCGGGGCGGGCCGGCAGGCCGTCGCGGGCGGGAGTCGCGGGGTGCCCGGGACTGCCGTCGCGCTCGCGCAGGGCGGCGAGGATGCCGAAGGCCGCCATCAGGGCGCCCCCGCCGAGGTCGGCGATCTGGCCGGCGGATTGGATGGGATGTCCGCCGGCGCCGTCTCCGCCGGCGCCGTCTCCGCCGGCGCCGTGTCCGCCGGCGCCGTGTCCGCCGGCGCCCGCGCGTTCGCTCCCGGCGGCACCCTCGCCCGCGCTCCCCCCGGCACCCTCGCCGGCGCTCTCCCCCACGCCTCCACCGGCGCCGTCCCCGGTGAGACCGAGGAGGCCGATGAGGCCGAGGTAGTTCATGTCGTGCCCGGAGGCGTCGCGCTTGGGGCCGTCCTGGCCGTAGCCGGTGATGGCGCAGTAGACAATCCCGGGGTTGATTTCCCGCATCCGCTCGTAGCCGACCCCGAGCCGATCCAGCACACCGGGCCGGAAGGACTCCAGGACGACGTCGTGTTCGGCGACGAGCGCCAGCAGCACCTCCTTCCCGGCCTCGCTCTTGAGGTCGATTCGGATGGAGCGCTTGTTGCGGTTCAGGGCGAGGAAGAGGGCCGACCTGGCGCTGTCGTGGGCGCCTTCGACATAGGGCGGTGACCAGCGGATGTAGTCGCCCATTCCGGTGTCCTCGACCTTGAGCACGTCGGCGCCGAAGTCGGCGAGCAGCAGCGAGCAGAACCCGCCGGGCAGGAGGCGGGAGAGGTCCAGGACGCGGATGCCGGCGAGCGGCAGGCTCATGGCCGCACTGCCCGTCGCAACCGATCCGCTCGAGCGTCGATCTGCCGAGCCGTGCCCACGCTAGCCGCTGCGCCCGGAGATGTTCAACAGCGCCCGCGCCTCATGCACGGTCGCCGGTCGCCGCCCGACGTCCTCGGTCATCTGCCGGGCCTTGGCGACGAGCTCGCCGTTGGAGCGGGCCATGGTGCCGTCGGGCAGGTAGAGGTTGTCCTCCAGCCCGACCCTGATCGAGCCGCCGAGGGTGAGGGCGGCGGCGATCAGCTCCCACTGGCGGCGGGAGATGCCGATCACGGCCCAGTGCGCGCGCGTACGCGCGCGCGCACACACCTCGGTTTTTTCAACATCGGCACCCCCCTCAACCTCCGCACTCCCGCCCGCGGCGCTCGCCCGCCGGGCGCCGACGCCACGGTCCACCCCGGGGATGTTGGCGACCATCGCCGCCAGGTTGCGGGCGCCGGGCGGGACGCCTCCGGTGACGCCCATGATGCAGTCGACGTGCAGCGGGGGCTCGAGCACTCCCATGTCGATCAACGGCTCCAGGCTGCCGACGTGGCCGAGGTCGAAGCACTCGTGCTCCGGTTTGATCCCAAGCTCCTTCATCGCCCGCAACAGCTCGACGATCTCCTCGAAGGGATTGGCGAAGACCATCTTGAAGACGAAGTCCTTGCGCGAGGAGGAGTACTTGGCGTAGTTCATGGAGCCCATGTTCAGGGCGGCGACTTCGGGCCGGCACTCGCGCAGGTAGGCGACGCGCTTCTCCACCGAGACCCCGACGGCGCCGGTGGAGAAGTTGATGATCGCGGCGTCGCCGATCTCGGCGCGGATGGCCTCGGAGATGGCCCGGTAGTCCTCGACCTCGAACGACGGCGAGCCGTCGGGCTTGCGGGCGTGGATGTGGATCATGGTGCCACCCTCGTCCACGATCCGCCGCGCCTCGGCGGCGTACTCTGCTGGTGTGTAGGGGATCGCCGGGCACTGCTCGCGGTTGGCGAGGACGCCGGAGATGGCGCAGGTGATTACGACGGGGTCTTCGACGCTCATGTCAGTGCCCTCCGGGGCGTCGCCGCGGGCTGCTCATACCGGCACCACTCCGTGCCGCTTCCAGGGCCGCTGCACCTTCTTGCCCTGGGCCATCTCCAGCCCCCGACAGATCGTCGCCCGCGTCTCGCGGGGGTCGATGACGTCGTCGATCATGTCGTTGCCGGCGGCGAGGTAGACGTCGAAGGTCTTGCGGAAGGCGTCGATCAGCTCGGCCCGCTTGGCGGCGGGGTCGTCGGCCTCCTCGAGGACCTTGCGGAAGGCGATCTCGACGACGCCCTCGGCGCCCATGACGGAGATCTCGGCGCTGGGCCAGGCGACGATGAGGTCGGGCTCGTAGGCGCGGCCGTTCATGACGTAGTAGCCGGCGCCGTAGGCCTTGCGGGTGATGACGGTGAGCTTGGGGACGGTGGCGTTGGCGACGGCGTAGAGCATCTTGGCGCCGTGGCGGATGATGCCTTCGGCCTCGACCTTGGTGCCGACCATGAAGCCGGGGACGTCCTGGATGAAGACGAGGGGGATGCCGAAGGCGTCGCAGAGGTTGACGAAGCGGGCGGCCTTGTCGGCGGAGTCGTTGTCGAGGATCCCGCCGAGCTGCTTGGGCTGGTTGGCGACGATCCCCGCCGGGCGGCCGCCGAAGCGGGCGAGGCAGGTGATGATGGTCTTCGCCCACTGGCGCTTGATGTCGAGGTAGTCGCCGTCGTCGACGATGAGCCTGATGACGTCGTACATGTCGTAGGGCTTGCGGTTTGACTCGGGGAGGACGTCGAGCAGGGCGTCCTCGGCGCGGTCGATGGGGTCGGACGCCGCCCGCAGCGGCGGGGGCTGTTCGCAGTTGGAGGGGAAGTAGGAGAGGTAGTCCTTGATCTGAGCGATGCACTCCTCGTCGTCGGCGACCTCCATGTCGCCGACCCCGGACTTGCGGCAGTGCACGCGCGAGCCCCCCAGCTCCTCCTGGGTGACGTCCTCGCCGATGGCGGCCCGGACGAGGTGGGGTCCGGCGAGGGCCATCGAGCCGCGTCCCTTGACCATGGGCACGAAATCGGCGAGGCCGGGGATGTAGGCGGTGCCGGCGGCGCAGGGTCCCATGAGGGCGGCGACCTGGGGGATGACGCCGCTCATGACGACCTCCTCGCGGAAGAGGTGGCCGGAGCCGGCGAACATCGCCCCGGCGGCCTCCTGGACGCGGGCGCCGGCGGAGTCGAGCAACCAGACGAAGGGGATGCGCTTCGTCAGCGCCAGCTCGCGCAGCCGGGTGACCTTGAACTCGCCGGTCATCCCCATCGATCCGGCCATGACGGTGAAGTCATAGGCGCAGACCGCGGCGAGGCGGCCGTCGATCTTGCCGTAGCCGGTGACGACGCCGTCGGCGGGGGCGTCGACGCCCTCCATGGCCCGCTGGGTGGAGTGCGGCCGCCCGTGGATGCCGAGCTCGACGAAGGTGCCTTCGTCGACGAGCAGGGCGATGCGCTCGCGGGCGGTGAGCTTGCCCTGGTCGTGCTGCTTGGCGATCTTGGCCTCGCCGCCGCCGAGCCTGATGTGCTCGCGCCGGGCGGCGAGATCCTCGACGAGGGGGCGCAGCAGGGAGGGCCGCTGGGCGGCGGCGTCGGTCTGCGCGCCGGGGCCGGTCTGCGCGGGGACGCCCGCAGACCCGGCGGCCGTGTCCGCGGCGGCCGTGTCCCCGGCACCCATGTCCCTCACCGTCCTTTCCAGACGGGGTCGCGCTTCTCGAAGAACGCGGTGACCCCCTCGACGACGTCCTCGGTGGAGAGCGCCAGGGAGAGCTGCGCCCGCAGATAGTCCAGGGCGTCCTCGAGCGGCATGTCGAGCTGGCGGCGCATGGCTTCCTTGCCGAGCCGCATGATGACGGGCGACTTGCCGGCGAGCTTGCGCGCCCAGTCGGCCACGGCGTCGTCGAAGTCGGCGTCGGGGAGGACCCGGTTGACGATCCCGAGGGCGAGCGCGTCCTCGGCGCTCTGGCGCTCGCCGAGGAGAAGCAGCTCGTTGACGCGCTTGCGCGGGAGGTTGCGGTAGATGAGGGCCATGATCATGAAGGGGAAGACCCCGACGTTGATCTCGGGCGTCCCGAAGGTGGCCCGCTCGGAGGCGACGACGAGGTCGCAGGCGAGGGCGATCCCGAAGGCCCCGGCGAGGACGTGCCCGCGGGCGGCGCAGATCGTCGGCTTGGGGTAGGCGGCGATCAGCTTCAGCAGGGCCAGGAGCCCGTCGATGCCGAAGTGCTTGTGCACCAGCGGCACGTCGCCGGCGAACCCGCCGAGGTTGGCGCCGGAGGAGAAGACCTTTTCGTGGGAGGAGGCGAGCACGACGCAGCGCACGGCGTCGTCGTCGCGGGCGCGCTGGAACGCGGCGATGAGCCCGCCGATCATCTCCGGGGAGAGCGAGTTGCGGGTGGATGGATCGTCGAGGGTGATAGTGGCGACGCCGTGGGTGACGTCGTAGAGCACCACCGGCGCGGGGTTCGTCGAGGCGGCGCCGGCCTGAGAGGAGGTGTCTTGCTCGGATCTCGTCGGATCGGCCACGGTGGACGGCATCCTAACCCCCGAGGGTGGACCTCGCCGGCTGGCTGGCCGGCTGGCCAGCCGATGCCGCCGTGCGCGTGCTCCTATCGGAAGGGGTCGGGTACCGTGGCGTGGCTGCTCCGCGTCAGCCGTGGACGTGCCTGGAGCGCCGTCGGTGGGCGCGCTTTGCGATGCGCTCCTCGATCTTCAGCAGCCGGAGCTCGCCGATCGTCTCGCGGGCGGGCGGGGCGTGGACGACGACGGGTACCCCGAGGGCGAGGATGTCCTGCTCGATGCCGATGGCTTCGGAGCCGGCGCCGCCGATGCCGATCGTCCGCACGGGCAGCCCGTCGGGGGCGATGAAGACGTCGAGCTCGACGTTCGCTTCGGCGGGGCTCTTGCGGATTTCGCGTTCGAGCTTGGTGAGCTGCTTGGGGGAGATGGTGCCGGCGAGCCGCTGGACGACGGATAGCGACACGTAGAACTCGGTGGTCTGCTGTCCGTCCACGGTCACCGGGCCGCCTTCGCGGATGCTGACGGCATGGTCGAGCGAGTCGATCAGCTTGGCGAAGGGCTCATTCGGAGGTCCACTCAGGGCGGGCTCCAGCAGGGCGACCTCGCTGGCGAAGAGCCCCAGTTCGCCTTCTGACTGGGACGCCGAGACCGCCCTGCCGCGCACCCAGGGCCGCCCGCCGTCGATATGGGCGATCAACGGTAGGTAGGTATAGGTGGTCTGGCCGATCATGCGCTCCTTCGTCGTGCTGGCCAGGCGCCGGCGTTTCGAGCCGGAAAAGCTTTCCGTGGTGTTGGCGGCGCTCGCGAGCTTGGGCGAGTGGCTGATGAGCCCCGACGTCAGGGTCAGGGCGCCGTGCCCCTTGCCGCCGACCGCCAGTTCGGCGGCGCCGGTGGGGGCGCCGACTTCGCCGATCACCGAGCGCTGCGAGATCCGGGCGGTGTTGAAGCGGATCGCCGCCATCTTCTGCTCGAGCGACTGCAGCGCCGGCGGGACGACCGCTGGTGCGGGAGCCGGAGCCGGCCCCGGCGCGACCTCGGCGGCCAGCACCGCGGGAGCGGTGGCCCCGCCCACAAGGGCAAGGGCGGCCAGCAACGACGTACCTGTCTTCCTCATCCCAGCGAATCCCCTCTGTTCGGTTCGTCGCAACCTACTGCATCCCGCGACGACACGGGTCTCGCCGGCGGCAGGGCGATCTCGAGGCGCGACTCGCCCGCCCAGACGCGCCGCCCGTCACCCGCGGCCTCAGCCGAACCGCGGTGGCGCTGTGACAGACAGGGCGGGTGCCCCCGGCGCGAGCACGGCGAGTCGCTCGGCGATGTGGCGGTGATGCTCGTCGGCGCTGACGAGGTCGTAGCCATGCGCGAAGGCGGTGGCGGCGATCTGGATGTCGAGCACCCAGGCGACGCGGCTCTCGGCTTTGGAGCGGTCCCGGGAGCGTCGGCCGCCGGACGGCGGCGTCGGCATCGCGGCGCGCAGGGCGCCGGCGACCTCGGCGGCGCGGACTTCGAAGGGGAGGACCTCGACGAGGCCGGAGTCGACCTGGTCTCGCAGCCAGTCGAGCTGGGCGGCGGCCGGCGCGCTGCCGGCCGC